>NZ_JBXANF010000006.1:404684-489542 GCF_058801405.1 Pseudomonas sp. GW822-FHT03F04
CACTCGTAGCTCAGCTGGATAGAGTACTCGGCTACGAACCGAGCGGTCACAGGTTCGAATCCTGTCGAGTGCACCATATACCAGAAAGCCCGCGTTTAACGCGGGCTTTTTGCTGTCCGGGATTTGGCTTTTCCCGTCACGCATCCTTTTTCATCAAAATCGACTTGAGCACTGCGACCTCGCTTGAGGTCGTAACGATAGCTCGTTGCCGAATTGCGAATGCTCACCTTGTCGGGTTTGCCCAGGGCGCTTTCAACGTCCTGTTGGCTCATGCCGGCGATGATTCGTTGATTGATGATTGCTTCGCGCTTCTGTCGCGCGTCGATCAGATCTCCGCATTTGTCCTGAGTGCGCCCGACGACGGCCATTTCGCGTTTTCTGATATTCATACCGGATATTTCTTCGTGCCGGGCTTCGGGCATCAGTGCCACCGTCGAGCCAGGCGAGTAGGGGCGTACCTCCTGAAGTGAAAGATGCTCATCGTTCGCGCAGCTCAGTGTCGTGAAGGTGAGGTTGCCGTCAGGGGCTTCGCAGCGATGAAGTGTCGTTGCGTTCCCTGTGGGTGGGAGGCAGAGCAGGGTGGTCAGCATGAATCGGGATGTTTTCGATGGCATTCGGCGTCCTCCATGACGTTCCTCCTCAAGCGTAGCCGGCAGTTTTTTCACCGTCGGTGTGTTTTCTTTTCAGGATGAGTCGTCGCAGTCTGAAGAGTCAGGACAGCGCTCAGGTTTGTCTCGCAAGCGCTTGTTTCAGCCTAGATTTTTAACGTTTAAAACCGTCAGGCGGTGTATCATTGCGCCCGTCAGCCCCGCCGGGGCTTATGGAAAACCTCCATGGACTTACCCAGTAGTTACTCAGTACCCCGTTTTACCAATCATGAATTGACTGATTGATCCTTCCGGCGTGCCCCGCTGCTGGGAGTGGAGTTCGCCTATGTCCGAAATCGAAGTAAAGAAAACACAGGAAAGCCTGCAGGATCGCCTGGCTCAGGTCGTTGAGCTGCTGCAGCGCCAACGGGTCGTCGAAGACCTGACTCACCGCCAGGAAGGCGCACATCATGACCGGGTCGAGAACCTGGTCCACCGGCAAAATCTCGTCGAGCTGCAACGCAAGCTCGATGATCTGCACTCCGCCGACGTTGCCTACATTCTTGAAGCCCTGCCGCTGGACGATCGTCTGACGCTCTGGCAGTTGGTCAAGGCTGATCGCGACGGCGACATTCTTCTCGAAGTATCCGACTCCGTCCGTGAAACGCTGATCGCCGACATGGACGATCACGAGCTCCTGGCTGCCGCCAAGGACATGGATGCCGACGAACTTGCTGACCTGGCCTCCGAGCTGCCGCGAGACGTCGTCCATGAGCTGATGGAGACCCTGGATCAGCAACAACGCGAGCGCGTGCGTTCGGCCCTTTCCTATGACGAGGAGCAGGTCGGTGCGCTGATGGACTTCGAGATGGTGACCATCCGTGAGGATGTCAGTCTTGAAGTGGTTCTGCGTTACCTGCGCCGCCTCAAAGAGCTGCCGGGCCATACCGACAAACTGTTCGTGGTCGATTACGACGGCGTGCTCAAGGGCGTGCTGCCGATCAAGCGTTTGCTGGTCAATGACCCGGAGAAACAGGTTTCCGAAGTGATGGCCAGCGATCCGGTGAGTTTCCACCCGGACGAAGACGCCTATGACGCTGCTCAGGCGTTCGAACGTTACGACTTGATCTCGGCCCCGGTGGTCGACAAGAACGGCAAGCTGATCGGCCGTCTGACCATCGACGAAATGGTCGACCTGATTCGTGAGGAGAGCGAAAGCGAAGTCCTCAACATGGCGGGTCTGCGTGAAGAGGAAGACATTTTCGCGTCGGTCTGGAAATCCCTGCGCAACCGTTGGGCGTGGCTGGCGATCAACCTGATCACGGCATTCGTTGCGTCGCGGGTGATCGGCCTGTTCGAGGGCTCGATCGAGAAGCTGGTGGCGCTGGCGGCCCTGATGCCGATTGTGGCGGGCATTGGCGGCAACTCCGGCAACCAGACGATCACCATGATCGTTCGCGCCATGGCGCTCGATCAGGTCAGCACCGGCAACACGTCGCGCCTGATGCGCAAGGAGCTCGCCGTAGCCTTGATCAACGGCCTGGTCTGGGGTGGTGTGATCGGTGTGGTGGCTTACTTGCTCTATGGCAGCTGGTCGCTGGGCGTGGTGATGACCGCCGCCATGACGTTGAACCTGCTGCTGGCAGCGTTGATGGGGGTGTTGATCCCGATGACCCTGGCCAAGATGGGCCGCGATCCGGCGATGGGGGCCAGCGTGATGATCACGGCCATGACCGACAGTGGTGGCTTCTTCATCTTCCTGGGGTTGGCGACGATTTTCCTGCTCTGATTGCTCGCATCGAAACAGCCCGCCGATTGGCGGGCTTTTTTTCGTCCTTGAAAAGCCCGAAAAATGGGCAAAAAAAAGCCAGCATTCATGCTGGCTTGAGATGTTCGGTTTGACTCAGGATGCGTCTGCGGCCATTTCGGCGTCGTGGGCGATCAGAGAAACCAGCGCGTTCTGCTGGCGATGGGAGAGTTGACGGAAGCGTTGCAACAACTCGCGTTCGTGCAGCGAAAGCTCCGGGCTGTCGAGGCGCATGCTCAGCTCTTCGCCCAGTGCACCTTCCTGAATAAGACTCTGCTCAAGGCGCGCAATGATCTCGGAGTTCATGCTGCGATGATGATTGCGAGCCACCTCGGCAATGCGTTCACGCATTCCGTCTGGCAGACGTACGACGAACTTGTCAGCCGTACGGCTGGAATAAATTGCCTGTTTCAATGGGCGCATATATTTAACCGGTTAGTTCAGGGGAGCGGTTCTCGGGATTGGCCGCAGGATGAGTCGTAGGACAAGCATCCGCGCCAAATGGTTCAACCTGAATTGTTAAGAGGCTCGCATCATGCCTCAAAATTGCCAGATCATTGGCGTCAATTCTGTGACAAATATTGATCCGGGTAAAGGCGTAATGCCAGCACCAATTATCAGAAATGCGGACTGGTTTGAAAAGAATGCGTCGGCCCGTATCGCTGACCGCGTCCTGAAGCGCACGAACAGATGCCCGAAGACGTCAGACCGTGCATGCTATGCGGCTAGAATCCTTGTTCCTTACCTTGTACAGGATAGTGGCAAATGGCCGATTTACTAGGGGCAAATGCCCGCCGGAGGGCGTTTTCAGGATGGATGGCAGGCTGATTTATCTCATGGGGCCATCCGGTTCCGGCAAGGACAGTCTGATCGAGGCTGCGCGTGAGCCATTACATGCGTTGAACTGCGAAGTGATGCGGCGGGTGATCACGCGTTCGGCTGAATCGGTAGGCGAGGATGCGATCGGTGTGACGCCGCAAGAGTTCGAACAGCGTCAGCGCGCCGGGGATTTTTCTCTCGCGTGGCAAGCCAACGGCCTCTCTTACGGAATTTCGGTGGAAATGGACCAGTGGTTGAAAGCCGGGAAGCATGTGCTGGTCAACGGCTCTCGGGCGAACCTTCGACAAGCGCTGGAAGGCTACCCGACATTGGTGCCAGTGTTGCTGACCGTTCGCGATGATGTGTTGCGTGAGCGCTTGCTCAGGCGTGGCCGGGAGACGCTTGAACAGATTGATGCCAGGCTCGCTCGCAATGCGCTGTTCAAGGAAAGGCGTTCAACTGACATGACTGTGCATCTGATCGACAACTCGGGCGACCTGGCCGATGCCGTTGGTCATCTGCTGGATCTGGTCAGGCTCAACGCAGTACCGGATCAAACTTGATCTTGCGCCCGGCAACCAGGGCCAGCGCAAACAGCACAGCGAAAACGCCGCAGCCAATCAGGGGCAAAGAGATTTCCGTCTCTTCGAAGAGCGAGAAATGCAAAACACCGCTCAAGAAAGCGAGGATCAACAACCCCAGGGCGGATTTGGACATGCTGTACTCCGAAAATGATTCAAAACACCAGGCGTTCGGACATCGGTGTCGTCTGTGCCTGATCTGACTCGCTGACATCTTGCGCAACACCGCCGCGCTGATCGCTCAGCACCGCCCACTGTGGCGCCTTCTGTACTTGCAGGTAGTGCGGCATGCGCTGTGCCACTGCCTCAGTGTGCTGGGGGGCGAATTGAAACCCCACCAGAGCCGTCAGGGCGATTGCGTTGGCGAGCAAGAGGACGCGGTTCATGAGGCGGTTCTCCAGTTGTTCTTTTATAAGAATGACTGAAGCAGCCGTCGTGCCACTAGTCTAACCGCTGCCAAGTCCTTTAAAAACAAGCATTTAGCAGGGTTTTTAGCAGGGCGTGGATTGCATTCTGCAATGATGGCTTTTTGGAGGGGTGCAAATTGCACGATAAAACGTCCGACTGCATTGCAGGGCGCCTGCCTACACTTAAAAAGCCCTGCGGACGACATGACAAATCAGGGCCTGGCCGTTAACATGCACGCCGTCTGTTGCACCGACAGTCCTGTGTCTCAGTAGCTCAATTGGATAGAGCATCCCCCTCCTAAGGGGAAGGTTGGCAGTTCGAACCTGCCCTGGGACACCACATATTCAAAAGCCCCGCGCAGAGTGATCTGGCGGGGCTTTTTTGTGGCTCTCGGCGGCGCAGAATCAACTGCTAGAAAAGCTCGGCTCCGCGAGTACTGATCTCGGAACTGACCTGCGTCACATGCCGACGTCCTTTGACCGAGTAACTCTGCTCCGGATCCGTCGACCCCGGCTTGCGCAACATCAACTTTGCATACAGCCCGTCTTTATCGCCGTAACGCCCATACCAATTGATCAATCTTGCGATGTAGCACTCTTTGCCGATGATCACCGGCATATCGGTCACAGGTTCGTCTACGTAGTAGCCGGCACCATAGCTGTAGTAAGTATCGTCGCCTTCTCCCGATGCAGGAATGGGGCAGAGAGGGCCTTTATGCTCGCTCGGCTGCTGTGGTTTGCCAGCGTTCGATTTGGTCAACGCTTGGCTGAGCGTCTTTTGCAAACCTGGTTGAAGCTTGTAGGCGGTATTGTCGTTCTCGCGGTTTTGGTTGTGGGGCACGGTCAGTTGGTAGTCGTACCGAACCGTAATTGTTGGTATCTGACGATTGATCTTCAGGGGATTGATCAAGTACAGCTCATCAACACCGTATGAGCCATTGCGGAAGGCGAGATACGTTCTCCCGTGAGACTTGATCCAGCTTGCCCATTGTTCGGCTCCGCGTTCACTAACGGAAAACAACGAGCTGCCAGCGCCTGATTCAGGATCATAAGGCGTCAATCGGCGAGTAAACCGCTCTCCATCACGGCGAAAGGTTTCATAGAACGTGAACAGGCCGGTGCCGCCGGTGTAGGTTGCAATGAGTAAGTCGCGTTGACCGTCACCGTCCAGATCCACAAGTGTGTAACTGGCCCGACCTTGCTCTGCATCTGCTTCGAGTCCTGATGCGGTCAGCGCCTTCCATTCATCCTGTGTGACACCCTTGGGAATGGTTTTGGGAAACAGTGTGTGATCCTCGGACGGGTCATCATTTGGATCGCCATCGAATGAGGTTTGACCCTTGCTGATCGTGAGAGAACCCAGCGCCCGTTCCAGGGCGAACTCCGGTTTGACCTTGGTCGCGGCGCGAATGCGTTGTTGCAGATCTTGCATGACCTGTTTGTCGGTGTCGTCAGGTTGATAGGCGACGGCGTCGATCCACTGCGCATGCAATCCTTCTATGCGATGTGAATAGCTCCGATTCAGGCAATCCACATCTTCGCCGCACGCTTCCCTTGTCTTCAGCCACTCGCGCTGGGCAGTCTTGATCCCGGCCTGTCCCGGCGCAATAGCCCTGATTAACCGCCCATAAATCGAGGCCATCTGCGCATCCAGCTCATACAGAGGCTTGTTCGCACAAATGGTGGTTTCCACAACACTCGCAGCCTTTGTGCAGTCCATTCCGGTCGCCTGTGCCTGCTGGAAAAACAGCAGTGCACAGGCCGACACGATGTAGCGTCCTTTGATGTACACGATGAAAACCTTGAAGTAGGAGGGTGAGAGCAGGTGCGCAGGGTAATCGCTGTACAACGAATCTTGAAGCCCCGCTTCAAGAGAACCGTTGATCCGGCCGATAACCCATTCGGTGACTTCAGAGTCGCACGAAATCGCTTGATAGCATTTGGCCGGCAGCTATCATCTGCGCGCCTGAAATTTGCCCTCGGTCCATCCTCTTCAATTGCCTGGAAATCCTCGATGCTGTCGTATCACCAAAAGAGTTTTCTGATCGTCGATGATTTCTCGGATTTCCGCAGTTCCGTACGCTCGATGTTGCGCGAGCTGGGCGTCAAGGACGTGGACACCGCCGACACCGGTGAGCAGGCGCTGAAAATGTGCGCTCAGAAGTCCTACCACTTCATCCTCCAGGACTTCCACCTCGGTGACGGCAAGAAAAACGGTCAGCAGGTGCTGGAAGACCTGATGGTGGACAAGCTGATCAGTCACGAAGCGGTGTTTGTGATGGTCACCGCCGAGACCAGTCAGGCGATGGTGCTCAGTGCCCTGGAGCACGAGCCGGATGCGTACCTGACCAAACCGTTCAACCGCATCGGCCTGGCCCAGCGCCTGGAGCGTCTGGAGCAGCGCAAGACCCTGCTCAAACCGATTCTGCAGGCCCTCGACCGTGGCAAACCGGTCGAGGTGCTCAACGCCTGTATCGCCCTGTGCAAACAGGACATCCGCTATTCGCCGCTGTGCCTGCGTTACCGCGCCGATGCCTTGCGCGACATGAACCAGAACGAAGCACTCGAGCGGCTGTATGACAGCATCATCGCCGACCGACCGCTGCCATGGGCATTTGCCGGGCTGGGCAAGTTGCTGTTCAAGCGCGGTCAGATTGCCCAGGCCAAAGGCGTGTATGAAAAAGCCCTGAAGGTGTTCCCGATGATGCCGGCGCTGTACGACGGCATGGCGGATGTCCTAGTGGCTGAAGGCGACACCAAGGGCGCGCAACAGGTGCTGGAAGAGGCGATCCGTCTGTCGCCGCTGGCGGTACGTCGCCAGGCACTGCTCGGCAAACTGGCGATGGCCAACGAGGATTTCGACACGGCGTCGCGGGCCTACCGTCAGGCCGTGTCCCAAGGCGCGCAGTCGCGCTTCAAGGACCCGGAGAGCAATCTGGGCCTGGCCCATGCGCTGATCAGCAAGGGCAGCGAGAAAGGCCTCGATACCCGCACGCGACTGGAGATCAACACCACCCTCAGCGCCGTGGCCAAGGAGAACCCGACCGACCCGGGCCTGCAGATTCGTGCGCGTCTGATGAAGGCCACCAGTCTGCTGCTCAACGACGCCGAAACTGCCGAGAAACTCACCGAACAAGCGCTGATGCGTCTCGACGGCATGGAGCAGTTCATGAGCCCCGAAGCCGCGCTGCTGGTCGCCAAGCAATTGCAGATGCTCGGCCAGGCCGAGGCGGGCACGTCGATGCTCAAGAGCTGCGCGGAAATCTACGGCGATGACCCGACGGTGATGAAAGACATCGCCAAGCTCACCGACGACCCGACTATTCTCAGCTCCAGCAATGCCGCCGCCGACCTCAACCGTCAGGGCGTGCGCGTGTACAAGACCGGCAACCTGGTGGAGGCCCGCGAGGTGTTCCGCAAGGCGCTGAAGATGCAACCGAAGAACATCAGTATTGCGCTGAACATGGCGCAGTCGCTGCTGCATGGCACCGACACCAGTGTGCCGTCGGCGGAGCTGGAAGAATGTCGGGCCTGCCTGAAACTGGTGGGCATGATGCCCGACACCGACGCGCGTTATCCGCGTTATCAGAAGCTGAAAAGCAAGGCGTTTGGCGAATGAACCAAGACGAGCAGGCACTGGATTTTTCCACGGTGATTGCCTCCACCGTGCACGACATGAAGAACTCTCTGGCCATGTTGATGCAGGCCCACAGCCAATGGCTGGCGCGTCTGCCCGAGGCTCAGCGCAAGGTGCCGGAGCAGGGCGTGATCGACTTCGAGTTCGCTCACCTCAACGGCATGCTGGTGCAGTTGCTCGGGCTGTACAAGCTTGGCGTCAACCAGATGCCGTTGCAGCCGGCCTATCACGAGCTGGACGATTTCATCGAGGCGCAACTGGCGGCTCATCAAGAGGTCTTCGCCAGTCGCGGGATCATTGCCACTTATGAAGTCGACCCGCTCAGCCCCCTGGGTTTCTTCGACCGGGAACTGATCGCCTCGGTGCTCGGCAACTGCATCAACAACGCGATCCGTTACGCCCGTGAATCGCTGCTGATCACTGTCAGCGACGAGGCCGGGCAGCTGGTTCTGAGCATCAATGACGATGGCCCCGGTTACCCGGTCGAGATGCTCGAGCGCCAGGCCGATTATGTGCAGGGCATCAATCACAGCAGCGGCAGTACCGGCCTCGGTCTGTACTTCGCCGGGCGCATTGCGGCACTGCATCAGCGCAACGGTGTCGGCGGCCGGACCGAGATCCGCAATGGCGGGCCACTGGGTGGTGGTGTGTTCAGTATTTACCTGCCCTGAATCACGGATTCATCGACTCGAAGTCTTTTTGTTGGCCGCTGCTTGATATTCCGAACAGCTGAAGCCTATTTTGTCCGGGTCGCCGTTCGCGGCTCGCACAATAACAAGGATTGCGTCATGACAACCGATGGCCAGCGTTCACTCGCGCAGCGATTGACGGGCATTGATGAGATTGAATGTGTCACGCCGGATTTGAACGGCGTACCACGAGGCAAGGTAATGACCGCCGAGGGTTTCCTCGAAGGGCGGCGTTTGCAGATGGCCCGGGGGGTGCTGCTGCAATGCATCATGGGGGGCTATCCCGCTGCGCGGTTCTACGGCAGCGATGATGGCGACCTGGCGCTGGTGGCCGACCCTGCGCAAATCCATCCTCTACCGTGGAGCCAGGAGCCGCGCGCGCTGGCCATCTGTGATGCCGACGAACTGACCGGCGAAAGCTCCAACCTGTCGACCCGTGGCCAGCTCAAGAAAGTCATTGCTCGCTACGCAGCTCTCGGCCTGGCGCCGGTGGTGGCGACTGAACTCGAATTCTTTGTGTTCGCTCCGAACACTGACCCGACCCAACCGTTCCAGCCGCCAGTCGGTCTCGACGGTCGTCGCGAGGACGGTCACTCGGCCTTCAGCGTCAGCTCCAACAACGGTCTGCGACCGTTCTTCAGTGAAGTCTACAAATGCATGGCGGCCCTGGGCCTGCCGCGCGATACCTTCATGCACGAAATGGGCGTCAGCCAGTTCGAGATCAACCTGCTGCACGGTGATCCGCTGTTGCTGGCCGACCAGACCTTCCTGTTCAAACACCTGCTCAAGGAAGTCGCGCTCAAGCATGGCCTGACCGTGGTCTGCATGGCCAAGCCGCTGGCGCACACGCCGGGCAGTTCGATGCACATTCACCAGAGCATCGTCGAAATCGGCAGCGGCAAGAATGTGTTCAGCGATGAGAACGGTCAGCCGACCGCGATGTTCCGCCACTTCATCGGCGGGCAGCAGGCGGGCATGGCTGATTTCACTGCGCTGTTTGCACCGAACGTCAATTCCTACCAGCGCCTGTGCCATCCGTTTGCGTCGCCGAACAATGCTTGCTGGTCCCACGACAACCGTGCTGCGGGCCTGCGGATTCCGGCCAGTTCGCCGGTCGCCCGTCGGGTCGAGAACCGTTTGCCGGGCGCCGATGCCAATCCTTACCTGGCGATTGCCGCGAGTCTGGCGGCCGGTCTGCACGGTATCGAACATGAGCTGGAGCCGAGCGCGCCGATCCAGGGTGAATTCGAAGTGCCGGACAATCTTTCGCTGCCGTGCACGATGCACGCTGCACTTGAGCGTCTGAAACGCAGCCAGTTGGCCAAGGAACTGTTCGGCAAGGAGTTCATCGAAGGCTACATCGCTTCGAAAACCATGGAGTTGACCAGTTTCTTTGATGAAATCACTCCCTGGGAACGGCGTGTTCTAGCTGCCCAGGCCTGACGAACTGTCGCCATCGGGCTATCGTTTGATAGCCCGATACTTACCGCAAGGAGCCGCTCGGAACGCCGATGCGCCAAATCTGGAAATCCTTTCGAGCGCTGTATTTCGCCTCGCTGATGATGTTGATCGGCTCGGGCCTTCTTTCTACTTATCTGGCTTTGCGTCTGGCGGCCGACCATGTCGACGGACTGTGGGTCGGTGCGTTGATGGCGGCCAACTATTTCGGTCTGGTGCTGGGCGGCAAGATCGGTCACCGGTTGATTGCCCGGGTCGGGCATATCCGTGCTTACTCGGCGTGTGCCGGGATCGTCGGCGCGGCGGTGCTCGGTCATGGTCTGGTGGACTGGTTGCCGGCCTGGCTGGTGCTGCGGACCATCGTCGGCCTCGGCATGATGTGCCAGTACATGGTGATCGAGAGCTGGCTGAACGAACAGGCTGACGCCAACCAGCGCGGCGTGGTGTTCAGCGGCTACATGATCGCCTCGTACCTGGGGCTGGTACTCGGTCAGCTGATTCTGGTCATGCACCCGGGGCTGGGCCTGGAACTGCTGATGCTGGTCGCCCTGTGTTTTGCCCTGTGTCTGGTGCCGGTGGCACTGACCCGACGGATTCACCCGGCGCCGCTGCATCCGGCACCGATGGAACCTCGCTTCTTCATCAAGCGCGTACCGCAGTCGTTGAGTACGGTACTCGGTGCCGGTTTGATCATCGGTTCGTTCTACGGTCTGGCGCCGCTCTATGCGTCGCAGCAGGGGTTGTCCACCGAGCAGGTCGGTCTGTTTATGGGTACCTGCATTTTCGCCGGGCTGCTGGTGCAGTGGCCGTTGGGCTGGTTGTCCGACCGCTATGACCGGGCCTTGCTGATCCGTTGCTTTGCCGGGTTTCTGGCCGTAGCCGCGTTGCCGCTGGCGATCCTGCCGCAGGTGCCACTGGAGGTCTTGTTCGGCGTCGGTTTCCTGTGCTCGCTGGTGCAGTTCTGCCTGTACCCGCTGGCCGTGGCGTTCTCCAACGACCATGTCGAAGGGGATCGGCGGGTCTCGCTGACGGCGATGCTATTGGTGACCTACGGGGTCGGCGCCAGCATCGGGCCGTTGTTGGCCGGTGTGTTGATGAAAATGTTCGGTAGCCAGAGCCTGTATGCGTTCTTCAGCTTCTTCGCGCTGGTGCTGGTGTGGCGCATCCGGCCGAAAGCCGTGACCAATCTGCACCAGGTCGACGACGCACCGCTGCATCACGTGGCGATGCCGGACAGCATGTCCAGTTCGCCGCTGGTGGCCGCGCTCGACCCGCGGGTCGATGAGCAAGTGGTGCAGGAGCAGATGCAGAATAACGCCGCGCCTGAACCGGCACCTGAGTCCGCACCTGAATCTGAGTCACCTGTGGAGCCAGAGGCCGGCAACGACAATCCTGCGCCGGACATCAGCGGCGCCAGGCCTTGATTCTGAAAAAACACCAAGCATAAAAAACGGGCAGTCACCGCAAGGGACTGCCCGTTTTTCATGGTGCGTACGAATCAGAGATCGTCTTTGTCGAAACGCCGTGCTTCACGTTGCAGCTGATAGACGAAACGCTCGACGTTACGCGCAGCCGGGCCGCTGATGTTGTGAAAACGCAGGCCGGCGAAGGTGATGTTGAGTTTTTCTTCGAAGTGCAGGTAGCGCAGCTCGACCGATGTTGGCTGATTGCCGAACAGCGGCGGGGCGATCAGGCGATCGTAGACCTGGCCCAGTTGCAGGCGGTCGGTGATATCACCTTCAAAACGCAGCTTGCAGCCGGTGGCGGAAATATCCAGCAACTTGCCACCGATCGGCGACTTGAGCTTTTCGCCACCCAGTTCGACGCTGACCAGATCGGTCAGCTTCAGTGCCGCGCGAAAGGCGTTGCGGCGCTGGTGATAGACCACTTCGGTGGGCATCTCGCCAATGTAAAAGCGGTCACCGTCGGATTCCTTGATATCCAGCGTGCCGTTGCATTCCCAGGCAATGCGTACGCCTTCATGGAAACCTTCGACCTTGAACGGCTCGCCCGCCAGCAGGAAGCGTTCGCCATCGCGCGGGATCATTTCATCCAGGGCAATCGTGGCGGTATCCCGGTCAACCTTGATCAGGTAACTCTGGAAGCGCTGGCTGCGTTCGTGAAAGGTGATGATCAGCGGATCGTGGCTCTCTTGCAGCTGGCGCAGGTTGCTGGAGATTTCCAGAGGCGTGGTGAGCACCTTTGGTGGCTGCGGAGAATCATCCGCGCTGAGGACGTTGGACACGTTAAATCAATCTCCAGACAAAATTTGACTACGGCTGGCCAGTATTTTGCCAGCATGTTTCGCGCGTTGATAGGGCGCAAGCATAGAAGAACGCATCACGCCTGACTGAGCGCGCGGGGTTTCTGCAGTTTGGAGAAGGTGCCACTGGCGTCATAGAGCGCGGGTGGCTCGCCGCCGGTGAGGATTTTCAGCTGATTGGCCGTGGCGGCCTGCTGAATCACGATCGACTGGCCATTTTTGGCATTGGTCGCCTGGCACTGGGCGATCAGATCGGTCAGAACGTCGCTCTGGGTCAGCAACTGCTCGCCGATGCTCGACTGGCTGGCCAGTTGTTCCAGGCCTTGACGGTCGAGCGACAGATTGAGGCTGGCGAGGATTTCGCTGCGTTTGCGGCCATGCTGCTCAAGCAGAATGATCAATGCCTGTTTGCGCGCCAGAATTTCTTCCAGCAGCGGCATGTCGCGACCGTGCAAGGCGAGGGACTCGGATTGCAGTAACTCCAGCAATTGTTGAGCTGGAGCAAAGTCGTCGGTGATCAGTTGCAATAAAGTAGTGTCGTGCATGGCTGGCCTTGGGTTTTAAGCGTCCAAAAGCCTGGCGCTGACCGAGGCCTAGCGCTGGGCTTCGAAGTTGAGCAGTTTGCTGGCTACACGGTTGCTGTCGACTTTATAGCTGCCATCGGCAATCGCTGCTTTCAACTCGGCCACGCGGGCTTTGTCGACGGCAGGCTGATCGCGCAGCTTGTCAGTGACCTTCTGCAACTGTTGAGCCTCATTGCTGAGGTGTACCGATTCCCCGCTTTTTGCGGTACTGGCCTGTTCGGCCGGGGTATTCAGCGTCGCGGAAGTACCGGTTTCGGCGGTTTCCTTAGGCGTGCTGGTACGTGTACTGCCCGTAAGTGACGAGGAGCTGTTCAAACGGCTGAAATCGATGACCATGTTAAAAACCTCTGGGAATTTGGACGCTTGCCATGTTCTCGGCCATCCCCTGGAAAACTTTAGGCTCTTTTACCAATGAGCCTGCATGCGCCGCACAGATCCTGCTGCGGCACAGTTTAGGGAACAGCTCAGGTTGGCGCCAGTTTTCTGCGCGATCCCTCACGAGGCTTTCCTGTCATTGCTCCAGTCGTTGCTCACATTGCCACTTCCACCTGGCCCGGCGCCATGACCTGCGCCTTGATGACCCGTTGGGAATTGAGGTTTTTCACGCGAATCTGTTCTTTCAGGCCACCGTTGGACAGGGCCTCGCCCGGCATGCGCACGGAGAGCGTGCCGCTGCGGGCGGTAATCACCACTTGATCGCCTTTGCGAACGACTTCCGCCTGTTCCAGATGCACCAGGGTAATCACTTGGTCGGCGACCGTTGGTCGGGTTAATTTTTGCCCGATCGCCTCATCCACCGACGTCAGGAAGCCCTGGTTGATCAGGCTCACATCATGCTCGCGCAGGGTCACGTCCTGAGGCTCGATGATCCCGGCGCGCTTGAGCGGGCGAGTGGTGGTCACGACCGGGCGAAACAGGCGGACTTGAGCGGGTACGAACACGGTCCAGGGGGAGGCGCCTTCGCAGCGAACCTTGACGGTTACGCGCCCCAAAGGACGTGCCGGGCTCTCCAGCGACGCTGTCAATTCCTTGTCGCACATAGGCATGTGCATGCGCGGATCGAGCTGCTTGACCTCGATTTCATAACGCCCTTCCGTTTGACTGGTAGCCAGATAGTCTTCTACGGTGAATTCAAGAAAGCCCTGAGTGACGCCGATAAGCATGTCAGGCAAGGTAACCGCATCAGCAATGGCAGGGCTGCCCGCGAAAAACAGGCAAGCGGCAGACACCGCGCAAAGTCCTCTGCGAAGGGGGGATGTCAGGCGTCGGAAAAATGTCGTTTGAATGTTCATAAGAGTTAAAAAGCAAGCGCCGTGCCGTTTAGCAATGAATGTGCGTCGCAACAACACTTGGCGTTGGTGTAGGAGTCTGGGCATGGCTGGTGTAATGGATTCGGTGAACCAGCGCACGCAACTGGTGGGGCAGAATCGCCTGGAGCTGTTGTTGTTCCGTCTCGACGGCCAGCAACTCTACGGGATCAACGTGTTCAAGGTTCGGGAAGTGCTGCAGTGCCCGCAACTGACGCTGATGCCCAAGTCCAGTCCTGTCGTGTGCGGGGTGGCGAATATCCGGGGGGCGACCATTCCGATCCTTGATCTGGCAATGGCAACCGGCTCCGGGGCGTTGAAAGACAAGAACAGTCCGTTCGTGATCATCACGGAATACAACACCAAGACCCAGGGTTTCCTGGTGCGCTCGGTGGAACGTATCGTCAACATGAACTGGGAAGAGATCCATCCGCCACCCAAGGGGACCGGTCGTGATCATTACCTGACCGCTGTGACTCGGGTGGACAATCAGTTAGTCGAAATCATCGACGTCGAGAAGGTGCTGGCGGAAGTCGCACCGACACCGGAAGCGATTTCGGTCGGCGTGGTGGATGTCGAGACCCAGAGCAAGGCGCTGTCTCTGCGGGTGCTGACGGTCGATGACTCGTCGGTGGCGCGCAAGCAGGTGACGCGTTGCCTGCAGACGGTTGGCGTTGAAGTGGTGGCGCTGAACGACGGCAAGCAGGCGCTGGATTACCTGCGCAAGCTGGTCGATGAGGGCAAGAAGCCGGAAGAAGAGTTCCTGATGATGATCTCCGACATCGAAATGCCGGAGATGGACGGGTACACCCTGACGGCCGAAATCCGCAGCGACCCTCGCATGCAAAAGCTTCATATCATCCTGCATACTTCGTTGTCGGGTGTGTTCAACCAGGCGATGGTCAAGAAGGTCGGTGCCGATGACTTCCTGGCCAAATTCCGTCCTGATGACCTGGCATCCCGGGTAGTCGACCGGATCAAAGCAGCAGATATCAGCTAGGGACTTTTCGTCCCTGGCGATCAACACGATTTAAGAGGCGGCATCATTTGTCTACGGGTAATTTGGATTTCGAACAGTTCCGGGTCTTCCTGGAAAAAGCCTGTGGCATTTTGCTCGGTGAAAACAAGCAGTACCTGGTCTCGAGCCGTCTCAACAAACTGATGGAGCAGCAAGGCATCAAGTCCCTGGGTGAGCTGGTACAGCGCATCCAGACCCAGCCGCGCAGCGGTTTGCGCGAGCAGGTGGTCGATGCCATGACGACCAACGAAACCCTGTGGTTTCGCGACACCTATCCGTTTGAAGTCTTGAAGAACAAGGTGCTGCCCGAAGCGATCAAGGCTGCTCCCAACCAGCGTCTGCGGATCTGGTCGGCGGCGTGCTCGTCGGGTCAGGAACCCTATTCGCTGTCGATGTCGATCGACGAGTTCGAACGGACCAACATCGGTCAGTTGAAAATGGGCGTACAGATCGTTGCCACGGATCTGTCCGGCAGCATGCTGACCAACTGCAAGACCGGCGAGTACGACAGCCTGGCGATCGGTCGCGGCTTGTCCGCCGATCGTCTGCAGCGCTACTTCGACCCGAAAGGGCCGGGGCGCTGGGTGATCAAGGCGCCGATCAAGAACCGGGTGGAGTTCCGCTCGTTCAACTTGCTCGACAGCTACGCAAGCCTTGGCAAGTTCGACATCGTGTTCTGCCGCAACGTGCTGATCTACTTCTCCGCCGAGGTGAAGAAAGACATCCTGTTGCGTATCCACAGCACGCTGAAGCCGGGCGGTTATCTGTTCCTCGGCGCTTCCGAAGCGCTGAACGGTTTGCCGGACCATTACCAGATGGTCCAGTGCAGCCCGGGGATCATTTACCAGGCGAAGTGATTGGCACCGGCAACACAAAAACGGGAGTCCTCAGGGGCTCCCGTTTTTTTATGCCTGGCCGTTTTTGCAGGGACGGCAAGCGGCAGAAAAGCGGCATCCGGCGGAAACCCGTTGCCGCTTTTCTGGCATTGCCGCATTGCCGATCCCCTGCAAAGCCCCGGAATCCGGGGCTTTTTAAAACTGGCACGACGCTTGCTATAACCCAGTTACGAAAAACCCGGTCACCTGAAGGTTCCCGACATGAGCATCAGCTTCGATAAAGCGCTCGGAATTCACGAAAAAGCCCTGGGCTTCCGCGCCCAGCGTGCCGAAGTCCTGGCCAACAACATCGCCAACGCCGACACCCCGAACTACAAGGCTCGGGATCTTGAGTTCTCCAAAGTGCTCGAGGCACAGAGCCAGAAGAACGCCAACGGCACTATCGCCCTGAACATGACCAACAGCCGTCACATCGAAGCTGAAGGCCTGGGCAATGGCGACGAGTCGCTGATGTATCGCACGCCGATGCAGCCGTCGATCGACCAGAACACCGTTGATGCCCAGCTGGAACAGTCGAACTACGCGGAAAACGCCGTCGGCTTCCAGGCCAGCTTCACGCTGCTCAACAGCAAATTCAAAGGGCTGGTGTCAGCCCTGCGCGGAGAGTAATCCATGTCCCTGTCCAGCGTTTTCAACATTGCCGGCAGCGGCATGAGCGCACAGACCACGCGTTTGAACACCGTGGCTTCGAACATCGCCAACGCCGAAACCGTTTCGTCGAGCATCGACCAGACCTATCGCGCCCGTCACCCGGTGTTCGCCACCATGTTCCAGGGCGGCCAGAGCGGCGGCAGCAACTCGCTGTTCCAGAACCAGGACGCGGCCGGCCAGGGCGTGCAGGTCATGGGCGTGGTCGAAGACCAGAGCAACCTCGAAGCGCGCTACGAGCCGAACCATCCGGCCGCCGACGCCAAGGGCTACGTCTACTACCCGAACGTCAACGTGGTGGAAGAAATGGCTGACATGATTTCCGCGAGCCGTTCGTTCCAGACCAACGCTGAAATGATGAACACGGCCAAAACCATGATGCAGAAGGTGCTGACCCTCGGTCAGTAATAAGGGGCGACTGCCATGAGTGTTTCCGATACCACCAGCAGCCTGAGCATGAAGGACATCCTGGCGAACTCGTCGAAAAAGACCAGTTCGACAACCGATGGCATTGCTTCGGCCACTAACAGTTCCACCGGCGGCCAGGCCCTGGGCAAGGACGCGTTCCTGCAATTGCTGGTAACCCAGCTGAAAAACCAGAACCCGCTCGACCCGCAGGACAACAGCGCATTCGTTGCCCAGTTGGCGCAGTTCAGCAGCCTCGAGGGTATTACTACCCTCAACAGCACCGTGAGTTCGCTGGCCGGCAATTACAACTCGTCGCAAGCCCTGCAGGCTTCTTCGCTGGTCGGTCGCAACGTGATCGTGCAGACCAACTCGGTCCAGCTCGACGATCCGAGCAAAGGCATGACCGGTTCGGTCACCGTTCCGTCGTCGATTGCCGGCGGCACCGTCAGCATCACCGACAGCAGCGGCACGATTGTTCGCACCCTCGATCTGGGCAGTCGCGCCGCAGGCGCCGCGAGCTTCACCTGGGACGGCAAGGACAAGGACGGCAATCTGGTCAAGACCGGTACCTATACCGTCAAGGCCAACGCATCGATCAACGGCACCGCGACCGATATGGCGACCTACCTGCCGGCCACCGTCACCAGCGTGACGATCAGCCAGACCGGCGGCGAGCTGATGCTCAACCTGTCCGGCAAGGGCACCGTTGCCCTGTCCAAAGTACAAACCATTGGTATATAGAGCCGACTAACCGGCACAAAGGAGTGGAATATGTCTTTCAATATCGGCCTTAGCGGTCTCTATGCAGCCAACAAGCAACTGGACGTGACCGGCAACAACATCGCCAACGTCGCGACCGCCGGTTTCAAATCGTCCCGCGCAGAATTCGAAGACGTCTACTCGGCGACTCGCCTGGGTAGCGGCAGCAAGGTCATCGGCAACGGCGTGCGCCTGGCCAACGTTTCCCAGCAGTTCACCCAGGGTGACATCAACAACACCGGTAACGTGCTGGACATGGGCATCAACGGCTCCGGTTTCTTCACCATGAGCAACAACGGCTCGATTTCCTATACCCGTGCCGGTACGTTCAAGGTCGACGACAAGGGTTTCATCACCAACACCGACTACACCTCGCGCCTGCAAGGTTATGGTGTGGATGCCAACGGCAAGGTCATCAACGGCGTACTGACCGACCTGAAGATCGACACCTCGAACCTGGCACCGAAGTCCACTTCGCTGGTGACTTCGACCATCAACCTGAACTCGACCGCTCCGGTGATCGACGACACGGTTCCAGCCGGCAAATTCGACCCGACCAACCTGGCGACCTACACCAAGTCGTTCAGCACCCCGATCTATGACAGCCAGGGCAACATGCACCCGATGGATCAGTACGTGGTGAAAACCGGTGCCAACACCTGGAAGGTCTACACCCTGGTCGACGGTCGCAACCCGGACGCTACCGGCAGTGATCCGAAAACCACCGCCCCGGTGCCTTCGACCATGACCTTCGACTCTGCTGGCAAGCTGACTCAGGTCAGCACTCTGCCTGGTCCGGTGATCAGCAGTGACCTGAAGATCAGCGGTTGGGTACCAGGCAATGTCGTCAACGGTACCTTCAAGCCTAACGGTGCAGCAGCAAACCCGGCCGGCATCACCATTTCGATGGCCAGTACCACTCAGTACAACGCCGACACCGCGCGCTCGATCCCGACTCAGGACGGCTATGCCACTGGCCAGATCACTAACCTGACCATCGACGGCACCGGTACTTTGTTTGCCAACTTCAGCAACAATCAGAACAAGGCCATCGGCCAGGTTGCGCTGGCCAGCTTCACCAACGAACAAGGCCTGCAAGCGATCGGCGGCACCAGCTGGAAGGAAACCTTCGCGTCGGGCATTCCGGGTTATGACGCTCCGGAAACCGGCACTCTGGGCTCCATCCAGTCCAACTCGCTGGAAGAGTCCAACGTTAACCTGACCAACGAACTGGTAGACCTGATCAAGGGCCAGAGCAACTATCAGGCGAACGCCAAGACCATCTCCACCCAGAGCACCATCATGCAGACCATCATTCAGATGACCTGATCTCGATGCTTTGTAAAAAGCTGTAACGGAAAGCCCCTCTTTGAGGGGCTTTCTTGTTTAATGCGCGCGCCGGGGCCACTCGTCCGCTGCATTCGCATTTGCGCGCGTGTATTCACACGCCTGCTCACGCTATACCCGGGCGCCAATGAGCGGTTCGCCCAACCACTGACAGGGATGTAACGACTACTTCATGGTTTTTTTCTCTCGCTCTCGAATCGTGTTCGGGACGCTGCCTGTTGTTGCCTTGTTGGTCTGGTTTGTATGGGGCCAAGGCTGGGGCACCCCTCCAAAGAAATTCCTGACAGCGACCGTCACCGTTGAAGATCTTGAAGAGACCGTATTGGCCAGTGGTACGGTCAAGCCCTTCCAGCAAGTCAGCGTCGGCGCGCAGGTCAATGGGCAACTCCAGAGTCTGAAAGCCGGGTTGGGTGATACGGTTCGCCAGGGTCAGCTGTTGGCTGAAATCGACCCGTTGCTGCCACAGAATGAATTGCTCAAATCCCGGGCTGCGTTGCTCAGTGTCCGCGCGCAATACAAAGCCCGGCAGGCGATGATTCGCCAGTACGAACTTGATTTTCGTCGCAAGCAAAGCCTGGTTGCCAGTGAAGCCGGATCGCGGGCCGATCTGGAAATTGCCGAGGCGCAGCTGCAAAGTTCGCGCGCCGAGCTGGCATCCCTGGCTGCGCAGATTTCCCAGGCGGAGATAGAAATCAGGATCGCCGAAGTCAACCTCGGATATACGCGGATCAGTGCGCCGATGGACGGCGAGGTCATTGCCGTGGTGACCAGACAGGGCCAGACCGTCGTTTCCGCACAGAGTGTCCCGACATTGCTGATACTTGCCCGTCTGGACCGGATGACGGTCGAAGCGCGAATTTCGGAAGCTGACGTGGTTCGGGTCAAGGCGGGCCAGGCCGTGTCCTTCAATATTCTGGGTGATCCGGACCGGCGTTTTACCAGCCATATACGGGCGGTAGAGCCGGCGCCCGAATCCATTGCCCGGCAGGATCAAATGCAGGGTGGCGGTGGCTCGACTGCCGGCGGCACCGATGCAGCGGTGTACTACAACGCGCTGTTTGACGTACCCAATGACGATCGTTCGTTGCGCACCTCGATGACGGCGCAAGTCAGCGTTCTGCTCGACTCGGTGCCCAAAGCCACAACGGTCTCGGTGGCTGCGCTGGGCAAGCGTGCCGCTGACGGTCGCTACGAAGTTCGCCGACTGGTGGATGGTCAGCCGCAGACGGTGCTGGTGACAACCGGGTTGCGAAATGACCTGAGCGTTCAGGTGCTGGACGGGCTCAAGGAAAATGACGAAGTCGTTCTCGGCGAAGAGCCGGAGCCTCGATGAGCAGCGCCAGTAATCTTCATGGCTGGACGCCAGATCCCGTGAAAGACGAGCTGCCGGTCACGCCGTTGTTGGCTCTTGAAGGCGTGCAGCGTTGGTTCGCCGAGGGTGAGGCACGGACTCATGTGCTGCGCGACGTGAACCTGACCATCGCCGCCGGTGAAATGGTAGCGATCGTCGGGCCGTCGGGCTCTGGAAAATCCAGTCTGATGAATATCCTCGGATGCCTGGATCGTCCCTCTGCTGGCCGCTACAGCATCAACGGTGCTGACATGGCCGAAATGAGTAGCGATGAGCTGGCGACGCTGCGTCGTGAGCATTTCGGATTCATTTTTCAGCGCTTTCATTTGCTGTCGCATCTGAGTGCGGAGGCCAACGTGCAGGTGCCGGCCATTTACGCCGATCAGCCGTTTACCGAGCATCGGCAAAAGGCCAGGGGGCTGCTGCAACGTCTCGGTCTGGGTCAGCGCATGCTGCATCGGCCAGCGCAACTCTCCGGTGGGCAGCAGCAACGGGTCAGCATTGCTCGTGCGCTGATCAATGGCGGTGCGGTTGTTCTGGCCGACGAGCCCACCGGCTCGCTGGACTCGCGCAGTGGCGAGGAGGTGATGGCGATCCTGCGTGAACTGCATCGCAGCGGTCACACGATCATTATCGTGACCCATGACTCGCAGGTGGCGCAGTACGCAGACCGCATCATCGAGATACATGATGGCGAAATCGTCGGTGATCGTTTGAATGCCGACCGCAAGGTGCTTGCGGCGCCGGTCGCCGAGCCAGGCGACCTCCCGCAAACTCAGGAGCGTGACGCGACGGCGGTGCATTGGCGCCGCTTCAGCGAGGCCTTCAAGATGGCCTGGATCTCTCTGCGCAGCCATCGCATGCGCACATTGCTGACCATGCTCGGGATCGTCATCGGTATTGCCTCGGTGGTTTCGGTGGTAGCGCTGGGGCAGGGCGCACAGACCCGGGTGCTGCGTGATATCAGTGCGATGGGCACCCATACCATCGATGTTTATCCCGGCAAGGATTGGGGGGATGAGCAGGCAGCTTCAATCCGGACATTGCAGCCCGTGGACTTGCGGATCATCCAGGCGCAGTCCTGGGTAGACAGTGTTTCTGCGATGGTCAATGGCAGCCGGACGATTCGTTACCGCAATCTGCATGTCAGTGCCACGGTCAATGGTGTCAGCCAGGATTACTTTCAGGTGATGGGCATCCGCGTGACCCAGGGCGCGATGTTCAATGCAGGCGATGTGATGCGCCGCGCTCAGACACTGATCATTGACCACAACACTCGACAACGGCTGTTCAAGGACTGGGAGCAACCGCTGGGCAAAGTCATCCTGGTTGGTGGCCTGCCTTGTACGGTGGTGGGGGTCATGGAAAGTCGCGATGACGGTTTTTCAGGGCCGAGCCTGCAAGTCTATTTGCCTTATACGACGGTAATGGGGCGCTTGTTGGGGCAGAGCCATTTCAATTCGATCAAGGTTCGGCTCAAGGAGCAGGTTGCCAGTCCCGCGGCAGAACAAGCACTGCAAACATTGTTGGTGGCACGTCATGGGCGCGCGGATTTTTTCCTCAGTTCCAGCGACAGCATCCTGAAAATCGTACAGAAAACCACGGACACCCTGACGCTGCTGATCTCTGCCGTGGCGTTCATTTCGCTCTTGGTCGGTGGTATCGGGGTGATGAATATCATGCTGGTATCGGTCACCGAGCGTACCCGGGAGATTGGCATCCGCATGGCCGTCGGCGCGCGGCGCGCAGACATTCTGCAGCAGTTTTTGATCGAGGCTGTGCTGGTCTGTCTGCTGGGGGGCTTGTTGGGCGTCCTGCTTTCGTTGTTGATCAGTCAGGTATTCGGCTACTTCGTGCAGGCAATCGTTATGGAGTTCACGGCTTTGGCCATGATTTCAGCGTGTTTGTGTTCGCTGCTGGTCGGCGTGTTGTTCGGTTATATCCCGGCGCGCAATGCCGCCCGGCTTGATCCCATTCAGGCGTTGTCCCGAGAATGAAGTACATGAAGCGCAAGTGGATCTGGGCATTGCAGTTGCCTTTGTTGTTGGGTGGTTGCAGCGCCCTGCTGCACAGCGAATACCGTCAACCGGAAGTGAAGACGCCGGCCTTCTGGTTTGGTGACGCATCCCGTGAGGGCTCATTGAGTGTGCGGGAGCGATGGTGGGAAACGTTTGATGATCCACGTCTGAACGCCTTGGTTGACGACGCTCTGGCGCGCAATAACGATCTTGCAGTGGCTGCGCTCAGAGTGCGTCGGGCAACGCTTCAGGCAGGACTCACCGGGACCAATATCACGCCCGATCTGGACGTGGGGGCGGGGGCGGACTGGAGCAGGAATCTACATCGAGACAATTCAGGCCAGCGTCGATTTTCCACGAACTCGTCGGTGCGTTACGAGGTTGATTTGTGGGGGCGGCTGGCGAGTACGCGCGATGCCGCGCAGTGGGCGCTGTTGGCGACCGATTTTGACCGGCGTGCCAGTGCGCTGAGTCTGGTGGGTACGACAGCGCGCCTTTATTGGCAGATCGGCCTGTTCAACGAACTGGCCCGGTCTGCGCGGGAAAGTATCCGGTACGCCGAGCAGACGTTGCAACTGGTGCAGTCCCAACGTCTGGCGGGTGCGGCGAGCGGACTTGAAGAGGCGCAAGCCGAGCAGGTACTGGCCACGCAGCGTGCTGTATTGAGCGACTATCTGCAGCAACTTGAAGTGGCGCGTAACGCACTGGCCATTGTCTTCGATCAGGCACCCGAGCATCGGTTTGCAGAACTTGTGCAATTACCTTCGATGGCATTGGCGAGTGTGCCGGCAGGCTTGCCGGCTGATCTGGTTGATCGACGCCCGGATCTGCAGGCGGCTGAATGGCGATTACGCCAGGCGCTGTCGAACTATGACGCAACGCGTGCCAGTTTCTATCCTTCGTTCACACTGACTGGCGGTCTGGCGACGGGTGGTAGTCGGGAGTTAAGCCAAGTGCTCAATAACCCTGTCGGTCTATTGGGCGTTGGTATCAGTCTGCCGTTTGTGCAATGGAATGTTCGCAAGTACACAGTGGGTATATCGGCGGTGGACTATGAGGCGGCGATAATCGATTTTCGCCAGAGCCTATATATCGCGCTGGCGGAAGTTGAAGATGCGCTGTCGGCGCAAGTGCAGTTTGCTGATCAGGGGGGACGGCGAGAGCAGGCTCTGGTCGCCGCAATGAAAGCCGAAGGGTTGGCCGAAATTCGTTATCGCAGCGGGCAAACGGGTATCAAGGAGTGGCTGGATCTGCAAGAGAGCCGTCGTGCTGCGCAAATTTCGCTGGCGCAGAATCGCTTCGACCGACTGCAGGCGCAAATGGGACTGTACCTGGCGCTGGGCGGAGGCTTCGCGCGTTAATTTATTGCGCAGACAAACGTTAACTTGTTGGAGCGTTGTTTTTAATTAAGGAAGATTGTGTCGCGTGTCTGGTTTTAGTTAGCGTATTTTTTTGATTTGGGTCAATGGTTTATATGCAATTAAGGTTGTAGGTTTTTGCGTGTTTGTTGATTTTTTTGAGTTTATTTAATTAATAAATAATTTCGATTGTGGGAATTTTCTTTATTGTTTTTAGTTGTTTCGCAATGTAAGGTGCGCGCTCTTTCGTCAGGGTCTTGATGAAAAGATGGGTGTTCGGTTGCAACACTCTTACTGCTGTCTCTGGTTGTGTCGGCAAGATGATGAACTATGAAGTTATTGCGCTGACGGCCGTTTGAGACGTTTATTTGAAATGGAGATCGTTATGTCGCTGCGTATTGGTTTTGGTCTGACTTTGGCCGCAAGTTTGCTGTTGGGTGCAGTCGTTGTTCAAGCTGCTCCGGCTTCCTGGTGGCTTTATGAGTCGGCTTCGACCGGCCGTACTATGTGCAGCAACGTTCCGCAAGCCAGTGGCTGGGTTCGTGTTGCCGGTCCTTTCAACAACGGCGGCTGCCGTCGGTAAGCACCGATAGGGAGGCTCCTTCTGTGAAGGGGCCTTTTTTGTATCTGCTGAAACCTGTTCGTTAGAGCCTTGGTGTTTGGCAGACAAAAGAAAACCCCCGACAAACCAGAAGTCTGTCGGGGGTTTCCTTTGTCTGGAGGAATCAGGCGTCTCGCAACGCCCGATTCAGCTCAGCTTATTGGCAAGCTTCGCAATCCGGCTCGTCGATGGCGCAAGCCTTCGGTACTGGAGCAGGGCCGGCAGGCGCTGCCAGGACCGAATCGTCACCGTGGTTGCCGCCGCTGGAAACAGCGTTCAGCTTGCCGGTGTTGATGGTCGACTTCTCGGTGCTGGTCGCAGCCAGGGCACGGAGGTAGTAGGTGGTTTTCAGACCACGGTACCAGGCCATGCGGTAGGTCACGTCGAGTTTCTTGCCCGATGCGCCGGCGATGTACAGGTTCAGCGACTGGGCCTGGTCGATCCACTTCTGACGACGGCTGGCGGCGTCAACGATCCACTTGGTGTCCACTTCGAACGCGGTCGCGTAGAGCTCTTTGAGTTCTTGCGGGATGCGCTCGATCTGCTGAACCGAACCGTCGTAGTACTTCAGGTCGTTGATCATGACCGAGTCCCACAGACCGCGAGCCTTCAGGTCGCGAACCAGGTACGGGTTGATCACGGTGAATTCGCCCGACAGGTTCGATTTCACATACAGGTTCTGGTAGGTCGGTTCGATCGACTGCGATACGCCGGTGATGTTGGCGATGGTCGCGGTCGGTGCGATGGCCATGATGTTCGAGTTACGGATGCCTTTCTGTACACGGGCGCGAACCGGTGCCCAGTCCAGGGACTCGGTCAGGTCGACGTCGATGTACTTCTGGCCACGTGCTTCGATCAGGATCTGTTGCGAATCCAGCGGCAGTACGCCTTTGGACCACAGCGAACCCTGGAACGTCTCGTACGAACCGCGCTCGTCAGCCAGGTCGCAGGAAGCCTGGATCGCGTAGTAGCTGACCGCTTCCATCGACTTGTCGGCGAACTCGACGGCAGCGTCGGAACCGTAAGGGATGTGCTGCAGGTACAGCGCGTCCTGGAAGCCCATGATGCCCAGGCCGACCGGACGGTGGCGGAAGTTGGAGTTCTTCGCCTGCGGTACCGAGTAGTAGTTGATGTCGATCACGTTGTCGAGCATGCGAACGGCTACGTCGATGGTGCGCTTGAGCTTGGCGGTGTCCAGCTTGCCGTCGACGATGTGGTTCGGCAGGTTGATCGAGCCCAGGTTGCAGACCGCGATCTCGTCCTTGTTGGTGTTCAGGGTGATCTCGGTGCACAGGTTCGAGCTGTGCACCACGCCGACGTGCTGCTGCGGGCTGCGCAGGTTGCACGGGTCCTTGAAAGTCAGCCATGGGTGGCCGGTTTCGAACAGCATGGACAGCATCTTGCGCCACAGGTCTTTGGCCTGGATGGTCTTGAACAGCTTGACCTTGCCTGGGTACTCGGTCAGGGCTTCGTAGTACTCGTAGCGCTCTTCGAATGCCTTGCCGGTCAGGTCGTGCAGGTCTGGTACTTCGGATGGCGAGAACAGGGTCCACTTGCCGTCATCGAAGACGCGCTTCATGAACAGGTCAGGGATCCAGTTGGCGGTGTTCATGTCGTGGGTACGACGACGGTCATCACCGGTGTTCTTGCGCAGCTCGATGAACTCTTCGATGTCCATGTGCCAGGTTTCCAGGTAGGCACACACAGCGCCTTTGCGCTTGCCACCCTGGTTAACGGCAACGGCGGTGTCGTTCACGACTTTCAGGAACGGAACCACGCCTTGCGACTTGCCGTTGGTGCCCTTGATGTACGAACCCAGTGCACGCACCGGCGTCCAGTCGTTGCCCAGGCCACCGGCGAATTTCGACAGCATGGCGTTGTCGTGGATCGCGTGGTAGATGCCCGACAGGTCATCCGGAACGGTGGTCAGGTAGCAGCTCGACAGCTGTGGACGCAGGGTACCGGCGTTGAACAGGGTCGGGGTCGAAGCCATGTAGTCGAACGAGGACAGCAGGTTGTAGAACTCGATCGCACGGTCTTCTTTCTGCTTCTCTTCGATCGCCAGGCCCATGGCCACGCGCATGAAGAAGATCTGTGGCAGTTCGAAACGCACGCCATCCTTGTGGATGAAGTAACGGTCGTACAGGGTTTGCAGGCCCAGGTAGGTGAATTGCTGGTCGCGCTCGTGGTTGATCGCCTTGCCCAGTTTTTCCAGGTCGAAGGAGGCCAGCACAGGGTTCAGCAGTTCGAACTCGATACCTTTGGCGACGTAGGCCGGCAGCGCCTTGGCGTACAGGTCGGCCATTTCGTGGTGAGTCGCGCTCTCGGCAACACCCAGGAAGCCCAGGCCTTCGGCACGCAGGGTGTCCATCAGCAGGCGGGCGGTCACGAACGAGTAGTTCGGCTCGCGCTCGACCAGGGTACGGGCGGTCATTACCAGCGCGGTGTTGACGTCGTTCAGGGCAACGCCGTCGTACAGGTTCTTCAGGGTTTCGCGCTGGATCAGGTCGCCGTCGACTTCGGCCAGACCTTCGCAGGCTTCGGTGACGATGGTGTTCAGGCGACCCATGTCCAGCGGCGCGAGGCTGCCGTCGGCGCGGGTGATGCGGATCGACGGGTGAGCGTTGACTGCGGCTTCGGCCGGAGCGTGGGCAGCGCGTTCTTTCGAACGGCCGTCACGGTAGATCACGTAGTCGCGAGCCACTTTCTGCTCGCCGGCACGCATCAGGGCCAGTTCGACCTGGTCCTGGATTTCTTCGATGTGGATGGTGCCGCCCGAAGGCATGCGACGCTTGAAGGTCGCGGTGACCTGTTCGGTCAGGCGGGCAACGGTGTCGTGGATTCGCGACGAAGCGGCAGCGGTGCCGCCCTCAACTGCGAGAAACGCTTTGGTGATAGCGACGGTGATCTTGTCATCGGTGTAAGGAACGACAGTGCCATTACGCTTGATCACACGCAGTTGACCAGGCGCGGTGGCAGCCAGATCCGAATTCGAATCGGCGGCCTGCGGCAAGGTGCCCTGCGGGTTCTCGCGAGTTGTGTCGGTTTGCATGGGTGTCTCCACGTTCTCTATGTTTGTTTGGGCACCATCACGGTGCCCACCGTTCCGTCCTGAAGCACTACGACCGGCCAGCGCCGGGTAACGACTTCGGGACAGTTCAGGAAGTGGGCCTTGTGGGCGCCGCTTCCATGCCGAAGTCTTCGGTTCGCGCGATACGCGTGAAACCGCATTCCTTTCGGGGAGCAGTTTTGAACTGCAACACCCGTACCGTTTACGCCGTGATCGGCTGAAAAACGGTAGCCATCCGCAGGCGCGGTTTGGGCTTCTGAAAATACGTTTGGTTCAACCCGACAATGGCAATAAAAAGCCTTGAATTCACTGTCCGGTTTGTGTTTGGTTTTTAGCGTCAAACCCTATATGTAGGGTTTTTTTGAGCGCGGGCTACAAGATAATGCGTTTTGGGGGGCGATTGCAACGGACAGCCTGTGGATAACCCTGTGCGTAAATTGTGTGCGAAACAGGGAATTCCTTTGTAGGCCGCGAACCTGCTGAGTTAGACCGTTTGTCACTGTTTTCTCTTCGGGAAAAACGCTTCAGCGGATTTTTAAGGGCGCGAACCCTATCACAAAAAACGGCCTTGTCCGAACGCATTTACCGACTTGTGATCTCGCTGTACGCCGTTTATACAATCGGCCCTGTCACACGCATTCTTATCCTCCTTAAAGATGACAAAAAGACGGGAGGATCCTTCCTTTATTCGCAACATCGGCAAGCAGAGGTCATCCGTGGAGCAAGAAGCCTGGCAGGTATTGATAGTCGAGGACGACCAGCGTCTGGCCGAACTGACCCGCGAATACCTGCAAGCCAATGGATTGCGCGTGGAGATCGAAGGCAACGGCGCCCTGGCGGCGGCGCGGATCATCAAGGAGCAACCGGACCTGGTGATCCTCGACCTGATGCTCCCCGGTGAAGACGGCCTGAGCATCTGCCGCAAGGTGCGCGACCAGTACGACGGGCCGATCCTGATGCTGACCGCGCGCACCGACGATGCCGACCAGATCCTCGGCCTCGACATCGGCGCCGATGACTACGTGTGCAAACCGGTTCGCCCACGGCTGTTGCTGGCGCGCATCCAGGCGTTGTTGCGACGCAGTGACGCACCGGAGTCGGCGTCGGGCAAACCCCGCCGTCTGCAATTCGGCCCGTTGGTGGTGGACAACGCCTTGCGCGAAGCCTGGCTGAGCGACAGCGGCATCGAACTGACCAGCGCCGAGTTCGATCTGCTGTGGCTGCTGGTGTCCAACGCCGGAAGGATTCTGTCGCGGGAAGAAATCTTCACCGCGCTGCGCGGCATCGGCTACGACGGCCAGGACCGTTCGATCGATGTGCGCATCTCGCGCATCCGTCCGAAGATCGGCGACGACCCCGATCACCCGCGCCTGATCAAGACCGTGCGCAGCAAAGGCTATCTGTTCGTGCCTGAAGCTTGCGTAGAACTGCCGCTGTGAACTCGATCTTCCTGCGCATCTACGGCGGCATGTGCGCGGCGCTGATTCTGGTGGCGGTGCTCGGCGTTCTGGCGCTGCACCTGCTCAATCAGGTGCGCAGCGAGCAGTACCGAGAGCGCCTGGCCCACGGCACGTTTTCGCTGATGGCCGACAACCTGCAACCGATGAACGAGACCGAGCGCCACCGCGCCTTGCTGGTGTGGGAACGGCTGCTGGGGATTCCGCTGGCACTGAAAACCTTCGCCCAGACCGATCTCGACCTCACCCAGCGCACCCGCGTGCAACGCGGCCAGGCACTGGTCGAGCAGACCGGGCCGCACGCGGCAAAGGTCTATCGACTGGTCAGCGACAAGGAGCAGCTTGTGCTGGTGGGCGAGGTGCAGCAGATCAGCGAGCAACTGGCCCGGGCGACCATTTATCTGCTGGCCGATGAGCTGGTGCGGGTGCCGGTGGGCGAGCAGCCCAAACGACTGGCGCAATTGAAGGAAGAGAAGGGCTTCGGTTTCGACCTGCGGTTGGTCACCGTGAACGAGGCCGACATGGATGAAGACCAGAGTCGTCGCGTGTCGGAAGGCGATACGGTGATGGCGCTGGGCAAGGGCGGGGACTCGATCCGGGTGTTCGCCGGGATGGTCGGTACGCCGTGGGTGCTGGAAATCGGCCCGCTCTATCAGATGAATCCGTACCCGCCGCAGTGGCTGGTGCTGATCGCCGCGCTGGGCCTGACCCTGATCGGTCTTATCGTCTATTTACTGGTGCGCCAGCTCGAGCGGCGTTTGCGTGGCCTCGAAGCGGCGGCCACGCGTATCGCCAAGGGCAGTCTGGAAACCCGGGTGCCGGCCCGCGGCGCCGACTCGGTGGGGAAACTGGCGGCGGCGTTCAACGGCATGGCCGAGCACCTGCAGCAATTGCTGGCGATCCAGCGTGAACTGGTGCGTGCGGTGTCCCATGAGTTGCGCACACCGGTGGCGCGCCTGCGCTTCGGTCTGGAAATGATCGGTTCGGCCACCACCCCGCAAGCGCTGGAAAAGTACCGTGAGGGCATGGACCACGACATCGAGGACCTCGATAAGCTGGTGGACGAAATGCTCACCTATGCGCGGCTGGAGCAGGGTTCACCGGCGCTGACGTTCCAGCGCATCGACCTCGATGCACTGGTCAATCAGGTGATCGAAGAACTGGCACCACTGCGTGCCGACGTCACGGTGCAACGTGGTTTGTGCCTGTCGGCCGCCGACTGCGACGATGCCTGGGTCGAGGCCGAGCCGCGTTACCTGCATCGCGCCTTGCAGAATCTGGTGGGTAACGCCATGCGTCATGCGCGCTCAAGGGTCACGGTCAGTTATCAGGTCGGGCAGATGCGTTGCCGGGTAGACGTCGAGGACGACGGCCCCGGTGTGCCGGAAAGTGCCTGGGAGAAAATCTTCACGCCATTCCTGCGGCTGGACGACAGCCGTACGCGGGCATCCGGCGGGCACGGCCTGGGCTTATCTATCGTGCGACGGATCATCCACTGGCATGACGGCCGGGCGCTGATCGGCAAGAGCAAGAGTCTTGGCGGGGCGTGTTTCAGCCTGAGCTGGCCGAGGAATCAGGAGCGGCGCTGAAGCCGCTCAAGCCTGGATGCTGACCAGGCTCAATAACTGCCCGTCGTGCACCCCGAACTGTGCGTCCAGTTCGGTCCCGTTGCGCCATTCGCTGGACAGGTCCGTCAGCAGTCGCAGTCGTACCTGACCCTGTTCGGTCCACTCGAGCACTTCGGCGTGCTCGAAATAGAAACGCTTCTGGACGATCGGGTACAGCGCCTTGAACAGGCTTTCCTTCACCGAAAACGTCAGCGTCACCCACAACGCCAGTTGATCGCGGGCGCCGGCAGCCATGCGCTGCAACTCTGCCGGCGTCAGAATCTCCCCGGCCAGCCGCTCGGCCCGTTCGGCGTTGAGCAGGTTTTCCAGGTCCATGCCCAGTCCGCGCCAGTGCTGCTTGTTGGCGACAATCGCTGCGGCCCGGCCGGTGCTGTGGGTGATCGAGCCGCAAATATGTGCCGGCCACACGGGTGCGCGATCCTCGCCAATGGCCGGGACGCTGCTTTTGCCTTCCAGTTGTTGCAGCGCGGCCCGGGCGCAAATCCGCCCGGCCAGAAACTCCGCCTGACGCTTAGCCACCGAGCGCTGGATGCTCGGCGGCGGCTCGATGGCGCTGCGGCGGAAGTCATCGCCGAGCAGTTGCGCCGGGTCGAAATGAGTGCTCAGCAGCACGGTGTCCGGCAGCACGGTCGGTAGCGGCCAGTGGGCATCGAGCGGGGTGCAGCAGGCGGGGAGGAGGGGGCTGGAATTCATGGCGGGCATTTTGCCGGGTTGCCTTCAGGCTGAATAGTGCGCTGGTGCAGATCGCTCTCGCGCAGAACGTGGGAGCGATCAGCATACTCCGGCTCAGCCAAAGATATTCTTGAAGAATGCCTGCATGTCCGCCCAGGACTTTTCATCCGCTGCCTTGTTGTAGCCGATATCCGGGCCACCGTGATCGCCATGGCTCAAGCGATCCGCGTCGGGGTTGGTGAAGCCATGCTTGGCGCCGTCGAGGCTGACGAATTTATAGTCGGCGCCGGCCTTGTCCATTTCAGATTTGAACGCCGTGACGTTGTCGGCGGTGACCATGCTGTCCAGCGCGCCGTGCTCGACGAGGACTTTGGCTTTGACACTGCCTGGTGTCGCCGGAGTGTTGGTGGCCAGTGCGCCGTGGAAACTCACGACACCCGCCAGCGGTACGCCCTGGCGAGCGGCATTCAACACCACGCCGCCGCCGAAGCAATAACCGATGGCGGCCAGTTTGCCGGTGTCGGTCTGCGGTTGTTTCTTCAGCAGATCAAGGCCGGCCTGGAAGCGTTTGCTGGCCGCATCGGCATTCTGGGTGGCCGCTTGCATGAATGCCATGGCATCTTTCGGGTGCTCGGTGTTCTTGCCTTCACCGTACATGTCGATGGCCAGCGCGCTGTAGCCAAGCCCGGCGAGATCCCGGGCGCGGCGCTTGGCATAGTCGTTGAGGCCCCACCATTCATGCACCACTACAACGCCCGGGCGCGGGCCTTTTATGGCATCGTCGAAAGCGTAGTAGCCGATCAGTTTGGTGCCGTCGGCGCTCTGGTAAGGGATTTCCTCGGTCTTGATGGCTGCCGCGCTGAGGCTGCTGAAGGCGAGCAGGGTGAGGGCTAGGAACAGGCGCATGATCGGGTCTCCTGACAATAAAAGGTCAAAACAGCCTAGTTCATTTGATTGCGCTCGGGTTCAGGGTGTGTTCAGGGCAGGTACAGGCCCGGTTCAGTAAGCTTGAATCATGTCCGAGGGGAGAAATAAACAGGACCCTCAAAAGCGGCAGTACACCGTTGTCGCAGGTATGCTGTTGGAGATTCTGATTTGCCCGGGAGAGCGTCATGAAACTGTTGGTCGTCGAAGATGAAGCGCTGTTGCGCCATCACCTGCAAACCCGCCTGACGGAAAGCGGTCATGTGGTCGAGTCCGTGGCCAATGCCGAAGAGGCGCTGTACCAGACCGGGCAATTCAACTTTGACCTGGCGGTGATCGACCTCGGCCTGCCGGGCATGGGCGGGCTCGACCTGATCCGCCAGTTGCGCTCGGACGGCAAGAGCTTCCCGATCCTGATCCTCACCGCCCGTGGCAACTGGCAGGACAAGGTCGAAGGCCTGGCCGCCGGCGCCGACGATTACCTGGTCAAACCGTTCCAGTTCGAAGAACTCGAAGCACGGCTCAATGCGCTGCTGCGTCGTTCCAGCGGTTTCACCCAGTCTTCCATTGTCGCCGGGCCGCTGCTGCTCGACCTCAATCGCAAGCAGGCGACCCTCGATGAGCAGCCGCTGGCGCTGACCGCCTACGAATACCGGATCCTCGAATACCTGATGCGCCACCACCAGCAAGTGGTGCCCAAGGATCGCCTGATGGAGCAGTTGTACCCGGACGACGACGAGCGTGATCCGAACGTGATCGAAGTGCTGGTCGGGCGCCTGCGTCGCAAGCTGGAAGGCCCGGCCGGGTTCAAGCCGATCGACACGGTGCGCGGCCTCGGCTACCTGTTCAATGAGCGCTGCACTTGATCCGTTCGCTTCGTGTTCGCTTGATGTTGGCTGCCACCACGTTGGCGGTGTTGTTCATGCTCGCCTTGCTCCCGGCGATGCAAGGTGCGTTCAGCCTGGCGCTGCAGGATTCGATCGAGCAGCGCCTGGCCTCGGACGTCACCACACTGATTTCTGCCGCGCGGATTGAAAACGGCCGGCTGGTGATGCCGATGCAGTTGCCGGACGAGCGCTTCAACCTCGCCGATTTCCGTCTGCTGGGTTACATCTACGACCGCGAAGGTCATCTGGTCTGGCGTTCGAAAGCGACCCAGGAAGAACAGATCAACTACAAACCGCGCTACGACGGGATGGGTAACGAGTTCGCACGGATTCGTGAGGCCAGCGGCCAGGAGTTCTTCGTCTACGACGTCGAAGTCAAACTGCTCGGCGGCAAGAATGCGGCGTTCAGCATCGTCGCGCTGCAACCGGTGCGTGAATACGAAACCACCCTCGAAGGCCTGCGGGAAAACCTCTACCTCGGTTTCGGCGCCGCGTTGCTGGTGCTGCTCTCGCTGCTGTGGATCGGCCTGACCTGGGGCCTGAAAGCCTTGCGCCGGCTCAGTCAGGAGCTGGACGAAATTGAAGGCGGCACCCTCGAAAGCCTCAGCGAACAGCACCCCCGTGAACTGCTGCGCCTGACCGGCTCGCTCAACCGCTTGCTGCACAGTGAACGCCAGCAGCGCAGCCGTTACCGCGACTCCCTCGACGATCTGGCCCACAGCCTGAAAACCCCGCTGGCGGTGTTGCAGGGCGTCAGCGAAGACATGGCCCAGCGCCCCGAAGATCGCGATCAGGCCTGGGTGCTGCAAACCCAGATCGAACGCATGAGCCAGCAGATCAGCTACCAGTTGCAGCGCGCCAGCCTGCGCAAAAGCGGTCTGGTACGCCATCAGGTGCACCTGCGGCCGGTGCTCAAAAGCCTGTGCGACACGCTGGACAAGGTCTACCGCGATAAACGCGTACGCGTGGCGTTCGACCTGCCGGAACACTGCTACGTGCCGATCGAGCAGGGCGCCTTGCTGGAAATGATGGGCAACCTGCTGGAAAACGCCTATCGCCTGTGCCTCGGCGAAGTACGCATCAGCGTGCGCGAAAGCCTGGCCGGGATCGAGTTGTGCATCGAGGACGACGGTCCCGGCGTACCGCAGCATCAGCGGGCGCGAATTCTTGAGCGCGGTGAGCGTCTGGATCGCCAGCATCCGGGGCAGGGGATTGGTCTGGCGGTGGTCAAGGACATCATCGAGAGCTACAACGCGAAACTGACGCTGGGTGATTCACCAATGGGCGGGGCGGCGTTCAGGATTCATTTTCCGGCGTTGTGACTGCCTACTGTTCCTGCGCCCGATAAGCCCCCGGCGTCAGCCCAGTCCACTTCTTGAACGCCCGATGAAACGCCGACGGCTCGGAAAACCCGAGCTGTTCGGCGATCTGTTGCAACGACAGATCCGCACGTCCCAGATGATAAATCGCGATGTCCCGCCGCAACTGGTCCTTCAACTCCTGAAAACTGGTGCCTTCCTCGCGCAAATGCCGACGCAGGGTTTGCGGGCTGATGTGCAGGTGCGCGGCCACGGCTTCCAGGTCCGGCCAGCGCGCGCTGTCATGGCTGAGCAGGCGACGCAATCGACTGCTGAGACTGTTGCCGTCATCCGGGCGTGACAGCAGGTCGGCGGGGGAGCGCTCGAGGAAATGCTTGAGCGTGCGCTCGTCCTGCAACAGCGGCATGTGCAGATAGCGGCTGTGAAACACCAGGCTGGTTTGCGTTGCCGAGAATTCCAGCGGGCAGGAGAACAGCAGATCGTATTCGGCCCCGTGCGCCGGTTTCGGGTAGCTGAAAGTAGCCTGTTCCAGACGAATCCGCTGGCCGATCAGCCAGCTGCCGAGGCGATGCCAGATCACCAGCAGGCTCTCGCTGAGAAAGTGATCCGGGTCCCACCATTGCGCATCGTCGAGGCTCAGGCGTACCCATTCGTCTTCATGGGTCAGGGTCAGGCGCGGAGCGTCGGGGAATAGGCTATAAAACAATAAGCCGCGTTGCAGAGCCTTTTCCAGGCTGCGGCAATGAATGATGGCGTGGCACATCATGGCGAAGCTGCCGGGTTTGCTCTGCGCGTTGCCGAAGCCCAGGCATTCGTCGTCCAGGGCCAGCCACAGGTTCTGGATCAGTTGGGTGAATTGTTCCGGGGCGATCCGCGCACGCGGCTCGTCGAGCAGTTCGGGACTGATGCCCAGCTGCAGCAGCAGGCCCGAATAATCGAACCCGCGACGGCGTGCGCCACCGAGGGCGGCACGGGCGAAATGACTGGCGATGGTGCGTTCGCGCATAAGCGGCAAATCCTTCCTCTGGCGACCGATGGTAGCCGGCGGCCTTGATCGGCAACAAGGCGGATTTCCGCCAAATTGTAGGACGAGACCCGGTGCGTTGGCGGAAATCCGCCATACTTGGGTAACCGAATGGTGACACAGAAAAACCTGCATCCCCTGATATCAAAAGGCTTGCAGCGAATTGCACCAAAGTGGCACGAGGTTTGCGATAAGAGCGACAGAAGCGTGCGCCGAGCCGGTCCGGAAAAGCGTCGTTCGACACAACAAATCCCTCCAGTGCAGGAGGGTTCGCAATTCAAGTGTCGCGTTCAACAGATGGATGTTGCTACGCGGGACTCTTGAGGAACTTTGCAATGACGACTCGTCAGCCACTGTACAAATCCCTGTATTTCCAGGTGATCGTCGCAATCTGTATCGGTATTGCGCTCGGCCACTACTACCCGCAGTTCGGCGTGGCCGTAAAGCCGCTGGGTGACGGGTTCATCAAACTGATCAAAATGATCATCGCGCCAATCATCTTCTGCACCGTGGTCAGCGGCATCGCCGGCATGCAGAGCATGAAATCGGTCGGCAAGACCGGTGGCTATGCACTCCTGTACTTCGAAATCGTTTCGACCATCGCACTGCTGGTCGGTCTGGTTGTGGTCAACATCGTGCAGCCGGGCAACGGCATGCACATCGATGTCGCCACCCTCGACGCCTCGAAAGTCGCTACCTACGTGGCACAGGGCGCTGACCAGAGCGTCGTCGGCTTCCTGCTCAACGTGATCCCGACCACCATCGTCGGCGCGTTCGCCACCGGTGACATCCTGCAAGTGCTGATGTTCTCGGTGATCTTCGGTTTCGCCCTGCATCGCCTGGGTGCCTACGGCAAGCCGATCCTGGACTTCATCGATCGCTTCGCCCACGTGATGTTCAACATCATCAACATGATCATGAAGCTCGCGCCAATCGGTGCCTTCGGTGCAATGGCGTTCACCATCGGTGCCTACGGTGTCGGCTCGCTGGTGCAGTTGGGTCAACTGATGATCTGCTTCTACATCACGTGCCTGGCGTTCATCCTGATCGTGCTCGGCGGTATCGCCCGCATGCACGGCTTCAGCGTGCTGAAGATGATCCGTTACATCCGTGAAGAGCTGCTGATCGTGCTGGGTACTTCCTCGTCGGAATCGGTACTGCCACGCATGCTGATCAAGATGGAGCGTCTGGGCGCGAAGAAATCGGTAGTGGGTCTGGTGATCCCGACCGGTTACTCGTTCAACCTCGACGGTACCGCGATCTACCTGACCATGGCGGCCGTGTTCATCGCTCAGGCGACCGACACCCACATGGACATCACTCACCAGATCACTCTGCTGGTGGTGTTGCTGCTGTCCTCCAAAGGCGCAGCCGGTGTGACCGGTTCGGGCTTCATCGTGCTGGCCGCCACCCTGTCGGCGGTAGGTCACCTGCCGGTAGCCGGTCTGGCGCTGATCCTGGGTATCGACCGCTTCATGTCCGAAGCCCGCGCCCTGACCAACCTGGTCGGCAACGCCGTTGCCACCATCGTTGTGGCCAAGTGGGTCAAGGAACTGGACACCGACGTGCTGCAAACCGAGCTGGCCTCGGGCGGTCGCGGTATCGTTGACCAGCGTCACGAAGACGACCTGGGTGTGGCCGAAGGCCCAACCCCGAGCAACGTGAAGTAAGCATCGCTTGATTGGAAAAACCCGCTTCGGCGGGTTTTTTCATGTCTGTGATTTGAGCGGGCGATTTGAGCGCAACGGTCACAGCAACTGATGCATCCGGTAATTGCCCCATCGCCGACGGCTGCCTAGGCTGCAAGCATCGTTGATGGAGATCGCCCATGTCTGCACCGTTGGCCTCACTGAAGATTCTGGATTTCTCGACCTTGCTGCCGGGACCGTTCGCCTCGCTGCTGCTGGCGGACATGGGCGCCGAGGTGTTGCGCATCGAATCGCCGACCCGCCTCGACCTGTTGCGGGTCTTGCCGCCCCACGATCACGGCATCTCGGCCAGTCATGCCTACCTGAATCGCAACAAGCGCAGCCTGGCGCTGGATCTCAAACAGCCCGAGGCGCTCGAGCTGGTCAAGCAGTTGCTGGCGGACTACGACATCGTGCTGGAGCAGTTCCGCCCCGGTGTGATGGAGCGGCTGGGGCTGGGTTACGAGGCGCTGAAGGCGATCAATCCGAAGCTGATTTACGTGTCGATCACCGGTTACGGCCAGACCGGCCCGTACAAGGATCGCGCCGGACACGACATCAACTATCTGGCACTGGCCGGGCTCTCCAGCTACACCGGCCGCGCTGACAGCGGGCCGTTGCCGCTGGGCATGCAGGTGGCGGATGTCGCGGGTGGCTCGCTGCACGGGGTGATCGGTTTGCTGGCGGCGGTGATATCACGACAGCAAACCGGGCAGGGCACGCACCTGGATGTGAGCATGACTGACTGTGCGTTCAGCCTGAACGCCATGGCTGGCGCCGGGTATCTGGCCTGCGGTGAAGAACCGCGCTGGGAGGATCAGATGCTCAATGGCGGCAGTTTTTACGATTACTACCGCTCCCGCGACGGGCGCTGGATGTCGGTGGGCAGTCTGGAGCCGGCCTTCATGCAGCAATTGTGCGCAGCGTTGGGCCGGCCGGAACTGGCGGCCCAGGGCTTGTCACCCAAGCCCGAGCAGCAACGGGCGCTCAAGGAGGCGTTGAAGGTCGAGTTCGAGAAGCATGACTTTGCTGAACTGCGCGAGCTGTTCGCCGGGATCGATGCCTGTGTCGAGCCGGTGTTGAACCTGGGCGAGGCGGTGCAGCATCCGCAGTTGCAGGCGCGGGAATTAGTGGCGCAGGTGCCCCGCGGGGATGGCTCTTCGCAGGCGCAGATCGCTTGCCCGCTGAAGTTCTCCGAGGCATTGCCGGCGCCGCGACATGTCGGGGCGGCGCTGGGGCAGCATACGGATCAGGTGTTGGGGGAGTTGGGCTTGAGTGTTGAGCGCATTGCCGAATTGCGGCGAGCCAAAGTGATCGCCTGACTTACTCGACCCGCATCTCGCCACTGAACACCAGGGTGTTGCGACAGCGTCGGCACAAATAGCGCCGACCTTGCCTGACCAGGCTATGACGCTGGGCTGAAAACGGAAAATCACTGTCGGTGCACGGGCATTTGTAGATGTAGCGGGTCACGCTGCGGCGTTTGACGGCGTAGGTATGGCAGCGGTCCGGCGGCAATTCGTAGACGCCGCGCATGATCAGTTGCCACTCCTCGCCGTGGGGCTGGATGCGGTCACCGAACAGTTGATGGGCGATCAGGTGCGCGACTTCGTGGGCCACGGTCTGCTTGAGGAAGTGTTCGGCGTTCTCCCGATACAGCTGCGGGTTGAAGCGCAGCAGGTTCTCGTGCAGATGCGCGACCCCGGCTTTTTGCCCGCGCAGCTTGAGGCTCACCACGGGGCGTTTGAAAGGACGTTTGAAAAAGGATTCAGCGAGTTGGAAACAGTCTTCGACGCGGGTATTGAGTTGCTCGGGCATGCTTGATGGATCTCCAGAGGCGTCGAGTATGCCGCAACCTCGGGGCGTTGCGAATCGCCGAACTGCCGAATGGTCGTCGCTCTTTTTCAACCGGCACGAGAAGGCCGCCTTGCGGCGGCCTGTGTTGGCGGATCTTGTTCTTCTCGGGTTGGATCGGTCGTCAGTTGGTGTAGACGGGCCCCACGCCCAGTCCCCAGACAATCACGGTAAACGCCATGATGGCGACCAGCACCACCAGACCCACTGCCAGCACCGAGCTGGAAAACAGGAATCCCTCGTCAGACGGAATGTTCATGAAGGTCGGCAGACCCACATACAGCAGGTACACCGTGTAGCAGATGGCCGCCGTGCCGACGATCATCCCCAGCCACATATGCGGATACAACGCCGCCAGCCCGCCGACGAACAACGGCGTCGCGGTGTAGGTGGCAAACGCGACGCAGCGGGCCAGGCTCGGGTTGGCGTCATAGGTACGGGCCATCCAGTGCACGAAGGCACCCATGACCGCGACCCCGCCGAGCATCGCCAGGTACGACATGACGGTCATCCAGATCGCGCTTTCGACGGTGAGCATCACCGGCGCGCGGTTACCGATCACCCAGCCGACCTGAGTCGTGCCGATAAAAGCCGAAATAGCGGGGATCGCCGCCAGAATCAGCGTGTGCGTCAGGTACATGTGGCTGATGCTTTCCTCTTGGTCGCCACGGATTTCCTTCCATTCCTGATCGGGGTGGGTAAAAAGTCCCACTACGTGATGGATCATGCCAGTCACTCCTCTCGTTATTGCCATCGCCCCCCAGCGGAGCGCCTACGGGCCAATGTGGCCGAGCAAATACAGGTCTTCAGATTGTGTGCGACCTTATGTCGCAGTATAGAAAGGTCTTAACCGCACAGGTGATAGGGTCTTAGAGCAAATCGCGCTGTAAACCGGCGGGGTAATCGCGTCGGGGTCTGTGCAAACGGGCAATCGAAGGGGCGACAACCTGTGGCCACAACCCCGGTGTTTTTGCGTAAAATGCCCGCCTTTCGTCACACCTCACGGATTTCGCGTCATGGGCACTCTTACGGTCAACCAGAACAAACTGCAAAAGCGCCTGCGCCGCCTGGCCGGCGAAGCGGTCGCCGACTTCAACATGATCGAAGACGGCGACAAGGTCATGGTCTGCCTGTCCGGGGGCAAGGACAGCTACACCATGCTCGACGTGCTGATGCACCTGCAGAAGGTTGCACCGATCAAGTTCGAGATCGTCGCCGTGAACATGGACCAGAAGCAGCCGGGCTTCCCCGAGCACGTGCTGCCGGCCTACCTGAAAGAGCTGGGCATCGAGTACCACATCGTCGAGAAAGACACGTACTCGGTGGTCAAGGAGCTGATTCCTGAAGGCAAGACCACCTGCTCGCTGTGCTCGCGCCTGCGTCGCGGCACGCTGTACACCTTCGCCGACGAAATCGGCGCGACCAAAATGGCCCTCGGTCATCACCGCGACGACATCGTCGAGACGTTCTTCCTCAACATGTTCTTCAACGGCTCCCTCAAGGCGATGCCGCCGAAGCTGCGCGCCGACGACGGGCGCAACGTGGTGATCCGTCCACTGGCCTACTGCAACGAGAAAGACATCCAGGCCTACTCGGACTTCAAGCAATTCCCGATCATTCCGTGCAACCTCTGTGGTTCCCAGGAAAACCTGCAACGTCAGGTGGTCAAGGAAATGCTTCAGGACTGGGAACGCAAGACCCCGGGTCGTACCGAAAGCATCTTCCGCAGCCTGCAGAACGTGATCCCGTCGCAACTGGCTGACCGTAATCTGTTCGATTTCACCAGCCTGAAGATTGATGAAACCGCCGCTTCGCGTTTCGTCAACGTGGTGAACCTGTAAGCGATCCGATCGCTTGAAAAAAAACGGCGCTCGCGGGCGCCGTTTTCAATTCGTTTTCTAGGAGAGGGCATGCGCGATTACAAGTGGCTGCACGAATACTGTCTGAACCGCTTCGGTTCGGCGGCTGAACTGGAAGCCCATCTGCCCGTTCCCAAGACCCCGGCGCAACTGCGCCAGATCAGCGACGACCGTTATCTCTCGACCATGGCCCTGCGGGTATTTCGCGCCGGGCTCAAGCACAGTCTGGTGGACGCCAAGTGGCCGGCCTTCGAGGAAGTGTTCTTCAAGTTCGACCCGGAAAAAGTCGTGCTGATGAGCGCCGAACACCTTGAGCGGCTGATGCAGGATGCGCGGATCATCCGCCACCTGGGCAAACTCAAAAGTGTGCCGCGCAATGCGCAGTTCATTCTGGACGTCGAGAAAGAGAAGGGCAGTTTCGGCGCGTTGCTCGCCGACTGGCCGGTGACCGATATCGTTGGCCTGTGGACCTACCTGAAAAAGCACGGCCATCAATTGGGCGGGCTGTCGGCGCCACGCTTTCTGCGGATGGTTGGCAAGGACACGTTCGTGCCGAGCTACGACGTGGTCGCGGCGTTGAATGCACAGAAGATCGTCGACAAGGTGCCGAGCAGTCTGCGGGATCTGGCGACGGTGCAGAGCGCGTTCAACCAGTGGCATGAAGAAAGCGGCGGGCGACCGATGAGCCAGATATCGATGATGCTGGCGTATACCGTCAATCATTGAGACCGAGTGATCGTTCCCACGCTAAACGTGGGAACGATCTCGGGACAGCTGTCAGGCGACGGAGATTTCGCCTTCGCCGGCCAGTTTGCGGTTCAGCTGATACCGCCAGCGCACATACAGCAGCGCCGAGCAGAACACCGCCAGACTGGCGATCATCTCCAGCACGCCGAACAGCTGCCGGCTCGGGTCATACGCCGCCAGTGCGCCCTTGATGAAATACAGGTTCACCACGAAGCACATCCACGAATGCCCGCGGGCGCTGCCCATGATCATGCCCGGTGCGAGCACGATCCACGGGATCAGCTCGATCAGCAGAATCACCCACGGCCGCGCACCATGCAGGTCGGCGAACAGCAGGTAATAAGCGGCGAGCAGTCCGGCCAATCCAAAGAAACACAGCAGACTGACGACCCGCATTGCCCTTACCCGTGGCTCCAGCCATTCGACGGCGGGCAGGATTTTCGGCTTTTTCGCCATCTCAGTTCCCCAGCTTCAAAGCCGTTTTGGCCAGGCGTGCGCCCAGTGCGCGGCACAGCGCCACTTCGTGCTGATCGAGACCGCTTTTGCCATCGGCCCCGGCGTGATGGCTGGCACCGTAAGGCGTGCCGCCGCCCTGGGTTTCCAGCAGCGCCGACTCGCTGTAGGGCAGACCGGTGATCAGCATGCCGTGGTGCAGCAGCGGCAGCATCATCGACAGCAGCGTGGTTTCCTGACCGCCGTGCAGGCTGGCGGTGGAGGTGAACACGCCAGCCGGTTTGCCGACCAGCGCGCCGGTCAGCCACAGGTTGCTGGTGCCGTCGAGGAAGTACTTGAGCGGCGCGGCCATGTTGCCGAAACGGGTCGGGCTGCCAAGGGCCAGGCCGGCGCAGTTCTTCAGGTCATCCAGCGTGGCGTACAGCGCGCCTTCATCGGGAATGTCCGGTGCCACGGCTTCGCACTCGGTGGAGATCGCCGGCACGGTACGCAGGCGCGCTTCGAGGCCCGCCTGCTCAACGCCACGGGCAATCTGCCGGGCCATCTCGTTGGTCGAACCGCTGCGGCTGTAATACAGAACCAGAATGTATGGCGCACTCACGGCAACAGCTCCAGGATCTGCTCCGGTGGACGGCCGATCACGGCTTTGTCGCCGGCTTCGAGAATCGGGCGCTCCATCAACTTGGGATGCGCCGCGATGGCTTCGATCAATTGTTTCTCGGTGAGACTGGCATCGGCCAGGTTCAGGGTCTTGTATTCGTCTTCGCCGGTGCGCAGCAGTTGCCGTGCGCTGATTCCCAGCTTGCCGAGCAACGCCTTGATTTGCGCGGCGTCCAGCGGCGTTTCGAGGTAGCGCACCACGTTCGGCGTCAGGCCACGGGCTTCGAGCAGTTCGAGCGCACCGCGGGATTTCGAGCAGCGCGGGTTGTGATAAAGCGTCAGATCGGTCATGGGCGGGTCGCTTCTTGCGTAGAGTGGCGGCTATTCTAACTGTGCAGCGCGCAATCCAGAACCTTGGGAGGCGATGGGTCGCAGGCGCATTCAATTTTTGACAAGGAACATGACATGACACGGCGACTGGCAGCGGCATTGACGATCATCGGGGCGTTGATGCTGGGGGGCTGCGGTAACGACTACGGCATTGACCAGAACGGGCAGAAGGTGGCGTCCGAGCGTCTGGACAAACAATGGGTCGTGCTCAACTACTGGGCCGAATGGTGCGGTCCGTGCCGCACGGAAATCCCGGAACTCAATCATCTGGCGGACGAGCTCAAGAGCAAGAAGATCGGTGTGTTCGGGGTCAACTTCGACAACGTGCAGGGCGAAGAACTGAAAGGTGCCAGCGAGAAACTCGGCATCAAGTTCACCGTGCTGGCGCAGGATCCGGCGGACTCGTTCGAACTGCCGCGCAGCGAAGCCTTGCCGGTGACCTACATCATCGACAACAAGGGCAAGGTGCGGGAACAGTTGATGGGCGAGCAGACGGCGGCGGGGGTAATGGCGAAGCTTGAGGCGTTGAAGGCGGCCAACTGAGGATCGTTCCCACGCTGTGCGTGGGAACGATTGGAAGGCTCAGCCTTCTTCCAGCCACCAGCGTAATGGCTTGCCCTCGGCAGGCCAGAAACGCATCTGCTCGATTGGCGAGATATCCCAGCGCTCCACACGCTCCAGCGCCTGGAGGAAGCGTTGCTCCTGCTCCATCAGCGCCGGGGCACACAGTTTGCGGGTCTTGCCGATCTTGCCGAAGCTGAGCTTGTCGCCTTCCAGGGTGTAAGGCGCGAACCAATGGTTGCAGCCGCCATTGCCATACGCCCGGCCATCATCGCCCAAGGTCACGGTCAGGTGGCTGTAGTCCATCAGTGGCCGTTCGCCGATCCACTCCAGAATGTAGCTGCGGTTCTGTTGCAGTTGCACAGGCTCCGCGGCGCAACCCATCAGGCCGGCGCCGACAGCGGCGGTCAGGGCCAGGTGTTTCATCACACCGGCTCCTGGCATTTCGGGCACAGGTGCTTGTCATCGACGGCTTTCCAGCCCAGTTCGGCGATACGCGCCGTGGCGGCCGGTTTTTCTGCCGGTTTGCCGAGCTTGGCGTCCACCGCGAATTCGAAGCTCAGTTCCTTGGCGCAGCTGTCGCAGTTGACCTGCCAGGTGTGGATCGCCAGTTCGCCGAACACCGGGCCGGTGGTCATCGCGGTCCATTGACCCGGCGGGTTGATCAGGTGGCGGACGGTGTCGACGGTCAGGCGCATGGACAAGTCCTTGCTGCCTTTGAGGGTCACGACCAGCACGTCGCCGATACGGATCGAGCCACCGTTGCCGGTAACCTGATAACGGCCCGGTACGAGGGCGCGGCATTCGGTGAGGGTGTGTTGCGGGTTCATCAGGGTGTAGCGGAAATCGTGTTCGACCATGGGTCCTCCAAATATGCGCGACATGCTAGCACGGGCTTGATTGCAGAATAACGCGCGCTTGCGACCTTCGATCCGGTTCAAATCGACACTACAGTCGTGGCAAACTGCCGCCTTCATCTCTAAGGAACGGAACATGGCGCTGATCGAATGTTATGAATGCAAGCGGAGCATCAGCCCCGAAGCGAAGACCTGCATTCATTGCGGGGCTCCGATGACGGGGAAACATGCACCGCTGCAGGCGACCCGACCGGCCACCGCGACATCAACGATTTCCTTTGGCAGTCTGCCCCGGAACAAGGCGGTTGCCGACGCTTTCGTCGCAGAATCCGCTTCCACTCCAGCCCCGGCGCCGAAAGTAATGCCCGCCGCCGCTGGACGCCGGCGCCGGCAACAGGCCGAACAAGCGGTCGAACTTCAGTTGAATGCCGATGGCTCTCGCCCGGTGGAGGGCTGGCTGAAGGTCATGGCGTTCCTGATGCCGATCATCTTTGTCTGGTTCCTGCTGCGCCGGGGCCATTCCCTCAAGCAGCGACTGATTGGCTTCGGCTGGCTGGCGCTGCTGATTTTCTGGGTGGCGATTTCCCCGGCTACGCCTCCGGCCTGACGATCGATTGTCAGCCCTCGACCTGGTTCTGCGGCGTTCCTGCCGCCCAGGTCGCGATGTTGTGCAGGGTGGTGGCGGCAATCGCGCCCAGCGCCTCGCGGGTCAGGAACGCCTGATGCGCGGTGATGATCACGTTGGGAAAAGTCAGCAGCCGCGCCAGCACATCGTCCTGTAATGGCAGGTCGGAGCGGTCTTCGAAAAACAGCTGCGCTTCCTCCTCATAAACGTCCAGCCCCAGATAACCCAGTTGACCGTCCTTCAGGGCGTCGATCAGCGCCGGGGTGTCTACCAGACCACCGCGACCGGTGTTGATCAACATCGCGCCCGGCTGCATGTGCGCCAGCGAATCACGGTTGATCAGGTGTTTGCTCTGCTCGTTGAGCGGGCAGTGCAGGCTGATGATCTGCGATTGTTCGAGCAGTTGCGGCAGGCTCAGGTAGCGCGCACCCAGGGCTTCGACGGCCGGGTTTGGATACGGGTCGAAGGCCAGCAGCTCGCAGCCGAAACCGTGCATGATTTTCGCGAACGTCGCGCCGATCTGGCCGGTGCCGACAATGCCGACGGTCTTGCCCACCAGATCGAAACCGGTCAGGCCGTGCAGGCTGAAATCGCCTTCGCGGGTGCGGTTGTAGGCTCGGTGCAGTCGGCGATTGAGCGCAAGAATCAGCGCCACCGCATGCTCGGCCACCGCGTGGGGCGAGTAGGCCGGTACGCGCGTGACGACCAGTCCCAGGCGTTTGGCGGCGCTCAGGTCGACATGGTTGTAACCCGCCGAGCGCAGGGCGATCAGCCGGGTTCCGCCGGCCGCCAGACGTTCCAGCACGGGAGCACTGAGGTCATCGTTGATGAAGGCGCAGACCACTTCGTGCCGGTCGGCCAGCGGTGCCGTGTCGAGACTCAGTCGGGCCGGTTGAAAGTGCAGCTCGATGCCGGCCGGGCAGTCGGCGGCGAGAAAACTGTCGCGGTCGTAGGTCTGGCTGCTGAAAACGATCGTGCGCATGCAATCCTCCTGAAGCATCGACGCGGGCGCGAATCACCCGCGACCACTTTAGCCGCGTCGGCGTTGATCGGCATTGCCGTGGATCAGGCGCTGATCTTCGCCTGCGCCGCCAGACGATTGATCGCCCGCTCCAGTTCATCCAGAGCGCTGGAAGCCTTGGGGTCTTCCTGTTTGAGCAGGGTTTCGCTGCGCTGGCAGGCCGCGCGCAATTGCGGAACGCCGCAGTAGCGGGTGGCGCCGTGCAGGCGATGCACCCGTTCGATCAGGCCGGTCTGGTCGTGGCTGTCGCGGGCGCTGCGGATCGCTTCGCGGTCGGCCTCAAGGGACGCCAGCAACATGGCCAGCATGTCCGCCGCCAGATCCGCCTTGCCGGCGGCCAGACGCAGGCCTTCTTCCTGGTCGAGTACCGGCAGGTCCTGATGGCCCGCCAGGCTTTCGCTGTTGCGGTCCGGTGCCTGATTGCGCAGTGCCAGTCCTGTCCACTTCAGCACCACTTGGGCCAGTTGCCGTTCGCTGATCGGTTTGGTCAGGTAGTCGTCCATGCCGCTTTGCAGCAGTGCGCGTTTTTCGTTGGCCATGGCGTGGGCGGTGAGGGCGACGATCGGCAGCGGTGTGCAATGGCGTTCGCTTTCCCACTGACGGATCGTCTCCGTGCTCTGGCGCCCGTCCATGCCCGGCATCTGCACGTCCATCAAGACCAGATCGAAGGTTTCGCTCTGCACAGCCTTGACCGCCGCGTAGCCACTTTCGACGGCCAGCACCTTGGCGCCCATGTCTTCGAGCAGGGTCTGCACCAGCAACAGGTTGGCCGGGTTGTCGTCGACACACAGCACTTTCGGTGCACGGCTCGACAGCGGTTCGCCGGGTTCGCTGCGCGTCTGGCGCGGGTTGACCATGTCCGACAGTGCCCGGCGCAGTTTGCGCGTGCAGGCCGGTTTGGACTGGAGCTGGCTGTGCGGGTTGGGTACCGATAGATGGAACAGCGTCAGTTCGGTGGTCGGGCACAACACCAGTACCCGGCAGCCGAGGTGTTCGAGGTCCCAGATGTGCTGGTTGAGTCGTTCCGGCGGCATGTCGTTGCTGGTGATGCCGAGCACGGCGAGGTCGATGGCCTGATCGGTCTGGTGGGCGCCAGTGACGCCATTGGTCAGGCTTTCCAGAGTATTGAACGGCGTGACGTCGAGCCCGCAGTCTTCCAGTTGATGCTGCAACGCCTGACGCGCCAGTTCGTGGTTTTCCAGTACCGCTACCCGGCGGCCGAGCAACGGCGCGGCGGGCAGGTCTTCGGCATCGTCGCGGGTCTTGGGCAGGCTCAGGCTGATCCAGAACTCCGAGCCTTCGCCCGGGGTGCTGTCGACGCCGATCTCGCCGCCCATCTGTTCGATCAGACGCTTGGAAATCACCAGCCCCAGACCGGTGCCGCCGGGCTGACGCGACAGCGAGTTGTCAGCCTGGCTGAAGGCCTGGAACAAGGCGCGCACGTCCTGGTTCGACAGGCCGATGCCGGTGTCCTGAATGCTGATGCGCAGTTGCACGCTGTCTTCGTGTTCTTCTTCGAGCATCGCGCGGGCGACGATGGTGCCTTCGCGGGTGAACTTGATCGCGTTGCTCACAAGGTTGGTAAGGATCTGCTTGAGCCGCAGCGGATCGCCGACCAGCGACAGCGGCGTGTCGCGATAGACCAGACTCACCAGTTCCAGCTGCTTGGCGTGGGCCGCGGGGGCGAGGATGGTCAGGGTGTCCTGCAACAGGTCGCGCAGGTTGAACGGAATATGGTCGAGCACCAGTTTGCCGGCCTCGATCTTCGAGAAGTCGAGAATCTCGTTGATGATCCCCAGCAGGCTGTCGGCGGATTTTTCGATGGTGCCCAGGTAGTCGAGCTGGCGCGGGGTCAGTTCGCTTTTTTGCAACAGGTGGGTGAAACCTAGGATGCCGTTGAGCGGCGTGCGGATTTCGTGGCTCATGTTGGCGAGGAACTCGGACTTGATCCGGCTCGCTTCCAGCGCTTCCTTGCGGGCCAGGTCCAGTTCGATGTTCTGGATCTCGATGGTCTCCAGGTTCTGGCGCACGTCTTCGGTGGCCTGGTCGACGCTGTGCTGCAATTCTTCCCGGGCGTTTTGCAGGGTGCCGGCCATGCGGTTGATGCCGGACGCCAGTTCATCCAGTTCCTGACTGCCGAGGGGCGGCAGGCGGGTTTCCAGATGACCGTCCTTGAGTTGCGCGACCGCCTGTTTGATCTGGCTGATCGGGCGATTGATCGTGCGGCCCATGCGCAGGGCCAACAGTGCGGCGCCGGCCAGTCCCGCCGCAATCAGCAGCAGGCTGGCGAACAGGCTTCGGTAACCGCGCAGCAACATGCCGTTGTGCGAGAGTTCCAGTTCGACCCAGCCGAGCAGGCGGTCGGACTCTTCAGGGATCAGTTCGCCAGCGAGGTTGCGATGCTTGCCGAACACCGGCAGCAGATAGCGGGTGGCGTCGTTGCCGCTGCGCCGCAGCAGTTGCGTGCTGTCGCCGCTGGGGGCCTGGTTGAGCATGGTCGGGCCGGCGTGGGCCAGTGGTGAGCGGTCGGGTGCGAGGAAGGTCACCGCGCGCACGTCCGGCTGTTCAAGGGATTGGGTGGCGATGCGCTCGAGCAGATCGGAATCGCCGTGACCCATGGCCGGTGCCACCAGCGGCGCGAGTTGCTCGGCGATCATTTCGCCGCGCTGCATCAATTGGGCCTGCAGGTCGGACTGCTGCGTCCAGGTGAAATAGCCGCCCAGCACCAGTGCCATCAGGCTGGTCGGCAACAGGGTCAGCAACAACACGCGACCTTTGATTCCCAGTTTCTTGAGCACGCCTATCTCCTGCATCCCGCTGATCATTGACTCTTGCGTGCTTCCGGCACGCGGCATGGGCGCAGTGTAGCGATTTGCTTGCGGGCATTCCCGGGAAAAATCATGTCGCGATCCGTCGTTTCTGCGCCGGTCATTTGTCCGACAGGTCAACCTTGGGTTGCCGGGCGGCGGGCAATCTTGAATAATCGCCCAACTGAGAATTATTTGCAGATAGTCATGACTCCTGTCTCTGTTGGCCAGCCACGCATTCTTTCCATCGAGGACGATCCCGTGCTCGGTGCCTATGTTCACGAGCAATTGGGGCGCAGCGGCTTCCAGGTCACCTGGTGCCAGAACGGCAGCGAAGGCCTGAGCATTGCCCGGCGCCAGCCGTTCGATGTGGTGTTGATGGACATTCTGTTGCCGGGCCTCGATGGTTTGAACGTGCTGACGCAACTGCGCCAGAGTCATTCCACGCCGGTGCTGCTGATGTCGGCGCTGGGGGCCGAGGCCGATCGCATCAGCGGTTTTCGCCTGGGGGCAGACGACTATCTACCCAAGCCGTTCAGCATGGCGGAGCTGCACGTGCGGATCGAAGCGATCCTGCGTCGGGTCGCTCTCGATCGGCGTCCGGCGGTCAGCGTTGAGCCGGTTGCGGCGGGCGGTCTGCACTTCGACGACGAGCAGTGCGAAGTGTCTTACTGCAATCAACCGGCCGGCCTGACCCGCAGCGAATACCGCTTGCTGGAAACCCTCAATCGCAATGATGAAGAGGTGCTGAGCAAGGCTTTCCTTTATCAGCATGTACTTCAGCGCGGTTATGCGGCCCACGACCGCAGCCTCGACATGCACATCAGCCAGATCCGCCGCAAACTCAAATCGATCGGCTACACCGAGCGGGAAGTGCGCACGGTGTGGGGCAAGGGCTACGTACTGAGCGCCATCGATGAAGGTGTCTGACCTGCCGGGCCGCCATTCACTTTTTTGGAAACTGGCCTGTCTGCTGGTGGCGTTCTGTCTGTTGATGATCTGGCTGAGCTGGTCCTGGGGCCGTTATATGGAGGAGCGCAATCAGTTCCTCTCCGACGAGGCTCGCGGCACGCTCACGCGTTATGCCGCCGAAGCCGAAGCGGCTTGGCGGCGCGATCAGCGTGACGGCGTCGACCGCTGGTTGCAGAGCATGGAATTGCGCGAAGCTGGTTGGGTCGGTGTGATCGACGGCAACTTGCAGTCGCTGAGCCGTGATCCATTGAACGAAAAGGAAATCCAGCACCTGACCTTTCTGCGTGGGCTCGACTGGCCGATTCACAAGAAAGGCCGGCCGTGGCTGCGTGTTCCCTTTCCCGCAGAACCCTCCGCCGGCAGCCTGGTCATCGAGTTGCCTGAGCGATTCCTGCCGGGCAAATACCGAGTGTTCTGGCGGGTGATCACCAACGGCGTGATTCCCGGCCTGTTCACCCTGCTGCTATGTGTGGGTCTGTATCGCTTGCTGGTGGTGCCGCTGAACAACCTGCGCGAGCAGGCCAACGCGTGGCGTGCCGATCAATTGAATGTGCGCCTGTCGAGCGGCATTACCCAGCGCCCGGACGAACTCGGCGAACTGGCCCGGGCTTTCGACTCGATGTCCGAACGCCTGCAATCGACCGTCGCCCTGCAACAGCAATTGTTGCGCGACCTGTCCCACGAACTGCGCACCCCCCTGAGTCGCCTGCGGGTGGCCAGCGAAAGCGAGCAGGGTTTGTTGCCGTTGCGCGAACGCATTGGCCGCGAAGTCGATGGCATGCAGCGGTTGGTCGAAGACACCCTGCAACTGGCCTGGCTCGAAACCGAACGCGCACCGCTGCCGGACGAGGCGATCCAGATCCAGGCGTTGTGGGAAATGCTCACGGAAAACGCCTGTTACGAAAGTTGCTGTCCGGTGGGCCAGTTGCAATGTGCGGTGGACGCATCGTGCTGGGTGCGCGGCAATCTCAATACCCTGGCCCAGGCACTGGAAAACATCCTGCGCAACGCGATCCGTCATTCGCCACCGGGTGGCATCGTGCGGCTGGATGGCCGGCGTGACGGGGACTACTGGCATCTATGGCTGGAGGACGAGGGCGGCGGTGTGGCCGAGGCGGATCTGGAGCGGATCTTCTCGCCGTTCACCCGACTCGACGGCTCGCGGCCGGGGGACGGTGGATTTGGTTTGGGGCTGAGCATTGCGAGGAATGCGGTGCAGCGGCAGGGCGGGAGCCTTTGGGCTGAGAACGGCGAGTCAGGGTTGCGATTGAATTTGCGGTTGGTGGCGGATGACAGTGCCGTCACTCCCGACGCCTTCGCTGGCAAGCCAACTCCCACAGTGAACATGAATCGCCCGCAGATTGTTTGAGCGGTACAAGAAAGTGTCAGCACTGCTGACACTCATTAAAAAGTCGCACCACCAGCGCGACTTTTACTGCTTATTCCAAGAAACCATAAGCACCACACTTTGCGTGATATGGGCCGCGCAGGTTTGCCGGTATGATAGGCGCCCCCGCTGTCCGGATTGCGAAAAACGCCATGACCTTGCAGTACCCAACCATCGCCGATTGCGTCGGCAACACGCCGCTGGTGCGTTTGCAGCGCCTGCCCGGTGTCACCAGCAACACCCTATTGCTCAAGCTCGAAGGGAATAACCCTGCGGGTTCGGTGAAGGATCGTCCGGCGCTGTCGATGATCACCCGTGCCGAGTTGCGCGGGCAGATCCACGCCGGCGATACGCTGATCGAAGCGACCTCGGGCAACACCGGGATCGCCCTGGCGATGGCTGCCGCGATCAAGGGTTACAAGATGATCCTGATCATGCCGGACAACTCCAGCGCCGAGCGTAAAGCGGCGATGACCGCTTATGGCGCGGAGCTGATTCTGGTCAGCCAGGAAGAGGGCATGGAAGGCGCTCGCGATCTCGCCCAGCGGATGGAAGCCGAAGGTCGTGGCAAGGTGCTGGATCAGTTCGCCAACGGCGACAACCCCGAAGCGCACTACACCACCACCGGCCCGGAAATCTGGCGCCAGACCCAGGGCACCATTACTCATTTCGTCAGTTCCATGGGGACCACCGGGACCATCATGGGCGTGTCGCGCTACCTCAAAGAGCAAAGCGACAGTGTGCAGATCATCGGTCTGCAACCGATGGAAGGCTCGGCCATTCCCGGCATTCGCCGCTGGCCGCAGGAATACCTGCCGAAGATCTATCAGGCCGATCGGGTCGATCGCATTGTCGACATGGCGCAAAGCGAAGCCGAAGACGTCACCCGTCGTCTGGCCCGCGAAGAAGGCATCTTCTGCGGCGTGTCCTCGGGCGGTGCGGTGGCAGCGATGCTGCGCCTGTCCAAAGAAGTTGAAAACGCGGTGATCGTCGCGATCATCTGTGACCGTGGCGACCGATACCTGTCGACCGGCATTTTCGACGCGCCCAACTGATGGCCAAGCACGAGAGAGGCCTGCGCTTCCAGCCCACCGGCGGTAGCAAGGCCCCGCAAATCCCGACCGGCAAAAAGCAGCGCTTGAACATCGAGCGCCTGGCCAATGACGGTCGCGGCATCGCGTTTTTTGAAGGCAAAACCTGGTTTGTCCTCGGCGCCCTGGCGGGTGAAGAGGTCGAGGCGCGGGTACTGGGCGCCCACGGCAAAGTGGTCGAGGCGCGTACCGAACGTGTGTTCACGGCCAGCGAGTTGCGTCGCCCGGCACCTTGTCAGCACGCCGGCCGCTGTGGCGGTTGCAGCGTTCAGCATTTGCCCCACGGCGAACAGCTTGCCCTGAAACAGCGCATGCTCGCCGAACAGCTTTCGCGGGTCGCCGGTGTCGAGCCTGAAGAATGGGCTGCACCGTTGACCGGTCCGGAATTCGGCTACCGTCGCCGCGCCCGGGTGGCCGTGCGCTGGGACAGCAAGGCCAAAACGCTCGAAGTCGGTTTCCGCGCCGCCGGCAGCCAGGACATCGTGGCGATCAGCGAATGCCCGGTGCTGGTACAGCCCTTGCAACCGATCATGACCCGTTTGCCGGAGATGCTCCGTCGCCTGAGCAAACCTCAGGCGCTGGGTCATGTGGAATTATTCAGTGGTTCGTCCCTGGCCGTTCTGCTGCGTCACATGGCGCCGCTGTCCGAGGCCGACCTGACGATCCTCAAGGATTTCTGCGCATTCCATCAGGCGCAGTTGTGGCTGCACGGCGAAGACGGGCCGCAACCGGTCGATGTCACGCAGTCGCTGGGCTATCGCCTGGAGCCGTGGGATCTGGAACTGGCCTGGCGGCCGGGAGATTTCATCCAGGTCAACGCCGGGGTCAACGAAGCCATGGTTGCCCAGGCCCTGGAGTGGTTGAAACCAACCGCCGATGAGCGCGTGCTCGACCTGTTCTGCGGTCTCGGCAACTTTGCCTTGCCGCTGGCCAAAGCTGTGCGCGAAGTAGTAGCGGTCGAAGGCGTGCAGACGATGGTCGATCGGGCCGCGGCGAATGCCGCTAGCAACAATTTGCATAACACAAAGTTTTTTCAGGCCGATTTATCCCAGCCTTTGACCGATGCCGAGTGGATCGGAAACGGCTTTTCTGCGGTACTCTTGGACCCACCGCGTGACGGTGCTTTCGAGGTGGTGCGCAAGCTCGCGACCCTGGGTGCCGAGCGGTTGGTTTATGTGTCGTGCAACCCTGCAACTCTGGCGCGCGATACGGTCGAATTGATCAAGCAGGGCTACCGGTTAAAACGTGCCGGGATTCTCGATATGTTTCCTCAGACGGCACATGTCGAGGCCATGGCGTTATTTGAAGCGAGCTAGGATGGCTCGTCTGATCCGACTGGTCCGCCCGTGCAGCGCTCGTCTTAGCCCCGCGAGTGCGAACGGGCAATACAGGTCAGTGATTTGACGCATTGAATCTGCGTCGTAGGGAAGGTAAAGCAAGATGGTACAGGTGAGAGCACACCAGCCGATCAACACCGACGGCAGTATCAATCTCGAGGCTTGGCTCGATCATGCGGTCAGTGTCGATCTGGCACTGGATCGCGAAGCCTTGAAAGAGGCCTGTGAGTTCGCTCGACAGGCCGAGCAACAGTCCAATGCGGCCAAGAATCTCTGGACCGAAGGCAGCGGCAGTTTCAGCACCGGCCTCGAAATCGCGGAGATTCTTGCCGACCTCAAGCTGGATCAGGATTCGCTGGTCGCGGCGGTGCTTTACCGTGGCGTGCGCGAAGGCCAGATCGAACTGGCAGCGGTCAGCCAGCGCTTCGGTCCGGTGGTCGCCAAACTGATTGACGGCGTGCAGCGCATGGCCGCGATCAGCGCCAGCCTCAGTCCTCGCCAATCGATGGTGATGGGCACTCAGGGCCAGGTGGAAAACCTGCGCAAGATGCTGGTGGCGATGGTCGACGACGTACGCGTCGCACTGATCAAACTTGCCGAACGCACCTGTGCGATCCGCGCGGTGAAAACCGCCGACGACGAAAAGCGCAACCGGGTCGCCCGGGAAGTCTTCGACATCTATGCGCCGCTCGCCCACCGACTCGGCATCGGCCATATCAAGTGGGAACTGGAGGACTTGTCCTTCCGTTACCTGGAACCCGACCAATACAAACAGATCGCCAAGTTGCTGCATGAGCGGCGGCTCGACCGCGAGCGTTTCATCGCCGATGTGATGACGCAGCTCAAGGACGAATTGCAGGCCACCGGCGTCGACGCCGACATCAGCGGCCGGGCCAAGCACATCTATTCGATCTGGCGCAAAATGCAGCGCAAGGGTCTGGAGTTCAGCCAGATCTACGACGTGCGTGCGGTGCGCGTGCTGGTGCCGGAAATGCGCGACTGCTACACCGCGCTCGGCATCGTCCACACCCTGTGGCGGCACATTCCGAAAGAGTTCGACGACTACATCGCCAACCCGAAAGAGAACGGCTACCGCTCGCTGCACACCGCGGTGATCGGTCCGGAAGGCAAGGTGCTGGAAGTCCAGATCCGTACCCATTCGATGCACGAAGAGGCCGAGCTCGGCGTCTGCGCGCACTGGCGCTACAAGGGCACCGACGTCAAGTCCGGCTCGAACCACTACGAAGAGAAAATCTCCTGGCTGCGTCAGGTGCTCGAGTGGCACGAAGAACTGGGCGACATCGGTGGCCTCGCTGAACAGTTGCGGGTCGATATCGAACCGGACCGGGTCTACATCTTCACCCCTGACGGCCATGCCATCGACTTGCCGAAAGGTGCGACGCCGCTGGACTTCGCTTACCGCGTGCACACCGAAATCGGTCACAACTGCCGTGGCGCCAAGATCAACGGGCGGATCGTCCCGCTCAACTACAGCCTGCAGACCGGCGAGCAGGTCGAGATCATCACCAGCAAGCACGGTACGCCGAGCCGCGACTGGCTGAACTCGAACCTCGGTTACGTCACCACGTCCCGGGCGCGGGCGAAGATTGTTCACTGGTTCAAGTTGCAGGCTCGCGATCAGAACGTCGCAGCCGGCAAGACCCTGATCGAGCGCGAACTCAATCGCCTCGGTCTGCCGGCGGTGGATTTCGACAAGCTGGCCGACAAGGCCAACATGAAAACCGCCGAAGACATGTTCGCCGCCCTCGGGGCCGGCGACCTGCGTCTGGCGCAACTGGTCAACCTGGCGCAACAACTGGTCGAGCCGGAACGCGGCAACGAACAGCTGGAACTGATTCCACGCAAGGCCACCGGCTACAAGCCGGGCAAGCGCGGCGACATTCAGATCCAGGGCGTCGGCAACCTGATGACCCAGATGGCCGGCTGCTGCCAGCCGTTGCCGGGCGATGCGATCGTCGGTTACATCACCCAGGGCCGCGGCGTGAGCATTCACCGTCAGGACTGCGCCTCGGTGCTGCAACTGTCCGGGCGTGAGCCGGAGCGGATCATTCAGGTCAGCTGGGGCCCGGTGCCGGTGCTCACCTATCCGGTGGACATTGTCATTCGCGCCTACGACCGTTCGGGTCTGCTGCGTGACGTTTCGCAGGTGCTGCTCAACGAGCGGATTAACGTGCTGGCGGTCAACACCCGCTCGAACAAGGAGGACAACACGGCGTTGATGTCCCTGACCATCGAGATTCCGGGGCTGGACGCACTGGGGCGGTTGCTGGGGCGGATTTCCCAGTTGCCGAACATCATCGAGACGCGGCGTAACCGGACTCCATGAAATCGATCTACAGCCTTGAAGACCTGTTGCACCTGATGAATCGCCTGCGCGACCCGCAGTTCGGTTGCCCGTGGGACATCAAGCAGACTTACGCGACCATCGTCCCGCACACCCTCGAGGAAGCCTACGAAGTCGCCGACGCCATCGAGCGCGGCGACTTCGATCACTTGCAGGGCGAGTTGGGCGATCTGCTGTTTCAGGTGGTGTATTACAGCCAGCTGGCGCGGGAAGAAGGGCGGTTCGAGTTTGCCGGTGTGGTCGACAGCATCACCCGCAAGTTGATTCGTCGTCACCCGCATGTATTCCCCACTGGCGATCTGTATGCGCCGCTGGACGTGCCGCGCCTGAGCGAAGAGCAGGTCAAGCAGCGCTGGGAGGAGATCAAGGCCGAAGAACGCGCCGAGAAATCCACCGCGCCGCAGCAACTGTCATTGCTTGACGATGTGCCCGCCGCGTTGCCGGCATTGTCCCGCTCGGCCAAGTTGCAGAAGCGCGCCGGGCAGGTCGGTTTCGACTGGCCGGACGCGTTGCCGGTGCTGGACAAGGTGCGCGAAGAGCTTGATGAAGTGCTCGAAGCCATGTCCGAGAATGACCCGCAAGCGGTGGCCGACGAGATCGGCGACCTGCTGTTTTCCGTGGTCAATCTGGCCCGGCATCTGAAGGTCGATCCGGAAACCGCGCTGCGTGGCGCCAATGGCAAGTTCGAAAGACGTTTCCGATTTATCGAACAGGCATTGCGCGACACCCACCGACCCATAGAAGATTGCACCCTCGAAGAGTTGGACGCCCTGTGGGGTGAAGCCAAACGTCAGGAAAAGAATTTGCCCAGCTGCGGCTGAGCCGTTGCCCAAGTGAGTAAGCATCAATGAGCCTTTCCCTTCGCGACCAGTTGCTCAAGGCAGGACTGGTCAACCAAAAGCAGGCCAAACAGGTCAGCAAAGACAAGCAGAAACAACAGCGTCTGGCCCACAAAGGCCAGATCGAACTGGACGACTCCCAGCAGCGCGCTGCCCAGGAAGCTCAGGCCGAGAAGGTCAAGCGCGACCAGGAGCTGAACCGTCAGCAGCAGGAGAAGGCCGAGGCCAAGGCCCGCGCCGCGCAGGTCAAGCAGTTGATCGAAGTCTCGCGTCTGCCGAAGCTGACCACCGAGGACTACTACAACTTCGTCGACGACAAGAAGGTCAAGCGCATCTCGGTCAACACGCTGATGCGCAACAAGCTCAGCAGCGGTTCGCTGGCGATCGTGCACCATGCCGGCGGCTACGAAGTGATTCCTCGTGAGGCGGCCCTGAAGATTCAGGAGCGCGATCCACAGCGCATCGTGCAGCTCAACGAGAAGGTTGAAGAGGTCAATGCCGAGGACGATCCGTACGCGGCTTATGTGATCCCTGATGATCTGATGTGGTAAACGGGTCCCGCCGGGCTGTGAAGCTGCGCTGAAACGCCCAATAACGACAAACCCCGCTCATGGCGGGGTTTGTCGTTTTCAATGCTGTGGTTTGATTCAGGCAGAGCGTTGGTCACGTTGCCGTTCGAGCAGTTCCAGTTCGGCCTTGTAGTTGTGGGCGTCGATCTCGTTGTGGAACATGCCGACCAGCAAGTCTTGTTGATGCACATCCCAGATCCGTACACCGGCGGCTACGCCTTCATGGGACATGTGTGAATCGTCGCGTTCAGTTACTTTTACAGTCATCTGCTAGCTCCAATCTCTGTTATCTGCAGCAAGGCGTGTGCAGGCCTCTGTTATAGAATTTGTTAGCCTGCTAAGTAAATGCTCGATTCGTGCAATGTATCCTTGCGAAATCTGCAACAGTCCTGGAGCCCGCCAAATACGCGACATTCGGTCGCAGGGCAGTAAGTTGCATGACAGAAGTTTCATCTTGGTGCTGCTGAAAAAGCGCTTTTCTCCAGGCGAAAAAAAAACGCCCCGAACCAGTCGGGGCGTTTTCATGTGCGGCTCAGCAGGAAGGAATTACTTGCCTTCCCAGCGCTTCAGCACGAGGGTGGCGTTGGTGCCACCGAAGCCGAAGCTGTTGCTCATCACGGTGTTGATGGTGGCGTTTTCGCGGGTCTTGGTCAGCACCGGCAGATCGGCCACTTCAGGGTCCAGTTCGTCGATGTTGGCGGAACCGGCGATGAAGTTGCCTTCCATCATCAGCATGCAGTAGATCGCTTCGTGAACGCCGGCGGCGCCCAGGGAGTGACCCGACAGGCTCTTGGTGGAGCTGATGGCCGGGGCCTTGTCGCCGAACACTTCACGCACACCTTTCATTTCCGCGACGTCACCGACCGGAGTCGAGGTGCCGTGGGTGTTCAGGTAGTCGATCGGGGTGTCGACGGTGGACATTGCCATCTGCATGCAGCGGATGGCGCCTTCGCCGCTTGGAGCCACCATGTCGTAGCCGTCGGACGTCGCGCCGTAGCCAACGATTTCCGCGTAGATCTTCGCGCCACGGGCCAGAGCGTGCTCCAGCTCCTCGACCACGACCATGCCGCCACCGCCAGCGATGACGAAACCGTCACGGTCGGCGTCGTAGGCACGGGAGGCTTTTTCCGGGGTGTCGTTGCGCTTGCTGGACAGGGCGCCCATTGCGTCGAACAGGAACGACTGGCTCCAGTGCTCCTCTTCACCGCCACCGGCGAACACGATGTCCTGCTTGCCCATCTGGATCTGTTCCATGGCGGTACCGATGCAGTGAGCACTGGTGGCGCAGGCAGAAGCGATGGAGTAGTTCAGGCCCTTGATCTTGAACGGAGTGGCCAGGCACGCCGAAACGGTGCTGCTCATGGTCCGCGTGACGCGGTATGGGCCGACGCGCTTGACGCCTTTCTCGCGCAGGATGTCCAGCGCTTCCATCTGGTTCAGGGTCGACGCACCACCGGAACCTGCGATCAGGCCGGTACGCGGGTTGGACACCTGCTCTTCGGTCAGGCCGGAGTCGGTGATGGCGTCTTTCATGGCCAGGTAGGCGTAAGCCGCTGCGTGGCCGACGAAGCGATAGATCTTGCGATCGATCAGTTCTTCAAGGTTGAGGTCGATGGAGCCGGAAACCTGGCTACGCAGACCCATTTCGGCATATTCCGGGTTGAACCGGATGCCAGGGCGGCTTGCACGCAGGTTAGCGGAGACGGTCTCTTTGTCATTGCCCAGGCACGAAACAATGCCCAGACCAGTGATAACGACGCGGCGCATGCGAATAACCCTTAGAAGTTGTCAGTGGAGGTGAACACGCCGACGCGAAGGCCTTCGGCGGTGTAGATTTCGCGACCGTCGACAGTCACCGAACCGTCGGCGATGGCCAGGTTCAGCTTGCCTTTGAGGACGCGCTTGATATGAATGTTGTAGGTGACTTTCTTGGCGGTCGGCAGGACCTGGCCGAAGAATTTCACTTCGCCCGAACCCAGCGCACGGCCGCGGCCCGGCAGACCTTGCCAGCCCAGGAAGAAGCCGACCAGTTGCCACATGGCGTCCAGACCCAGGCAGCCCGGCATCACCGGATCACCCTCGAAGTGGCAAGCGAAGAACCACAGGTCAGGGTTGATATCCAGCTCGGCGACCAATTCACCTTTGCCGTACTTGCCGCCTTCTTCGCTGATCAGGGTGATGCGATCCACCATCAGCATGTTCGGGGCGGGCAGTTGCGCGTTACCTGGGCCGAACAGCTCACCGCGACTGCAGCGCAGCAGGTCTTCCCGAGTAAAGGCGTTTTGTTTGGTCATGCGAGCTCCTCAATAATCCCATGCGGCAGGTGGGGCAAATCTTCCCGACCGATCGACGCGTTCATGCCTCGAACCGGCAGCCTACTCATAGACTATTGCGTTGTGGTGAAAGTCACAGCACCAAGGACATGAATGTACACTTGTGCACTGAAATTTTTATTCAAGCCCCTTTTGAGGCTCGTTCGGGTGCCTAAGACTGCCGCACTTTCGCTTTTCACGCCAGTCGCAGATGCTCGAAAGGGCCTCCCTACTGCACCCAGCGCTGCAGAATCTGCTGCAGGTCATTACGTTTGAACGGCTTGGCCAGGTAATCATTCATTCCCGCCGACAGGCAGTTTTCGCGGTCGCCCTGCAACGCGTTGGCGGTCAGGGCGATGATCGGTACATGACCGCAGCCGGGCAGGCGGCGGATCTGTCGGGTCGCCTCGTAACCGTCGATGATCGGCAAGCGGCAATCCATCAGGATAGCTTCGTAACGACTGCCCCCGGCACTGCGCACGGCCTGCATACCGTCGGTGGCGACGCTCACAGTGAAGCCCAGACTGCGCAACATTGCCTCGATCACGGTCTGGTTGACCGGATTGTCTTCCACCAGCAAGACATTGCGACCTTCGCCGTGCGCATTGCCATCGATTGCACGCGGCGCTGCCAGTGCAGGCAATGCCTGCTTATATAGAGCCAACGGAATTTCCAGGGTAAACACCGAGCCGCGACCTTCTTCGCTTTGCGCGCGCAAGGTGCCGCCCATTCGCTCGGCCAGGGTGCGTGCGATCGGCAAGCCCAGACCGGTTCCGCCATAACGACGCGAAATCGAGCTGTCGGCTTGCTGGAATGCGTTGAACATCAATTCCAGGCTTTCCGAAGAAATCCCGATGCCGCTGTCGCGCACCGAGCAGGTGAACCACAGCAATTCGTGATCCAGCGACTGCCACTGGGCCTCGATGCTGACGCGCCCCTGCTCGGTGAACTTCAGCGCATTGCCCACCAGATTGACCAAAATCTGCCGGATCCGCGTCGGGTCGCCCTGCACCTGCAAGCCGCGCAGGTCTTCGGGGATCCGCAGTTGCAACTCCAGGCCGCGTTGCGCCGCACTGTGCTGGAACGACTGCGCGCACGCGCCGATCAGGTCGGCGAGGTTGAATGGAATGTGCTCCAGCTCCAGTTCCGAACGCTCGATGCGCGAGAAGTCCAGAATGTCGTTGATCACCTTGAGCAAGTGCTCGGTGGACTCGGAGGCCAGCGCCGCGTATTCGATCTGCTCCTCGGTCATTTCGGTGGTTTCGAGTAGTTGCAGCATGCCCAGTACACCATTCATCGGGGTGCGCAGTTCATGGCTCATCATTGCCAGAAAATCCGATTTGGCGTTGTTGGCCTTTTCCGCCTCTTCGCGGGTCTGGATCAGTTGCGCCATGGCCTGATGCTGTTCGCGGCTAGCCTGTTCCAGGGCCTGGGCCAGATTGTTGATGTGTTGCGAAAGGGCGCCCAACTCGGTGTCATCGACAATTGGCAGCGGGGTCTTGTAGTCACCGTCCTGAATCGCCTTGACCGCATCGCCGATATCGCGGATCGGCTGCGACAGGCTGCCGGCCAGTCGCCGCGCCAGGACAAAGGTGAAGAGCAGGGCGAACAGCGCCAGAATCCCGGCCTTGAGCAGGATTTCCTGTTGGCGCTGACTGAAGGCATCGTTGGACAGGCCGACGATCACCCGCCCCAGATAATCTTCGCTGGCGCCGCCGTTGCTGCTTTTGCCGTCCTGAAAGAAATCATTGTGCAAGGCAATCCGTTGCAGCCGCACCGGCGACTGGAACACTTCGACCTGATGCGGGCGTTTGTGCGTGTCGGACGGTTGTTCGACATACGCCAGAATGCGGTTGGCGCTGTCCTGTACTTCAAGAAAGCGTACGTTCGGCGTGGCCAGTGTGGCTTTGAGCAGGCTTTCCAGCACTTCGTTGTTGCCGGAAATCACCCCGTATTCGGTGGCGGGTGCGAGCTGGTTGGCGATCAGTTGGCCGGTGTGGTTCAGCTCCTGACGCAAATCCTGGATGCGCACGAAGGTGAAAAAGCTGATCAGCAGCAAGGTCAGCAACAGCGCAGGACCCAGGCTGATCAACTGGGTGCGGGTATTGATGTCCCAACGGCGGAAAATCATGGGCGGCGCTCTCCTTGGGCCAGCTCTTCGGCAACAGACGCTTCATTCATCGGTTCTATCCCTAATGAACGAGCCACCTGCGCATTGCTTGATACTTTAAAACGCTCGGGATAGAGCGCTCTCGGCCAGGTGGCCGGCGGGCGGTCGAGCAATTCGTCGAGCACCGCCAGCCAATCGCTCTGGTCGCTGTAAGTACTGGCGAGGCTGCCGGCGCGTACGAACGAGACGTTCGGGCCGATCAGCGCCAGTTGCCGCGAATAGCTGCTGAGCAGCAGGTTTTTCGCGGTTTTCGGGTTGTACAGGTCAGGATCGTCGAGACCCAGCAGCACATCGCTGTTTTTCAGCACGGTCTGCAACGGGCGACTGTCGTGGGTGTTGTCCCAGCGCTGCGGGACGATTTGCAGATTCAGCGGCTGGGCGGCCGATTGCAGCTCCTTGAGCAGGAACTCGCTGTGCTGATCGAACAGCACGCCGACTCGCTGAGCCTGGGGCAGGATCCGTCGGATCAGTTGTAACTGGCGACTCAGCGGCGGATCGCTCCACAGCAGACTCAAGTGGGGCGGTTGCGCAGTGCCGAAGCGTTGTCGGGCCTGCAAACGGCTGATGCGCAGAACCAACGTCGCCGGCCCCTGGGGTTCCTGCATGCGCCAGTCGAGGCTCGGCAGGTCCAGCAGAATCAGACGCAGGCTGGACGGCAGCTTGCCCGGCGCCGGCAGACTCGCCAGTGGCTGGAAATGTACGCGGTCGGTCGGGCGCAGTTCGCTCAGGGCCTGCACGAACGATTGCACGCCGGGGCTTTCCTCGGCGCCGGTCAGAAGAATGTCGGCCGCCTGCACCGCCACGCCGTGCAGCCAGGCTGTCAGGAACAGGCACAGCCCGGCCAGCCATTGGGCGGCCGTTGGCATCTTCCGCGACAGGGCGTAGCGCATCTAGAACTCCAGCTCGGCGCTGAAATACATCACCCGGCGTTCGTCGTAGTTGTTGTCGACGAAGGTGGTCGGCTCATTGTCCAGACGCTGTTGCAGCACCCCGGCCAGTTGCAGTTGGGTCTTGCCCAGCGGGATACGTTTGGCGATGCGCGTGTCGACCCGCTCGAAGCGATAGCCGTTGAGGGCGTTGTCACCGTAATAGAAGAGGGCGCTGTTCCAGCCCTGGCCCCAATCGCGCAGCCAACCGGCCGAGCCGCTGTTGCGCGCGGTGAACTGCTGGTCCAGCGGGTTGCTCGCCTCGGCGTCGACGTAGGCGTAAGTCAGGCGCAGCCGATCGGCCGCACTCAGGCGCCAATCCACCTGGGTCTCGGTGCCGCGAAAGCGCGAGTCATTGGCGTTGCTGGCGATGTACTGATTGTTGCGCAGCGGCTCGCTGATCATCCCGGTGATTTCGTCGTAGAACAGCTTCACGTCCAGCGCCAGGCCCCATTCAGGGAAAAAGCCGTTGTAGCCCAGCTCCCGCGAGCGCATGTGCTCCTGGTCCAGATCGCCGGGGCCCCGGGTCTTGACGAAGTAGCGGGCCGAAGACTGGCCGAAGGCGGACGGGCGCAGGTTGGTCACCTGATAACTCCAGTTGACGTTGTTCTCGAACATGTCCGGTGAACGGATCGCTTCCGAGTACACCGCACGCAGGCTGTGGCGCGGGTTGATCAGGTAATTGACGGCAAACCTGGGCGTCAGCGAACTGCCGATCAACTGGGTGTTTTCAAACATGGCGCCACCCTGCAACAGCCAGTGTTCGCTGGCGCGCCATTCCAGTTGGCCGAACGCACGCCACGTGGTGTCGTCCAGCGTTCCGTTGAAATAGGTCTCGGAATCGGCCCGGTCGTAACGATAGTTCAGGCCGCTGACCAGACGCAGACTGTCGGACAGGCTGAGGGTGTCCTGTAATTCCAGGTCATAGCGCGATTCCCGGGCGCTCTGGTCGATGTCGCCGCACAGAGTCCGGCCGGCGCCATTGCGCCATTGATCGAGCACTTGATTGGCCAAGGCCATTTCCGTGGGTGTGCCGGGTGCAGCACCGGGCCCGATGAAGCGGGTGATATTGCGCGCCAGTTGCTCGGTGTAGTTCGGGTTGAGTTGCCACAACTCCGTCAGCTGCGGGCTGAACGACACCTCGGCATCGCAGGCGCGCCAGGTCTGCTGACGGTCCCAGTGTTGCGCCGAGCCTTGTACATAAAGGCTGTGATCGGGGTTGATGTCCAGATTCCAGCGCACCGAACCGGCGTAATCCTTGGCGACCACGTCGGAATTGTTCCCGGCGGCGGTAATCCCCGAGAACACAGGGCGATAGGTGTAAGGCCGCTGGTTGGTCCCGTCCTTGGCGTTGAGCTGCCAGTCCACGCTCTGGTTGTCGCTGAGGGTCTGGCTGACCGCAAGGCTGAAGCGGTTCAAGCGGCGGCTGTCGCGGTAATCGGCGCCGGTGCGGTCGCTGTCGAAGCCGTCATCTTCCTGGCCGGACAGCGACAGACGCAGGTCGCCGCCATTCCAGCCTGTTCCCTGACTGGCATAGAAATCGTTGATGCCGCGTTGGCCACGGGTGATTTTCAACCGTGTGCCGTGGCTGTCCGCCGGGTTGCGAGTGATGATGTTGACCACCGCCATCAGCGCGTTGGCGCCATAGCTGACAGTGTTCGGGCCGCGAAAGACTTCGATGCGCTCGATGTCTTCCATGGCCACCGGAATGTCGCTCCAGTCCACCGTGGCCAGGCCGGCGCGGTACACCGAGCGGCCGTCGATCAGTACCTGCATGCGCCGTGCTTCGGTGGCGTTGGTGCCGTGATAGTTGACCACCGCCTGATTGCCGCTGATGTTGCCGACCATCATCCCCGGCACCAGGCGCAGCAGCTCGCTGATGTCCCGGGCGCCGCTGGCGTTGATCAGTTCGCTGTCGAGCACGGTCATGCTGCCGGGGACTTCCGCCGGGGACTGTTTCAGACGCGTTGCCGTGAGGATCTGGGGCAAGGCCTCGCTGTCGAGAAACAGGTCGTCCGCCAGCAACATCGGGCTGAACAGCAGCGCCAACAGCAGGGACGAACGCGGGGAGGGAGTGCCAGAAAACACGACGCAGCCTTGATAGCAAAGAATTGGCGCGCATGTTAACCGAGGACAGTGACTTTTCCAGTCACGTTGCGGGCATTTTCCTCGGTTTTATTGGTCTTCTTCCTACAAGTGCCGGTAATTGACGCCGGGGCTGTCCGAGAAGGGGCCGCTCCGTATAATGCCCGCATCGCCACTGGTATGGATTAACGGATTACATATGACTGAACAGCGCCCGATTGCGGTCCTGGGAGGCGGAAGTTTCGGTACCGCCGTGGCCAATCTGTTGGCCGAGAACGGCCATCAAGTCCGGCAGTGGATGCGTGACCCCGAACAGGCCGAGGCCATCCGGGTCAATCGCGAGAACCCGCGTTACCTCAAAGGCATCAAGATTCTGCCCGGCGTGACGGCGGTCACCGACCTGCAGGCAACCCTCGATGCCTGCGAATTGTGTTTCGTGGCGTTGCCGTCCAGCGCGCTGCGCACGGTATTGGCGGCTCATGCCGAGCGCCTGAGCGGCAAGATGCTGGTCAGCCTGACCAAAGGCATTGAAGCTCACACCTTCAAACTGATGAGCCAGATTCTCGAAGAGATCGCCCCGCAGGCGCGCATCGGCGTGCTGTCCGGGCCGAACCTGGCACGGGAAATCGCTGAACACGCGCTGACCGCCACGGTAGTCGCCAGCGAAGACGAAGAACTGTGCAAAGAAGTGCAGGCCGCGCTGCATGGCCGCACCTTTCGCGTCTACGCCAGTGCCGACCGTTTCGGCGTGGAACTGGGCGGCGCACTGAAAAACGTCTACGCGATCATCGCCGGCATGGCGGTGGCGCTGGAGATGGGCGAGAACACCAAGAGCATGTTGATCACTCGCGCCCTGGCCGAGATGACCCGGTTTGCGGTGAATCAGGGGGCTAACCCGATGACCTTCCTCGGTCTGGCCGGGGTCGGCGACCTGATCGTCACCTGCTCGTCGCCGAAAAGCCGCAACTATCAGGTCGGTTTCGCCCTCGGTCAGGGCTTGAGCCTCGACGAAGCGGTGTCGCGTCTCGGTGAAGTCGCTGAAGGGGTCAACACCCTGAAAGTGCTCAAGGCCAAGGCCCAGGAGGTCGGCGTGTACATGCCGCTGGTCGCCGGGCTCCACGCGATCCTGTTCGAAGGGCGCACGCTGGATCAGGTGATCGGCCTGTTGATGCGCGCCGAGCCGAAGACCGACGTCGACTTCATTTCCACCAGTGGTTTCAACTGATTGCTTTTTATTTCAGGGCAAGGGAGCTAGACATGAACGATCCGAAAACCGAAGCCAAGTACGAATCCATCCTGCTGCGGGTGTTGTGGATGATCGTTTACATCGTGGTCTGGCAGGTGGCGCAGTTCATCCTCGGCGCGGTGGTGCTGGTGCAGCTTGTGTATAGACTGATCTATGGCGCTCCAAGCGCCGGTCTGATGAATTTCGGCGACAGCCTGAGCCAGTTCCTGGCCCAGATCGGCCGGTTCGGCAGTTTCCACAGCGACCAGAAGCCCTGGCCGTTCGCCGACTGGCCGGCGCCGCGTACCCCGGAAGGTGAAGCGCCACACGTTGTTGCGCCAGCACCGCATCCGGCCCGGGATGAGGAACCCAAGCTATGAAACTCTGGGTATTGCGTCACGGTGAGGCCGAGCCCTATGGCTCGCGCCCCGATTCGGAGCGGGAACTGACCGCTCACGGTCGCAAGGAAGTGCTCAGCAGCGCCGCCCGGTTGATGGGCCAGCCACTGACGGCCATCTACGCCAGCCCGTACTTGCGGGCGCAGCAGACCGCGCAACTGGTGCGCGAGGCGTTGGGTTTCGAGCCGGAGATCCGCACGGTCGAATGGCTGACGCCAGAGGTCGATCCGGATCGTGTCGCCGAGCAACTGGTGTCGGTGAGCAATGTGCTGCTGGTCAGCCACAATCCGCTGGTCGGGCATCTGCTCAGCTACCTGCAACACGGCGCCGGCTATCCGCCGGAAAAGGTCAGCACCGCCGGGCTCGCCGAGCTCGAACACAGCGAGTTGTTGATCGGGTCGATGACGCTGAACAGCCTCAAGCATCCGTGAAATTTTTTGTATGAAATAGTCAACCAAGCACTTGCTTGGTTGGCTACGCTTGCTCCATCCCAAAAAGAAAGGAGCGAGTCGCATGTCTGCTGCTTTTCGATTGCCGCTGGACGTGTTCTACGAGCGCGAGGTCCGGCACCCGCGCCAACGCTTCCTGGTGCAGCCCATCGGCGGTGGGCAGGTCGAAACGCTGACCTGGGCCGACGTCGGCCATCAGGCCCGCTGTGCCGCGCACTGGCTGCGCTCCCGGGAGTTGCCCCAAGGCAGCCACATCGCGCTGATTTCGAAAAACTGTGCCCACTGGATCATCGCCGACCTGGCGATCTGGATGGCCGGACACGTTTCGGTGCCGCTCTATCCCAATCTCACTGCCGACTCGGTCAATCAGGTTCTCACCCATTCCGAAAGCGTGCTGGCGTTCATCGGCAAACTGGATGACTGGCCGGGGATGTCGACCGGTGTGCCGGTGGGTTTGCCGACCATCAGCCTGCCGCTGCACCCGCCAGGCACGTTCGATTTCAACTGGGACGACCTGCAACGCAGCTCACCGATCCAGGACGATCCGCGACCCGCCGCCGATCAACTGGCGACCATCATCTACACCTCCGGCACCACCGGCCTGCCCAAGGGTGTGATGCACAGTTTCGCCAATCTCGGTTTCGCCACCACCCGTGGCACGCAGTTGTTCGGCCTCAATGAAAACGATCGTCTGCTGTCCTATCTGCCGCTGTGTCATGTGGCCGAACGGATGTTCGTCGAACTGGCGTCGATCTATACCGGGCAGACGGTGTTCTTTGCCGAGAGCCTCGATACCTTTCTCACCGATCTGAAACGCGCGAGGCCCACGGCGATGTTCGGTGTGCCAAGAATCTGGACCAAACTCCAGATGGGCGTGTACGCGAAGATCCCCGCCAAACGCCTGGATTTCCTGCTCGGTTTGCCTTTCATCGGCAAGCGGGGCGGGCACAAAGTCCTTGCCGGGCTGGGGCTGGATGCCTTGCGTGTGGCCTTGTCCGGTGCCGCGCCGGTGCCGCAGGCCTTGCTCGACTGGTATCAGAAACTCGGGCTGGATGTGCTGGAGGTCTACGGCATGACCGAGAGCTGCGGCTATTCGCACATCTGCCTGCCGGGTCAGTACAAGCAGGGTTGGATCGGCCAGCCTTGCCCTGACGTCGAAGTGCGGATCGACGAAACTGGCGAAGTGCAGGTGCGCAGCCAGGCCAACATGCTCGGCTATTTCAAGGAACCGCAGAAAACCGCCGAGACGCTGACCGCCGACGGTTTCCTGCGTACCGGTGACAAGGGCGAGCAGGACGCCGAAGGCCGTTTGCGCCTGACCGGGCGGCTCAAGGAAATCTTCAAGACCAGCAAAGGCAAATACGTCGCCCCGGCCCCGATCGAAAACCGCCTCGCCGTGCATACGCGGATCGAGCAGGTCTGCGTGGTCGGCGATGGTTTGAGTGCACCGCTGGGGCTGTGTGTGCTTTCGGCCGCCGGCCACGAGGAAGCGCGACCGCAAATGCATTCGAGCCTGGAAAAGTTGCTGGAGGAGGTCAACGGTGCCCTCGACAAGCACGAGCGCCTGCGGCGTCTGGTGGTGGTCAAGGACAGCTGGGCGGTGGAAAACGGCTTTCTCACGCCGACCCTGAAGATCAAGCGCAACGTCATCGAAGACACCTACGGCGCACGCTTCGAAGAATGGAGCGAGCGCAGCGAGGCGGTGCTGTGGCAGGATTGAGTGACGATCAAAACAACAAAGGAAGCCTGCGATGACCTTGTGGCGCACCACTCCCAACATCGAGCAGTTGAACGCAATCCAGAAAAACACCATCGGCGAAGTGCTGGACATCCGTTTCGAGTCCTTCGACGAAGAGTCCCTGACCGCCAGCATGGTGATCGACCATCGCACCCACCAGCCTTATGGCCTGCTGCACGGCGGTGCGTCGGTGGTGCTGGCCGAAACCGTCGGCTCGATGGCCAGTTACCTGTGCATCGATGCCAGCAAGTTCTATTGCGTGGGCCTGGAGATCAACGCCAACCATCTGCGCGGCCTGCGCAGTGGACGGGTAACGGCGGTGGCCAAGCCGATTCACATCGGCCGCACGACCCACGTCTGGGACATCCGCCTGACCAGCGATGAAGGCAAGGCCAGTTGCGTGTCGCGGCTGACCATGGCGGTGGTGCCGCTGGGCGAACAGCCGCCGGCACGCTGACCGATCCGTCATAGCCCTGACCGGACTGTCATCATTCCTGGCAGTTACGGTCATTGCTGTGAAGCGCGGTCTTACGGACAATCAACGCCACGTTTACCGCCCATGGATTTGCCCGTATGTCGCAACCGATCTTCTTCGCCCACGCTAACGGTTTCCCTTCCGGTACCTACGGCAAGCTGTTCTCGGCGCTGGCGCCCGAGTTCCGGGTGACGCATCTGGAGCAGCATGCCCACGACCCGCGTTTTCCGGCAGGTGACAACTGGTACCACCTGGTCGACGAGCTGATTCATCACCTGCAACAACAGGATGAGCCGGTGTGGGGCGTTGGCCATTCCTTCGGCGGAATGCTGCATCTGCACGCCGCGCTGCGTTGCCCTGAACTGTATCGCGGGGTGGTGATGCTCGACTCGCCGGTGCTGACCCGCACCGATCGCTGGGTGATCCGCGCTGCCAAGCGCTTTGGCTTTATCGACAGACTAACCCCGGCCGGGCGTACGTTGGGACGACGCGAAGAGTTCGCCGATCTCGACAGTGCCCGCAGCTATTTTGCCGGCAAGACCCTGTTCCGCGGGTTCGATCCCGAGTGCTTCGACGCCTACCTGCAACACGGTCTGCACAAGGTTGGCGACAAATTGCGCCTGCGCTTCGATCCGGCCACCGAGATCAGTATTTATCGCGGTGTGCCGCACACCAGTCCCGGGCGTACCCGCCAGCTCCAGGTGCCGCTGGCAGTGGTGCGCGGGCACAAGAGCCGCGTGGTGATGAACCATCACACCCGCTTCGTCGGCCGTCTGCCTCAGGGCGAGTCGTTGACCGTGCCCGGCGGCCACATGTTTCCGCTCGAACGCCCGCAGGACACCGCGCAACTGCTGAAAAAACTGTTCACTCGCTGGGAAAACCGCCAGCACAAGGATTGCGCATGAGCCCGGCGGTCGAAGAGGTGCGCCTGAGCCTGCCGCATATCGAACTGGCGGCGCATCTTTTCGGCCCTGAAGACGGGTTGCCGGTGATTGCCCTGCATGGCTGGCTGGACAACGCCAACAGCTTCGCCCGTCTGGCGCCGAAACTGAAAGGCTTGCGCATCGTGGCGCTGGACATGGCCGGCCACGGTCACTCGGGACATCGTCCGGTTGGAGCGGGTTATGCGTTGTGGGATTACGCCCATGACGTGCTGCAAGTCGCCGAACAACTGGGCTGGCAGCGCTTCGGCCTGCTCGGGCATTCGCTGGGGGCGATTGTTTCGCTGGTGCTGGCAGGCTCGTTGCCGGAGCGCATCACCCACCTGGCGTTGATCGACGGGGTGATTCCTCCGACGGACAAAGGCGAAAACGCTGCCGAACGCATGGGCATGGCCCTGCAGGCGCAGCTCGATCTTCGGGAAAAACGCAAACCGGTCTACAACACCCTCGACCGGGCTATCGAAGCACGCATGAAAGGTCTGGTGGCGGTCAGTCGTGAAGCCGCCGAACTGCTGGCGCAACGAGGCCTGATGCCAGTGCCCGGCGGTTACACCTGGCGAAGCGACAATCGTCTGACCCTGCCATCGCCATTGCGTCTGACTCAGGAACAGGCGATGGCCTTCATCCAGCGCATCGCCTGTCCTACGCAATTGGTGGTGGCGGCCGACGGCATGCTGGCCAAACATCCCGAGCTGCTGGAGCGTCTACCCTTTAACCGGGAACAGCTGCCAGGCGGGCACCATCTGCACCTGAATGACGAGTCGGGTGCGGTTCTTGTCGCAGACTGTTTCAATCGGTTCTTCGCCATTCCTTGACTTGCCCCGGGCAACTGTCGAGGCTGGGCGGGTTGAAATGGGAGACAACCACAATGGATTTCTACACCGCTGCGAACCCGAATAGCCAGAAAGGCGCCCCGGCCATGCCGATCCGATGAGCCTGTCCATGCGATCTTTCAGTCTGCTGGCGCTGTGCTGTTTCAGTCCCGTGTTGCTCGCTGCCGACCTGCCGGGCAGTCAGGATCTGCCGATCGTGCCGCGTCTGGCCGATGCGCAGATCGTCGACTATCGCCCTCCCGTGGAACTGGAGCGGATTTACCCGATGGGCTCGATCCGCAAGATCAGCGGCCAGTTGCGTTTCGACGGCCAGGTCGGCGCCCGCGGGCAAACCACCTCGGTCACCTACGAGTTACCGCCCGAACATTCCGCCAATGAAGCGTTCACCGTCGCCCGTGAGGCCCTGCAAAAACAGGACGCCGAGCTGTTGTTCTGGTGTCAGGCCCGGGATTGTGGCGAAAGCAGCCTGTGGGCCAATGAAGTGTTCGGCAACGCCAAGCTGTACGGCGCCGACGAGCAGCAGGCCTATCTGCTGCTGAGGCTGGCGGCGCCTCGTGACAACACGCTGGTGGCGCTGTACAGCATCACTCGCGGCAATCGCAAAGCGTATCTGCACGTCGAACAGTTTGAAGCCGCCACGCCATTGGGTGATCTGCTGCCGACGTCTGCGACCCTGTTGCGACAGTTGAAAGACACCGGTGAGCTGAAGTTGCCGAAACTGACCGGCGATCCCGACGACACCTGGCTGCGTCTGCTGTCCCGTGGCCTGAACCTCGACACCACGTTGCGGGTCACGGTCTCCGGGCCCAAGGCCGAGGCCTGGCGTCAGGCGTTGATCGTCCAGGGTGTGCGTGCGGCACGCATGGAGACCGCTAATGTCGAAGGTACCGGCCTGCGCATCGATCTGTTGCGATAAGGTGTCTCTGGCGGGCACGTTTGGCGTGTTCGCCTACTCTTTGCCTGACTGACTTTTTCGAGATTTCACATGCCCAATAATGATCGTCTGCTGGTGCAGATCCTGTTGCTGGTGTTGTTCGGCGCCAGTTTCTGGGTGATGGCGCCGTTCTGGTCGGCGCTGTTCTGGGGCGCGGTGCTGGCGTTCGCCAGTTGGCCGCTGATGCGCCTGCTGACCCGTTGGCTCGGCGGCCGCGAATCTCTGGCGGCAAGTATCCTGACCCTGGGCTGGATGGTGCTGGTGGCGGCACCGCTGGTATGGCTGGGGTTCAACCTGGCCGATCACGTGCGCGATGCCACGGTGTTCATCAAGGATGTGCAGGTCGATGGTCTGCCGGAAGCGCCGGCCTGGCTCGGCACGATTCCGCTGGTAGGGGAGCGGCTGGTCGGGTTCTGGAACAGTGTCGATCAGCAGGGCGCGGCGCTGATGGTGTCGATCAAGCCTTACCTGGGACAGGTCGGCAACTGGCTGCTGGCGCGCAGTGCGCAGATCGGCGGCGGGATTCTCGAGCTGACCCTGAGCATTGTCTTCGTGTTCTTTTTCTACCGTGACGGGCCGCGGCTGGCGGCGTTCGTGCACAGTCTGCTGGAGCGCTTGATCGGTGATCGCGCCGGGTACTACATCGAGTTGGTGGCCGGCACCGTGCAGCGGGTGGTGAACGGGGTGATCGGTACGGCGGCGGCGCAGGCCATTCTGGCGCTGATCGGCTTCCTGATTGCCGGGGTGCCGGGGGCTCTGGTGCTGGGGATCGTGACGTTCCTGCTCAGTCTGATTCCGATGGGGCCGCCGCTGGTGTGGATTCCGGCCACGGCGTGGTTGGCCTGGAAGGGTGAGTACGGGATGGCGGTGTTTCTCGGGATCTGGGGGACGTTCATCATCAGCGGCGTGGACAACGTGCTCAAGCCGTATCTGATCAGCCGTGGCGGGAATCTGCCGCTGGTGATTGTGTTGCTCGGGGTGTTTGGCGGGTTGATTGCGTTTGGGTTTATCGGGTTGTTTATCGGGCCTACGCTTTTGGCGGTTGCTTATAGTTTGTTGACGGATTGGAGCAAGAGTCAGGGGCGGGTTGAGGATCGGCGTTGACGGTGGGCCTTGGCGACCTTTGGGCCGGCCAGGCTCTGGGTTGTTTTGGGTGAATATCCGTTTCTTCGGTAACGGCGGCTTATGGTTTCGCCTTTACGGCGACTCACTTTTTTACAAGCGCCTAAAAAAGTAAGCAAAAAACGCTCGCCCCGGCGTTCGGCCCTCGCAGGCTCGGGTTCCTTCGCTCCGGTGTCCCTCCGGGGGCATCGACTTCGTCGATGAGTTCGGCTTCGCCGCACGGCACTACGTGCCAATCCCCGGATGAACACCTCCACTCAGCCTTCCGAAGGGGCGGGTGGATCAAGATCAAAAGCGTTGTCGAGCTAACGCTCATCCTGTTTTTGGATTACCTCACGTCGCCACATTCAAATACTTGCCCACCGACGCCGCACTATCGAGCGAATACTGCTTGCTCAGATTGGCAATCATCCGGTTCAACGCTTCAGTCGTGGTTTGAGTAGTACTGGCAGTCTGTTCATCGCTCGGACGCTGGCGCCCCGCCTGTAACGCCGCCTTCAACTCATCACTGCTCACGCCACCACTGCTGTCGCTATCCAGCACCTTGAGCAACGCCGCGCTGGTGTCGCTGCTGTTCGACGAGGTGCTGTCGCTGGCCTGCAACGCACTGCTCAGTTCGGTCGCCGTCACATTGCCGTCGCCGTCCGCATCAAGCTGGCTGAACAGTTCGTCACTGGAAACCCGGGGTGGCGGCGGTGGTGGTGGGGTGAGGCTGGCGGTGAGTTCGTCCTGGCTGACGACGCCGTCCTTGTTCTTGTCCAGGGCGGAGAAGATTTTGCTGCTGTCGGCGGTGCTGCCGGCGCTGGTCAGGCCGCTGCTCAGTTCGTCGCCGCTGATGGCGCCATCACCGTCGGTGTCCAGGGCTTTGATCAGGGCGTCGGCCAGGTCGGTGTTGGGGGCCTGGTTGTGGTCGGGTGGCGGTGGTGGCGCCATGGCGGCCATTTCGTCGGCGCTGAGGCTGCCGCTGCTGTCGCTGTCCAGGTCGCCGAATTGTTTGCTCAGGTTGACCAGCAAACCGTCATTGGATTTTTGCGACAGGGCGCTGTTCAGTTCGTCCTGATCCACCGCGCCGTCGCCGTTGCTGTCGAGTTTGGCGAACAGTTCTTTTTGCAGTTGCTGGCTGCGGGCGTTTTGCGTGGTGGTGCTGCTGGTGCTGGTGTAGCTCGTGTAGTTGCTCACGCTACCGATCATCGGGCTCTCTCCTTGGGCTGGAAAACCGGTTTGTGTACCGGCTTATGCAGCCTCAAGGCGGGAGGTGTCGTGGGTATGTGGATTTTGTACCGGGCGGTACACAGTCGGCTTCAGTGGCGGGGCAGGCGAATCACGGCGGTAAGGCCGCCGCCGGGGGTTTCTTCGAGGTTGAGTTGTCCGCCCTGGCGTTGCGCGGCTTCCCGGGCGATGGTCATACCCAGGCCGACGCCGCCGGAGTTGCGGTTGCGCGAGCCTTCCAGGCGGAAGAACGGTTCGAACACCGCTTCACGCTTGTCCGCAGCGATGCCCGGGCCGTGGTCGATGACGCGGATCAGCAGTTGCTCGCGCTGATCCTGCAGTTCGATGTGTGCTTGCCCGGCGTAACGCAAGGCGTTGTCCATCAGGTTGTTGATGCAGGACCGCAAGGCCATCGGCTGCACCTGCAAGGGCGCGCAGTGGCCGCTGACCTGCACGTCGGCGCCCTGGTCCTGGGCGTTCTCGCACAGGGACTCGACCAGCGCCTGCACGTCCATCAGTTGCAGCGCTTCGCTGGTGCGTTGTTCGTGCAGGTAGGTGAGGGTGGCGTCGAGCATGCCGATCATGTCGTTGAGGTCCTGACGCATCTGGCCCTGAAGTTTGTCGTCGTCGATCTTTTCCAGGCGCAGTTTCAGCCGCGACAGCGGTGTGCGCAGGTCGTGGGAGACGGCGCCAAGCATGCGGGCACGCTGTTGTACCTGTTCACGAATCCGCTGCTGCATCAGGTTGAAAGTGTGCGCCGCCTGGCGTGCTTCGCGCGGGCCGGATTCGTCCAGCGGCGGGCTGTCGAGGTTTTCACTGAGGCGTTCGGCAGCGTCGCTCAGACGCTGGATCGGGCGGCTCAGCAGCTTGGCGCCGTACCACGCAGCGATCATCAATGAGATGAACTGAAAGGTCAGCGGCACCAGCGGCCCGCCGAACCACGGGCGTGGGGGGCGCCGTGGGAAGCGCGGATCTGGCGGTGGCCGTTGGCCGTCGATCCCTTCGGAAAACTCCGGTGGTGGAGGCGGTGGTGGCGGGCCGTAATGATGGAACCAGGCGAAAGCCAACAGGTGCGCCAGGACGATCGCCACGAACAGCACGCCAAACAGGCGGCCGAACAGCGTGTCGAAGCGCGCCCGCATCAGCCGATGTCCCGTGCGTCGAACAGGTAACCCTCACCGCGTACGGTTTTGATCAACTGTGGGGCTTTCGGGTCGTCGCCGAGTTTTTGCCGCAGGCGCGAGACCAGCAGGTCGATGCTGCGGTCGAAGGCTTCGATCGAGCGGCCACGGGCGGCGTCCAGCAACTGTTCGCGGCTGAGCACCCGACGCGGGCGTTCGATGAACACCCAGAGCAGGCGGAATTCGGCGTTGGATAGCGGCACCACCAGGCCATCGTCGGCGATCAACTGGCGCAGGACGCTGTTCAGGCGCCAGTTGTCGAAGCGAATGTTCGCACGCTGTTCGGTGCGGTCGTCGCGCACCCGGCGAAGAATCGTCTGGATCCGCGCCACCAGTTCCCGGGGTTCGAACGGTTTGGCCATGTAGTCATCGGCACCCAGTTCCAGGCCGATGATGCGGTCGGTGGGTTCGCAACGGGCGGTGAGCATCAGGATCGGGATGTCCGATTCGGCGCGCAGCCAGCGGCACAGCGACAGACCGTCTTCGCCGGGCAGCATCAGGTCGAGCACCACCACGTCGAAATGTTCGGCCTGCATCGCCTGGCGCATGGCCGCGCCATCGGTGACACCGCTGGCGTGAATGTTGAAGCGGGCCAGGTAGTCGATCATCAGTTCGCGGATCGGCACGTCATCGTCGACGATCAGGGCCCGGATGCTCCAGCGCTTGTCGTCTTTCTGCTCTTCATTCACGGAGACTTGGGAGTTGTGCATGAGGCTGTTCATCTGCCAGTAGGCCGCCAACCACAAAGATAGGCTGCGAGGTTGTGGTTTCAGCATAGGCGTCCGGCCGTGAGGCGGGAAGGGCTGCTGTAAGGACATGTTGCGGCTGGCGAGGCTAGCGCGGACGCATGTTGTCGGCGTGTCGGTTGTGTATCGGCTTCGACACAATACCCTGCAAGGCTATGCTGATCACGTCCGGCGCGACGATTTACCGATCATCGGGTGCCGCGCCGCCGCCGGTTCCGCTACAATGCGCGCCGATTTCGACTTGCCTGAGAGCCCATCCATGTCCGCCTGCCAGACTCCTATCATCGTCGCCCTGGATTTCCCCACCCGTGACGCCGCACTGAAGCTGGCCGACCAGTTGGACCCGAAACTGTGCCGGGTCAAAGTGGGCAAGGAGCTGTTCACCAGCTGTGCCTCGGAAATCGTCGGCACCCTGCGTGACAAGGGTTTTGAAGTATTCCTCGACCTGAAATTCCACGACATTCCCAACACCACGGCGATGGCGGTCAAGGCCGCTGCCGAGATGGGCGTGTGGATGGTCAACGTTCACTGCTCCGGTGGCCTGCGCATGATGGCGGCCTGCCGTGAAGAGCTGGACAAGCGCAGCGGCCCGCAACCGTTGCTGATCGGCGTGACCGTGCTGACCAGCATGGAGCGCGAGGATCTGGCGGGTATCGGTCTGGACATCGAACCGCAGGAGCAGGTGCTGCGCCTGGCTGCACTGGCCGAGAAGGCCGGGATGGACGGTCTGGTGTGCTCGGCGCTGGAAGCCACGGCGCTGAAAACCGCGCACCCGTCGCTGCAACTGGTGACGCCGGGGATTCGTCCGGCCGGCAGCGCCCAGGACGACCAGCGTCGCATCCTGACCCCGCGTCAGGCGCTGGATGCCGGTTCCGACTATCTGGTGATCGGCCGTCCGATCAGCCAGGCGGCGGATCCGGCCAAGGCACTGGCCTTGGTGGTCGCCGAACTGGCCTGATCGAACAGCTGAAGATGCAATGAAGGGAGCCCGATGGCTCCCTTCATTGTTTTCAGACCTTCAACACCAGCTTGCCGAAGTTCTCGCCGCTGAACAGTTTGCCCAGGGTCTCCGGGAATGTTTCCAGGCCTTCGACGATGTCTTCCTTGCTCTTGAGCTGACCCTTGGCCATCCAGCCGGCCATTTCCTGGGCGGCACTGGCGTACTGCGCGGCGTAATCCATCACCACGAAGCCTTCCATCCGCGCGCGGTTGACCAGCAGCGACAGGTAGTTGGCCGGGCCTTTGACCGCTTCCTTGTTGTTGTACTGGCTGATGGCGCCGCAGATCACTACGCGCGCCTTGACGTTCAGACGGCTCAGCACGGCGTCGAGGATGTCGCCGCCGACGTTGTCGAAATACACGTCCACGCCTTTCGGGCATTCGCGCTTAAGGCCGGCCAACACGTCTTCGCTCTTGTAGTCGATGGCACCGTCAAAGCCCAGTTCGTCGATCAGGAACTTGCATTTGTCGGCGCCGCCAGCGATGCCGACCACCCGGCAACCTTTGATCTTGGCGATCTGCCCGGCAATGCTGCCGACCGCACCCGCGGCCCCGGACAACACCACGGTGTCGCCGGCCTTCGGTGCGCCGACATCGAGCAGGGCGAAGTAGGCGGTCATGCCGGTCATGCCCAATGCGGATAGATAAACCGGCAGCGGTGCCAGTTTCGGATCGACCTTGTAGAAACCTCTTGGCTCGCCAAGGAAATAATCCTGCACGCCAATGGCACCGTTGACGTAGTCGCCGACCGCAAACCCAGGGTTGTTCGACGCGATGACTTTGCCTACACCCAGCGCGCGCATGACTTCACCCAGACCCACCGGCGGGATGTAGGACTTGCCCTCGTTCATCCAGCCGCGCATGGCCGGGTCGAGGGACAGGTATTCGTTCTTGACCAGGATCTGTCCCGCCGTCGGTTCACCCACCGGTACTTGCTGATACGTGAAGGTCTCGCGGGTGGCGGCGCCCACCGGGCGTTTGGCGAGCAGGAACTGACGATTGGTCTGGTTAGTCATGACAGGCACTCAACGGGATGAAGCCTTGTTGATAGACCCTCCTTGGTGATGCCGCAAGGTTGGCTGACGAGGCGAATGCAGGTCGATCAAACAGGGTGATAGTGGCTGTCACCGTTTTATCACTGCGATTCATGGGCGGTTAAACGGCCTTCTGATAGTGCTGCCGCTGTCGGGGTGGCTGTGGCTATGCTGCCCTCATCAATCCCCGCATTCGAGGACATAACAATGAGCATGACGTTTTCCGGTCAGGTCGCCGTCGTCACGGGCGCCGCCAACGGTATCGGCCGCGCGACCGCCCAGGCGTTCGCCGCTGAAGGTCTGAAAGTGGTGGTGGCCGACCTGGATGCCGCCGGGGGCGAGGGGACGGTGGCGCTGATTCGTACCGCCGGCGGTGAAGCGACTTTCGTGCGGTGCAACGTTACCGTCGAAAGTGATGTGAAAAATCTGATGGACGAGGTGATCAAGACCTACGGGCGACTCGACTATGCCTTCAACAACGCCGGGATCGAAATCGAGAAAGGCAAACTGGCCGAAGGTTCGATGGATGAATTCGACGCAATCATGGGCGTCAACGTCAAAGGCGTCTGGCTGTGCATGAAGTACCAGTTGCCGTTGCTGCTGGCCCAGGGTGGCGGGGCGATCGTCAATACCGCATCGGTGGCCGGCCTGGGCGCCGCGCCGAAGATGAGCATCTACGCCGCCTCCAAGCACGCAGTGATCGGCCTGACCAAGTCGGCCGCCATCGAATACGCCAAGAAGAAAATCCGCGTCAATGCCGTTTGCCCGGCGGTGATCGACACCGACATGTTCCGTCGCGCCTATGAGGCCGACCCGAAAAAAGGCGAATTCGCCAACGCCATGCACCCGGTGGGTCGCATCGGCAAGGTCGAGGAAATTGCCAGCGCCGTGCTGTACCTGTGCAGCGATGGTGCAGCGTTCACCACCGGCCATTCGCTGGCCGTGGACGGTGGCGTGACCGCGTTCTGAAACGCGTCCATTGATGCAGGAAAAGACCCGCCCGCCGGCGGGTTTTTTTTCGTCTGCCGTCAGTTACATGTCGTTGATAAACAATGTGTATCAAATAGTTAGAACGGTGGCTTTTGACGGCGTTGTCGCACAGCCTGACCGGCGCGGCTGTGATTTACTGCCGCGGGCAAAACGGACAGGAGTTTGGGTACTCATGGAATTGAGAATTGACCGACAGGCAATGGTGCCGGTTGTGCAGCAGATTGTTGATGGATTGATCGAATGGGTCGTGCAGGGAGAGGTGCCGCCAGCCACGCGCCTGCCTTCCGTGCGACAAATCGCGCGGTTGAACCTGCTCAGCCAGTCGAGCGTCATGGAAGCTTGCGAGCGTCTGGTGGCGCAGGGTGTCCTGGCCTCGCGGCAAGGCTCGGGGTTCATGGTCGCGGCCACATTGCCGAAGTGTTGCAAGGCCTTCGACAGTCCTGCGTTCGAGGGTGAGCGTCACGGCTGTGATACGGATCCGGAATGGCAAAGAGGGCTGAAACTGGGCGACGGCGTTTTGCCGCAGAGCTGGCGAGAGCCCGATGATCTCAGCTACGCGATCCGTCAGGTGGCTCGCACCGACATGACCAGCCTGTTCAACTACAACACGCCCCTCGGGCTCCCCGCGCTGCGCGAGCAAATCGTCAAACGACTCGGGTTGCTCGATATCAAGGCTGACGACGAACGGGTGCTGACCACTGCCGGCGCCAGCCACGGGCTGGATCTGATCGTGCGTACCCTGTTCCGGGCCGGTGACTGTGTGGTGGTGGAAACACCGGGTTATGCGCCGCTGTTCGACCTCCTGCGGCTGCACGGTGTGCGCATGCTGGAGGTTCGCCGTACGCCTGGCGGGCCGGACCTTGAGGCGCTTGAGGCGTTGTTGCAGCAGTTCCGGCCGGCGGCGCTGTTCATCAACAGTCATCACCACAACCCCACGGGGAGCTGTCTGGCGCCGGCCGTGGCGCGGGGTATTCTGCAATTGAGCAAAACCTACGACCTGCGGTTGATCGAAGACGACGTCTACGCCGATCTGCACAATGGCAGCGGCACGCGTCTGGCGGCACTGGATGAAGACGGGCGGGTGATTTACGTCGGCAGTTTTTCCAAGACGCTGAGCAGCTCGTTACGGGCAGGTTTCGTAATGGCCAGTGTTGAGGTGATCGAGCAACTGGCGCGGGTCAAAATGATCAGTTGCATGGGCACTTCAAGGTTCAGCGAGGCGGTTCTGGCGGCGCTGCTGGCCAGTGGCGCCTATCGAAAACTGGTGCAGCGCCAGCGTCAGCGGCTCAATACCGATCGGGCAGCAGCCTTGCAGGCGCTGGAGGATGCCGATTGGGAAGTGTTCGGCAAACCCACTGGCGGGCTGTTCATCTGGGCCCGTTCGCCGCTGGCGAATGACGAGCACCTGCGCAGGCAGGCCTTGCGTCATGGTGTGCAACTGTCCTGCGCGACATCATTCAGCCCCAGTGGCGAAGCCAGTGACTGGCAGAGGATCAATGTGGCCTACGCTTGTGATCCGAGGGCGCGGCAGTTCTTTCGCAGTACAGCCGTGGATCGACCTCAAGTGTTCTGAAAACGACGCACACCTAGCTTTTTGCCATTATTCCGACGCCAGAGTCTTGTGCTGGTTCATGGCCGTTGCGACTCTTCGGCAACAGACTTTGGCAGGGGACTACGCGCAATGATTTCGGCCGTGCAAGGACGTTTTGCCAACCTCGGTATGGCGAAAAAACTGGGTATCGGGTTTGTGCTGGTTTTGCTCTTGACCGCGCTGGTGGCGGCCATCGGCGTCTGGTCCCTGCAAACCATCAGTCAGCGCTTCGACGGGCTCAAGCAGATGTCCTCGCTCAACAGCGGCCTGCTCAAGGTGCGTCTGCTGGAACAGGACTACGCCTTGCACGGCAATCCGAAAACCGCCGATGCCGTGCACGAGGGCGTGGATGGTCTGATCGCCATGGCCGATCAGCTCAAGGCTCTGTCGCCGGGCAATGAGTCGGTCATGAACGACGTCCAGCAGTCGCTGGGCGCTTACCGCAAGGCGTTCGATGAGTTCGTTTCGTTGACCCAGGCCAAGGACCTGGCGCTGGAAATGGCCAGTTGGTCGGTGTCCAGCGTCGCCAACAACCTCGACGTCCTGCAGGCCGGGCTTGCCGATGATGGCGCCTATACGCTGAAAGACAGCGAGGGCAAGGATGGGGCCCAGTTCATCGAGCAGGCCAGTCAGGTCAGCCAGGTCTCGCGCCTGATGTTGCAGGCCATGAACGAAGCGCGGGTGCGGCTGGATCAGAGTCGCAAGGGCGACGACAGCGCCAAGGGCAACATCGAACAGGCCGCGCAGGCCCAGGCGCAAGCCGAACAACTGAAATCCACGGTCAAGGACGAAGGTTATCTGACGGTCCTCAATGAGGTCTCAGGCCACATCGCTGGTTTCAATGACAAGCTCGCCGAGTACACCGGGCTTCTGGCTCAGGAAAAAACCGTCTATGAGCAACTGCATCAGCGTGCTGCCCAGGTAGTGGAACGGGTCGATCAGGCCTATGTCGCCCAGGACGTCGCGATGCAGGGTGAGTTGAAGAAGAACTCGGTGCTGATTATCGGCTCGTCGGCGCTGGCGCTGCTGGTCGGTCTGATTGCGGCGTGGGTGATCACCCGGTTGATCGTCGCCCCGTTGCGCAGTGTGATGCATGTCGCGCAGCGGATCGCCGCCGGTGACTTGAGTGCAACGGTAGAGGTGACCCGTCGTGACGAAATCGGCCAGTTGATGCAGTCCATGCAGCAGATGGGCGCGGGCCTCAGCACCATCGTCAGCGGGTTGCAGGCGGGTATTGAACAGTTGGCCAGTTCCGCGCAATCGCTGTCGGCGGTGACCGAGCAGACCAACCTTGAGGTCAGCAGCCAGAAAGAGGAAACCGAGCAGGTCGCTACGGCCATGAATCAGATGACCGCCACCGTTCACGACGTGGCGCGCAATGCCGAAGAAGCGGCGCTCGCCGCGCAGACTGCCGACGACAAGGTCGAGAGTGGCCAGCAGGTGGTGCGCCAGAGCATGGCGCGGATCGAGCAACTGGCGGATTCGGCGACGTCGGCCAGTTCGAGCATCGAAAGCCTGAGCGCAGAAATCCAGAACATCGGCACGGTGCTCGGAGTGATCAAGAGTGTTGCCGAACAGACCAACTTGCTGGCGCTCAACGCCGCGATCGAAGCGGCGCGGGCGGGCGAGCAGGGTAGGGGGTTTGCGGTGGTTGCAGACGAGGTTCGGGCGCTGGCTCGACGCACCCAGCAGTCGACCGAGGAGATCGAGCGGCTGGTCAGTGCCTTGCGCTCGGCGGCGCATTCGTCGGTGCAGCAGATTCAGAGCAGTGGCGAGCTGGTGAAGCTGGCGGTGAGTGATGCGTTGCAGACGGAAAGTGCGCTGGGGAGTATTGCGGCGGCGGTTTCGTTGATTCAGCAGATGAATCAGCAGATTGCGGCGGCGGCCGAGGAGCAGAGTTCGGTGGCCGAGGAGATCAATCGCAGTGTGACCAGTATTCGGGCGAGTGCGGATCAGTCTTCGATTGCGATGCGCGGGAATGCGGCTTCGAGTGTTGAGCTGGCGCAGTTGGGGAGTGAGCTCAAGGGGATGGTGGGGCACTTTCGGCTTTGATTTGGATTTGACCTTGGCGGCCTTTGGGCCGACCAGGTTGCTGGTTGTTTGGTGTGAATATCCGTTTCTTTGGGTGCTGCCGCTGGCGGTTTCGCCCTTACGGCGAGTCCCTTTTTCAAACGCCAAAAAGGAACCAAAAGGCTGGGCCCCGGCGTTCGGCCCCTCGCTGAGGCTCGGTGTTCCTTCGTTCCGGGATTGATCCGGGGGCATCGCCTACGGTTTGCTTCGCTGCACCTCCTCTCGATGTGTTCGACTTCGTCGAACGGCGCTACGCGCCCACCCCCGGATAAATCCCTCCACTCAGCCTGCCGAAGGGGCCGGCACGTCAAAAGCGGTACTCGAGCTAACGCTCATCGTGTTGAGTGGTGGGAAGCAAAAGCCAAAGCCAAAGCAGAAGCAAGAGTAAAAGCAGAAGAAGCAGAAGAAGCAGAAGAAGCAGAAGAAGCAGAAGAAGCAGAAGAAGCAGCAGCAGAAGAAGCAGAAGGTGTAGCAGCAGGAGTCGAGTTGCATGCGTTTCAAAACCCGAGTTCGACTCGGTATTTCACGTCGGCGTATCTCTCCCAATCACCTCGGTCAGTCCCCTCTCCCTCCGGGAGAGGGTTAGGGTGAGGGCGCTTTGGATTTTGATCTTTGCCGCGCCCAATAAAAAAGCCACCTCTCGGTGGCTTCTCTCTGACTGCACTCAGTCGTAAATCACTTTCTTCTTCCAGTCCGCATCAGCCTCGACATCCTTGAGGCCTGCAGTCAGTTGGTTTTCTTCGCCTTCGACCGGGGCAATCTTGTCCATGACCTGGGCGTTGGCGCGGGCCAGGAGTTTTTCCAGGTATTGGAGTTGTTCGGCGTAGATCTGCGGGTCCTGCTGTTTGCGCAGGTATTGCACGCCGCGTTCGAACGCGAGGCGGGCCTGGCCTGGCTGGTTTTGTTGCAGGGCGTGCTGGCCGAGGTTGTTGAAGAACTCGATGTGCAGCAGCACCAGGATATGGCGTACTTCGCGAATCCAGTGCTTGGCTTCGTTTGGTGGCAGGAAACCGTCCTGGGCGGCGCGGGTGATCTGGCCGTGGAGGGCTTCAAGAAGGAAGCGGACGTCCTTGGCCTTGGCTTCGGTCTGGATCGGGGCCGGCGGGTTGTTGACCGGGATCGATTCGCCCTGGGCGACGAGGGCGCTCAGTTCGGTGATGCGGGCCTTGGTGGTGGCGCTGGTCTTTTCCAGGTTCAGCAGGCGCTGGCAGACGTTCAGTTCCAGGCGGGTCATCAACAGCTTGAGGGCCGGGGTCATGAACTGGCCGGGGAAGGTTTCGGTCAGTTCGCCACAACGGCGCAGGCGGTCGTTGAGTTCGACCTTGGTGCGGGCCTTCTCCAGTTTGGTGTTTTCCACCACATGGTTCATGTAGCCAATGGCGATCAAGATTGCAATCCCGGCTATGACTAGCAGGGTGATCATGAGTGGTGTCACCGGTAAGACCTCTTTATAGGGTTCGCGTGCGAGTGTAGTGGCTTGGCATATAGGAGCCTAGCGCCGCTCGACGGGTTGGATCGACTAAGCTCAATCTGTATCGGCCGCAGGGCTGCTTATATAAATGCTGGCCCTTGGGGTGCAGATTGCCATCACCTTTGCCGTGGACTATAGCGCCTTGGCGAGTGGCGGAATATAGGCGTCAATCGTCGGGCGACGGAAAAGTCCGAATCGGCTCGTAAAGCAGGGCGAAGTCATTGATTTAAATAAATTTATATCAGGGGGTTGACGACCTTCCAATCCATCCATAGAATGCGCGCCACTTGCAGCGTAAAGCACACAGCGATACGAAGCAGGGAGTGAATGTTGTAGTGTGTCCCCTTCGTCTAGTGGCCTAGGACACCGCCCTTTCACGGCGGTAACAGGGGTTCGAGTCCCCTAGGGGACGC
>NZ_JBXANF010000007.1:0-454756 GCF_058801405.1 Pseudomonas sp. GW822-FHT03F04
ACGATGCATCGCCGATGGTAGTGTGGGGTTTCCCCATGTGAGAGTAGGTCATCGTCAAGATTAAATTCCGAAACCCCAATTGCGAAAGCAGTTGGGGTTTTGTTTTGCCCGCAGGAAAGTTCGTACGACATTCTCGGACGCCCTGCGGCTGTCCTCGCCTGCCGACAATGCTAAGGTTCAGCCCTAGCTTTTGTACTTTTCCAAGGAAGCCTTCATGCCGGACACTCAGTCCCTCAACGCTGCATTCATGGTGGTTCAGAGCAACAGCCTGGACGAACTGCGCAGCCTTGTGATCAGCATAATGCGGCGCTATCCGCTGGCTCCTCTGGAGAACGAAATTGCGCTCGTGCAGAGCAACGGCATCGCTCAATGGCTCAAGCTGGCATTAGCCGAGGATCCTGAAGAGGATGACCTTGGCGGCTGCGGTATTGCCGCCGCAATTGATGTGCAGTTGCCGGGCAGTTTCATGTGGCAGCTTTACCGCATGGTCCTGGGGCGAGATGAGATCCCGGCAAAGTCCCTGCTCGACAAGGCACCTCTGACCTGGCGGCTGATGCGCTTGTTGCCGCAGGTCATCGACCTGCCGCATTTCGAACCGCTGCAACGATTTCTGACCCATGACACCGACTTACGCAAGCGCTACCAGCTGTCCGAGCGTCTGGCTGATCTATTCGATCAGTATCAGGTGTACCGTGCCGACTGGCTTGAGGATTGGGCCGAGGGGCGTCATCAACTACGAAATGTCAGAGGTGAAATAAAACCGCTGCCCATCACCAGTTGCTGGCAGGCGGAGCTATGGCGTGCATTGCTTGAGGATGTCGGTGAACAAGGTATGGCTCAAAGCCGTGCGGGCGTGCACCAGCGATTCATCGAGTGCATCAACAACCTTGAAAAAGCACCGACAGGTTTGCCTTCACGAGTAATCGTTTTCGGAATTTCCTCACTGCCTGCGCAAGTACTCGAAGCATTGGCAGGGCTGGCCCGTTTCAGCCAGGTCCTGCTCTGTGTCCACAACCCTTGCCGTTATCATTGGGCCGATATCGTTGCCGACAAGGATCTGTTGCGCCATCAATACAAACGTCAGGCTCGCAAGAACGGTATGCCCGTGGTTCTGGATTCGGAATCACTGCATCAACATGCCCACCCGCTACTGGCTGCCTGGGGCAAGCAAGGTCGTGACTACATCAATCTGCTCGACAGCTATGACGACCCCGGCAGCTATCGCGCGGCATTTCGCAATGGTCGTATCGATCTGTTCAGCGAAACAGTCCCGCAAAATATGCTCAATCAACTGCAGGATGACATTCTGGAGCTGCGCCCACTCGACGAGACGCGTGAGCTCTGGCCCGACGTCGATCTGAAGCACGACCAGTCGATTCGATTCCACATTGCCCATAGTGCCCAGCGTGAAGTGGAGATTCTCCACGATCAGCTTCTGGCCCGCTTCAGCGCCAATCCCGAACTGCGCCCGCGCGATGTAATCGTGATGGTGCCTGATATCGACAGCTATGCACCGCATGTCCGTGCGGTGTTCGGGCAGCTGGATCGTCATGATCCACGGTTCATTCCTTTCACACTGGCAGACCAGGGGCAACGCGGTCGCGATCCATTACTGATCGCTGTCGAACATCTGCTCAAACTGCCAGACAGTCGTTTCCCCGTCAGCGAAATCCTCGACTTGCTCGATGTTCCAGCGTTACGCGCACGGTTCGGAGTGGAGGAGCGGGACTTGCCGACTCTGCATCGCTGGATCGAAGGCGCCGGTGTGCGTTGGGGGATGGACGCTGATCAGCGCGCCGGACTGGGATTGCCAAATGAACTGGAGCAGAACAGCTGGCGTTTCGGCCTGAGGCGGATGCTCCTCGGGTATGCGGTTGGCGACTCAAGTGCCTGCGCGGGTATTGAGCCCTACGATGAAATTGGCGGTCTCGATGCCGCATTGATCGGTCCTCTGGTCGCCTTGCTGGATGCCTTGGAGTACTCGCACCAGCAATTGCTGAAGCCTGCGAAACCTCAAGAGTGGGGGAGCCGGTTACAGGTACTGATGCAGGTGTTTTTCAAAGCGAGCAATGAGCATGACGACTACTTGCTGACCCAGCTTGAAGAGCTGCGCGAAACATGGCTGGAGACCTGCGAGTCTGTCGGACTGGAAGACGAGTTGCCGCTGACCGTTGTTCGCGAGGCCTGGCTGGCTGGACTGGATCAGGGGCGCCTTTCTCAACGCTTTCTGGCCGGAGCGGTGAACTTCTGTACCCTGATGCCGATGCGGGCAATTCCATTCAAGCTGGTTTGCCTTCTGGGCATGAACGATGGCGATTATCCCCGGGCACAACCACCGCTGGACTTCGACCTCATGGGCAGCGATTACCGGCCGGGAGATCGCTCCCGCCGTGAAGATGATCGCTATTTGTTGCTAGAAGCACTGTTGTCTGCGCGTCATCAGCTCTACATCAGTTGGGTTGGACGCAGTATTCGTGACAACAGTGAGCGGCCACCCTCGGTGCTGATCGGTCAGTTGCGCGATCATATCGCCAACGGTTGGTGCACGACTGACGACAGTGCGGATCTTTTGCATGCCATGACTCAGGAACATCCGCTGCAGCCATTCAGTTCACGTTACTTCCATGAGGGAAATGAGCTGTTCAGCTACGCCAGCGAATGGCAGATGCTGCATCTACGTCATGAGCCTGTTGATGTGAAAGGAATACTTGAACCCCATGTCCAGGAGGAGCCGTTGAGTCTCGCACTGCTGCAGGATTTCCTGCGCAATCCGGTGCGACACTTTTTCACTCAGCGATTGAAGGTTTACTTTGAAGCGGCACAAGTACCTCAAGCCGATGAAGAACCCTTTGTCCTGGATGCGTTGCAGCGATATACCCTCAGCGACAGTTTGCTCGAAGCGGCCCTGAGACATCCGGAGAGTGTTGATCAGGCGCTTGAGGCTCAGGCTCGGCGCCTGCAAAACAGCGGGCTGCTGCCCATGGCGGGATTTGGTGAGTGCCTGCAGCGAGAGTTGATCGAACCGCTTCCTGATTTGCTGCAACGCTATCAGCAGCTACTGACGCTTTGGCCGACTCCGTTGACCAGCGCGATCCCGATCAATCATGAATGTCAGGGATTACGCCTGGAAGGATGGCTTGGAGGTCTGCATCAACGCGCCGATGGCGGTGTGCTGTCGGTGACGACGATCCCCAACAGCATCGGTTCGATCAAGAACCGCAAATGGCACCGTCTGACCAAACCATGGGTCAATCATCTGGTCGCTTGTGCGAGTGGGCTTTCTCTGACTACGGCGCTGGTCGCCAGTGACGACACCCTTTTGCTTGAACCGATGGAGCAGGGCCGGGCCTGGAGAATACTCGAAGACCTGCTGCTCGCCTGGCAGTCAGGAATGCGTCAACCGCTCCCGGTTGCGGTGAAAACCGCTTTTGCATGGCTGGGCCAGAATGACCCGCTGAAAGCTGAAGCCGCTGCCCGCAAAGCCTATGAAGGTGATGGCCAGACCAGCGAAGGTGAGCGACGCGAAAGTCCCGCATTGGCCCGTCAATTCCCGGATTACGATGAATTGTTGGCCGAAGAGACATTCCCCGATTGGTGCAACGCTTTATACCGCCCAGTGCTCGAAGCCCCTTGGCAATCCTTGGCCAGCGCGGGGGAACGTTCATGAGCGCAAAGCAGCCTCTTGCCTTGGCGTTTCCGTTAAAGGGCAGTCAACTGATCGAGGCCAGCGCGGGTACTGGCAAGACATTTACAATCTCCGCGTTGTATCTGCGCCTGATCCTTGGCCACGGTGGTGACACGAGTGGCTTCGGTCGCGAGCTGCTGCCACCGCAGATTTTGGTGGTGACATTCACCGACGCAGCGACCAAGGAGTTGCGCGAACGTATTCGCACACGTTTGGCTGAGGCCGCACGCTTCTTCCGTGACGAGACACCGCCTCCAGATACGTTGATCGATGAGTTGCGCGCGCAGTTCGACCCTCAGCAATGGCCCGGTTGCGCCAATCGTCTGGACATCGCCGCGCAATGGATGGACGAGGCTGCCGTCTCGACGATCCACAGCTGGTGTCAGCGAATGCTGCGCGAACACGCATTCGACAGCGGTAGTCTGTTTACCCAGACCCTCGAAACCGATCACAGCGATCTGTTGGGCGAAGTGCTCCGCGATTACTGGCGCCTGTTCTGCTATCCGATGCAGGGGGATGTACTGAATTGGGTTCGCAGTCACTGGGGCGGTCCGGCCGCTTTGTTGCCTCGCGTACGTGCTCTCTTCGGTACTGAACGTAATGGAGCAGAAGGCAGATCTCCGGCCGAATTGATCGAAGAATGCCTGCAAGAACGTCGAGCAGCATTGGTTGAATTGAAAAAGCCCTGGCAGCGGTGGGCGGATGAGCTGCTCGCCATTTGTCATCAGGGCGTCGCCAGCAAGACAGTCGACGGGCGCAAGATGCAGGCTCGCTACTTCGAGCCCTGGTTCGAGAAACTCAAGGCCTGGGCTGAAGACGAGTCACTGGAGCAACTGGATATCGGTACCGGATTTACCCGGCTCACGCCTGACGGCATGGCCGAGGCCTGGAAAGGCGAGCCACCGAGCCATCCGGGACTGGACGCCATGCAGGCACTCAAATCAAGCCTCGATGAGCTGCCAACCCCCGACGCCGCGGTGCTGCAGCACGCCGCCAAATGGGTGGGAGAGCGCTTTGAAGAAGAAAAGCGTCGACGTGCCGAAATGGGTTTCGACGACATGCTGCTGCGACTCGACGCAGCCTTGCAATCCGAAGGCGGCGAGCGCCTCGCCACGCTTATTCGCGAGCAGTTTCCGGTCGCCCTGATCGACGAATTTCAGGACACGGATCCGGTGCAGTACCGGATCTTCGAGAACATCTATCGCATCGAGGAAAACAATCCAGAGACCGGTCTGTTCCTGATCGGTGACCCGAAGCAGGCGATCTATGCCTTCCGTGGCGCAGACATCTACACCTACCTGCGCGCGCGAATAGCCACCACCGGGCGGCTACATACGTTGGGTACAAACTTCCGCTCCAGCCACGGAATGGTCCGTGCGGTGAACCAGGTATTCGAACGCGCGGAGTCTCGTGAGCAGGGGCGCGGCGCGTTTCTGTTTCGAGAGAAAAACGGTGATAACCCGGTGCCGTTTCAGCCCGTGGATTCTCAGGGGCGCAAGGAACATTTACTGATTTCCGGGCAAGACGTGCCGGCGCTGAATATCTGGCATTTATCCACCGAGCAACCAGTCTCCGGTGCGGTCTATCGTCAACAGTTGGCCGCGGCCTGCGCCAGTGAAATCACTGCCCTGCTCAATGGCGGGCAAGCCGGCAGCGCTGGTTTCGCGCAGGACGGCAAGGATTTTCGCGGGGTGCAACCGGCGGACATCGCAATTCTTGTGCGTGACGGCAAAGAGGCCCAAGCGATACGCGGTGAGCTTGCCGCCCGAGGAGTGCGCAGTGTTTACCTGTCGGACAAGGATTCTGTCTTTGCGGCCCAGGAGGCTCATGACTTGCTGGCCTGGCTCAAGGCCTGTGCCGAACCGGATGTCGAGCGATCGTTGAAAGCAGCCCTGGCCTGCACCACGCTGAACCTGCCGTTGACTGAGCTGGAGCGCCTGAATCAGGACGAACTGGTCTGGGAAGCACGCGTCATGCAGTTCCGAGCCTATCGCGAGATCTGGCGCAAACAAGGCGTGCTGCCGATGTTGCGGCGTTTTCTGCATGACTTCCATCTGCCGCAAACCTTGATCGCGCGCAGTGATGGTGAGCGGGTGCTGACTAACCTGTTGCACCTGTCGGAGCTGATGCAGCAGGCAGCCTCCGAACTCGATGGCGAGCAGGCGCTGATCCGGCATTTGGCCGAGCACCTTGCGCTGTCCGGTCAAGCGGGTGAGGAGCAGATCCTGCGCCTTGAAAGCGACGAGCAACTGGTCAAGGTCGTGACGATCCACAAGTCCAAGGGGCTTGAGTATCCGTTGGTGTTTCTGCCTTTTATCTGCTCGGCCAAACCCGTGGACGGCAGCCGGCTGCCGTTGCATTACCACGATGCATCCGGCAAGGCTCAGGTCAGTCTCAAGCCTGATGCCGAGCTGATTGCCCTGGCCGACAATGAGCGGCTGGCGGAGGACCTGCGTTTGCTCTACGTCGCTCTGACCCGGGCACAACATGCCTGCTGGCTTGGCGTGACGGACCTCAAGCGCGGCAATAACAGCAGCTCGGTCCTGCATCTTTCAGCACTTGGTTATCTGGTGGGTGGTGGCGCGTCATTGAGTGAATCCAGCGGTCTGGCTCGCTGGCTCGACGATCTGCAGCAACATTGCCCTGCGCTGAGCATCGTTGAAATGCCACTGGCAACCAGCGAACGCTACCAGCCGCCACGCAACGAAGCGATCCCAAGTGCCACGTTGATCCCCAAACGCAAGGCCAGCGAAAACTGGTGGATCGCCTCTTACAGTGCCTTGCGCATCAGTGACGTGTTGAGCGTGGGCAGTGATGAAGCACCGGATAGCCCGCAAGCGCAAAAACTGTTCGACGACGAGCGCCTTGAGCCCGATGCCCCTCGCGAGATCATTCCGGGAGGGGCCGAGATTCACCGCTTCCCCCGAGGACCGAATCCGGGGACGTTCCTCCATGGACTGCTCGAATGGGCAGGCGATGAAGGGTTCGCGGTTTCTCGCGAGGCACTGGAAGATGCGATCGCCCGGCGTTGCAATCGACGCGGCTGGGAAGGCTGGATCACGACCCTCAGCGACTGGCTGCAGCACCTGCTCAAATCACCGATGCCCGCAGGCACCGGTCGACCACCGGTCGTGTTGGAGCAATTGAAACAGTATCGGGTCGAGATGGAGTTCTGGTTCGCCAGCCACAAGGTCGATGTCGTCAGACTCGACGAACAGGTCCGCAAGTTCACCCACAACGGCGTTGCCCGGGTTGCCGCCGAAGCGGTGCAACTCAACGGCATGTTCAAAGGCTTCATCGACCTGACCTTTGAACATGACGATCGTTACTACGTGGCGGACTACAAATCCAACTGGCTGGGCGTCGATGACGCCGCCTACACCGAACTGGCCATGGAACAGTCGATTCTGGAAAACCGTTACGACCTGCAATACGTGCTGTATCTGCTGGCACTGCATCGTCAGCTCAAGGCCCGCCTCGCCGATTACGATTACGACCGGCATGTTGGCGGTGCGCTGTATCTGTTCCTGCGGGGCTCTCGTGCTGACAGCGGTGGTGTGTATTTCGTGCGGCCGCCGCGGGAGCTGATCGAGCGTCTGGATCGGATGTTCCAGGGCAAACCGGAACCGAAAGCCGAGCCCGCGTGGGAACAGGGAGAATTGCTATGAGCCGCACCATCGCGGATTTTCCGCCGGTTTCACTGGATGCCGACGGCCTCGCGCAGCTCACCCCTCTGACGCGAGCCCATGACCTGTTGCAGCTACTGAACCTCTGGGTCGAGCGTGGATGGCTGCGGGCGCTGGACAAGGCATTCGTGGCATTTCTTTACGAGTTGGCGCCTGACGTTGATCCGTTGGTATTACTTGCCGCCGCGTTGACCAGTCATCAACTCGGCCACGGTCATGTGTGCCTGGATTTGTTCGAAACCCTCAAGGCCCCGGACTTCGCCCTGTCCCTGCCGCCGGAGGGGGACGTGCAATCGGGTGTGTTGTTGCTGCCATCGCAATTGCTTCAAACCCTGGAAGGGGCGCACTGGTGCAAGGTGCTGGCCGGCAGTTCGCTGGTGGCGCTGGCTGCCGATGACAGTGAGTCTGCACGGCAATGTCCTCTGGTGCTGTCCGGTAAACGCCTGTACTTGCGGCGGTACTGGGCCTATGAGCGACGCATCGACACTGCTCTGCGTCAGCGCTTGGCGGAGCATGAGCCGACGCCGGGCGATCTGTCGCAGCGGCTGGACGAGTTGTTCGGATCGACAAAGAACGCCGACGTGATCGACTGGCAGAAACTCGCCTGCGCGCTGGCGACCCGAGGTGCTTTCAGCATCGTCACGGGCGGGCCTGGCACCGGCAAGACCACCACGGTGGTGCGTTTGCTGGCGTTGCTTCAGGCCCCGGCGGTCGAAGCCGGTCAGCCTCTGCGTATTCGCCTGGCCGCCCCCACGGGTAAGGCGGCTGCGCGGTTGACCGAATCCATCAGCCAGCAAGTGCAATCGCTGAAAGTCACCGACACCGTTCGGGAAAAGATTCCTTCCGAGGTCACGACTGTTCACCGTTTGCTCGGCAGCCGTCCCGGCACCCGACACTTCCGTCACCATGCCGGGAACCGTCTGCCGCTGGATGTGTTGGTGGTCGACGAAGCGTCCATGATCGATCTGGAAATGATGGCCAACCTCCTTGATGCGTTGCCGTCGCACGCTCGTCTGGTGTTGCTGGGCGACAAGGATCAACTGGCCTCCGTCGAGGCCGGTGCGGTGCTGGGGGATCTGTGCCGCGACGCCGAGGCGGGTTGGTACAGTCCGCAGACCCGCCAATGGCTGGAGTCCGTGAGCGGTGAGTCCTTGCAGGACAGCGGTTTGCATGAGGACATCGACGGTACACACCCGTTGGCGCAACAAGTGGTGATGTTGCGTCACTCGCGGCGTTTCGGCGAGGGCAGTGGCATCGGCCAGCTCGCGCGTCGGGTGAATCAGCAATTGCCGGATGAGGCTCGCCAACTGTTGGCAGGGCGAAGCCATGACGACGTGTATTCACTGGCGCTTAAAGGTGAGCAGGACCACGCGTTGGAGCGGCTTGTTCTGGAAGGGCATGGCGATGGCCCCCACGGGTATCGGCATTATCTGAGCGTTCTGCGCAATCAGCGTCCGCCTGCCGGAGCTCCCCTTGAGCATCCAGGTTGGCTCGATTGGGCGCGTGAGGTCTTGCAGGCGTTCGATACCTTCCAGCTGCTGTGCGCGGTGCGTAAAGGGCCGTGGGGTGTCGAGGGGCTGAACCAGCGCATCACCGACGCGCTGCTCAAGGCGCGGCTGATCGACAGCGACCAGCAATGGTATGAAGGTCGTCCGGTCCTGATGACCCGCAATGACTATGGCCTGGGGCTGATGAACGGTGACATCGGCATTGCTCTCAAACTGCCCGAGCGTGATGGGCCGAACGTCGGTGAAGCGGTCCTTCGGGTGGCGTTCCCGCGTAACGACGGGCGCGGCGGGGTACGGTTCGTGTTGCCGAGCCGGCTCAATGATGTGGAAACCGTGTACGCGATGACGGTGCACAAGTCGCAAGGCTCGGAGTTTGCCCATACCGCACTGATCCTTCCGGACGCCTTGAATCCGGTGTTGACCAAAGAGCTGATCTACACCGGCATTACCCGAGCCAAGCATTGGTTCACCTTGATCGAACCGCGAGCCGGGGTATTTGAAGAGGCGGTGCAGCGCAAGGTCAAGCGCTTGAGCGGTCTGATGCTGGAACTGGAGGAGGGCGTGGGACCTCGATAATGAAAATGCTGACGGATCCCGGCGTTATCTGACCAGCCGGTCAGAGGGTGCTGTATCGCTGGCGTTCCAACGCTGTGCTATCGTTGCGGCATCATCTCGTTACGATCCAAGAGAATCCCTGCATGAAGCTGGCTGTCTGGGCGACAGAGCGCGTAGTTGGCAGCAAGCAAGTGTTGCTTGCCGGTCTGCTCTGTTTGCTCACGGGTGTGGCTGCTGCCCAGCCGCAAACACCGGTGGGTATGGCCGAGCAACGGGCAAAATCCGTTACTCAGGTGGTCCTCGGCATTCTCAGTTATGCCCGCTGGCCGGTTGAACCTGCACAATTGCGCCTGTGCATCGTCGGTCCCACCGAATACACCGACGACCTGGTGAAAGGCACGACCCAGGCCACGGGCCGACCTGTCACTGTGCGTCGCCTGCTGGCCGACAACCCGTCTATCGTCAGCGAGTGCGATGCGGTGTACATCGGCAAACTCACCGCCGATGAACGCAGCCGACTGTTCGCTTCGCTGATTGGCCACCCGGTATTGAGCATCAGTGAGGGCGGCGATCAGTGCACGGTTGGCAGTCTGTTCTGTCTGCGAGTCGGTGATGAGCAGGTGTCGTTCGAGGTCAATCTCGACTCCGTCGCCCGCAGCGGCGTGCGCATTCATCCGAGCGTGCTGCAGTTGTCGCGCCGCAAGCCGGCGGCCCCATGAGACGCAACAAATCCACAGGGCGTCCGACCCTGGGTTCGGTCATCGGTCGCGGGCATTTGATTGTCGCGCTGGTTGCCGTGGGAATGGCCAGTGTGTCCCTGACCCTGCTCGGTGTGCTGGCGCTGCGGGTCTATGCCGATCACAACCTGCACCTGATCGCTCGTTCGATCAGTTACACCGTGGAAGCGGCGGTGGTGTTCAACGACAAGCCTGCCGCGACGGAAGCGCTGGCGTTGATCGCCTCGACCGAAGAGGTGGCGGACGCGCAGGTGCTGGACAGCCAGGGCCAGGAGCTTGCGCGTTGGCAGCGTCCGGAGAACGGCTTGTTTTCCGGGCTGGAAATGCAGATAACGCGGGTCGTTCTGGAAAAACCGATCAGCCTGCCGATCCTGCATCAGGATCGCGAGATCGGCCGGATCCTGCTGACGGGGCACGGCGGCAGCTTGATGCAGTTTCTTTTGAGCGGTCTGGCGGGCATCATTCTCTGCACCGCGATCAGCGCCTGGGTGGCGCTCTATCTGGCGCGCCGTCAGTTGCGCGGGATCATCGGCCCGCTGCACAGCCTGGCGGGAGTCGCCCACGCCGCCCGCAGTGAGCGGGCGCTCGACCGGCGCGTACCTCCGGCGAAAATCGCCGAACTCGACAACCTCGGTAATGACTTCAATGCCCTTCTTGATGAGCTGGAGTCCTGGCAGACCCACCTGCAAAGCGAGAACGAAACCCTCGCCCATCAGGCCAGCCACGACAGCCTCACTGGATTGCCCAATCGCGCGTTCTTCGAAGGCCGTCTGATCCGCGCACTACGCAGCGCCAGCAAACTCAACGAGCGGATGGCGGTGCTGTTTCTCGACAGTGACCGTTTCAAGGGCATCAACGACAGTTTCGGTCATGCCGCCGGCGATGCGGTGCTGGTGGCGGTGGCTAACCGGATTCGGGCGCAGTTACGCGAAGAGGATCTGGTGGCGCGTCTGGGCGGCGATGAGTTTGCCGTTTTGCTGACGCCGTTGCACAAGACCGAAGACGCCGAGCGCATTGCCGACAAGATCCTCGCCAGCATGGACACCCCGATTGCATTGCCGGGCGACACCAGTGTGGTGACCTCGCTCAGTATCGGCATTGCGGTTTACCCCGATCATGGCGCCACGCCCGGCACCTTGCTTGATGCGGCTGACGCCGCCATGTATCAAGCCAAGCGCCTGTCGCGTGGCGCCCAATTCACGGCCGGGTCGGAGCACCCGGTCGATCCCGTTCAAACCAGGAGCTAATGCCCGTGTTCTCACTTTCCGTTCGACTGTTTTCCACACTGATGTTGATGGCCATGTTGGCCCTGACCGGATGCCAGACCGCCCCGCAAAAAGGCCTGACGCCAGCGCAGATTGCCGTGCTCAAACAGCAAGGCTTTGAGCTGACCGACGATGGCTGGGAATTCGGCCTGTCGGGCAAAGTGCTGTTTGGCAGCGACATCGAAAGCCTGAACAAGCAAAGTACCGAAATCGTCGAGCGTATCGGCAAAGCCTTGTTGGGTGTCGGCATCGAACGGGTGCGAGTGGATGGTCACACCGATGCCTCGGGCAAGGAAAGCTACAACCAGCAGCTGTCGCTGCGCCGAGCGAAAAGCGTCGGTAAAGTGCTGACCACGGTCGGCATGAAGGAAGAGAATATCCAGCTGCAAGGCCTCGGCAGCCGCGAACCGGTGGCCTCCAACGACACCGTTGCCGGCCGCACCGAAAACCGCCGGGTATCGATCGTGGTCAGCGCCGATTAATCGGCGAACTGCATCTCCCGGGTCTGCCCCATCAACAGCGCCTGATTGCGCTCGGTCACTTCGCGGATGTAATCCCACAACAGGGTGATCCGCTTGAGCTTGCGCAGATCCTCCCGGCAGTACATCCAGAACTGCCGGGTGATGTCGATTTCCTCCGGCAGCACCGGTAACAGGCGTGGGTCCTGGGCTGCGAGGAAACACGGCAGAATCGCCAGCGAGCGCCCCTGCTGCGCCGCCACGAATTGTGCGATCACGCTCGTGCTGCGCAAATTGGCGCTGGCGCCGGGCACCACGTTCGCCAGATACAGCAGCTCCGAGCTGAACGCCAGATCATCCACGTAACTGATGAATTGATGCTTGCCCAGGTCGGCGGGGCGGCGGATCGGCGGGTGTTTGTCGAGGTATTCCTGGGTTGCGTAGAGCTGCAAGCGGTAGTCGCAGAGTTTGCAGCACACATACGGCCCGTGTTCCGGGCGTTCGAGGGCGATGACGATGTCGGCCTCGCGTTTGGACAGGCTGATGAAGTGCGGCAGCGGCAGGATGTCCACCGAAATTGCCGGGTAGGCGTCGACGAAGTGGCTCAGTTGCGGCGTGATAAAGAAACTGCCGAAACCTTCGGTGCAGCCCATCCGCACATGCCCGGAAAGTGCGACACCGGAGCCGGACACTTGTTCGCAGGCCATGTGCAGTGTGCTTTCGATCGACTCGGCGTAGCTCAGCAGACGCTGGCCTTCGGCGGTCAGCACGAAACCGCTGGTGCGGGACTTTTCGAACAGCAATGTGCCCAACGCCGCCTCCAGCGAACTGATTCGCCGCGACACCGTTGTGTAATCCACAGCCAGGCGTTTGGCCGCAGTGCTGGCCTTGCGGGTACGGGCGACTTCGAGGAAAAACTTGAGGTCGTCCCAGTTCAGCGAGCCTAAAGATGTGATGTTTTTTTGCATGATGGACGGGCTTATATGTGCGTTCTTATTAGAAGTTTGCACATCTATACTCCAAAAACAGTCCGACAACCAATTCGTGACACACGCCTCATCTCAAGGCGAACCCTTCGCCTTGGCTCCTAAGATAAAAACAAGTTCTGGAGACCAGCATGAACGCATCGCTTACGCCCAACGAAACCACGATCCAGAAGGTCAAGCTGCTGATCGACGGCGAGTGGGTCGAGTCGCAGACCGCCGAGTGGCATGACATCGTCAACCCGGCGACCCAGCAGGTGCTGGCCAAAGTCCCGTTCGCCACCGCCGCTGAAGTCGACGCTGCCGTCAGTGCTGCCCAGCGCGCCTTCCAGACCTGGAAGCTGACCCCGATCGGCGCGCGCATGCGCATCATGCTCAAGCTGCAAGCGTTGATCCGCGAACACTCCAAACGCATCGCCGTGGTGCTGAGCGCCGAACAGGGCAAGACCATTGCCGATGCTGAAGGCGATATTTTCCGTGGCCTGGAAGTGGTCGAGCACGCGTGCTCCATCGGCAGCCTGCAAATGGGCGAGTTCGCCGAAAACGTTGCTGGCGGCGTCGACACTTACACCCTGCGCCAGCCGATCGGCGTCTGCGCCGGCATTACGCCGTTCAACTTCCCGGCAATGATTCCGCTGTGGATGTTCCCGATGGCCATCGCCTGCGGCAACACCTTCGTGCTCAAGCCGTCCGAACAGGATCCGCTGTCGACCATGCTGCTGGTGGAACTGGCGATTGAGGCCGGCGTTCCGGCGGGTGTGCTCAACGTCGTGCACGGTGGCAAGGACGTGGTCGATGGCCTGTGCACCCACAAGGACATCAAGGCGATTTCGTTCGTCGGTTCGACCGCCGTCGGCACCCACGTTTATGACCTGGCCGGTAAGCACGGCAAGCGCGTGCAATCGATGATGGGCGCGAAGAACCACGCCGTGGTGCTGCCGGACGCCAATCGCGAGCAAGCGCTCAATGCCCTGGTCGGCGCCGGTTTCGGTGCGGCCGGTCAGCGTTGCATGGCCACCTCGGTGGTGGTACTGGTGGGGGCGGCCAAACAATGGTTGCCGGATCTGAAAGCGCTGGCGCAGAAACTCAAGGTCAACGCCGGCAGCGAGCCGGGCACCGATGTCGGTCCGGTCATTTCGAAAAAGGCCAAGGCGCGGATTCTCGATCTGATCGAAAGCGGTATCAAGGAAGGCGCCAAACTCGAGCTGGACGGTCGCGACATCAGCGTGCCGGGCTACGAGAAAGGCAACTTCGTCGGCCCGACCCTGTTCTCCGGGGTGACCACCGATATGCAGATCTACACCCAGGAAATTTTCGGCCCGGTACTGGTGGTGCTGGAAGTCGACACCCTCGATCAGGCCATTGCGCTGGTCAACGCCAACCCGTTCGGCAACGGCACAGGCCTGTTCACCCAGAGCGGCGCGGCGGCGCGTAAATTCCAGAATGAAATCGACGTCGGTCAGGTCGGCATCAACATCCCGATTCCAGTGCCGGTGCCGTTCTTCAGCTTTACCGGTTCGCGCGGTTCGAAACTCGGCGACCTCGGCCCGTACGGCAAGCAAGTGGTGCAGTTCTACACCCAGACCAAAACGGTCACGGCGCGCTGGTTCGATGACGACAGCGTCAACGACGGCGTGAACACCACCATTAACCTGCGCTGAGGTATGGCCATGAAAATCGCATTTATCGGTCTGGGCAACATGGGCGCGCCGATGGCGCGCAACCTGATCAAGGCCGGGCATTCGCTGAACCTGGTGGACCTGAACAAAACCGTGCTGGCGGAGCTCGAGCAACTGGGCGGCGCCATCCGCGCCTCGGCTCGCGAAGCCGCAGAGGACGCGGAACTGGTGATCACCATGCTGCCTGCCGCCGTGCATGTGCGCAGCGTCTGGCTCGGTGAAGACGGTGTGCTCGCCGGGATCGGCAAAGGTGTGCCGGCAGTGGATTGCAGCACCATCGATCCGCAGACTGCTCGCGACGTGGCAGCGGCGGCTGCCAAACAAGGCGTGGCCATGGCCGATGCGCCAGTTTCCGGCGGCACCGGCGGCGCCACCGCAGGTACGTTGACCTTCATGGTCGGCGCCACCCCGGAACTATTCGCCACTCTGCAACCGGTGTTGGCGCAAATGGGCCGCAACATCGTGCATTGCGGTGAAGTCGGCACCGGGCAGATCGCCAAGATCTGCAACAACCTGTTGCTCGCTATTTCGATGGTCGGCGTCAGCGAGGCGATGGCCCTCGGCGATGCGCTGGGGATCGACACCGGCGTGCTTGCTGGGATTATCAACAGCTCGACCGGCCGTTGCTGGAGCTCGGAAATGTACAACCCGTGGCCGGGCATCGTCGAAACGGCGCCGGCCTCGCGTGGTTACACCGGTGGCTTTGGCGCCGAGCTGATGCTCAAGGATCTGGGGCTGGCCACCGAGGCGGCGCGTCAGGCGCATCAGCCGGTGGTGCTGGGCGCTGTGGCGCAACAGTTGTATCAGGCAATGAGTCAGCGCGGGGAAGGTGGCAAGGACTTCTCGGCGATCATCAACAGCTATCGCAAGCCGCAGTAATCGTCGTCAGGCCTGTGTTTGTCACAGGTCTGTATTGCCGGGAAATCACGTCGGGTGGTTTCCCGGCTTTTTTGTATCAGGCGAACACGAAATATTTGCGCACAGTCTCGACCACTTCCCAGGTGCCCTTCATGCCCGGTTCGACGACGAAGATGTCACCGGCACGCAGGTGGATCGGCTCCAGGCCGTCCGGGGTGATGATGCAGTAGCCCTCCTGGAAGTGGCAGTACTCCCATTTCACGTAATCCACGCGCCACTTGCCTGGCGTGCAGATCCAGGTGCCCATGATCTTGCTGCCGTCTTCGCTGGTGTAGGCGTTGAGGTTGACGGTGTGCGGGTCGCCCTCGAGCTTCTCCCATTTGCAGGCGTCGAGTACTGGCAGCGGGTGAGTGTCGCGCAGAACGGTGATAGGTGCGGGCATGACGGCTCCAGGCCAAAGGCAGTTTGAGTCGCCACCCTAACGTTGGTCAGCACTGTCGGAATGTCTGGGTTCGACCTCCAGATGCCTGTTAGCGCTGGAGGGATCCCCCCTGAAACCGGCCACTTGCACCAATGCTGTGCATACATGACGGTTTTAATACAAGCGCGCACCATAAAAGTTCAATAAATTTTTAGACCAAAACGAGATAACCATCCGGGCACCTATTGCAAAACAAAATCGTCTGTACTATAACATTCGTACTAAAGGACAATCCCACCCTAATGGAGCTACACCAGAGTCACGGACAGACTTGAATCGGCTTTTCTTCACATAAAACTGACTTGGCCATCGGCGCAAGCGTGAACTTCTACCTGTTGTTAATGAATAACGACAATTGAATGAACCGGTCAGTTAATAAGTTGCGCAGACGCAATGTTGTGCGTGCTTTGAATAGAAGCCATAAATAAACAGTTAATTATTATTTGTGCATCGGCAGAATTATATCTGCGGGATACGCACGCCTTTCGAATTTATATGTGCCCGGCATCAATGGAATGAGGCTTGATTGTGGACGACATAAACGTAATTGAAGTTTCGACGACCGTGAATAACGCGAGTGAATTGGGCCGGCATGTCTGGATTCGTGCTGGCAGCCGCCTGCAAAACGTTCAGGTCGCCGATGATTGTTTCATCGGATTCAAGTGTGATTTGCAGTTCGCCTCCATCGGCGCGTCCAGCATGCTGGCCACTGGCGCACGGTGCCTGGGCACTGCGCAATCACCGGTACACATTGCCGACAATGTCTGGCTGGGCGCCAAGGCCACCGTGACCGCGGGCGTTTCCATCGGCGCGGGAGCGGTGATCGCTGCCGGAGCGCTGGTGACTGCTGATGTACCGGCCGATGCCATCGTGGTCGGCCGCCCGGCGCGAGTCATTGCCCTGCGCACGGTGGTCGAGGACGGCCTGCCGAGCCCGGCGCCGGTGCTGGCGAAAGTCCGGGATCGGGCGCGCCAGGGCTTGCCGTCGATGCTCGATCGGTCGACGCAGTCGGTGCCGCGGCTCAAGGCGTTGAACCCCGACGCCGCGACCTGGGACATCAGTGACGAAGCCTTGATCGATGCCGAATTGCGCGGCGGGGCTTCGGTGGAAATCGCCCGGGACTGCATTCTGATCGGACGCAGCAGCCGCCAGGGCGGTATGTCGCAACTGGGCGGCATCGAACTGGGCACCGGCGCTCGACTGGCGCCGGGCGTGGTTATCGAAGCGGCCGGTGGCGTGACCATCGGTGCCTTCAGCGAGCTGGCCGAAGGCGTCACGATTGTTGCGTCTACTCATGATCATTCGTTCCGCTCACTGCCTTGGGAGGAGGCACCTGTGTGCATTGGAAGTCGTTGCGTAATTGGCGAGGGCGCCATCTTGGTAGGTCCACTGAATATCGGTGACGGTGCAGTTATCAAGCCGTACTCAGTGGTGATAAGGGATGTATTGGAAAACACTGTGGTTCATGGCGTTGTTCAACTAATGGAGATTCAAGAATGATTTTATTTGCCCCCAATCCGACCGGTTCAGGCCACAACATGCGCGCGCTTTCGATCGCTCAGGCGATTAAAAAGCAACGTCCGGATATGCCATTGACCGTGGCGCTGGCTTCTTTGCAGCCCACCTTTACGCCGATGTTCGAAAAGTCCGGCGTTGAAGTGGTGGATATTGCCGGTCGTTTGGTCGATTACTCGAAAAAGAGCAACTTGTCGAAGGAACTCGACTGGAATAATTACATCGGCGGTTATATCGCCAATACCTTCTTGTCCGGTGAGCGGATTCTGTCTTACCTGGCCCTGATCGCCGAGTACAAGCCGACCGCCCTGGTGTCTGACTACAACATGGCTGCCTGCCTGGCCGCGATTTTCAGTGGCACGCCGCTGGTGTTCGTGACCGAGCGCTATGACTTCACACTCTGCCAGCTCCAGGATCACGACCTGGCCGACGGTGGTTTCGAAGTCAATGCGCTGGAAATGGCCCGGGCCCGTACCGCGCTGCACAGCCAGTTCAACTGGATGATCAATCAGAGCCAACTGGTGCTGACCGACAAGCCGTACGTGCCTTCCCTTGATCAGGGCACGCCGGTCGCCGAAGCGCTGATCAGCGGCAAAGCGCATTTTGTCGGGCCGATGATCCGCGACATCAATGTCCAGAGCGGTTTGAACGTTCGCGAGCAATTGAACCTGGGCGATGCGCCGTTCGTTGTTGCCTCTATCAGCGGCACCACGATGTTTGCGCAGAACAAGGACGCGCTGCTCGCCGCCTACCTCGACAGCTTCAAGGTCCTGCGCGAACGCAATCCGGAACTGAAACTGGTGTTGCTCGGCCGTCAGGATATCCAGGCCCAGGACGGCGTGGTTTGCGTGCCGTATTACCCGGACTGGATGGGCCTGCTGCGCGAAGCCAGTCTGCTGATTTCGGCGCCGGGCTGGATCACCGTGACGGAAATCGCCGCGCTGCAGATTCCGACCCTGTTCGTGTTGCCGTCCAAATCCGAATACCACGAACTCGAAGCGCTGCGCCGCCTGGAGTTGCTCGGTTTCCCGACGCATCTGGGTCACGATCGCGATGCCATCGTCGAGCTGATTCAGGGCGAACTGGAGAAAGACACTCGCGCTTCCGCCTACTACGCGCCTCATCGTCAAGTGGCCGCGCCGGACGGCGAAGGTGCTGCCCGTGCCGCCATGCGCATCATCGAATTGTGTCAGGGCAGCGTTGTGTCGCTGACTGAAAGCAAAGCCGCTTAACCTCAAGGAAGAGGGATTTACCATGCCGCTGCATCCGCAGTTTGTATTTGATCAAGGCCTCAAGGACATTGAGTACGGCGGTTTTTTTGCTGTCACCGATGCCAGTGGCGAAGTCGCGATTTCCACTGACAAGCAGTTGCAGGATCAGGTCGCGGCCACGCTCTACCAGGCCGACCACGGTGACGATGTTCAACTGCGTTTTGCCCACGACGGGTTGATGCGTTTGTACGATGCGCCGAACGCCGGTTTTCACGAGCTCGCTGACCGCTACTGGACGCCGCATGGTTCGGGGCGTTGCCGAACGCTGGCGCTGCAACTGGACGCATTGGAGGCGCTGATTGCCTATCAGCGTCGAGTGCCGCAGGACGCGGCGAACGATGCCGTGATCCACAGCATGCTGGAAAAGGTCGAAGCACTTTACGCCCGTTCCACGGTTGCCGGCCTGTACAGCAGCGACTGGTCGACGCCGCTGGAGCTGGCGACCTCGATCGATCTGGACATCAGCGCCACGGCCTTGCTGGCGCGCATCGGCAACGAGCCGTTGGGTCTGGGGCTGGTCGGGCACTTGCAGATTCACGCAGAAAACCTGATCGGTCGCGTGGCCGGCAGTGACAGTGCATCCTGTGTCGATGTGTCCCTGACCCGCTGCGCCGTACGCGCTCAGGTCAGCCTGGTGCTGGCGCGTCTGGCCGATGTGCGGGACGACAACGCGCTGTCGAACCTGGCCCGTTCGTTCCTGCTGCAAACCCTGTCACTGTTTCGCGACCCGGCCTACGGCGGGTACTGGGACCGGGTAGGCATCAACGGCAAAGTGCGTTGCGACTGGCACACCTCGTACAAGAACCACGAGTCGCCATTCCCGATCAAAACCGCCTACGACGTGGCGTTGCTGTTGCAGGCCATTCAGGCCTTGCCGTCCGGCGCGAGCGAAGCTGACCGGTCTTCGGTGACGGCAGCCTTGCTGGAGTTTCACGACGCCCGCAATGGCGGACTGTTCATGGGCAAGGGCTACTTCTGGTCGACACCTGATGACCCGACCGTGCCGTTCATTCGGCAGTTCTGGGCGCCGCCGCGTCAGCCGGGGATCTTCAGCATCGGCAACCTGACGTACCTGCCGTTGCACTTGAAGAGCCTGAAAACCCAGCTCGCCGCCGCCCACGCCTTGCAGGCCATCGAACCGGCCGCTGCCGTTGCTCATCATGACGATGCGGCGTTGGTAAACCGTGAGCTGCAAGTGATTGATGGCGGTGGCGACGTGCAGCGCATTCACCCGAATGGCGTGCCGACCATCAATGTCGATCTGCAGCGTTATCTCGCGTGGCTGGCCAAGGCCCGGGCGTCGAATGAAACCCCTTACGGGCTGACCGCCGAAACTGCGCCGCTGGGTTTTCGTGCCGACAAAACCTGGCAGGTGTTTTCCGGATTGCACGTGATTTCGGACTTGCACGCCCTGGGTCTGCAAATCGAAAACAAGGCCAGCCTGATCGATTGCATCAGGGCCTCGCAGAACACCGACGGTGGATTTGCCGAGCAGCCGGGGCACCTGAGCGATGTGTTCGCCACCTACTGCGCGGTGTTGTCGCTGCGGGTTCTGGGCGCGTTGCCGAACGATATCGGCGGTTGCGTGCGTTACCTGCAAGCGTGCCAGAACCCCGATGGCGGGTTCGGCGATGTGCCGGGTTTCGGCTCGGACATCTGGCACACCAACCTGGCTGTGTTGTCGCTGCATGCGCTGGAAGCCAAGGCGCCGGACGAGCAGGGCGTGATGGCGTTTGCCTTGCGCTGCCGCTCGGCCGACGGCGGTTTCGCCAACAAACCCGGGTATCCGCCGGACGCCTTTTCGGTGTACCGCGTGGTGTCGACGCTGTTCATTCTCAACCGACGCATCGTCGATGCCGAACAGACCGTCGCCTGGCTGCAGAGCCTGCAACTGGCCAACGGTTCGTTCCACTACCGGCCGGGCAAAGCGGTCAGCCTGGTGGGGACTTACATGGCCATCGCGGCGATGTTTCTGCTCGACGCGCAGCCGACGCATTTGCAGGAATCGAAAGACTGGATCGCTTCCCATCAGAAGCAGGACGGTGGTTTCGGCCCGCTCAATGCGACCTCGGCGACCACCGATGAAAGTTTCGTCTGCATTCAGACGCTGCTGATTCTCGAGCAAGGGCTGTCGCAATACTGGGTGGCATTGTTGAACTGACCTGCACACAGCATCGAAGGACGTTAAATCATCATTTTGCCAGGGGAGGCGCTGATGAAAATTTTAGTGACAGGGGGCGCGGGCTTCATTGGCTCGGCCGTGGTGCGGTTTCTGATTGAAGAGACCGAATGTGAAGTGATCAACGTCGACAAACTGACCTACGCCGGCAATCTCGAGTCGCTGGCCGATGTGTCCGACTCGCCGCGTTATCGGTTCTGTCAGGTGGACATCTGCGACAAGCCGGCGCTGGACGAATTGTTCGCACGGCTGCAACCGGATGCGGTGATGCACCTGGCCGCCGAGTCCCACGTGGACCGCTCGATCGATGGCCCGCAAGCCTTCATCGAAACCAACATCGTCGGCACTTACACGATGCTCGAAGCCGCACGTGGTTACTGGAACCGGCTGGACGCGGCGCGTCAGTCGGCGTTCCGTTTCCATCACATTTCCACCGATGAAGTGTATGGCGACCTGGAACCCGAAGATCCGGCGTTCACCGAGCGAACGCCGTATGCGCCAAGCTCGCCGTACTCGGCGACCAAGGCCGGCTCCGATCATCTGGTTCGCGCCTGGCATCGCACCTACGGCTTGCCGGTGGTAATGAGTAACTGCTCGAACAATTACGGGCCTTATCACTTCCCGGAAAAACTGATTCCTCACGTCATTCTCAATGCGCTGCAAGGCAAGCCGCTGCCGGTTTACGGCGATGGCGCGCAAATCCGCGACTGGCTGTTTGTCGAGGATCACGCCCGCGCCCTGTATGCGGTGGTCACGCGCGGTGAGGTCGGGCAGACCTACAACATCGGCGGCCACAACGAGAAGACCAACCTTGAAGTCGTGCAAACCCTGTGCGATCTGCTCGAAGCGCGCGGGGCGGAAAAACCGGCGGGCGTCGCGCACTTCCGCGACCTGATCACCTTCGTCAAGGATCGTCCGGGCCACGACAAACGCTACGCCGTCGATGCCGGGAAAATCCACGCGACGCTGGGCTGGACGCCGCAGGAAACCTTCGAAAGCGGCATGAAGAAAACCGTCGACTGGTACCTCGACAACCGCGCCTGGTGGGTCCGGGTAATGTCCGGTGCCTACGCGCTGGAACGTCTCGGCGAGCAACGCAACGAGGCCCTCGTGGCCTGAACACACAGTCATTCAAATCTCACTGCTTGAAAGGAAAAAAGCATGGCCAAGTACAAAGGAATTCTGCTGGCAGGCGGCGCCGGTTCGCGTCTGCACCCGATCACCCTGGGCGTCTCGAAACAGTCGCTGCCGGTGTATGACAAACCGATGATCTACTACCCGCTGTCGGTGCTGATGCTGGCGGAAATCCGCGAGATCCTGATCATCTCCACCCCGGAAGATCTGCCGGGCTTCCAGCGCATGCTCGGCGACGGCAGCCAGTTGGGCCTGAGCCTGAGTTACGCGGTGCAACCGAGCCCGGACGGCCTCGCCCAGGCGTTCATCATCGGTCGTGAATTCGTCGGTGAAGACAACGTCTGCCTGGTGCTCGGCGATAACATTTTTTACGGCGCCGGTTTCGGTGAAACCTTGCTGCAAGCGGCGTCTCGCGACGAGGGCGCCACGGTGTTCGGCTACTACGTGGCCGATCCCGAGCGCTTTGGCGTGGTGGAATTCGATGCCGCCGGCAAGGCCCTGAGCATCTGCGAAAAACCGAGCGATCCGAAGTCCAACTACGCGGTCACCGGCCTGTATTTCTACGACAACGAAGTGCTGCAGATTGCCGCCGACATCAAGCCGTCGCCGCGCGGTGAGCTGGAGATTACCGACGTCAACAACGTCTACCTGCAACGCGGCAAGTTGAATGTGTCGGTGATGGGCCGTGGCATGGCCTGGCTCGACACCGGGACCCACGATGCGTTGATGGAGGCCGGCAACTTTGTGCAGGCCATCGAGAAACGCCAGGGTCTGAAAATCGCCTGCCTCGAAGAGATCGCCTATAACAAGGGCTGGATCGACGACGCGCAGTTGCTGGTGCACGCGGGCAGCATGAGCAAGACCGGTTACGGTCAGTATCTGGCGCGGCTGATCAACGATGATGTGGTGGTTTCGATGGACGCGCAGCGCCCGCTGAAAGGCGCTGCCTGACCGTTGCGAGATCAATGTGGGAGCACGGATGCTCCCACGGTCTCAGTGGCCGGTCACACTGTCATGTTGCGGGGTTTTGACGCCCGGGCGTGGTTCGGCTGGCGACGGTTGCAGGGACTGCAAACGGGCCAGGCGATTGGCGTGAGTCGGCGCTTCGGCCGCCAGTGGCGAGCGGCGTTTGCGGGTTTCTTCACGCAGCACCGGCAACACTTCCTTGCCGAACATGTCGAGTTGTTCCAGCACGGTCTTCAGCGGAATACCGCCGTGGTCGAACAGGAACAACTGGCGCTGATAGTCGCCGAAGTGCTCGCGGAAGGTCAGGGTCTTGTCGATGATTTCCTGAGGGCTGCCGACGGCCAGCGGGGTCATTTCCATGAACTCTTCCAGGGATGGACCGTGGCCGTACACCGGGGCGTTATCGAAGTAAGGGCGGAACTCCCGACGTGCATCCTGGGAGTTGCGACGCATGAAGATGTGTCCGCCGAGACCGACGATTGCCTGCTCCGGCGTGCCATGGCCATAGTGGGCAAACCGTGTGCGGTAAAACTCGACCAGCGCCATGAAATGTTCCCGGGGCCAGAGGATGTGGCTGGCAAAAAAGCCGTCGCCGTAATAGGCCGCCTGTTCGGCGATTTCCGGAGTACGGATCGAGCCGTGCCAGACGAAGGGCGGCAGGTCGTCCAGCGGTCGCGGGATCGAGGTGAAGTGGTTCAGCGGTGTGCGAAAGCGTCCGCTCCAGTTGATGTCTTCCTCGCGCCAGAGCCGGTGCAGCAGGCGATAGTTTTCCATCGCCAGCGGCAGGGCGTCGGCGATGCTCTTGCCGAACCAGGGATAGACCGGCGCGGTGTTGCCACGGCCGAGCATCAGGTCCATGCGTCCGCCGCAGAGGTTTTGCAGCAGCGAATACTCTTCGGCCAGCCGCACCGGATCGTTGGTGCTGATCAGGGTGGTGGACGTCGAAAGAATGATGCGTTGGGTCTTCGCTGCGATGTACGCCAGCAGCGTGGTGGGAGAGGAGGTGATGAACGGGGGATTGTGGTGCTCGCCGGTGGCGAACACGTCCAGTCCGATGTCTTCGGCCTTCTGCGCAATTTGCAGGGTGGCCTGGATGCGCTCGGATTCACTGGGGGTACGGGCGTTGGTAGGGTCCTGTGTGACGTCGCCAACGGTGTAGATCCCGAATTGCATAAAGCCTCCTTGCCTTGGGTAAAGGTGTGTTTGAAACCCTTGCCGCGAAGAATGAATCAACGTGGCACTTGAAATGTACGCCTGTACACGTACAATCGCAATCGTGGGGCATTGTACAAACGGATTTGAAGACCTCATCGAGAGAGGAACGCGACATGGAACTGGGATTTATCGGTCTGGGCACGATGGGTGCGCCAATGGTGCTGAACCTGCTGAAGGCCGGGCATCGGGTCCGCGTGTGGAATCGCTCGTCGGCACCGCTGGAAGAGCTGGCCAGGGCTGGCGCCGAACCTGTCGACACCCCCGCGCTGGCAGCGCAGGCCGACGTGCTGATTTCAATGCTTGGCGATGACACGGCGATCCGCTCGGTGTTCCTCGACGCCAAGGCGCTGGACGGTCTGCAGGCCGGCAGCGTTCACGTCAACATGTCCACGGTGTCCGTGGCGCTGGCCAAAGAGCTGGCGGCCCTGCACGAGGCGCGCGGCGTCGGTTATGTGTCGGCGCCGGTGCTGGGGCGGGTCGATGTGGCGGCCGCCGGCAATCTGAATATTCTCGCCTCGGGGCCTGCCGCAGCACTGGCCCGGGTGCAGCCGCTGTTCGATGTGCTGGGGCGCAAGACCTGGCACTTCGGTGAAGCCGCCGACGTGGCGTGCGCCGCCAAACTGTCGGCCAACCTGATGGTCGCCTCGGCGATCGAGTCCCTGGCCGAAGCCTCGACCCTGGCCGGTGGCTACGGGATCAGCCGTGCGGCGTTCATCGACATGATCACTTCGACGTTGTTTCCCGTTCCGGTCTATCAGGGTTACGGCAAGCAGATGGCCGAAGAGACATTCGAGCCGGCCGGCTTCAAATTGTCGCTGGGCCTCAAGGATGTGCGCCTGGTGCTGGAGGCCGGGGAGGCTGCTCAGGTGCCGTTGCCGTTTGCCAGCGTGTTGAAGGACAACTTGCTGGACGGCATGGCCCATGGTCAGGCCGATCAGGACTGGGCATCGCTGTCGCGGGTCAGTGACCGGCGTGCCGGCGTGAAGTAATCAATCGGATTTAAACGCCGTAACTTGCCTTGCTAGTTCGGTTGGAATCTTGCGCTGTTAATTATTGTCGGACAGCTATTTGCCTTTTACTGAAAAGTGAAAGAAGTCTGAGAATAATGCTTGTCAAATGTACGACTGTAGACGTACATTTTTATCGGGGTTTAACAACAATAAAAGTTCGTCTGTTTTTTCGTCTGCTGATCGTAAATAAATAATAGCTAGGAGCCGTTATGAAAAATCTAATGCAATGGAACAGCCTTCCCTCCGAATCCAATGAATGGCTCGAGAAGGTGCGTGCACTGAATCCGCTGATTGTTCAGCACCGCGAGTACAGCGAGCAGACCAATGCGACTCACAAGGATGTGATGTCCCGCTTCTTCAAGGACGGTTTTGGCCGTACGTCGGTGTCCCGGGCGTTCGGTGGCTCCCAGGTCGATATCCAGACCACTTCCGCGCTGGTGCTGGAATTTGCCCGGCATGACGCCTCGCTGTCCTGGCAGCTGGCGGTACAAGTGGCGATGGGGCGCCTCTCGGATTACCTGCCGGAAGCCACTTCCGAAGCGATCTACAACCACTGCGAAGGTTTCGTGATCGGCGCCATCCACTCCGGTGGCGAAGCGCTGCCAATGGGTGACGATTACCTGCTGAGCGGCAAGTGGGCCTTCGCCAGCGGCTCGGCCCACGCCGACTGGCTGGTCTGCACCGCCACCGTCAAAGGCACCGAAAACAACACCACCCCGGAGGTGCGGATGTTCTTCGTACCCGCCAGCCAGTGCACCATTCTGTCGACCTGGGACACCCTGGGCATGCGCGGCACCGGCAGCCATCACTTCCAGTGCTCCAACGTCATCGTCAACAAGGCGTTCTCGCTGGACGTCGAAACCCTGAAGAAATCCCCCGAAGCGCGCAGCTCCCGTGCCTACGCCACCGGCTACTACGAGTTCGGCACCCTGGCAGCAATGTCCACCGTGCTGGGCGTGGCCCGGGCCGCAGTGGATCACTTCCGCAACGACCGTGCGATCAACACCGACCCGGGCCTGGAAGGGGTGATCTTCGAGAAGACCGGCCGCGCCATCTCCTCGGTACACACCGCGCAATTGCTGCTTGAGGATGCCATCCATCAGGTGATCAACCGCGGTGAAACCATCGGCGAGCCGGTCAGCGCCCGCGTCGGTCTGGCAGCGTCGGTGTTGACTGAAAACTCGGTCAACGCCGTCAACCAGATCTACTCGATGGCCGGTTCCAAAGCCGTCTACAAGTCGCACTTCCTGGAACGTTGCTTCCGCGATATTCATACCGGTTCGAAGCACTTCACTCTGTCGCCTTTGAACTTGCACGGTATCGGCAAGTATTACCTGGATAAAACCAACGTACTGGCCGCGGCGTAATAGCGGATAAATAAAACGGGCGCGTTATCAGTGAATGTTCACAGGGATCAATAGCGCGCCCGTTTCAAGTTGCACCTTTATTTTCTTAAATCTCAAACTTTTGTGCTCGCAGTAAAGAGTCAAGGGAGTGCCACATGCTTGCTCGAAATATTATTAAGTCGCTGGTGTTTATTATTCTGGTCGTGGTGCTGTCCGCCGCGCTGGGCTGGCGTTTCTGGTCGCCGCAACCGGCCGCGGCCGAGCAACGGATTCCCAGCACCCGGGTCGGTCTGGCCGTGGTCAAGAAACAACCGTACACCTACTACCTCGAAGCCATCGGCAAACTCGAAGCGCAGCGTCAGGTGCTGGTGTCGGCTGAAGTCAGCGGCAAAGTGGTGGACATCGATTTCGAGTCCGGTGATGAAGTGAAGGCGGGGCAGGTGCTGCTCAAGCTCAACGACGCACCCGAGCAAGGTGAACTGGTTCGCCTGAAAGGCGAGTACGAATCCGCCAAGGCGCAGTTTGCCCGTGTCCAGGAACTGGCCAAGACCGGCGCCGAAAGCCGTCGCGCCTTCGACAGTGCCCGCGCTCAATACGACGCGGCCAAGGGCGACATGGAACGCATGCAGGCGCAGATCGCCCAACGGCACATTCGTGCGCCGTTCGGCGGCACCCTCGGCATTCGCCAGGCGCATCTGGGCCAGTACCTGCAAGCCGGCAGCGCGGTAGCGACCCTGACGGATCCGGGCCTGCTGCGCGTCAACTTCACCCTCGCCGAACGCGATGGCTCGCAAGTGCAACTGGGCCAGACCGTGCAGGCCAAGGTCGATGCCTGGGGTGACGCGACCTTCGCCGGCAAGATCGTTGCGGTCGACCCGCAGATCAACCAGTCCCACACCATCAACGTTCAAGCGGTCATCACCGACACGCAAAAACGCCTGCGTCCCGGCATGTATGCACGGGTCTCGGTGACCCTGCCACAGACCGCCGAGCTGCTGATTCCGGAAACCGCGATCACCTACAACGCCTACGGCGAGAGCGTGTTCTCGGTCTACACCGACGAGACCGGCGTGCAGAAGGTCAAGCGTGAGTCGATCAAAGTCGGCGAGCGTCGCAACGGCTGGGCGGTGGTCGACAAGGGCTTGATCGAAGGTGTGCAAGTGGTGACTTCCGGTCAGCTCAAACTCCACGACGGTGTGGCGGTGGAAGGCGTCCCGGACACGATTGCTCTTAAACTCAGTGGGCTGGAAAAATGAATTTCACCGACCTCTTTCTTCGCCGCCCGGTGCTGGCCGTGGTGGTCAGCACGTTGATCCTGCTGTTTGGGGTGCGTGCGCTGATGAACCTGCCGATCCGTCAGTACCCGATGCTGGAAACGTCGACCATCACGGTCACGACCCAGTATCCCGGCGCTTCTTCGGAGCTGATGCAGGGCTTCGTCACCCAACCGATCAGCCAGGCCGTGGCCTCGGTCGAAGGCATCGACTATCTGTCGTCGGCCTCGACCCAGGGTCGCAGCCAGGTGACGATCCGCATGGCACTGAACAGTGATTCCATCGCGGCGCTGACCGAGGTCATGGCCAAGGTCAACCAGATCAAATATCGCTTGCCGAAGGACGCCTACGACCCTGTGGTTGAACGTACTTCCGGCGGTTTCACCAGCGTGGCTTACGTCGCGTTCGCCAGTTCCAACCTGACCATTCCGGAGATGTCGGATTACATCTCCCGTGTCGTCGAGCCGATGTTCGCCGGCATCGAAGGCGTGGCCAAGATCAACATCATGGGCGAGCAGAAACTGTCCATGCGCCTTTGGCTCGATCCGCAGCGTCTGGCCGGTTACGGCATGACCGGGCAGGACGTTTCGGCCGCCATCGAAGGCAACAACTTCCAGGCAGCACCAGGCCAGGTCAAAGGCCTGTACGTGGTCAGCAACCTGCGGGTCAACACTGACCTGAACAGCGTTGAAGACTTCCGCGACATGGTGCTGCGCAACGACAATGGCCACATCATCCGTGTGCGTGACGTCGGCACGGTGGAACTGAACGCAGCCTCCACCGACACCAGCGGCGCGATGAGCGACGTACCGGCGCTGTTCCTCGGTCTGGACGCCGCGCCGACCGGCAACCCGCTGGTCATCGTCAAACGTGTGCGCGAATTGCTGCCGCAGATTCAGGAAACCCTGCCACCGGGCGTGACCGTGCAGATCCCGTTCGAAGTGGCGCACTTCATTCAGTCGTCGATCGACGAGGTGAGCTACACCCTGCTCGAGGCGCTGGTGATCGTGGTGCTGGTGATTTACCTGTGCCTGGGTACGTTCCGCACCGTGCTGATTCCGCTGGTGACGATTCCGCTGTCGATGCTTGGCGCGGCGATGCTGATGCAGATGTTCGGCTTCAGCCTCAACCTGCTGACCTTGCTTGCCATGGTGCTGGCCATCGGGTTGGTGGTGGACGACGCCATCGTCGTGGTGGAAAACGTTCACCGTCACATCGAAGAGGGCAAGACGCCGTTCGACGCCGCACTGATCGGCGCTCGTGAAGTGGCCGGGCCAGTGGTGGCGATGACCTTCACCCTGGCGGCGGTGTACGCGCCGATCGGCCTGATGGGCGGCCTCACCGGCACGCTGTTCAAGGAGTTCGCTCTGACCCTGGCGGGCGCCGTGGTGATTTCCGGCATCGTCGCCCTGACCCTGTCGCCGATCATGAGTACCCGTCTGCTGGATGCGAAAACCAGCGAAGGCTTCATGGCGGTCAAGGCAGATCGATTCTTCCAGTACCTGTCCCGTCGTTATGGCGCGCTGCTCGGCGGTTCGCTGGCACGTCGCTGGATCAGCCTGAGCGTGGCGCTGGTGATCTTCTTCAGCCTGCCGTTCCTCTATCGCTCGGCGCAGACCGAACTGGCGCCGCTGGAAGACCAGAACATCCTGCTGACCGCGATCAAGGCGCCGCAGCACGCCAACCTGAATTACCTCGAAGCCTACGCACACGAGCTCTACAAAACCTTTAACGAAATCCCCGAGGGCTACAGCAACTGGGTGGCGAACGGTTCCGACGGTCTGTCCAACAGCGTCGGCGGGATCAACCTGGTGGACTGGGAAAAGCGTGGCCGCGATGCCAACACCATCCAGCCTGACTTGCAGGCACGGGTGAACCAGATCGAAGGCACGAGCATTTTCGTGTTCCAGATGCCGCCGCTGCCGGGCTCTACCGGTGGTCTGCCGGTGCAGATGGTGATCCGCAGCGATCAGGATTATCTGGCGCTGTACAACGTGATGGATCAGCTCAAGAAAGCGGCTCAGGCCAGTGGCCTGTTCGCGGTGGTCGACAGCGATCTGGACTTCAACAACCCGGTAGTGGAAATCCAGGTTGACCGCGCCAAGGCCAACGCCCTGGGCATCCGCATGCAGGACATCGGCGAGACGCTCAACAGCCTGATCGGCGAGAAGTACGTCAACCGGTTCTCGTTCCACGGTCGTTCCTACGATGTGATCCCGCAGTCGGTGTCGGCGGATCGCCTGACCCCGGAAACCCTCAAGCTGTATTACGTGAAGGATCAGAAGGGCAACCCGGTGCCGCTGTCGACGCTGGCCACCCTCAGCGTCAAGGTCGAGCCGAATCGCCTGACCCAGTTCAACCAGCAGAACTCCGCCACGTTCCAGGCCATTCCGGCGCCGGGCGTGACGTTGGGCGATGCAGTGGGCTTCCTGCAGAAGCAATCGGAAAACTTCCCGGCCGGCTTCAGTTTCGACTGGCAGTCCGATGCCCGCCAATACGTGCAGGAAGGCAACAGCCTGGCGTTCACCTTCGGCCTGGCCCTAGTGATCATCTATCTGGTGCTGAGCGTGCAGTACGAGAGCTTCCGCGACCCGTTCATCATTCTGATCAGCGTGCCGTTGTCGATCTGCGGGGCCCTGGTGCCGCTGGCGCTGGGCATGACTTCGATGAACATCTACACCCAGATCGGCCTGATCACGCTGATCGGTCTGATCAGTAAGCACGGGATCCTGATGGTCGCGTTCGCCAACGAGTTGCAGCGCCAGCAAGGCATGGACCGCGTGCAAGCGATTCAGCACGCCGCGCAGGTGCGTCTGCGGCCGATCCTGATGACCACCGCTGCCATGGTGGTCGGCCTCGCGCCCCTGTTGTTCGCCAGCGGTGCCGGCGCCAACAGCCGCTTCGGCCTGGGCCTGGTGATTGTGGTGGGGATGCTGATCGGTACCTTGTTCACGCTGTTCATTCTGCCGTCGGTGTACACGCTGCTCAGTTCGATCAAGCAACCGAGCCACGCACCCGACGCCGAACCGGCCGGTGTGCCGCAACCCATCCTGTGAGGACGTGACATGTATTCGATTACACGTTTGATGCTGGCGCCCCTGGCGGCGGCCATCCTGTTGGCGGCGGGTTGTGTGAACTACGCCGGGATCGATCATCAGGGCAAATTGCTGGCGGTCGGCGATGCGCCGTCCGACAGCCTGAAAGACAAGTTGCCACCGGCCCAGTGGCCGCGTGCGGACTGGTGGACGTCGCTGGGTGATCCGCGTCTGGGCGCGTTGATCGAAGAGGCGTATGCCAGCAACCCGGACTTGCAGGAAGTCGCTGCCCGGGTCGCCAAGGCCAACGCATTTCTCGACCTGCGCGATGCTGAGCGTTACCCGGAAATGGACGCGTCGGCAGGTGTCACTCGCGGCCGGCTGTCGCGCTTCGAGGACTACAGCGGCGAGGGTGAAAAGTACTTCACCGCACGCAATCTGGCGGTGAACTTCAGCTACACCTTCGACCTCTGGGGCGGCCAGCGTGCCGCCTGGGAATCGGCGCTCAACAGTGCACGAGCTGCGGAAGTCGACCTGCAATCGTCGCGGCTGATTCTGGCGACCAACGTGGTCAAGGCTTACAACCAACTGGCGTACGCCTGGCAGGTGTCGGAGCTCAACCAGCGCGATCTGGAACGCTTGAGCAAATTGGTGGAGCTGACGGATTCGCGCTACGGCTCGGGCCTCGACAACCTGTCGCAACTCAAGCAGGTGCAGAGCCTCAAGGCACGTTCGGAATCAACCCTGATCGGCGCCAATGAAGACATCGAAATCGCTCGGCTGCAATTGTCGGCGCTGATTGGCAAGGGCGTCGACCGTGCGCACACGCTCGAGCGTCCATCGAACCTGCAGGCCAGCGTGGTGGCATTGCCGGCGCAGTTGCCGGCCCAGTTGCTCGGCCGTCGTCCGGACATCGTCGCTGCGCGTTGGCGAGTGGAGGCCGAGACCAAGAACGTCGAGGCGGTGAAGACCACGTTCTACCCGAACATCAATCTGGTGGCGGCGGCGGGTTCGCATGCCTTGATCGGTGATGCGATGTTCGCCGGGGTCAGCAAGTTCTGGAATGTGGCGCCGACGGTGTCGCTGCCGATCTTCGATGCGGGTCGTCTGCGCTCCGATCTGAAGGCCGGCAACGCTGAACTCGACAGCTCTATCGCGCAATACAACCGGGTGCTGAATTCGGCGTTGCATGAGGTGGCGATTTCGGTGACGCAGTTGCGTTCTTTCGAACAGCAAATCGTCGTGCAGCGCGATGCCTGTTCGATTGCGCAGTCGTCTTATGATCTGTCGCAGTCGCGCTACAAGGCCGGGGAGGACACGTTCCTCGATGCCCTGAATATCGAGCAACAATTGATTCAGGACGAAATGCGCCTGGCCTTCCTCAACAGCAAGCACATCGACAGTTCGGTTTCGTTGATGGCGGCGCTGGGCGGCGGGTTCCAGGCCCCCGCGCTGGAGACGGCACAGAGCAGTGCTCTGTAGTGTTTTTCGGGACGCCGCCTTCGGGGCGGCTGTCGCGGGAAAAAGGCATCTTGTGTATAGTCTTACTGTTCTCGTATAGACGAATACAAGCCGGATTATTCCCGCCTATATCATCAAGGGTACCTACCTATGAACGTCCCGAATCATCCCAATCAGGATCAGATCCTTCTGGAAAATGTGCTGAACGCATTGGGAAGCCCGCTACGCCTGACCGTATTGAAAGTGTTGTCCGATGGCCAGGAACATCCATGCGGCCGGATCCTCAAGGGCGCATCGAAGTCGACCATGACTCACCACTGGCGGGTCCTGCGCGACAGCGGTCTGATTTGGCAACGCCCCTACGGCCGGGAAAACCTGCTGTCCTTGCGTCGTGAAGACATGGACGTGCGTTTCCCGGGGCTTCTCGACTCGCTGCTGTCGGCGGTCAAGACCGATGAACAGACCATCAGCGTGATCAGCAAACACGAAGTGACCGAAGAAAACGGAGCCGAGTGACAGACACCGCCGGTGAAGGGTTGGCCTTCCACGGCAACCAATCAATTCACCATCACCAGGAAGGTGTGTGCGGGTATGGATACAAGTCATTACTGGTCGTCGCGACCCCTGTCGGAATTGACCGGCTCCGAGCATCACTGGCTGTTTTTGCCCGGGGCACTGACCCCGCGTCTGAAAGCCATGGGCGACTATTCAATCGAAGTGGTCGAGCAGTCCCATGGCCCGCTCAATCCTGAAGAAGCGCAAGCGCTGAACGTGCCACCGGCGACCATCGGCTGGGTGCGTGAAGTGGTGATGAAGCTCGATGGCGAGGCCTGCGTCACCGCGCGCAGCCTGACCAGCATGCCGGCGTTGAACGGCGACTGGGCGGATCTGAACGGCTATGGTCGCCGGCCGCTGGCCGAGATTCTCTACACGTCGGACCAGACCCTGCGCGAACCCTTCCAATGCGCCTTGCTGTCCCCCGGCGCACCGTTGGCGGCGCTGTCCTATCGCTACGCGCCGCAGGCCAAACGGTTGTTGGCCCGACGTTCGCGTTTTACCCGCAATGGTTCTGCGCTGCTGGTCTGCGAGTGCTTCCTGCCGGCGTTCTGGGCACGGGTCGAGTACGCTCAGGCGCTCAAGTCGGCCTGACAAAATGAAACCTGCGGGAGCGAACTCCCGCAGGTTTTTTTTCGCAAGTTGTTCAGAGCCGGATGACCGCTTCGATCTGCTTGATTGCCGGCGTCAGGGCCTGCGCCAGCTCCTCGGCTTTCGAGGTCGGGCGCATGGTTCTGGATGAGCGCAGAAACAGAGGATCATCGAACCGCTTGCGCAGTCGTGCCAGCGATCCGCTGATGGCGGGTTGTTTGACGTGCAGGCGTTCGGCCGTGCGTGACACGCTGCGTTCGCGGAACAGCACCAGGAAAATGATGATCAGGTTCAGGTCGATATCCGCGAAGTTGTCTTCATTGAATAGCATGGTTACATCCCTGTCATGACCCGCCGGCTAGCAATCTGCGATGCCGGCGGGTGTCTGGATCACTGCTCGGGTGCCAGGCGCAGTTCGTCGTTCAGACGGTAGTAACTGCGGTTGAAGTAGACCAGGCCTTCCGTGGCCTCGCTGTGTTGCTGCAGCTCGAGAATTTCACAGTAGAAGATGCTGTGAGTGCCCACTTCATCGACCTTGCTGACCCGGCAATCGAGGCTGACCAGCGCCTCTTCGATCACCGGCGAGCCGGTCTTCAATGTCTGGCAATTCACGCTGGAAAAACGCTCCTGCATGCTCAACTGCCGGTTGGCGAACGCCCCGGAGGTCGACTGGTGGTCGCCGGTCAGGACGTTCACGCACAGCACGCCATTGGTCTTGAAATGCTCGTGATTGGACGACGAGCGATTGACGCACACCAGCAGCGTGGGCGGTGAATCCGTCACGCTGCACACCGCCGACGCGGTAAAGCCGAAACGCCCCGCAGGGCCATCGGTCGTGACGATGGTGACGGCACTCCCCAGCATCGCCATTGCATTACGAAACTCCGTTGAATCAACCATCGCGTCACCTCATTCCATGTAGGTTTAATGGAGCCGATCCGTTCTTCCTTGTCCGTTGTCGTTGTGCGAAAACGGGTATCGGGCAACACGTTCGCTCTGGCGATATAGTACGTATGTATCCGTACCTTGCAAGCTATTCCTTGTGCTTATTTTGCAGATGAAAAGATAAATCTCAGGGGAGTGCCAAGGCTTGCAGCAAGGCTGTGGCATAGGCCGGCAACGTGGAGAAATCCCGGGCGCACAGCAACAGTTTGCGCATGGCCCACGCTTCATTCATCGGCAGGGACTTGAAGGCCTGCGGTGCGGCACGCTGGACCGCCGCCAGCGGCACGATGCCGATGCCGGCGCCCCGGGCCACCATGCGCATCACGCCGTCGAAACCATCGGCGCGGATGCGCATCTGCATCCGTGAGCCGCTGTGCAGGGCCTGTTCTTCCAGGTACACCGCCAGTGCGCTGTCGGCATGCAGGCCGACGAAGTCATGGCGCAGGGCGTCGCTGAAACTGACTTCGGTCGCATCAGACAGTGGATGTTCCAGAGGCAGAATCAGCACCAGCGGATCATCGTGAAAGGCTCGGGTCTGCAAGTCGGAGGTGTCGATCGCGTCGGACACAATGCCCAGATCCGCCGCGCCCTGGCGCAAGGCATGGGTGATGCGAGCGCTGGGCAGTTCCTGCAAATCGATGTCGAGATTGGGGTGCTCGCGCAGGAAATCCGCCAGCACCTCCGGCAGGTATTCGCTGAGCGCCGTGGTGTTGCACAACAGACGCACCTGACCTTTGACGCCTTGGGCGTATTCGGCCAGATCCTGCTGCAGGCGGTCGGCCTGTTGCAGCAACACCCGCGCATGTTGCGCCAGGGCTTTGCCGGCCGGCGTCGGCGTAACGCCACGGCGCCCGCGCTCAAGAAACTCGGTGCCCAACGAAGCCTCCATCGCCCGGATCCGCGCACTGGCCGCCGCCAGCGACAGATGACTGCGTGCGGCGCCGGCGGTGATGTTGCCGCTGTCGAGGATGTGCAGGTACAGGCGCAGGTCGGTGAGGTCGAAGTGCATGACGCGTGGCTCTTGCTGAGAGAGAGGCTGCCTCAGTGTATGACAGATTTTCAGTTCATCCGTGTGGGTGCAGAGTGTCGCCATGAACGCACTCGCAGATTTTTATCAAAACCTCGGTCTTGCCCTGTCATTGCTGGTGATTGCGACCTTCGTCGTCGCCGGCCTGATCAAGGGTGTGATCGGCCTCGGCCTGCCCACCGTCGCCATGGGCCTGCTCGGTCTGGCTATGGCACCGTCGCAGGCTGCGGCGTTGCTGATCATTCCGGCGACCCTCACCAACATCTGGCAACTGGCGTTCGGCGGGCATTTGCGCGGGCTGGTGAAACGGCTGTGGCCGATGCTGCTGGCGATCTTTCTCGGCACGGCCGTTGGCACCTTGTGGATCGGCATGGCAGGTGGGCATTGGGTGGTGCGCGGGCTCGGCGCGGCGCTGTTGCTCTATGCGCTGAGCGGATTGTTTCTGCCGACGCTGAGTGTCAGTCGCCGCCATGAACCGTGGTTGGGACCGCTGTGTGGCGTGGTCACCGGCGTCATCACTTCGGCCACCGGCGTGTTCGTGATTCCCGCGGTCCCCTACATGCAGGCACTGGGTTTGAACCGCGACGAACTGGTGCAGGCGCTGGGCCTGTCCTTCACCGTGTCGACCCTGGCGCTGGCCGGTGGATTGCTCTGGCGCGGGTCGCTCGGCGGCGCAGAATTGAGCGCCTCGTTGCTGGCGCTGATCCCGGCGGTGCTCGGCATGCTGTTCGGCCAATGGCTGCGCCAGCGCATCAGCGCCGTGCTGTTCAAGCGAGTGTTCTTCATCGGTCTGGGCGCGCTCGGCGCCCATCTGTTGATCAGCGGCTAGCGGACGAATCGCTGAGCATGTCGATCGGGCGGATGTCGAAATCCCGCTCCAGATACTCCATGCGCTGAGCGAGAAACTGCTGCATGTGCGGCAGGTTCGAGTGCACGTCCAGGTGCGCCTGGGTTTCCCAGATCTCGTAGAAAATGAACAGGCTCGGATCTTCCTTGTCGCGCAGCATGTGGTACTCGATGCAGCCGGGTTCGGCGCGGCTCGGCTCGACGTAGGCGCGGAAAAACGCTTCGAAGGCCTCGGCTTTTTCCGGGCGGGTCTTGGCGTACAGGATGAAACCCTGGCGTTCGCTCATCGTAAAAAACTCCTCAGATTCAGATGGCGGCCAATCCTAAGGCAACAATCGGCATTCGATTCGTGCGTTTTACTCAAATGAATTTTGCGCAACCGCGGCTTATTCCGCGCGAGGCGCATCGTTAATCTGCCGCCATTCAATTTTTCCCCTTCTCCATCCAGCGCTCTGCGCTGCGCATCGGAATCCGATCGAGGCTGTCCCATGAAAAAAGTGCTGTTGCTCAACGGCGGTAAAAAATTCGCCCACTCCGACGGTCGCTACAACACCACCCTGCACGAAGCGGCGCTGAGCGTGCTGGATCGCGGCGGTGTCGACGTCAAGACCACCTTCATCGACGAGGGTTACGACATCGCCGAAGAAGTTGCCAAGTTTCTCTGGGCCGACGTGATCATTTATCAGATGCCGGGCTGGTGGATGGGCGCGCCATGGACCGTGAAAAAGTACCTCGACGAAGTGTTCACCGAAGGCCACGGCAGTCTGTACGCCAGCGACGGTCGCACCCGTTCCGACTCCTCGCAGAAGTACGGCAGCGGCGGTCTGATCCACGGCAAGCAATACATGCTGTCGCTGACCTGGAACGCGCCGCAGCAGGCGTTCGATGACCCGACCGACTTCTTCGAAGCCAAAGGCGTGGACGCCGTTTACTTCCCGTTCCACAAGGCCAACGAGTTCCTCGGCATGACCGGCCTGCCGACCTTCCTCTGCGTGGACGTGATGAAGCGCCCGAACATCGAAGCGGATGTGGCACGTTACGAGCAGCATCTGACCGAGGTGTTTGGCCTCAAGGCCTGACGCTCGGCTACTATCGAAGGCCTGAGCTTGCGCAGCAGGCCTTTCGATTCGAGGACACCCGTGAAAGCCAGATCCGATGAGTTGCAGATTTTCGTCTGCGTGATCGAATGCGGTTCAATCTCCGCCGCCGCCGAGCAGGTCGGACAGACGCCGTCGGCCGTCAGCCGCACGCTGTCGCGGCTGGAAGCCAAGCTCGACACCACGCTGATCAACCGCACGACCCGACGCATGGACCTGACCGAGGAGGGCAAGTATTTCTTCGAGCAGGCCAAGCTGATCCTCGACCAGATGGACCAGCTCGAAGAGCGCCTCTCTTCGCGCCAGCAGACGCCGTCCGGTCGGCTGCGAATCAACGCCGCATCGCCGTTCATGCTCCACGCCATCGTGCCGTACATCGACGAATTCCGGCGGCTGTACCCGGACATCCAGCTCGAACTCAACAGCAATGACCTGATCATTGACCTGCTGGAACAAAGCACCGACGTCGCCATCCGCATCGGCACCCTCGCCGATTCGACGTTGCATGCCCGCTCGCTGGGTTGCAGTCCGCTGTTGATCGTTGCCAGTCCCGCCTATCTGGAAAAACACGGCGCACCGCTGGAAGTGGCCGACCTCAGCGAACACACCTTGCTCGGCTTCACCCAGAACGAAGGCCTCAACCAGTGGCCGCTGCGTTACGTACACGGTGATCGCTGGCCGATCACCCCGGCGATCAGCGCCTCCAGCGGCGAGACGGTTCGGCATCTGGCGCTGGAAGGCCAGGGCATTGCCTGCCTCTCGCATTTCATGACCATCGACGACATTCGCGCCGGGCGCCTCAAGGTGTTGCTGGCGGAATTCAACAGCGGTTATCGCCAACCGATCAACGCGGTGTACTACCGCAACTCGCAACTGGCGCTGCGGATCCAGTGCTTCCTGGACTTCATCCAGAGCAAACTGGCGGCTTACGCCAGTGCTGATTTCAAAGGCTGATTCGTGATCCCTGCGCAAGAGTGAATTGGCTGAGGGCGGGTTTTTCCACCGGACTCGGCGGTCGATACTCGTTGCATCACTTATTCACGCAGGGAGTTTCTCCATGAACGTATTCGTCACCGGCGCTGCCGGTTTTATCGGCGGCTCCATCGCTACCGGTCTGGTCAAGGCCGGGCACACCGTCACCGGTCTGGTGCGCGGCGCCGAGCAGGCTGATGAGTTGAAAGCACTGGGCATCACCCCGGTGATCGGCACCCTCGACGACAAGGCACTGCTGGCCGAACAGGCCCGCGCCGCCGACGCCGTGATCAACGCCGCCAGCAGCGACCATCGCGGCGCGGTCGAAGCCTTGCTCGATGCCCTGCGCGGCTCGAACAAAGTGTTCCTGCACACCAGCGGTTCGAGCATCGTCGGCGATGCGTCGGGCGGCAAATCCAGCGATGTCATCTACTTCGAAGACAACCTGCCGGAGCCGACTGTCGACAAAGCCGCACGCGTGGCCATCGACAACCTGATCCTCGCGGCAGCGAAGGACGGCGTGAACTCGGCCGTCATCTGCAACACCCTGATCTACGGCCACAGCCTGGGCGTCCATCGCGACAGCGTGCAACTGCCGCGCCTGCTGAAACAGGCGCGCAAAAGCGGCGTGGTGCGTCACGTCGGCACTGGCCAGAACATCTGGTCCAACGTGCACATCGAAGACGTGGTGTCTCTGTACCTGCTGGCGCTGACCAAAAACGTCCCGGGCACGTTCTACTTCGTCGAAAGCGGCGAAGCGTCGTTCATCGACATGACCACCGCCATGGCCGAAGCCCTGAATCTGGGCCAGCCACAAGACTGGCCGCTGAAAGACGCCGAAGCAGAGTGGGGCTACGAAATGGCCAACTACGGCCTGGGCTCCAACAGCCGGGTACGCGGCAAACACGCCCGTGAGCTGCTGGGCTGGGTACCGAAGCGCACGTCAGTGGTCGAGTGGATTCGCAACGAAATGGTGTGAGTCCACACACCACACTTGAACCTGTGGGAGCCATCCGGCTCCCACAGGTTTTTTTATGCCCCGGAAAAGACGGACAGGATGCCGAGGCTCATCGAAACGTTCAGAAATTTCCTACTAGCCTGATCCCCGCACAGGCATGGCCAACACAGCTGGCCGGTTTGTAGGATAGCGGGCACCCACTGGTTGTCTGGCCATGAGGCCAGGTCGGTGGGTAACGCCCGTGGAATTTTTCTGCAAAAAGGAATTTGCGATGGCAATACGCACCTCTGCTGCCTGCACGTAAAGGCATATCCCGGGCGAACCAGATGATTTCGCCTCCTCACGGTTCATGACACGGCGCCACGCGCCTTGGCCGGAGCATTGCGCTCTTCGGTCGTGGGCACACTCATCCGCGAAATTGGCAAGAACAAGGAGTAGTTATGGTCATTTTGGGCATTACCAATAACGATTTGTCGGGCGCTTGCCTGGTACGCGATGGTCAGATTCTCTCGGCAGTCAGCGAAGAGCGTTTCACCCGCATCAAGGATCACAAGATCTGGCCCGCCAAGTCCATCGAGTTTGTGTTGAGCCAGGCTGGCGTGTCACTGGAAGATATCGACTACGTGGCTTACGGATGGAATGCCGGTTTCAACGCCGATAAACACCTTGAGTTGTATTTCGACCGAATCGTCGAGGAAGTCCGGAACAACCCCGAAGGCCTGGCGCAGTTCCGCCAGCGTGTTACCGATGAAGTCCGAAACGACAGAGAGAAGCGCGCCGAATTCGATCAATACATTGTCGCCAATGGCCTGGCCGGCAAGGCGTATTACATCGATCACCATGAATGCCATGCCCTTGGTGCTTATGTCTGCTCGCCGTTCGATGAGGCCTTGACCCTGACCTGTGACGGGCGCGGCGACTTCCAGTCGCTGACCGTGACCTGGTACAGCCCGACCGAAACCACGGTTTTGCAACGCGAAACCAGCATCGACAGCCTGGGTTACTTCTACGGCCGGATCACTCATTTGCTGGGCTACAAACCGAACCGGCATGAAGGCAAGGTCACGGGACTGGCCGCTTTTGGTGATCCGCAGAAGTTGCTGGGGGTGATGCAGCAGATGATCCGTTTTGAAGACGGGCGCATCAAGGCCCGTTGCGGCGACCTGTTCGTGCCGTCCTACAACCACTACAGCGAATCACTGGAAACCCTTTTCTCCCGGGAAACCCCCGAGGATATCGCCGCCGCCGTGCAGCGCCACTCCGAAGACTTGCTGGTGGCGATCGTCAAACATCACCTGGAACAACGCGGCAGTACCAACCTGTGCCTGGCCGGCGGTGTGTTTGGCAACGTCAAACTCAACCAGCGCCTACGCGAGATTCCCGGCGTGCAAAACGTCTATGTGCTGCCGTGCATGGGCGATGGCGGGCTGGCACTGGCGGCGGCCGTCGGAGCGGCGTACCTGGAGAACGGCACACGCTTCAAGAACCCGGCGATGACCCTCGGGCCGGAATCGCGCAGCGTTTCGCAGAACATCAACCTGATCCATCGCGACTACCCTGAACTCGGTTATCACACACCGTCGAACATCATCGACGTGCTGACCGACGCACTGATGGAAAACCAGGTGCTGGGCATGTTCAAGGGCAAGATGGAGTTCGGCCCGCGCTCACTGTGCAACCGCAGCATCGTCTATCACGCGCAGGATGGCGAAGTGAACGACTGGCTGAACAAACGCATGCACCGCACGGAGTTCATGCCCTTCGGCCCGGTCACCGCCATCGAACAGGCGGCGGCCTGTTACATCGGCTGGGACGAGGATCAAGTGGCGGCAGACACCATGACCATGACCTACGATTGTCATCCGCAGTTCAGCGAGGCCAGTCCGGCGGTGGTGCACATCGACGGCACGGCGCGGCCGCAGATCATTCGCCCGGAGCGTGATCCATTCATGCATCGGCTGTTGAATGCCTGGCATGAGCGGACCGGTCAGGCAGCGTTGATCAATACCTCGTTCAACCGGCACGAAGAACCGATCGTGTGTTCGCCTCAGGATGCGCTGGATGCGTTGAAAGAAGGGATGGTCGATCTGGTGGTGATGAGTGAATCACTGATTGTCTGGCGCAAAGGCAAAAACAGCTTCACCCAACAACGCTTCGAATAATGGATGGATGGTTACAGGGCTCCGCTGGAGCCCTGCTCAGGAGCATCGAGCGTATGGTTGACCCATGTATCTGATCTTTTTCGGGTTCTTTGCGGCAGAAGGGATCATCTATCCGTTCTGGCCGACCTGGCTGAATTCGCTGGGTTTCAGCGCCAGTCAGATTGGCCTGCTGATCGCGGCGGTCTATTGGCCCCAAGTCGTGACCGGAGTGTTGATCACTTACGTGGCCGACTGGCGCGTGGACCAATTGCGGCTCGCGGCTTTTCTCGGTTTCTCGGCAGCGTTGTGTACGTTGCTGTTCTATTTCATGCCGGTGCACCTGTGGGGATTCGTGTGCCTGAGCATCCTGTTCGGCGGGCTGTGGATGGTGGTGTTGCCGCTGTCCGAGTCCTATCTGCTCAAGCGTGACAAGCAAGCCCTGCAGAACTACGGCTGGGTCCGTGCGGTGGGCTCTTCAGCGTTTATCCTGACTTCGACCCTCGGCGGCCTGTTGTTTGCGCAGTACAGCCAGTCATGGGTGCCGGTGGTGATTGCCGCGTGCATGTTGCTCACCGCACTGGCATGCCTGTGGCTGAAGCGTCAGGTCTCCCGTGCCCATCTGGAACCGGTCAGTCGCACCCTTGAACGACCGGACTGGAAAGCGCTGTTCGCGCAAAAAAGTCTGTTGGTCGCGATTGCGGCGGCCAGCTTCATTCAACTGAGTCACACCCTGTACTTTTCCACGGCGTCGATCGGCTGGGGCGTGAAGGGCTACTCTTCAACCGCCATCGGGGTGTTCTGGTCAGTGGCGGTGATCGCGGAAATCACTTATTTCGCGTTCTCCAACAAAGTCCTGTCGTTCTGTTCGCCGTTGTCCATCGTGATGTTTTCCAGTGTCTGTGCGGCGGCGCGCTGGGCGTTGTTTTCCGACAGCGATGCGGTGCCGGTGATCCTGCTGGGGCAATGCCTGCACGCCTTGAGTTTCGCGGCGTATCACTCGGCGATCATGCGCTGCATTCGCGATCACGCCCCGCCAGATATCCAGGTGTTTACCCAGGGTGTCTATTACTCGCTGGCGGTTGCCTTGCCCATGGGGCTGGCCACACCCTTTGCCGGGTATCTGTACGAGACGCAGCCACAATGGTCCTGGTATGTCATGGCGCTGTTTGCCCTGATGGGAACCGTGCTGGCATTCATTGCTCACCAGAAAATGCGAAGTGCAACCGATGCCACAACGAACGTTTACAGCCGTCTGCTTTGATATGGACGGCGTGCTTATCCAGTCTCGCGAGGTCATCGAGTTCGCCTGGACCACGGTGGCGCGCAACTACGGTGTTGCCGTCGATCAGGCGTTCATCGACGATCACATTCACGGTCGCCCGGGCGGTTACACCCTGCAGGCCCTGTTTGGTCAGTTCGACGAACAGACGCGCGTGGCCATCAAGCAAGAAGTCGACGCCATCGAAGAGGTTTCGATCTGTCCGCTGGTGCCGGGCGTCGCTGCGTTCATCGCCCAATTGAATGGGCGCGTGCCGCTGGCGCTGGTGACCAGCAGTTGGCGAGCGCGAGTCGACCACGTCTTGCAGCAACACGACCTGACGTCGGTTTTCGACTGCATCATCTGCCGCGACGATGTGCGCAGTGGCAAACCGGCTCCCGATCCTTATCGCCTGGCCGCCGCCCGACTGGAGCGTCAGAGCGATGAATGCCTGGTCTTCGAAGATTCCGTCAGCGGCGTGCAGTCGGCGGTCAGCAGCGGCGCGCTGTGCATCGGTATCGGCGACGATCCGACGCTGAGCGCTCACGGGGCACTGCGGACGTACGCGGATTTCACGGCGCTCCCGGTTTCGCAGGGCGGGGTGGATACACACCTCTATGCCGACGGTGGGTTGTTTATCAGCGGGCAGCTTGCCCAGAGGTTCGCACGCTCATGACACCGACCTTGCGACACGCGACCGTCCTGTGGAATTTCCTGGGAGCAGGGCGCCAACACAGCGAGTGTGAGCTGATCGTGGTGTGCGGCTCCTACGACCTTCGAGTCTGCGATTACGCCTGCCAGTTGCTGAAAAAAGGCGTCGCCCCGCATCTGTTGTTTACCGGCAATACTGGTAACTGGACGAAGCATTTGTGGGAACGGACCGAAGCCGATATTTTTGCGCAACGGGCCATGATTCAAGGTGTTTCGCCGGATCAATTCACCCTCGAATCCCGTGCCACCAACTTCGCCGAGAACATCGCATTTGCCCGAGCGTTGTTCCCGGACGTGCGCCGGGCGACGTTCCTGACCAAACCGAATTCGATCCGGCGCGTGGCGTTGACCTTGCCCGTTCAATGGCCAGGGCTTGAGGCCTGGGTGGATGCGCCGTCGTTCAGTTTTCCGGGGGAGGTCAGCAACCTGATCGGGGTTCTGGGGCTGATCGACGAAATGGTCGGGGATGTGCACCGGATCATGGTTTACCCTTCGCTGGGCTTTCAGGTCGAGCAGGTGATTCCCGAGGAAGTCGAGGTAGCCTGGCGCTACCTGATCGAACAAGGATTCGATCACCATTTGATCAAAGGCAGACACTGACGCCGAGCTGCCGCCGGAGACTGACATGCTGTACGACACACTGATTCGCAACGCCCTGGTCATCGACGGCAGCAACAGCCCCGGCTATACCGCTGACGTGGCAATCCTCGGTGGCCGCATCGCGCGCATCGGTGACTTGCGCGATGTGAGCGCCACCGATGAAATCGACGCCGCCGGCCGAGTGCTGGCACCGGGCTTCATCGACGTGCACACCCACGACGACACCGTGGTGATCCGCCAGCCGCAGATGCTGCCCAAGCTCAGCCAGGGCGTGACCACGGTGATTGTCGGCAACTGCGGCATCAGCGCCGCGCCGGTCAGTCTCAAGGGCGATCCACCGGATCCAATGAACCTGCTCGGCACTGCCGCCGCATTCGTCTATCCACGTTTCAGCGATTACCGCGCGGCGGTCGAAGCGGCCAACACCACGCTGAACGTCGCGGCACTGGTCGGGCACACGGCGCTGCGCAGCAATCACCTCGATGATCTGTTTCGCACGGCGACTGACGATGAAATCGCCGCGATGCGCGAGCAGTTGCGTGAAAGCCTGGAGGCGGGCGCCCTTGGTTTATCCACAGGTCTGGCCTACGCCAGTGCGTTTTCGGCATCCACCGATGAAGTCATGCAGCTGACTGAAGAATTGAACGCGTTCGGCGCCGTGTACACCACCCATCTGCGCAGTGAGTTCGAACCGGTGCTGGAGGCCATGGACGAAGCCTTTCGCATCGGCCGCCACGCCCGTTCGCCGGTGATCGTTTCCCACCTCAAGTGTGCCGGCGTAGGTAACTGGGGGCGCAGTCCGCAGTTGCTCGCGTCGCTGGAAGAAGCGGCGAAAACCCACCCGGTCGGCTGTGATTGCTACCCGTATGCGGCGAGTTCTTCGACGCTGGATCTGAAGCAGGTGACCGATGCCCACCGCATCACCATTACCTGGTCGACACCGCATCCGGACATGGGCGGCCGTGATCTCATGGATATCGCCGCGGAATGGAACCTGCCATTGCTCGACGCCGCCAAGCGTCTGCAACCGGCGGGCGCGGTGTATTACGGCATGGACGAGAACGACGTGCGCCGCATCCTCGCCCATCCGCTGACGATGGTTGGCTCCGACGGCTTGCCGGAAGACCCGTTCCCGCACCCACGTCTGTGGGGCGCTTTCCCTCGGGTGATCGGGCATTTCAGTCGTGATGTAGGCCTGTTTCCGCTGCACACCGCCGTGCACAAGATGACCGGTCTTTCGGCGGCGCGCTTTGGCTTGAAGGAACGAGGCGAGATCCGGGAAGGCTATTGGGCCGATCTGGTGCTGTTCGACCCCGCAACCGTACGTGACGTGGCTGATTTCAGCGATCCGCAACGACCGGCGCAAGGCATTGACGGGGTGTGGATCAATGGCGTGTCGAGTTATCGCGACGGACAGGCCAGCGGCCGGCGTGAAGGCCGATTCCTTGCCAGACAGGGGGATTTGCGCGCGGGATTCGCGCGCGCGTTGTGAGGGCAGGGAAGCTGGATTGATAGCGTGATGGCACATTGAGACTAAAGATTCCCTCGACCAAGCCGAATTGCTGACATCCAGTGGATTTGGCGTACGTCGCCCAGGGAGTTTCATGTATCGCGTCAGTTTGCTCGTAGCCATCACCCTGTTGACTGGCTGCGCCGTCACCCCGCAGGTCAGAACCGCCGCCTCCCAGGCTGAAACAGGGGGCATCCTGATGCGTCCGATCGTGCAGGACTCGATCATTCGCGAAGGCGATGTCTTGAGCTTTCAAACCAGCGACACAGGCAACGCTCAAGCGGGATCAGGGATCCTCGCGCAACTTGAAGCCTCTTGCACGGCGGATCGCGGCAGCCTTCTGTACCTGACCAGTTCCGTGCGTCGCTATCTGGGGGGCAATGGCCGCGAGTACAGCGTGGGCTTGCCGATTCCTGCGTCGGCGTATCCGACGTTCAAGCGTCACCCTGATTTCATTCGTGCCTGCGCGCAGACGCCACAGGCGGACTGGCGTGTGGTCAAGGGCAGTGGCGAACAGCAATGGGTGATGATCGACCGCAACAGCCTCAAGACCGAAGGCAATGAGTTGAAGTTCTGGGCCGCGTACGACAATCCGTATGTAGCGTTCGATATGCCCTACAACGCGCCTTATGCACAAAAGCGTGAGCACTATGCCGTCAACTGTTCCAAACAGGTGTTCCGTCCGATCGGGGGGTATGACCTCAATGTCGACAACACCGTGACCGACGGCCAGGACCGCACTTCGCTGGCCGCCCAGCCAATTGCCGGAAGCAACGACGACTACGAGATGCTGTTCAAACTGGCCTGTGAGAAGCCGCAATCCATCGCGCAGTTGCCGGTGTTCGTACCCCGTGCCAAGAAGACCCAGCCGACGACTTTGCCGATGGTATCCGACAAGGTACTTTCCGCGATCAAGAACCTGAACATGACCCCGGTCAGCAAGCCTCTGAGCTACGTGGAAGTGGTAGGCAAGTCCACTTACGAGTCCACGACCAAGGACATGCGCGAGGAACGTTTCCTCGGTGTCGACGCTGTCAGTGGCCAGTCGACCCAGCGCTTGACGGGCAACGGCTACGAGGGCAATAGCGTGACCTTCCGTGGGCTGTTCGAGCTGGTGAGGCAAACGGAGTTCGGCGTGGGCAAGCCGTCGTCGATGAAAGACGGCTCCAGCGTGGAGGAGCTCAGCTTCAGTGGTGACTGGCAGCACATGCCGGTCAACGGCAAGCTGGGTTACATCATGCAACTGCGCACGTCCAATTCGGTGATCGGCAAGCTTGGTGAAATCACTCGCCGCAATGAATGCACGGTGGTTCGTGACCTGTCTGCCAATGAACTCAATGCCACGCTGAGCGGCGGGGCCAAAGAACTTTCTTGCCAGCAGAAAAATGATCAGTACGGCCGGGTGGATACGTATTACTACCTGCAGGACTACGGCTACTTTTTCTTCGCCCGTACCGACAAGAACAACCACTACTACCATGACCTCACGCTCAAGACAGTGCGCTGAGCAGGCCGTTTGAACCTGACACGCCCGCCTCAGGCGGGCGAATCCCATACGCGAGAACATGCCCATGAGCTTCGGTAAAACCACCCCGATCCTGCGGATTTTCGATGAAGCCAAGGCCTTGGAGTTCTATGTCGACTTCCTCGGTTTCAAGATCGACTGGCAGCATCGTTTCGAACCCGGTTTCCCGTTGTACCTGCAAGTCTCCCGGGGCGAGTGTGTGCTGCACCTGTCCGAGCATCATGGCGATGCAACACCGGGTTCGGCCCTGCGGATCGAGACCGATGAGCTGGAGGCCTTCCAGCAGCAGTTGATCGCCAAGAACTACAAGTTCTCGCACCCGGGGATTCAGGCCATGCCGTGGGGCAGCCAGGACATGACCATCGCCGATCCGTTCGGCAATCGCCTGGTGTTCACCAACGCGATCAGTCTCTAACTGTCGTTCGATACCCGGTGAGTCTGCCGAAACTCACCGGGCGGCATGCCACGCCGGCTCTTGAATGTGCGGTGAAAGGAGCGCGGTTCGGTGAAGCCCAGATACTGGGCGATGTCCTGAATCGGCAACGTACTGTTTAACAGGTAATGCTCGGCCAGCTCCTGGCGCAAGTCATCGAGGATCTGCTGATACGAGGTGCCGGCCTGATGCAACTGGCGTTGCAGCGTGCGCACGGACACCGCGAGATGCTCGGCCACCTGTTCCTTGCGCGGCAGGCCTTCCTTGAGCAACTGGCGCAGGATGCTTTTGACCCGTTGCTCCAGCGACGCATCCTCCAGTGTCGCCATCAGGCTCTGCGCGTGCTCTTCCAGCGTGCGCAGCAAATGCGCATCGGCCTGGCGCAACGGCAACTGCAAATACGGCAGCGGCACGATCAGCGCGGAATACGGTTGATCGAATAGCACCGGGCATTCAAAAAACTGTTCGTACTGTTCCAGCGTCGTGTCCGCCGGGCGTGAGTGTTCCAGCCACACGGCGGCCGGCGACAATTGGGTGTCGGCGATCCAACGCGCATATTGAAGCCAGGAACCGAGTACGTTTTCCACCAGATGCCGGCGAATTCGCGGGCGCTCAAAGCGGCAGCTCCAGATCAGGTGCACATGGCTGTCCTGAACCTCGGCGCGGCTCACACCCATGTCGCCCACCAGTTTTTCGAACGGCATGATGCGGCTCATGGCGTCGCCCAGTGTCGCGCAGTTCATGGTGATGTAACCCAGCACGCTCCAGGAGTTGGGCAACACGAAATTCGCGGCGTTGAGGCCGAACAGCGGATCGCCCGAGTGTTCGCAGAAATAATCGAGCAACCGTTCATGGGTTTCACCCGGCAGGCGCAGGCTGTTGTCGCTCAACTGCTGCGCCTGCAACCCGGCCGCCGCCAATGCAGGCTCGATGGCCATGCCCAGATGTTCGGCGTGGCGCAGGTACTTGAGCAGCGGCGGAACGGAGGTGAAGCCGAGCGATTGCATGACCGTATTCCCTTGATCGAGGCCGCCGTGGGCGGATGAGCGCCCTGAAAGGTAATTTGAATCCACGACTAAAGTAAATGGCTGACGCTTGCGCGACGTTTGACTCAATTGGCTACTCGAACTGGCCGGATGCGACCGTGACACTTTCGGCCGGCTGACTAGTATGAGGGCCTGAAATCTCACTGATCAGACTGCACAGAAGGACACACGCATGCGACGCTGGAACGGCTGGGGAGATGCAACAACGGTGGTCGAACTGCCGGCCCAGGGCGCAAGTTTTCTCCATGAGCGACTAGGGGAGGGCCGAGCGCTGCCCGATGCGACGCTTGAAGCGGCGATGGCCCGCGTACCGGTCTCGCGGCTGGCGGAGCACGCGTTGTACAGCATCGATGCCCATGACCGTCTGCTGCATGCCCGGGGGCAGAGCCTGCCGGACTGGCTGGCATTGCGCGAAGGGGCGTTGGGTAACTATCCCGACGCCGTGGCGTTCCCGGAAACCGCTGAACACATCCGCCAGTTGCTGGCGCTCGCCCAGGCGCAGGACCTGTGTCTGATTCCCTATGGCGGCGGCACGTCAGTGGCCGGGCACATCAATCCGACAGATTCCGCGCGGCCCGTAGTAACTGTTTCCCTGGCGCGGATGAATCGCCTGCTCGACCTCGATGAACAGAGTCTGCTGGCGACTTTCGGCCCCGGCGCCAGTGGGCCGCAGGTGGAAAGTCAATTGCGCGCCCGTGGCTACACGCTGGGGCATTTCCCGCAGTCGTGGGAGTTGTCGACGCTGGGCGGCTGGGTGGCCAGTCGTTCCAGTGGCCAGCAATCGCTGCGTTATGGGCGGATCGAGCAACTGTTCGCCGGCGGGACGCTGGAAACCTTTGCCGGGCCGCTGCAAATCCCGACCTTCCCGGCCTCGGCTGCCGGCCCTGATCTGCGCGAAGTGGTGTTGGGTTGCGAGGGGCGCTTCGGGATCATTTCCGAGGTCAAGGTGCGGGTCAGCGCACTGCCGGCCGATGAGCGTTTCTACGGTGTGTTTCTGTCCAGCTGGAGCAAGGCACTGCAGGCCATTCAGCAACTGGCCCAGGCGCGAGTGCCGCTGTCGATGCTGCGTCTGTCCAACGCGGTGGAAACCGAAACCCAGTTGGCGCTGGCCGGCCATCCGCAACAGATCGCCTGGCTGGAAAAGTATCTGAGTTTGCGCGGAGCGGGTGAAGGCAAGTGCCTGCTGACCTTCGGCGTGACCGGCAATCGCAAGCAGAATGCGCTGTCCCTGAGTCAGGCCCGCCAGCATCTGAAGGCATTCGGCGGTGTGTTCACCGGCACACTGCTCGGCAAGAAGTGGGCGCAGAACCGCTTCCGTTTTCCCTACCTGCGCGAGAATCTGTGGAACGCCGGTTATGTGGTCGACACTCTCGAAACCGCCACCGACTGGAGCAACGTCGACAACCTGCTCAACCTGATCGAAAACAGCCTGCGCGATGCTCTCGCGGCTGAAGGAGAGCGGGTGCATGTGTTCACGCATCTGTCCCACGTCTACGGCGAAGGCTCGAGCATCTACACCACCTACGTGTTTCGCCCGGCGGCGGACTATCCCGCGACGCTGGCCCGCTGGAAGGCCCTCAAGCATGCGGCCAGCCAGACCATCGTCGACAACCACGGCACCATCAGCCACCAGCACGGCGTGGGCAAGGATCACGCGCCGTACCTGCTGCGCGAAAAGGGCGAGCTGGCGATGGACACCTTGCAGGCGCTGAGCCGGCACTTCGACCCGGCCGGGCGCCTGAACCCCGGCACGCTGTTGCAGGAGTGACGGCGATGAGCGCGGACTGGAACGCCGAATGGCGCCAGCAGGTCCTGCCGACACTGGCGGGTGAAACCTGGGACCTGATCGTGATCGGCGGCGGCATCAGCGGTGCCGGAATCCTGCGTGAAGCCGCGCGTCGTGGCTGGCGTTGCCTGCTGCTGGAGCAGCGAGATTTTGCCTGGGGCACGTCCAGTCGATCATCGAAAATGGTTCATGGCGGTTTGCGTTATATCGCCAAGGGCCAGTGGCGACTGACCCGCGATTCGGTGCGCGAACGCCAGCGTCTGCTCGACGAAGCGCCGGGGCTGGTGGAACCGATGAGTTTCATGATGCCGCACTATCGCGGCGGCTTTCCCGGGCCGCGGGTGCTGGGTGGTCTGTTGTCGATCTATGACGCACTGGCGGGGCGGCGCGACCATCGTTTCCATGACGCGCAGCAACTGCGTTATCTCGCGCCGGGCGTGAAAGAAAATGACCTGTTGGGCGGCACCTGTTTTGTCGATGCGCTGACCGATGACGCACGGTTGGTGATGCGCGTGTTGAGCGAAGCGCGGGCCGACGGCGCAGTGGTACTCAACGGCATGCGTGTCGAACATGTGCTGCGTGAAAACGGGCGGGTGTGCGGGGTTCAGGTCGAGGACTGCGAAGCCGGCGCTTCAATTCAATTGCGTTGTGGTGTGCTGGCAGTGGCTACCGGCGCCTGGGCCGAACGCTTGCGTCCGCCCGAGGCTCCGCGCCAGTTGCGTCCGTTGCGCGGCAGTCATTTGCTGCTGCCGGGCTGGCGCTTGCCGGTGGCGCAGGCCTTTACGTTTATGCACGAGCAGGATCGGCGTCCTGTGTTCGTTTTCCCTTGGGAAGGCGCCACAGTGGTCGGCACCACCGACCTTGATCATCGCGAGAATCTGGACCAGAGCGCGAGCATCAGCGGCGAAGAACTGGACTATCTGCTGGCCGCCTGCCGACAGCAGTTTCCCGGCGCTGAAGTGACAGCGGCTGATGTGCTTTCAACCTGGTCGGGCGTGCGCCCGGTGGTGGGCAGTGCGGCGGGTGAGCATCAAGACAAACCGTCGAACGAAACCCGTGAACATGTGCTGTGGCAGGAGCCAGGCTGCGTCACGTTGGCCGGTGGCAAACTCACGACGTTCCGCCCGCAAGCCATCGAAGTGCTCAAGGCGTGCGCCGACATGCTCGGCCGTTCCTTCGATGACGATGCCGCGCCGGTGTTTGCCGCCGTGCCGCCACTGACAATCCCCGGCCTCAGCCCGGGCCAGTGGCGACGTCTGGCCGGGCGACATGGCCGGGACTTGCCGAGACTGGCGCAACTGCTCGCCGAACTGGGCCACGACACCGTCGGCGCCACCGACACCTTGTGGGCAGAACTGGCCTTCGCCTGCGAAGCGGAAATGGTCCTGCACCTGGATGACCTGCTGCTGCGCCGAACCCGTCTCGGCCTGTTACTGCCCCATGGTGGAGCAGATTATTTTCCGGCCATTCGCCAACTCTGCCAGCCGCGACTGGGCTGGAACGACGAACACTGGCAACAGGAACAGCAACGCTACCAGGCGTTATGGCAACGCCATCACGGCCTGCCGGAAATCGCGCAGTGATGCCCCTCGAAGAGAGTTCCATGGACAACCACCCGAACAAGCGTTACCTGCTGGCCATCGACAATGGCACCCAGAGCGTGCGCGCGCTGCTCTTCGATTTGCAGGGCAACCTGCTCGGCAAGGGCAAGGTTGAATTGCAGGCCTATTACTCGACGCAGCCGGGCTGGGCCGAGCAGGATCCGGAATATTACTGGGCGAAACTGGGCGAGGCCTGCCAGCAGGTGTGGGCGCAAACCGGCATCGATCGTTCGCAGATTGCCGGGGTTTCTCTCACGACGCAGCGCGGCACGGTGATCAATGTCGACGCCCAAGGCAAGCCGCTGCGCCCGGCGATTCTCTGGCTCGATCAGCGCCAGAGCGAAGTCGAAGGCGGGATCAAGGGACCGTGGGGCTGGCTGTTCAAACTGGCTGGCGCGCAGGCCACCGTGGATTACTTTCGCACCCAGGCCGAAGCCAACTGGATCGCCCGGCATCAGCCTGACGTGTGGGCGGCGACCGACAAGTTTCTGCTGCTCTCGGGGTTTCTCACGCATCGCCTGTGCGGGCGCTTCGTCGATTCGGTGGGATGTTGCGTCGGTTACCTGCCGTTCGACTTCAAACGTCTGCGCTGGGCCGCGCCGCGTGACTGGAAATGGCAGGCGCTGGCGGTGCGTCCCGAGCAGTTGCCGACCTTGCACAAACCCGGTGAAACCCTCGGCCACATCAGCGCTGAAGCGAGTCTTCACACCGGCATTCCCGAAGGCGTTCCGCTGATCGCGGCGGGGGCCGACAAGGCCTGTGAAGTGCTCGGTTCCGGCGTCGTCGACTCGGGCACGGTGTGCCTGTCTTACGGCACCACGGCGACGATCACCAGCACCCGCTCGCGCTATCTGGAAATCGTCCCGTTGATTCCGCCGTACCCGTCGGCGGTGCCGGATCAGTACAACTGCGAAGTGATGATTTATCGCGGCTACTGGATGGTCAGCTGGTTCAAGAACGAGTTCGGCCTGCGGGAAATGCAGCAGGCCAAGGAGCAGGGTATCGAGCCTGAACAACTGTTCGATGCGCTGGTCGATGCGGTGCCGCCGGGCTCGATGGGGTTGATGCTGCAACCGTACTGGTCGCCGGGGATTCGTGAGCCGGGTGTGGAGGCCAAAGGCGCGATGATCGGCTTCGGCGACGTGCATACCCGTGCGCACATTTACCGGGCGATTCTTGAAGGTCTGGCGTATGCGTTGCGTCAGGGCATGGAGAAAATCGAGAAGCGCTCGAAGATCTCCGTCACCCGTTTACGTGTTGCTGGCGGCGGCTCGCAAAGTGATGCGGCGATGCAACTCACGGCGAACATCTTCGGTCTGCCGGCGGAGCGTCCGCACGTCTATGAAGCGTCCGGTCTGGGCGCGGCGATTTGCTGCGCGGTCGGGCTGGGGCTACACGCGGATTTCCCCACAGCAATTGCGGCGATGACCCGGGTTGGCGCGGTGTTTCAGCCGCAACCCGAGGCGCAGCAGGTCTACGAGCGACTGTACAAGGACGTCTATCTGCGCATGTATCGGCAGCTCAAACCGTTGTACCAGAGCATTCGCAGGATCACCGGTTACCCGGCCTGAAAGAACAGTGCATGTGGCGCTATCGGAGAACTTTTCTGGTGAGATTGGACAGTGTCAGGGGCGAGGTCGGTTGTTAGGCTCATCCCCCACAGCACATCCAACAAGAACTAAAAGCAATGAAGCTGACATTCCTCCTGCTGCTGCTTTGTGGAATGGTCCCGACGGCGTGGGGCTGGTCGAATCATACGGTGGGCAGCTACCTGGCGTTGCAGGACCTGCCGGCGTTGCGCGATGCGCCACCTGTTGAAGTCGAACCGCTGGAGCGGTTTCTCTCCGAGCAATATCCGGCCATCGCCGCGTTGCTCGATGAGCAGGAACGCTTCGCCCGCGAGCATTTCAACCAGTACCCGCCGCGCCCCGACAACCTCAAGTTGCCCGCCGAGCCGAGCGACAATCTGCGCCACGACTTCCTCACCGCGCTGCGGATCAACCCGCAGATTTATCTGGCGATGGTCATCCAGCCGTTGCCGGGCAAGGACCTGCCGGAGCGCGAGCATCTGCAGGCCGATCAGGTCATGGTGGAGCAAACGCTTTCGCCGTGGAATCGCCAGCGTTTCATCCGCGTAGCCGATCACGAAAAAGTCGCGCCCCTGGCCGTGCTGGCCAGTGCCGCCGACGAGCCGGACTACGGCCACGACATCAATCTGTTCAGCGACAACCCCGGTGAAGTCGCCGCGTTGTACGGCTTCGGCCCGCAGCCGTTTGGCGATGCGCGCTTCCAGTACAGCTCCCAGGCGCCGTTCCACATGGGCTTCTTCCATGAGAGCCCGGTGGTGTATGCGGCTGCCGGATTTCTTGAGCGCAGCTGGCCGGACTGGCGCGCGTATCAATACATGGGGCTGGCGCGACTGGCGTTTGCCAGCGGCCATCCTTACTGGGGTTATCGCTTTCTCGGTTGGGGCCTGCACCACGTTCAGGACCTGACCCAGCCGTATCACGCCAAGCCGTTGCCGGGCGTCGAACTGCCGAGCCTTCTGCTGCTGGAGGGCAAGGCGCTGGCCGGTTTTGCGGATGACAAACAGGCGTCCATCGAACGGGTCGCGACCCGCCACATGGAGGTCGAGAAATACCAGTCGACCTGGCTGCGCCGTGTGCTGCGCGCCGGTCAGCCGCATCCGATGATCGACGCCTACGCCGATGCCGTCGGGGACGCGCATTACCCGCCGTACTCCGTGGACTACCTGCGCGAAGTGGTGAGCGCCGAGTCCGTCGACGACTCTGCCGCCTTCGATGAAGCCATCGGCCAGTGGCTGGAAACGGCGCCGGTCACCAGCGATTTCAGCGCGGGCAATCAGTTGCAGCGCGAGACCTTCGAGCACCCGGAACTCAATCGGCAATTGCTCAAATTGCTCGGCCATTTCGGCGCCCACAGCCGGATTTATGTTCGTGCGGGGCTGGCGCCCTAAGCATCGCGGCAACACACAACAATAAGAACAGGGAAGGAGGAACAGATGATCAACACTCGATTGCGCCTGTCTGGCGTAGCGCTCCCCGGTGTCGGTTTGGCAGGGCTGCTGCAACTCTGCGCAGTCGACGCGGTGCAGGCCGCCGAGTTCAGCGTGCTGGACAATCAGGTCACCGGCTCGCTCGACACGACCTTGTCCTATGGCCGCTTGTGGCGGGTGCAGGGCCGGGACAAGAACAACGATGACGTCAACACCAACGACGGCAATCGCAACTTCGACACCGGGCTGGTTTCCGAGGTGTACAAGATCACTTCGGAGCTGGAAGCCAACTACCAGAACTACGGGATGTTCCTGCGCGGCACCGCGTTCTACGACACCCAGTTGATGGACAAGCGCAACGACTACTACCACAACAACAGCCCGTCGCAGCCGAGCCAGAGTTATCCCCAGGACGACCGTTTCACCAGCCAGACCCGCGACATCGCCGGCAGCCGGATCGAGATGCTCGACGCCTACGTCCACGGCAGCTGGGATGTTGCGCAAATGCCGGTCACGGCGCGGGTGGGGCGTCAGGTGTTCAACTGGGGCGAGGGGATTTTCTATCGCGGCGGGATCAACACCACCAACCCGGTGGACGCCGCCAAGTACCGCTTGCCCGGCGCCGAGGTCAAGGAAGTGCTGATGCCGGTGGAGGCGGTCAGCTTCAACATCGGCCTGACCGACAGCCTGACGATGGAGAGCTTCTACCAGACCAACTGGAAAGAAACCCGCATCGACCCGGTCGGCACGTTCTACTCGCAGACCGACCTGTTCGCCGACGGCGGCAACACCGCTTACAACAACTTCAGCGGCACCGCACTTGATACGCCGGTGCCGGGGTTTGGCAATGTCATCGGTCTGTACAGCGCACTGGGCAACAACCCGTTGCTCGGCCCGGCGCTGAAGTCCACCGGCCTCTACGCCAACGGCATGACCCCGGCCTACGGCAACACCCTCAAGGTGGCGTCGATCGGCAAGGACTACAACGCGCGCAACGACGGTCAGTTCGGCTTCGCCTTTCGCTACATCGCCGAAGAGCTCAACAGCACCGAATTCGGCTTGTACATGGTCAACTACCACGCCAAGGAGCCGACCATCGCCGCTGACCTTGGCGGTTACAAGGGCATCGACATGAATGCTCTGACCAACATGCTCTCCAGCGTTGCCGGCAGTCAGGCCGGGGCTCTCGCCAACGGTCTGGCGACCGCCGATGTGATGGGCAACATCCAGGCCCATCGGCGGTATGCCGAAGACATCCGCATGTACGGTTTCAGCTTCAACACCACGCTGGGCAATGCCTCGGTGTTCGGTGAAGTGGCCTATCGACCGAACCTGCCCATCGGCGTCGCGGCCACCAACGACCTGATCGGCGATCTGGCCAACGGTGCTGCCGCAGCCGTGTCCGGCAAGACCATCAACGTCGGCGGGCAAATGGTCACCCTCGACAGCCAGATCAACAACGCCGAGCGGGTGGAAGCGTTCAACACTTCGCTGGGCAGCATCTACAACTTCGGCCCGACGCTGTCGTTCGACTCGATGTTCGGCATCTTCGAACTGGCCTCCGAGCACCTGCGCGGCAGCAGCCTGCAATACACCGCCTACGATGGCAGCACCCGTTACTACGCCGGCACCGGCAACACTTCGTACGTGTCCGGCGGTGATCGCGACGATCAGGTCAATCGCAATTCCTACAGCTACACGGTGATGTTCAACGGCACCTGGAACGACGTGTACGCCGGGATCAACGTCTCGCCCTACGTCGTCTACAAGGACGATTTCAAGGGCAACAGCTACCAGGCCGGCAATGCCATCGAGGGTCGCAAGGCCTACACGCTGGGGGTCAAGGCCAACTACCAGAACAAGCTCGAAGCCGAACTGCAATACACCGAGTTCTGGGGCGGCGGGCAGAACAACGGTATTCGCGACCGCGACAACGTCGGTTTCAACCTCAAGTATTTCTTGTGAGCCCACAGGTTTTTGAATTCGGAGAACGAACATGTTTCCTGCATCACGACTGACCAAGACCACGCTGGCGTTGTTTTTGAGTTTGACCGCTGCAAGTACGCTGGCCGCCATCTCGCCCCAGCAGGCCGAACAACTGAAAACCTCGTTGACCCCCATGGGCGCCGAGCGTGCCGGCAACGCTGCCGGCACCATCCCGGCCTGGACTGGCGGCATCACCCAGGCGCCGGCCGGCTACAAGCCCGGCCAGCATCACCCCGATCCGTACGCGGCGGACAAACCGCTGTTCACCATCACCAAGGCCAATCTCGACCAGTACAAGGCGCACCTCAGCCCCGGCCAGATCGCGCTGTTCAACAGCTACCCCGACACCTTCCAGATGCCGGTCTATCCCTCGCGCCGATCCGGTTCGGCGCCGCAGTGGCTGTATGACAACACCCTGAAGAATGCGACCTCGGCCAAGTTGCTGGAGGGCGGCAGCGGGTTCGCCGATGCCTATGGCGGCGTACCGTTCCCGGTACCCAAGGATGGTGTCGAAGTGCTGTGGAATCACATCACTCGCTATCGCGGCATCTACGTGGTCCGCCGCGCCTCCGAAGCACCTGTGCAGCGCAACGGCAGCTTCGCGCTGGTGACCTCGCAGCAAGAGGGCTTCTTCAATTACTACCGCCCGGGCGGTCAATTCGCCGACCTGAAAAACATCCTGTTCTACTACCTCGCCTTCGTGAAAAGCCCGGCCCGCCTCGCCGGTGGTGCAGCGTTGGTGCACGAAACACTGGACCAGCTCAAGGACGCCCGCCAGGCCTGGATCTACGACGCCGGCCAACGCCGCGTCCGCCGTGCACCGAACCTCGCCTACGACACGCCGATTGCCTCATCCGATGGCCTGCGCACCGCAGACGACACCGACCTGTTCAACGGCTCGCCGGACCGCTTCGACTGGAAGCTCAAGGGCAAGCAGGAAATCTACATCCCCTACAACAACTACAAAGTCGGCAGCCCCGACGTGAAATACGCCCAACTGCTCACCCCCGGCCATCTCAACCCGCAATACACCCGCTACGAGCTGCACCGGGTCTGGGTGGTGGAAGGCACACTCAAACCAGGCGCACGACATATCTATTCCAAACGCGTGCTGTTCCTCGACGAAGACAGCTGGGGCGCCGCGCTGGTGGATCAATACGACGGGCGAGGGGAGCTGTGGCGCGTGTCGATGGCCTACCTGAAAAACTTCTACGACCTGCCCACCACCTGGAGCGCACTCGACGTCTTCCACGACTTGCAGGCCCGTCGGTACTACGTGCAGAACCTGGATAACGAAGAGGCCTCGACCGTCGACTTCTCGCAACCGGTGCCGGAGGATTCGTACTTCATGCCGTCGGCGTTGCGGCAGCGGGGGACGCGGTGAGTGGGCAAGACGCGATCTCCATCCCTTCGTTACAACCTGAAACCTTGCATCAAACGCTGCGTGCTAGCCTCGATGCTTCAGGGGCCAATACGTTGGAGGGATTGTGGCGAGTTTAATCATCAGGAATGTTGACTATCAGCTCTATAAAAAGCTGGAGGCCACGGCAAGATTCAATGGTCGTTCGATTGAGGAGCAGGCGTGTGTGATGTTGCGCAATGCGCTGGAGCAGAATCAATCTACCGGTGGCTTGGGAACTCGAATCCACGAACGGTTTAGACGTTTTGACGGGGTTGAATTGGAGTTGCCTTTACGCTGATACGGCACGGTTTTTTTTGCAGGACCTATCTTCATAGGCAGTTACATCGCAATCGCGGGCAAGCCCGCTCCCACAGGTAAAGAGTCGAACACAGTATCTGTGCACGCCTCAGAACCTTGTGGGAGCGGGCTTGCCCGCGATTGAATTTCGCTTCAGCGCTGACTGTAGGTCAGACGCGGAAGTGGCTCACCATCTGCTGCAACTGCCCACCCAACCGCGCCAGTTCAACGCTGGACTTGGCTGTCTCATCACTCGCCGCCGCCGTCTGTTCCGACACGTCACGGACGTTGATGATGCTGCGGCTGATTTCTTCGGCCACGGCGCTTTGCTGTTCGGCGGCTGCGGCGATCTGTTGGTTCATCGACTGGATGTTCGACACCGTGCGGGTGATGTTTTCCAGGGACGAACCGGCCTTGCGGGTCAGGGCGACGCTGCTGTCGGTCAGGGCGCGGCTGTTGTTCATCACGGCGGAAACCTGTTGCGTGCCGTTCTGCAGACCGGCCACCAGGCCTTCGATTTCTTCGGTGGATTTCTGGGTGCGCTGAGCCAGACCACGGACTTCGTCGGCGACCACGGCAAAACCACGACCGGCTTCACCGGCACGGGCGGCTTCGATGGCGGCGTTGAGGGCCAGCAGGTTGGTCTGTTCGGCCACAGCCTTGATCACGTCCATGACGCTGCCGATCTTGTCGCTTTCCTGTTGCAGCACGCTCATGGCTTCGGTGGAACGCACCACTTCGCTGGCCAGACGCTCGATCTGGGCGATGGCTTCGTTGACCACTTTGTCGCCTTCGCGGGCTTCGCCGTCAGCGGCGGCTGCGGCTTGCGAGGCTTCTTCGGCGTTGCGCGCGACTTCCTGCACGGTGGCAGTCATCTCGTGCATGGCGGTGGCCACCTGATCGGTCTCGATCTTCTGGCTGTTCACGCCGGCGCTGGTCTGTTCGGTTACGGCCGACAGTTCTTCGGCGGCGCTGGCGATCTGGGTGACGCCGTCGCGGATGCCGCTGATCAGGTCGCGCAGGGTTACGCCCATGCGCGCGATGCCTTGTTGCAGCACGCCGAGTTCATCGCGGCGGGTGACGATCACGTTGTGGCTCAGGTCGCCGCTGGCGATGCGTTCCACCACGGCCATGGTTTCCTGCAGCGGACGGGTGATCTGGCGGGTGATGATGAAGGCAGCGATGACGCCCACCAGCAAGGCCAGCAGGGTGCTGATCAGTTGCAGGGTGCGGGCCTGAGCGCTTTCCATGTCACGACGGTCTAGCTGGATCTGATACATCTGCTCGCTCAGGGTCACGATGGTGGCGCCCTGATCGGTCATTTCCTTGCGTGCCTGCACCGCATCGGTGTTGGCATTCTTGTAAGCCTGCAACGCGCTGCGGTAGTTGGTCAGCGCGGTTTCCAGCTGACGCAGGGCGTCTTGCTGGGTGTCGGCGAAATGCGCGTTCAGTTGCTTGAGGCTGGCAATGGCCACGTCCAGCTGACCGACGGCTTTCTGCTCGGTCTCGGCGTTGGTGGTGGCGGTGTAGCCGCGCACTTCGTAGCGCGCCAGGATGAAGGCTTCCTTGGCGGCGGTAATGGCCTGGAACTGCTCGAAACGCTGTTCACTCATGGCCATCTGCTGGACGCGGGTGCTGATCGATTCGATCAGGTCGTACGCGGTCTCGGCATTGACGCTCATGGTGTCGCGCGCCGTGTTGCCGGTGCGGTAGGCGTTGCGCATTTTGTTCAGGGACGTCTGGTATTCGGCGATGGTTGCCGCCTGCGCCTTGAGCAACTTGACGTTTTCCGGGCTCTTGAATTTGCCGATCAGCGCTTGCTGTTGCGCAGCGAAACCGTCGAGGGTGGTCTGCACGTTCTGCGCGGCGGTTTCGTCGCCGTTGGTCAGCATGTATTGCAGGCGCACCACGCGCAGCTTGGTCAGGCCAGAGTTGAGCTGGGTGATGTCGCTCATCCAGTTGCTGCGGTCAATCAGGCCGCCCAGGCTGGTCCAGCCCGTCAGGGCCAGAATGCAGGTCAGGGCCAGGACGAGACCGAATCCCAGCCCCAGTTTGAGGTTCACGCTGATGTTGCCGAACCAGCTATTCATCACAATTCCTCCAGAAACGTTGTGCTTCTTGATCGTCGGTTAGGCTGGAAGATTGTTGTTTTTTTGAGCCAGCAAGGGTGTTAGCAGGACTGTATCGGCCGCAAATCCTGGAGCTGAAAGGATTTTGTCCGACGGAATTTGTAACAAGGGATCCCAAGACTTTTTTCACATGACTTTCACCGGCCGCCCACGGGGGCGTCTGTACCTTCGCCGCATCAAATGACAGTGATATAGGCTGGCGAGGCGAATTTTTGTGGAATTGAGACTGAGTCTGTTCGGCGTCAAACGCTCGATCGATCTGAGTGGTTTGGCCCGCTTTCGAAACGCCGGGGTTGTTCTGGCCGTGTCGGCACTGGTGATTCCGCTGACCCTGTGGCTGCTCGCCCCGGCGGCGGTGCCTGACCTCGCCCACGGCAATGTCGCCGGCGCGCAGGCGTTGGCGACCGGCTGGGCCAAGGGCGACATGATCGTGCTGGTGCGCCATGTCGAGCGCTGCGATCACTCCCCGGCGCCGTGCCTGAGCGGCAATGACGGCATCACCGACCGTTCGCGCAGTGTCGCGGTTGCTGTCGGTGCGCAATTCGAGCGCCTGGGCCTGAACAACGCCGACATCTATAACAGCCCGATGACCCGCACCGTGCAGACCGCCGGTTACATGTTCAACCGGGCGACGGCCGGCGAAGACTGGCTGATCAGTTGCAAGGGCCGCATGTTGCAGGACGCGCTCGCGCACAAGGTCCCAGGGCGTAACCTGATTCTGGTTACCCACAGCGAGTGCATGGCGCAGCTGGAAAAAGACCTCAAGGTGCCGGCCTCGACCCTCGGTTATGGTTCTTCGCTGTTCGTTTCCGCTGCCAGCCTGGCGGCTCCAAAGATGCTCGGCTTCATCGAGGCCTCTGACTGGCGTACGGTGACCACCCGATGACTTCTCGCTTTTACGCTTACAACTTCGGCATCCCGCTGTTTTGTGCGGCGGTGGTGTTCCTGATGTTCGACATGACTCACATCGACATCGCCTTCAGCAACCTGCTGTTCGATCCGCTGACCCATACCTTCCCGCTCGACAAGATTCACTTCTTTGAAAAGCTGACCCACAAGTGGGCGCGGATCATCCCGAACTGGACCGCTGAAATCGCGCTGGTCGGCGCGATGCTGTCGGTGGTCTGGCCGTTGGTCAATCCGCAGAAGCGCCCTGGCCTTGCCGGGTTTCTGGAGCGCAGCAAAGTGGCTCCGGTGCTGCGTTTTACCGCTGACCATCGCCGGGATTTTCTGTTTGTGGTGGTGGCCTTCGCGGTGTGTACCGGGGTGATTCACTTCCTCAAGGCCCACACCAGTGTTTACTGCCCGATCGAGACGACGCTGTACGGCGGCAAAATGGCTCACATCGAGTGGTACAGCAATTTCCAGCTGTTCCATGAAGCCGGTGACGGTCGTTGCTGGCCGGGTGGGCATGCGTCCGGCGGGTTCACCATGCTGGCGCTGTATTTTGTCGCGCGTCGTTATCAGTGGCGCTTCTCCAGCGCCTTGTTGTGGGGCTCGCTGTTGCTCGGTTTCGTCTACGGCACGACGCGGGTCCTGCAGGGCTGGCACTACATGTCCCACACGTTCTGGGCCGGTATCTTCGTCTGGCTGGCGTGTTTGCTGACGGCGCTGGCGTTTTATGGACGGGCTCGTCTGGAGTTGCCGGTGTTGAGCAAGCGTGAGCGACAGGTGTTCAGTGCACAGCCTGAGGTTTCTCTCTGAAGCGTCGCCACTGAAATGAAAAACCCGCCATCACCGGCGGGTTTTTCGTTTGTGCGTCACGGCATTAATAGCCTACGAAGTAGTACGCCTGGCGCCCGACCATCATGGTCTTGAGCACTTTCAGCGGGGCGGCGGGTTCGCTATCCCCTGACATCACCGCGATGTTCGAAGGCGAGGCACTGAGGAAATCCTTCAATTGCGCATCGGTGTCCAGGCCCTTGAGGACGCTCTGGGTGTAGAACACGCTGGCACCGCCGACCCGTTCGTTGGCCTGGAACAGCGCGACCTGATGGCCGCTGGCTTGCAGCGACTGGATGTGTTCGGTCAGTGGCAGGAACGACAATTCCTTGTCTGCGTTTGGCAGGGCCCATTGCGCGGCGCCGAGATAGCTGGCGATCACAACCGTCAGTAAGCCGGCCGCGATTGTCTGACGATGACGTGCGATCCGTCCGACAAACCCGCTGTTACGGTCCTTCAGCCTCTCGAACAGTACGCCTGCATATTCGGCCGCGATCACCGCCGCCGCGGGCGTCATCGACATCAGGTACACCGTGCGCTTACTCGACGCCAGGGTCAGCATGATGAACTGCGCAACGATCCACAGGCTGAAAAACAGCAGGTAACGATTGGCCTTCAATTGTTTACGGAAGTGCCACAGCCCCAAGTACACCAGAATATTCCAGGGCAGGAACGCTTCGGGCAGTTTGGCGATGTAGTAGTAGAACGGCTCATAGTGCCCGGCCTCGACGAAGGAACCGCTGAAACGCCCGACGCTGTTGGTCAGCAAGACTTCTCTGACTGCCTGGACGCCGCCGTGCTGATAGAGCACCGCGAGCCAGATCAGCAGCGGAATCAGCCCGACGATTGTCAGCAATCCCGGCCGCAGCCAGTCGGTCAGTTTGAAGCGCTTGTCCATCAGGTTGTCGGCCAGCAGGTAAGCGAAAATCACCACACCCGGCATCGCCAGTCCGAGTACACCTTTACTCAACGTGGCGATGGCAATCCCGACGGCAAACAGCAGCGAATTGCCTAGGGTCGATGCTCGTTGCGCCTGGAAGAACGCCAGCAGCGCCGTGGTCACGCCGAGTGCGAGCAACGCATCCTCGCCGACCCCGCGCACGTTGCTCCAGTAACTGGCCATGGTCGCCAGCAGAATGCCCGCTGTCCACGCGATCGCTTTCGGCCGTTCGAAGCGCCGCAGCATGCCGTACAACAGCATCACGCTGAGCAGGCCAGCCACCGCCGATGCCAGTCGCACCGCCCACGGAGAAACACCGAACACGCGCATGGCGCCGGCGTCCAGCCACAGACTCAGCGGCGGTTTTTCCAGAAACGGTTCGCCGAACAGACGGGGCGTCACCCAGTCATCGTCCAGGTGCATCTCCATGGCGATGCCGGCGACGCGGGCCTCGGTGGAGCCTTGCAATTGATGGTTACCCAGCGCGAAGAAAAACAGCAGGGCGGCAAGCAGGAACAGTGAAGTGGCGGCACGCGACGACATAGGTTTCAGATAACCGGAAGGGGCGAGAGGCGTGAGCATACTTCGCCAATGCTTAACAAATTGTGAAACTCACGCAAGACGCCGCGACCAGCGCTGATCCGGTGCTTCGAATGCCGGATTGACCAGCGCCGTCAGCACATGATCCTGCCAGCGCCCGGCAATGTTCAGGTAAGCCTTGGCATAACCCTCGCGCTCGAAACCCAGCCGTTCCAGCAACCGTGCACTGCGTTCGTTGCCGGGAATGTAATTGGCCATGATCCGGTGCAGGTTCTGGGCCTCGAACATGTAGGCGATCGCGGATTCCAGCGCTTCCTGCATCAAGCCCTGGCCTTGATGGGCTGCATCGATGTGATAACCCAGATAACACGCCTGGAACGCACCACGAATGATCCCGCTGAAGTTGCAGGCGCCGATCATTTGTTCGCCGTCCGGGGTCAACAAAGCCATATGCACCGCCAGCCCGGCATCGAAAGCGCTGGCCTGTATTTCCAGGCGTCGGCGGATCTGTTCGGTAGAGAAGTAATCAGTGGTGCGGATCGGTGACCACGGAGCGAGATGGCGCAGGTTGCGTTGGTAGAAATCGCTTTCCAGAGGCGCCTGATCCGGGTCGAGCACCGCGAGCGTCAGGCGTTGGCAGGGCAGGGTCAACAGCGGCATCGGATGCTCCGGGTCTCGGGATTGATCAACAGAATTGCCCGGCAGGCAGGAAAACACAAATCGCGGGTGGTTTGATTCGTTCTATAAATTTGCGCCGTTCGCTGCACAGTCAGGTATGGGCTTGTCGTGCGCGAAGGCGTTTTCAAGGAGGATGCGATGGAGTTTGCGTTAAAGGCAGGGGGCGAGGCATTGCTCATCAGATCCCCGGATCCGGGGTTGTACCTTGCGTTTCAGCAAGCGCTGAACGTCAGTTACCCGGAGCATTCGGAGTTTTTGTCGTGGGCCCGTGCGCACACCACCGAGGCGCAGGCCCTGGAGTTCATGCACAAGGCTCGTGATGAGTTCGACAGCGAAACCGGAGAGCGCAGGTTTTTCATCGTTGCTGCCGACGGGGCGGCGATCATCGGTTGTATCGGCCTGAAACCGCGGGGGCGTAATCGTTACGTCGTTGGTTATTGGGCCAACACTGAACACTCGGGAAAGGGTTACCTGCGTGCCGCGCTGACTCAAGTGCTGGGCCGATTTCCCGATGCCACGTTTTACCTGACTACGTCTTCTGCCAATTTGCGCAGTCAGCGTCTGGCCGCAGCCGCTGGCTTCGCATTGATCAGGGTTCATCTTCAGGCCCGGCATTCGGAGCAACACGGGGTTCAGGACACGTATGTGTATCGCTTCGCCGCCAAATCCCGGGCAAAAAAAAGCCCGCAGGAGAGCGGGCGAACCGTAGTTTCTTGAATGAGCGAGCGGACTTTACAGCTTTGGCGGAAAGGGAGCTGTGAAGAAAAATTCATGTCCCGACTCACCCCCGGACAAGGCTGCAACAGAACAGGGCAGCGAGTATTTATCGTGGGTTTATGCTCCCGAGCTTTGATGTCAGTGACAGAGAATTGGCATCGATTCGGCGGACAAGTGCTGCGGGGCAAGCTTGCTCAAGGCGCTGTCGACCAGCATCTCCGCCAACCCGGCCAATTGATGCATCACGACTGCCCGGGCGCGCTGTGCTTCATCCGGGCGGTGGATGAAATCCTGCGCAATGGCGTTGAGCGAGGCGAGGTTCTGGCTGGCGTGGGCCAACAGAGTGAGCAAGTCGACATCAGGGCGCACGCTGAAGATCTGGTTGACCGGAACGAGCCGGGAACTGTGTCTGCTGGTGTTGTCCGTGCGAACAACAGTGTCGGAGCGATCGGAAGTCGTCGGGCTCTCGACAGGATTCGGGGTGTCTTTTTTCATGACCGGGCTCCATGTGATGGGTGATCCTTGCGCTTCGGCGGGTCTGTGCCGTTCACCTGAGTGCAGCGAAGTCCGGAGGGTAACCGTGGGGAACGGGGAGCACCAGTTCATGAAAGTCGACGCGTGTTGAGGGAAATTTCCTAGGACTCGTTATGTGGGAGGCGGGGGCCACTGGTTAGCGAGGACCATGCCACAATGCGCGTTCTAAAGCCTATGTGACACGTCCATGAGAGGCGTATCAGAGAGAAAAAATGACGCGTTCAACAAAAAAAAGACACGGGCGCTTCATTGCCGCGCTTTTGCTGTCATCCAGTATTTCCTTCTTCGTGGCGCCCCTGATTCAAGCCCAGACTCGAGCGACAGACGCGGCAGGACTGATGCGAGAAGCCCAGGGCCTGAACCGAGAAGGATTGCTGGCGGAGGCTACGGTTTCTGCCCAAGCGGCCATGGAGGCCGGTCGCAAAGGTGGTGCCCTCGATTTTACGGAACTTGATGCGGGGGCATTGCTCGTTGATTTGCTATACAAGCAGGCCCGATACGACGAATCTCGTAGTGCTGCTGAAGAGCAGATCGCGTACTGGGAGAAGCAAGCTGCTGCCAACGGGGCATCGGTCAGGCGCGACCCCCGAGTAACAGACAGGCTGGGCCGGGCAATCGAAGCGAGCATGATGGCGGGTGAAAGAGCAGACGTTGCACGATATCAAGCAAAGTTGTTCGCCATCGCAAGTCCCGATCCCGGTTTATGGACTTTGTCCCGGGATGAGCAGCGCTTGCGATACGATTTGGCTGATTTCTCAATGCCCCTCATTCTGGGGCAGTGGAAGTTGACCAGGTTCGAGCCAGCCACCAAGCGCGATTTCGCCTCCCGTTTACTTTTCACACAGGAATTGGCGAACGGCCGCCTCAACGCTGAGATCTCTTTGTCCTATGACGAAGCTCAGCGCAAGTTGAGCGCCGCCGAGCGACAGGAATCGCTGGATGCTTTCCATAAGCGGCATTTACCGAGTGCACTGGAAGTGACAATGCCCGATCTCTCTTTCGATGGCCTGGCATCCTTCAAGCGGGGAGATCAAACGGAATGTGAGGAGAAGGAGTGCATCAAAGTTTATTGGCTGACGTTGCGGGGCGACTGGCGCATGGATATCGATGTTACGTTCGGATCGGGAGACGAGACTCAAGCGGCTGAACAAATACGCCAATTGCTCGCAGCATTGCAGTGGCGTAGTGCGCCGCCGCTGTTTCGTGAGCGGCCGATGGTCCAGCAGATCCGAGATATCGAATCGTCCGCCACGCTTCCTGATGGCGCGGCCAAAGCTGCCGAATTGGCCGAGCAGGCACTCCCCGATGCGTATTTTTCTGACGAAATTGCGCGGATGCACACCTACATCGGTCTGTCCCAATATCAGCGCGGAAACCTTGACGCTGCCCGTCATTCGTTGGGTTTGGCTGTACCAGCCTGGGAAAGTGCCTTCAAGAATGAAATCCTCTATCGCAGTGCGCTGGACTACTCCGCGGACATTGCCTATAGACAGGGACGAGGTCAGGAGGCCGTCTCCCTGAACCGTAAGCTTATTGAGTGGCAGAAAAGCGATGCGACTCTGGGATGGACAGTACCGAAGGAAGAAAATGCTTTCGTCAATCGACGTCAAGGCATGCATTTACCCTTGCGCGTCGGTGACTACCGTTTGCGTCCCGACACCCAAAACCGGTTCTTTTACGAAAATCTGCAAACGGGTGCCCAACTCGGCCTCACTGTAGGCGTGCCGCAGTCATCAGACCAGGAGCTGGAGTCGACGCTGCGCGCCTTCATGTCGAAAAACCTGGGCCTGCAAGCAGAAGGTATTCACAAGACAACATTCTCTCCCAAGTCCGCCATCCATGATGACTCCCCGCCCACCGGCCACAAGTGGGAATTCGATGTGAGGGCGTTGCCGGATGGCCAGGGCTTTTCCAGCGTAAACCCTGTCATTGGCGGCCCGTACGAAACACCGACGAAAATGGCGTTCTGGATTGTGGAGCGTAACGGGCAACGATCGTTGTTGCGGGCACCTCTCACGGATAATCGTCGATCCAGAGTTGCAGCAGATCAAATTGCGCAAGCACTATCGTGGTAGGCATGAGGGCACTGAAAAACAGGGGGGGCGTGTTGGCGCTACCCCTGTTGGAGGGCTTTAAGGCTGGCAGGATCTAAAGCTCGCTGGGTTTGAGTGTGTGCTTGAAGTGATGTTTCCACAGTTGTATGCCCAGTTCTCCCGAGCGATCCAGCGAAGAACCTACCGTCAGATCCGTGAGCAACGTCGGCTGCAACCCGGCATCGAACAATGCAAATCCGGCGGCGAGGCAACAGGTCTCGGTCTGCAGACCACAGACCAGCACGCGATCCAGATTCAGGCTTTTCAGATAATCGTTCGTGTCCGGCGACGGCGCATAACCGTGTTTGATGAAAATACGATTCGCCTCGATCAGGCTGTCATTGTCCGGCGCAGGGTGCCAGCCGAGTTGTCGCTGGAAAGGCGTGCGGTTTTCGTCGTGACGTTCGACGGTGGCGACGCTGGGCAGCGTGCCAATGAGCGACCGGATGGATTGATAGGCTCGATGATTACTGTAGGGTTTGGAAATGAATGCGACAGATATTGGAATGTGATTAACAAATCAAGGGCACCAGCATGACGTAACTGGGCGTTAGGTGATTGACCCTGTGATAACGTCCAAAAAGATATAGTGTGCTGACGGTTCGATAGCCGGAATATATCCGGCTATTTAAGTGAACCTGTAAGTTGTTTGGGGGTGATTATAATTTGAAGTGTGAAGGAAGGCTGTTTCTTCGCTTTCTACCTGGCGGGGTGGTCCAGGTTGGATTGGAAGGCTCTTCTTGAGTTTCATAAGTTGGAACCGGCTCGTTGATTATGTCTTCAATTGCTTCTGATGTTCGAAATAAAGATAAAGCTGGATAGGCTGGGATTCTAAATACTATCTCGGTTGTTTGTGCGATAACTGCTGCGGGTGTCCCAACGTTTGTGCTCATTCCGCCGTACTCAAAGTGTAGCGGTGAAATCATTGCCCTGAAATTTCTAGCATAAACACGCATTAATACAGGAGCTTCTCCTTCTCCTTCGAAATCTAGTGCCAGGTTTTTTGTTTTAGCAACATAAAAACCTATTCCCCTGGCAAGTCCCATGGATGAGCCAGCATAATGCGGATCAAGCCCCCAGGCATCCATGCTTCTCATGCTGGCAGTACTTGTGCCGTGATAGCCGACAAAAACATATCCAGCGTTCACCATGGCGAGATGTGCAACTCCTACATCCCCCTGCGTTGGAGTATTCATAAGGCGTTGGTTAAGTTGTTGCGTTAGTGGGATCATTGTACTCACCAGTTTTAATGAGGCGGATGGGTATTGGTTCTACTCAGATTTATACCTGAATATTTGATCGTGTTATTTTGATTTGGTAGTTGATCTATATTTGAAGTGCTCATGGTTGTTTTAGCTCGCGCAATTGCCTAGGACAGCCTCCAACAAGTCCATCATAGACGGCTCATTGGTTTTCGAGTGGTAAAATGGCCGTGATGGCTGCTATCGCCAGGTATCGGCGACCGGTAGTCTGATCTGCGGTGCATGCCTATCGAACCTGGATTTCCTTTTTGCACCAAACGCGGCGGATAACGCTCCTTGTCCATGCGTAACTCCTTGTATGTTGTAAGGCTTGAGCGCCAAGTACACGAGACGAAGCGAGGAGGAAAGAAAGCATAGCTTTTGACCATGCTATGGAGATTAGCAGGGTATTCATGAACTGCTGGAGATCGATACCAGCCTTACGTAAAAGATTGCTTTGGGTAAGAGCCTACCGAAAGGTCACAAGCGAATGGGTTTGCACGTGTGCGCAATCGTGCAGCCAAAATCGAAAAGTTTCTAGAAGCGACTTCGGCGTTTGCGCTTATGCATTGCAGTTTCCTTTTGCCTCATAGTGATGTGGCTACCGATCTTAGACTGGAATGAGCCGGGGGTTCCTGAAGGAAATGCTGTGGGAAAAGGGGACAGATTTATTTTGAAGGAAATCAATCTCTCTCCTTTTTAATTTGGCATCGAGTGTCTTTTTCATGACAACGCTCTATGGTTTCAGGCTCCCGGCGAATTCCTTTGGTAAACCATCTGCCGGCTTGCAGCGGAGCGCGAAGACTAGCGCTCGGAAGTGTCTTGAACCAGTTCATGAAAGTCGACGCGTGCTGCGGGAAGTTACCTAGGACACCAGCAGACAGGAGCGAAGTTCACTCGACGTCAGCGTGTGCTTGAAGTGATGTTCCCATAACCGCACACCCAGCCCACCCGAACGATCCAGCGACGAGCCCACCGTCAGATCCGTGAGCAACGTCGGTTGTAAACCGGCATCGAACAGCGCAAATCCAGCGGCGAGGCAGCAGGTCTCGGTCTGCAGGCCGCAAACCAACACGCGATCCAGATTCAAGCTTTTCAGATAGTCGATCGTGTCCGGCGACGGCGCATAACCGTGTTTGATGAAAATGCGATCCGCAGCGATCAGGCTGTCATCGTCCGGCGCGGGGTGCCAGCCGAGCTGTCGCTGGAAAGGCGTGCGGCTTTCGTCGTGACGTTCGACCGTGGCGACGCTGGGCAGTGTGCCGATGAGCGACCGGATGCCTTCGACCAGCCATGGCGGCGGGGAAAAGCAGGGTTGTACGTCGATGATCAGTAGTGCCTGGCGCATGGGCTCTCCGGATATGAATCCCCAGATGCGACAAAGCCCGCACTTGGCGGGCCTTGTCGTTGAGAGTTGGTGGGCCGGGGTAATTTGAAACAACCGTCTATTCATATGAATTTTCTATGCTTTTAGCGGTTAGATTTGACCTGTGGAATACCAACTGGAATACCAGTGTTCTCATTCGGTGCAGCGAGAGCGATGGTGAGCAGGGGGTATTCTGCTCCGAGTTTTCAAGAAATTTGCCCGCGGCTCTTGATGGGCTACTGCTATGAGACCCTAATCTGGACTGCCAAGACGCCGCTCCGAGGGGCGAATTTTGCCAATCCCCTTGCATCAGTGCCGCACCGTTACTTTCAAATATTCACCAGGTGCGTGCCGGTTTTCGCTTTCGTTCTTACCAAGACTTCGAATCTCCCTGATTTTCTAGGGTCTCTCCAGGTTCAGGAAATAGCGTTGCTCATACCCTACTCGCTACAACTGCATAGCCCTGCACAGTCGCGGCGACGTGGCGAAGACATGAATGTTCCCGAAAGGAAAGCCCGCTAGCTGAATAGACAAATCAGTACCTTAGCCGGTTCCTGATACTGGTACGGAGCTATCCAACCGGTTAAGGTTTGGCATCAATCAAGACATCCCGCAGGAAGGCGCGCCAATCGCCTCGCCCACCCAGTAAGGAACAACAGCTTGAACCAGCAAAACCTTGCCGATTTCATCTGGAGCGTGGCCGATGTGCTGCGCGGCGATTTCAAACAGTCCATCTACGGCCGCATCATCCTCCCCTTTACCTTGCTGCGCCGCTTGGAGTGCGTGCTAGAGCCGACCCGTGACAAGGTGAGAAGTCAATACGAGAGTATGAAGGCCAGCGGCGTGGACATGGACTTGATTCTGCCAACCTCGGCCGGCGCCACCTTTTACAACGTCTCGCAGTTCTCCCTAGGCTCGGTAGGTTCCACCAGCACACGCGCCAACCTGGAGGATTATGTCGCCAAATTCTCCGCCAACGCCCGCCAAGTTTTCGAGCACTTCGCCTTCTCCGACTGGCTGGTTCAGCTCGACAAGGCCAACCTGCTGTACCTGGTGACGCAGAAGTTCGCCAGCATCGACCTGCACCCTGAAACCATCAGCAACCACGAGATGGGGCTGGTGTTTGAGCACCTGATTCGCAAGTTCGCCGAATCCGCCAACGACACCGCGGGAGAGTTTTTCACCCCGCGCGATGTGGTACGCCTGGCTACCACCTTGGTGTTCGCCCCGGATCATCAAGCGCTCAATGGCGAAGGAGTTGTGCGTACCGTGTACGACTGCGCCGCTGGTACTGGCGGCTTTCTGTCTTCGGCCATCGAGCAGGTGGCCGAGTGGAACCCCAATGCCCGCTTGGTGCCCTACGCCCAGGAACTCAACCCTGAGACCTACGCCATCTCCGTGGCGGACAAGTTGATCCAGGGCTTCGAGACCCGCAACATCAAACTCGGCAACACTCTGTCCAACGACCAGTTGCCCCATGAGCAATTCGACTACTGCCTGGCCAATCCACCGTTCGGTGTTAAGTGGGAGAAGGTGCAGAAGCAGGTGCAGGACGAGCATAGCCAACAGGGCTACGCCGGCCGCTTCGGACCTGGCCTACCACGGGTGGGAGATGGCTCGCTGCTGTTCCTTATGCACCTGCTGTCCAAGCGCAAACCCGTCGACCTGGGCGGCAGCCGCATTGGCATCGTGCTGTCCGGCTCCCCGCTGTTCAACGGCGGCGCGGGCTCGGGCGAATCGGAGATTCGGCGCTGGATTCTGGAGAACGACTGGCTGGAGGCGATCATCGCCCTGCCCACCGATCTGTTCTACAACACCGGTATCGGCACCTACATCTGGGTCCTGTCCAACCACAAGGACGCGTTGCGCAAGGGCAAGGTGCAGTTGGTCAATGTCAGCGCCATGCACGCGCCGATGCGCAAGAGTCTGGGCAGCAAGCGAAAATACCTGTCGGACGAGCAGATCGCCGAGATTTCCAAGCTGTACGAGGCCTTCGAGGAAGGCCCGAACTCGAAGATTTTCGCCACTACCGACTTCGGCTACCGCCGCATCACCGTCGAGCGCCCGCTGCGCCTGCGCTTCTCGGTTACCTCTGATAAGCTCGCCGCCTACCAGAACACCAAGGGTGCAGACCAGGTAGAGGCCTTTGCTGGCGCTCGGGGCGAGTTCGACAACCTGCCGGCCTTCCTCAAGGCTGCTGGCATTAAGAAGCTTGGCAAGGGCGCGCTGAAAGCCGCACTGGCCTGCTTTGGCGAGCGTGACGCCAACGCCCAGCCGGTGCTGGACGACAAGGGTAAGTTACAGGCCGATTCCGACCTGCGCGAGTTCGAGAATGTGCCGCTTAGCCAGAGCATCGACGACTACTTTGCCCGCGAAGTGCTGCCCCATGTGCTGGATGCCTGGATCGACACTGGCAAGCGGGACGAGATGGATGGCAAAGTCGGCATCGTCGGCTACGAAATCAGCTTCAACCGCTACTTCTACATCTATCAGCCGCCACGTCCGTTGGCCGAAATCGATGCAAATCTGAAGGCCGTGGAGACCGAGATCGCCGCGCTGTTGGGCGAGGTAACGGCATGAGCCACTACAAGCCTTATCCGGTCTACAAGGACTCCGGGGTAGAGTGGCTGAGGTCGGTGCCGGAGCATTGGGAGGTACTTCCGTGCCGTGCTTTTGTTGATGAGCAGACCTGCAAAAATGAGGGGGGAGTCGTTCAGAACTACCTCTCGCTTATGGCCAATGTCGGTGTCATCCCTTATGAAGAGAAGGGCGATGTTGGCAACAAGAAACCGGATGACCTAAGTAAATGCAAACTAGTTTCAAGGGGTGACCTTGTAATTAACAGCATGAACTATGGGATTGGCTCATACGGACTGTCTGACTACAGCGGTGTATGCAGTCCGGTGTATATCGTGCTCAAACCTCGTGGGAGTGTTGTCCATGAACGATTTGCGCTGCGAGTTTTTGAAAATAAAGAATTTCAGCGACATGCACAGTCTTTTGGGACAGGAATCCTTGAGCACAGGGCGGCTATTGGATGGGACGACCTGAAAGGCATCTATGTAGGCATTCCTCCGGCTGAAGAGCAGGTGTCAATTCTTTCTGTTCTCGACCGCGAAGCCGCCCGTATCGACGCGCTGATCAAAAAGAAAACCCGCTTTATCCAACTACTGCGCGAAAAGCGCCAGGCTCTAATCACTCATGCTGTCACCAAGGGTCTCGAACCCAACGTGAGGATGAAAGACTCCGGCGTGGATTGGTTGGGGGAAGTGCCGGAGCACTGGGATATCAGGCCTCTGCGGCGCCTGATCAAAAGACTGGAGCAGGGTTGGAGCCCAAATGCATCTAGTGAGCCTTGTGAGCCCAACGAGTGGGGGGTACTTAAACTCAGTGCGATCAAACAAGGTGAGTTTCTGGCGGAGCAGAACAAATCGCTTTTGAGTGATACAGAGCCGGACATCTCGCTTGAGGTGCGTAAAGGTGACTTGCTCGTAACAAGAGCAAATACCCCAACGCTTGTAGGCGATGCCTGCGTAGTTCGCGACCTAGGCGGTCGGAGGTTGATGCTCTCAGACCTTGTGTATCGTTTGTCCCTAGTTGATGAGGCTGATCCTGACTATCTCTGCCATGTTCTGGTTAGTGGGTATGGCAGATCACAGGTTCAGGCTGATGCGCGAGGGACCAGTATGACTATGGCCAAAATCTCACAAGAGCATATACGAAGCTGGCTGACTCCCATGCCCCCATTGTCTGAGCAAAGAGAGATTTCAGTGGCGATAGGCGAAGCCAACGTACGTATTGATAGATTAGGCAGCAAAACCGAGCGTAGCATCGCCCTCCTCAAAGAACGCCGCTCTGCCCTGATCACCGCCGCCGTCACTGGCCAAATCGATTTGCGGGAGGCGCTATGAGCCAGGGTCGCAGCCTGCGTCTGTTTCTGGTGGACGGCACGCCCAATGGCCTGCTCACCGCCGAGATCATGAACTGGACCGGCCATGTGCTGACTGGCCCCCGCTCCAAGTTGGCCGAACTGGTGCAGCGCCCCGAATGCGCGCGCACAGGCGTGTACTTTCTTGTCGGGCCCGATCCGGACGACAGCCTGCGTACCCGGGTGTATATCGGCGAGTCTGATGATGTGGCCCAGCGTCTGAAGCAACATAACCGTCCGCAAGATCAGGGTGGCAAGGACTTCTGGGAGCGTGTTTGTCTGATTACCAGCAAGGACCAAAACCTGACCAAGGCCCATGCCAAGTATCTGGAGAGCCAACTAATCCAGATCGCCAGTCAAACCGGTCGCTGTGTAGTAGGCAATGGCACAGCGCATAGCTACACCAACTTGCCTGAGTCGGACCGTGCGGACATGGCGTTTTTCCTCGAGCAGATCCGCATCGTGCTGCCAGTGCTGGGCTTCGACTTCCTGCGCGAGCTGATCAAACCCTCCAAGCTCGTTATGGCACCAGTCGAGCAACCGGTTAGCCAGTCGCCGCGTTTTGCATTACAGCTTCCAAAGAGCAAGGAGCGTGCGCAAGCGCAAGAGGTTGATGGTGAGTTCTTTGTACTGAAGGGGTCCCGAGCTCGAGCTCAGTGGGTAGGAACGGCGGATCACAACTACCGGAACCTGTACCAGCAGTTGGTGAGTGACGGTGTCATGATCAGTGATGGAAGTGAGTATCTAATGTTCAAGGACGACTATGCCTTCAGTAGCCCAAGTGCCGCGGCAGCCGTTGTGTATGGTCGTGCAGCCAGTGGCCGAATCTCTTGGCTGGTAGAGGGTAGTGGTGAAACTTATGCCGCCTGGCAGGACAGTCAACTGAGTGGTATCGGTGTGAAGCCGGAAAATGAGTTGCTCAGTAAATAAGATTGAGCAACCGCAGCGGTGGAGTCTGAGCAACGAGAACATCGGCAAGATAGGCCTATCGATGCGCGATGCCGCCTATCGTGCCCAAGGACAGGGTGCTTCAACCCGCTGCTGCTCTATCTGAACAAGAACGGCGTTCCACCAGCGTGCCGACTTGATTAGCTATACCTACGACGGTGGCATGTGAATGTGCCCCAGCTGTATCAGTGAATACGCCCGATAGACATTATTTGATGGGCCGTTCCCAGGGATGGCCGAGAAGTTAAAGGACGAAACGATGAGTCATATCCACCACGAGTGCGAACTTGAACGCTACATCGTCGGGCAGCTTGAAGGCGCCGGCTGGCTGGTGGGTAAGTCGGCTGATTATGACCAAGGGCGGGCGCTAATCCCTGAAGACGTGGTGGGCTGGCTGGACGATAGTCAGCCAGTGGCCATGGCCAAGATCGTTGCCATTAATGGTGTTGGCGCGCGTGATGTGGTGCTGGACCGGCTGGTCAAGCAACTGGAGAACAAGGTTGATGGCGGCACGGTGAAGGTGTTGCGTTACGGCTTTGCTGTGGCCGGTGGCGGCACCCTGGCTATGAGCCAGTCTCTGCCCGAGGATGAGCGCAACGACACTGTGACCGCCCGCTATGCGGCGAACCGTCTGCGCGTAGTGCCGCAACTGCGTTATTCGTTGGACAAGGCTGACGAAATCGATCTGGCCTTCTTCATCAACGGTATCCCGGTGGCCACGGTGGAGTTGAAGACCGACTTCACCCAGTCAGTCCAGGCCGCCATGCAGCAGTACTGCATGGACCGCCGTCCTGAGCGCAAGAGCGGTGGCCTAGAGCCGCTGCTCACCTTCAAGCGTGGCGCGGTGGTGCATTTCGCCATGAGCGATAGCGACATACGCATGACCACCAAGCTGGCCGGGGATTCGACCTTCTTCCTGCCGTTCAACCGGGGCAACGATGGCGCCGCCGGCAACCCGCCAGGCGACAATGGTAGCTACCCGGTGAGCTACTTCTGGGAGCGCGTGCTGCAGAAGGACAACTGGCTGCATATCTTCCACCGCTTCGTGCTGCAGGAGCGTAAGGAAGCCCAGGACGTCAACGGTAAAACCTACTTCAAGGAAGGCCTGATCTTCCCGCGCTTCCATCAGTGGGAGGGCGTGACCAAGATGATCGACGCGGTGCGGGTAGAAGGTGCAGGGCAGCCGTACCTGATCCAGCACAGCGCCGGCTCGGGCAAGACCAATACCATCGCGTGGACCGCGCATTCGCTGATTCGTGTGCGCCGTCCGGACGGTGAGCCGTATTTCCACAGTGTGATCGTGGTGACCGACCGTCAGGTGCTTGACCAGCAGTTGCAGGATGCCATCCAGCAGATCGAGCACCAGGCCGGCGTCGTATGCGCCATCGACCGCCAACAGTCGAATCTGCCCAAGAGCCAGCAGTTGGCCAAGGCGATGCTCGATGGTGTGCCGATTATCGTCTGTACCCTACAGACGTTTCCCTATGCGCAGAAGGCCATCCTCGGCGAGCAGAGTCTGCGCGATCGCCGTTTCGCCATCATCATCGACGAGGCGCACAGCTCCACCGGGGGCAGCACGGCGGATGATCTGCGTTATGTACTGACTGGGCAGAGCGAGGTGGAGTGGGAAAAACTCTCCAAAGCGGAGCGGTTGTCCGTGTGGCAGAGCTCGCGCTCGCGCCCGGGTAATGCTAGCTACTTCGCCTTCACCGCCACGCCCAAACATTCGACGCTGAGCCTGTTCGGCCGTCCGCGTAATCCTGCGCAGCCTGTCAGCACCGACAACCCGCCGGCACCGTTCCACCTCTACACCATGCAGCAGGCGATCGATGAAGGCTTTATTCTCGATGTGTTGAAGAACTACACCAGCTACGAGGTGGCGTTCAAAATTGGCAGCGAGATGGTCGATGACAAGCGCGTGGACGAGAAGAGCGCCGGGCGCAAACTGGCCAAGTGGCTGTCGCTCAACCCGGTGAATGTGGGGCAGAAGGTCGAGCTTATCGTCGAGCACTTCCGCAAGAACGTCGCGCACCTGCTCGGTCGCCAGGCCAAGGCCATAGTGGTTACCAGTTCGCGTGCTGCAGCGGTGAGGTACCACCTGGCGCTGGAGGACTACTGCAAGCGTAAGGGCTATGACAACGTGCTGGCGATGGTGGCCTTCTCAGGTGAGGTGCCTAATACGGATGTTGAAGCGGCCAGCCTGCCCCAAAATCACCAATTCAGTGAAACCAACCTGAACCCCGGCCTGCATGGCCGCGATATGCGCAAGGTGTTCGACACTCCGGACTACCGGGTGATGATCGTCGCCAACAAGTATCAGACCGGCTTCGACCAGCCCAAGCTGGTTGCCATGTACCTGGACAAAAAAATATCCGGTGTGGAGGCCGTGCAGACCCTCTCGCGTCTGAACCGTACCTTCCCCGGGAAGGACAAGACGTTCGTCATCGACTTCGCTAACAAGGCCGACGAGATACTGGCGTCGTTCAAGACCTTCTATCGTGATGCCCAGATGGCGGACATTCAGGATCCGAACATTGTCTACGACATCAAGCAGCGCCTGGATGGAATGTTCATCTATGAGCAGGTTGAGGTGGAGGTCTTTGGTGATGCCATCGTCGATCCGAAGGTGACGCACCAGAAGCTGTTCTCGCTTACACAGTCAGCCACTGACCGCTTCAATGGAAAGTTGAAGATGCTCAACGATGCCATCGATCAGTGGGAAAAAGCCTGGGAGAAGGCCCATAGCGAGGGTAGCGACAAGGACATGGAATACGCCGATGTGCGGCGTTCGGAATATTGCAAGACACGCGACGAGCTGATGATCTTCAGTGAGAGTCTGACCAAGTTCGTGCGCAGCTATGAGTACATCGCCCAGTTGATCGACTTCGGCGACCCCAGCCTGGAGGCCTTCGCCAGCTATGCGCGCCTGCTGCGTAAGCGGCTTAAAGGCATCACCGCCGAACAGGTGGATTTGGGGGACCTCAAACTCAGCCACTACAAGATCAAGAAGGGCAGCAACCTCAGTGGCGTTGCCGTGCTGGGTGAAACGCCTGGCCTCTATGGTATGACCGATAACGGCCTGCGCGACGCCCGCGACCGCGAGAAAAAATACCTCGCCGAGTTGATTGAGAAGCTCAACAACTCCTTCGGCAAGGACATTACCGACACTGACCAGGTGGCCTTCGCGGTGCACGTTTCCGAGAAGCTGCGCGCTGACAGCGTGGTGATGGCCCAAGTGCAGAACAACACGATGGAACAGACCATGAAGGCGGACCTGCCTTCGAAAGCCATCTCTGCCATCGCTGCCGCCATGAGCAGCCACACTAGTATGGCGACCAAGCTACTCAGCGACGAGTCAACGCGTGAGGTGTTCCTGACGGTGGTGTACGAGCTGCTGAAGAAGGATTCGGGAGCAGATTTGCTTGAGACTACACGGAAATGAGCGATGCTGATTTTTCCAATAGCCAAGTGTTGAATCGCCACCTCGGCTGAAGCCCTATTACGACAAAGAACGAGACAGGAACAAACATGGCTCGCATCGAAAACCACAAATACAGCATCGAAGAGGCCTTTAGAGAGTGCTTCTACATCGTTCCGGACTATCAGCGCGAGTACGTCTGGACGGACAAGGAAGTGCATCAACTGCTAGAGGACATCGGTGAGCAGATCGATGCAGGGACAACTCGGGAATACTTCATCGGTACCGTTCTGGTGTCACCGACTGATCAGAAGAACCATTATGAGGTCATCGACGGCCAGCAGCGGCTGACGACGTTCTTCTTGCTGCTGTGTGCGCTCAAGCATCTGTTCCAAGGGGAGCCGCAGCGGCAAATGATCTCTGGGTTGATCTCGACCAGTTATGTGGACAGCGATGGCGAGGTTCGCACCAACCTGAAATTGGAGCCGCGTTATGAGAACGCAGGAGAAGTCATGGCCACGCTGGTGGAGTTGGATGCCGACCCACAGGCTGTGCGTGCGGGCATCCAGGCTGCGGGCATTGCAAGCTTCGGCTCGCTTGAGAATCTGATCAATGCCTATAGCACCCTGTACCGCTATCTGAAGGATAACTACGACGATGCCGCCAAGCTGAAGAAATATTGGGGCTATCTGGCCAACAATGTGGTGTTTATTCAGATATCCACGGACGTCAGCAGCGCCCTAAAGATTTTCGAGACCATCAACGAGCGAGGCGTGGGGCTGAACCCGATGGACTTGCTGAAGAACCTGTTGTTCACACAGGTCAAGCAAGCACAGTTCACCCAGCTCAAGGACGAGTGGAAAAAGATCACCAAACCGTTGGAGAGGGGCAAGGAGAAGCCGCTGCGTTTCCTGCGTTATTTCCTGATGGCTAACTACGTCATCAAGAACGAGCGCGGCGACGCGGTGGTGCGGGAAGATGAGATCTACGACTGGTTTGTGGCTAAGGACAACGCAGCCTTGTGTGATTACGCGAATAAGCCCTTCGAGTTCGTCCGTAAGGTTATCCGCAATGTCGAGCACTACCTAGCCTTTGCTAACGGGCAGGGAAATGACAGCAAGCCCAGCCTGGCTATGGACAGTCTCAAGCGGCTAACCGGCGGTGCGTTCAGCTTGCATTACGTTTTGCTGTTGGCGGCGGCAAGCTTTCCCAAGTCGTTGTTTGACCATTTTGTTGCGCAACTGGAGAGCTTCCTTTTTTACTACATCTTCACTAAGACTCCCACCAAGGATCTGGAGCGCAGCTTCTCTCATTGGGCCGACGAACTGCGCGCGATTGCGGGTAAAGCTGATGCGGCAAAGCAGAAGGCTCAGCTCAATGTCTTCATCGCCGAGCGTTTCGAGACCAATATGGTAGGTAAATCCCAGGAATTGGCGGATGCTCTCAAACGCTTCAACTTTTACTCGATGCAGCAGTACCGGACTCGTTACTTGCTGGCGCGGCTGACGCAGCACGTCGAGATGGCCTTCAGTGGACTGAAGGTGCCGGGCAGCCTAGCGCCTTTCACTAATTTGGAAATCGAGCACATCCTGCCCAGCAGGCCAAAGGATGATCTGCGCGCTAAGTGGGCCACCGAGAGTTCGGGGATGGCCTACGACGACTACAAGAACCGGTTGGGCAACCTGACCCTGCTTGAGAAGCCGATCAATATCGTCGCGGGCAATGATTTTTACACGGACAAGCAGGTCGAATACAGCAAGAGCGGCAATTACCTAACCCGTAGCCTGGTTACGTTGACCGACGTCGGGCATAACACCTCCATCTCGCGTATCAATGCCAAGTTAGAGGCTTACTCCGAGTGGAATGCTGCGGCCATCGAAAAACGGCATGCAATGCTGATCTCTCTGGCGCAGGACGTTTGGAAGACGACGCCGATTGACTTTTAGATCTTTCGGCCCCTTACGAGAGCACCCGGAGGCAGAGTTGCCTGCTTTCGTACCGTTAAGAGCGACCGCCGAGCACCCAGCTGACGATGCCGTAACCATCGACCTGCCTCTTGGTGAGCACGTCATGACCTTGAAATGGCCTGCCTCTGATCCTGAAGGCTGCGCCCGTTGCCCGCGGCTTAAAGGGGATTACTCAGTGGCTTTGGCGAAACCGAACATTTTCTTGCCCTGATCTACAAAGTAGTCATGGGTAAACGAGATGATTTCGAGAGCGTCTTCGTAGACGATGTGCAGTTGATTGCTGTAATGCTCGGATCGAGGAAACACTCGCCAATGAATGGGTGTGCCATTGAAGACTTCCGAAAACCCGTCGCTACGAAGCACCATGATCCTGTCTTCCATTTCAAGTACGGTGCCGAATGGTGCTGTGCCTGTGGCAATGATCTCGGATTCAGGATTGAAGCCGACGTGGCCGACCTGCTCGAATTTTTCGACCGGATCCTCAGCCTTGCCTACAGATTCATAATTGGCCACAGTAATATGGCCAGCGGAGAAACGGTACATTTTCTCGCGGCTGCCCCACACGATGTCGTTCGCACTTCCAGGGTTGCTACCGAAAATCTCTGACGGGTCGATGATCTTGTTGAAAACCCGCTTTTTCTTTTTCGATTCCGAATCCTTGTATTCTCGAAAGCTGGCGAGGAACGCGAGTTGCGAACTCCAACCCATGATGCTCTGGAACGCCCAGTCACAGGCATTGCAAGGGCGGGTTGCGACCTGGCGCGGAGAGCCTATCCGCTTACGCTCATCAGGATTGCGTGCGAGTAAAAAGTCAAATAAACCGTCCTTGCCTGTTGCCGTGGCGATGGCGCTGAATCGATCAGAGGCTTTTACCTGAAACACTGAGGCATCATGATGCTTGTCCAGTCGGCTTTTGACCTTGCTCAGACTCGCGCTTCGAGGAAATGAGAACAGCCCATCTTCACCGCCAGCGTAAATTTCGTTGTGGTAGATCTCGGTGTCGGTAGGCAAAAAGTCGAACGGGCTGTCGTGGTGTTGCCAATGCCCCGATAGGTCACTCGTTTCAGTTTCCAATTGAAGGTCGGCAAGCTGGTTCAATTGCCCCTTGATGGGCGACTCGATCTGAGGGTCCCGCAGGATCTTCCTGACCTTTGGGTTGTAAAATAGATCGCTGTCAGAAAACGCAACGCGCAGAGCAGTCTGTACATGCGGATGTTTGGTCGCGACTCGGTCAACGAATCCCGACCAGTCGACGCGCTGAATAGACCCGTCGTCGCCAAAAATAATCAGCTCACCCGAATAGATTTGCGAATCCCAGTAGCTACCAGGAATCCGAAGCTTCACAGAGCGCATTTTTTGCCTCGCAGGATCCTGGCGAACTGGGGTTTGGAAATGATGCCGTTGGTTTGCCAACCTTTGAGTACCACTTCAGGCGGCTTGTCATACGGAGCAACCCAATGAGCTATAGGGTAGCCATGCCAGTTTTGCAGGGTATCGCCAACGAACTTGGCAAAGTGCACCGGACAGCTGTGCGGAGGAGGGGCCATACCGACCGGTCGAAGGCTAGATTGCCCCGGACAGAATCCCCAATAGCAATCCTTGCCAAACCAGGAAGCGTCGGTTGCCATCGTAAAACACTTGATCTCTTCAGGAACTGTGATCGTCCATTGCGACTTCTGGGCAGAGAACGAGCTATTACGATGCTGAGGATTTGGGGTGTAGTTCACTCTTCCTCCTGAAAAATGGCGCTCCGGGAAATGGCAAAATGCCTTCGTGGCAGTGAGACGTCAAGGACTATCTGCAGGCTGGCAGATCGTTGAAACTGCTGTTTTTCGGGCTGGCAGATGTGCTTTGAAACGACTCGCCATGAAGCGGTATAACCTAGGTGATCAGTTATCATCCTCGGTTTGAGTTTTTTTGCTATTGGTATAAAGGAAGTGATTCGCCATGCCTCGATCTACCCACACTCGGGTAGCCCTGTCTACGATGCGGTAAGTCTGCTCAATGTCTAGCTGATTTCGTGTGGAGTGGGTAAAGGTAGGCATGCTCCACCGTTCTGTATCAATAGGGACCTCGAATTCGAATAGATGGACATGGGGGCCTTCACCTCGATAATCCTTGATTGCCGCACTGGCCAGCTTTCTGATGTCCCGTGCTTGAGTCCGCATGACGGCATTCAGCACCACGATATGGTGGGCGTTGAGCAGTATGAGCAGCTCATCAATTTCAACTTCAGCATCATCGCTGATAAAAACCTGGTGCAATCTGTTTCTCCGCTGATACGACCTTGCTCATGTCGCACCGGTACTGTGCCTGCGCGCTGCTCTATCGCCATCCACGATATCTATATCCTGACGAAACGTCATCTGGAGGGACTTTTTACACCGGGGCTGACGGTTGAAAGGCACTACCTCCAGTGGGAAGACGTGCTTCTGCGTTCCAACCGTGGACTCGGTGTGAGATCCTCGGATCTGGAGGCGCTCATATGGCCGAAGATGACGTCAGCCTCGAACATAGTGCATGGCTATTGGTACGCCCGCCGACCAAGGCTGCCTGAATTTTGGCGAGCACGAAAGGCGGATAGGGGACTCTTGTTGTCATCGAGTAATGACTAACTGTGCAGTTCTCTCATTACTAACGGATGAAAAAAACCACCTGTCGAATGACAGATGGTTTGACTATCTCAGTAATCGCTGAGAAAAGATTACAAGACTTTCATCGCCCCGATCAAAATGCCGATCGTAACGGCGAGCATGGAAGCCATACGAATGGACAACTTAAGATCAGATTGTGCGATCTCTGCAGTCAACCGATGATCAATTTTTGATATCTCGGAAGTCAGCCGATGATCAGTTTTAGCCAGCTCAGTAGTCAGTCGCTGTTCTAGATTGGTGAGATCACTTTTCGTAGCAAGTAGTGTGAGCATGTCAGATTCCAATGCTTGGATAACCGCTTCGGCTTTGAGCTCAGGTACGTCGATTGCGCGCAGTGCCTGATACATCGCCAGTTCCATTTTCATTAAGGCCTCCTGAAACAAAAAAAGGCCTTCCCCACGACGGGAAAGGCCCGTCGTGGGTGGGAAAGTCATGCTTCCATCGACATTCAAGTCGACTGTCCGCGCTGCCGGAAGCGATGCGGTCATTGGGGGGATCCTGCGTAGAGCCGCAGCGCCGTCTTGAAGATCCTGGCGGCTGGTGCTGAATGAATCAGCAAGGTGCATCGCCAAAATGCTCCCGGGTACGTTTGCTGTCAATCCGGAAAAGAGTTATTGAGTGTTTCCGTATTTTTTGGAAATCACCGTCTGGCTGCCTAGCGTTACTACCTTCAGATTCGGGATGCAACCGAACTCCCAGCAAAGCTACTTGCTAGACCCTCGGTGTTAAGGGCGGTCGCTCGATCTGAGATTTGGCGGTTTACAATTGAGTAAATGGCCATTGGAACTTAGTGCTACCAACGCTCAATTCCGCTTCATATTGTCCGCCATGAGTAGAAGTGACAAATGGCTGCTTGATGCTTGAGTTTGAAAAGCCAATCCCGCCGTTCTACTGGAGAAGCGCCGGGTGCGTTTGAGCGAGGCGGGGGAGGGATCTCAGGTTATCTCGCGAAATCAGATTAGCCCCTCAGCTATCCATGCTCGCAGGGTTGACCAGATGACTGATGCCGGCAGTAAAAGATCCTCAGCTAAGTCCAGCGTCACTTCCAACATGGCGCTCTCATCACCGGTCGACACCCCTGCCGTTCTTAGATGGGGTTGCAGCCGGTGCCATAGAAGTATGTCTTGTTCCTCGGTAAGTACGGGGCGGCGACCTTTGCGTTTTGGTAGTCCGAGTACGTCTCGACGCAGAGCAATTTCTTGGTGTGTTAAACCATGAAAACGGGCCACCATTTCTGTGCTCGCCCCTAAGCGAAGCATGCGATCAATCATGGCGGTTTCGTGTTCCACTTCACCCGCCTGTTTCAGAATTCTTTGCAGCACGTTGCGGTTTATATGAATCGTGCACCAAAGCACCTGGGTGTGGAGTAGTGCACTGAGCAACACTGGCTCCTTGAGCGCCGCCAGGTCTTCAGTTGCAAAGCCCATCGCCTTGCACCGCCGCAATTGACCACTGCGCAAGTCTTGCAGAGCTTGGGCAATGACAGCTTGATTGATTGGGTGCGGAGTTGTCATAGCACCTCCTGAGAGAGGTATGCCGTCGTTGGATCGAAGACTGGTCGGATGTCTCTGAGTGGTTGTTGCAACGGGATCAGTTGGAACAACTTTGCTGAGCTGCCGCGTTGAGAGATCAAAGCTACCGTCACGTTCCTGCCCCATTTGTCATTGACGTCTGTTCAAGTGTTCCGAAGTCCACTGGTCAATTTCTGCGGCATCCCAGCCGACTGCGCGGATACCGAGCTGCAGTGAGGCAGGGAATTTTCCTTCGCTCATCAGCTTGTAAATGAAGGTGCGTTTCAACCCGGTTTTTTCCTCAACGTCCGCGCGCCGGAGAATTCGTAGTTCCGGATTGGCTGATGGCTGTTCGTCGTTGTGGGGCATGAGCCAATCTCCTGACGCTCACTCACGGGAAGGTATTCGATGTGTCGTGCTCATATGACACGCAGTCGGCAAGCACAGAAAGATTCAATGCGTTATTACGCATACCCGTATTGTCTGATAATGCGCTTGGTCAGGTTGGCGCTGAACAAGTGCGCGATGGTGCGCGGGCATCCAGCCAGCCAGAGAGTGGTGGATGTGGTCGTAATGGTCGATCGAGCATTCGAAGTGACGTTCGTCAGCCTTGGACTACATGACTACCCAGTACGCTATGTTCCGGTGAGTGGAGGAATTGATGCTTTCGCAGCTTATTGACGTCGCGCGGACTGAGTTATCGGCCCAGGTACGTTGCGGTAATTTGTGTTCTCTCATGCCCAAGTTCACGACTGATTATTTGCCGAGCAACAGTGTCTTGAGAGCGTTGTACTGGGGTCAGTTCTTTGGAGGAGATTCCTCCTGCTGCCGGTGCCTTCCAGCCTGTCAAAGCTTCATAGCGGCTTTGTGCATATTGATGACGTAACCCATGCATGTGGCTCAGGCCTGCCGCTTTGCACTGTCCGTCGTATGTATTGCGCTGCTGAATGTATGTCTTGTGTGCCGGGATCAATGAGCCGACCCCCGCTAGATTATGTGCGGCATTGAGTACTTCTCGTTGTTGCGAAGTAGTGATCGGCACTGTTCGATCGCGACCACCCTTCGTCCATGAGCCCTTAAGGAGAATGTGATCGCCTTGATCCGCATACTTTGGTTGAAATTTGATGGCTTCCTCTCGGCGCAGTCCAAATGCAGATTGAAGCTGGAGACTCATGTGTACATTGGCGTCGCTGATCTTTCCAAGGCCTATTCCCAAATCCGTGGCTTTGCTGACGTTGGTGACAAAGCGTCGGTCGGCCACACCCAGTTGCGTGTTGTCCGCTGGGAGTATTCCGACCTTGCCGACTTTTTCAGCCCACCATCGAAGGTGCGCAAGTCTATTTTTGATGGTGCCAGGCGAGAGGCTTTCAGCGTGCCAACGATCCAGCAGCGCCTGGACATGTTTGCCCTTGAGAGACGAGGCTTTCAGCTGCCGAAAGCCGGCCTCCCGCAGTTGGCGGGCGATCAGCCCCAGCGACCGAATGCGGTCAGCCTGAGTGTTGTGACTGCCGTCGCGATTGCGTCGGCAAAGTTGCCGCAGGGTGTAGATCAAATCGTCCATATCCCATTCACGCTCATAGGGTTAGTTCGTGTTATTGCGCTGTCCTGAAAATCATTGGTAAGTGTTGGTGCCAACTCGCTACGCGAGATCCCCGAAGGGCAGGGGCATGGTGTTCAGGTAACACCTGTGTCTCGACTGAGACGTCCGTCTTGCTTCCTGCAGGAAGTTCATAAGGAGATGGAGCGGGATGAATGAGCTTTTCGCGTTGATGAGTACTCCAGGGGAATGGATGGGATTGTTAATGGAGGCAGCGCGGTGCGTTGCGCATGACACAGCTGTTTTCGACGGCAGCATTAGCTGCACATAGCGGAATGAATCAGATAGACAAAAACGGCTCAGCCCCGTGGGTAGGGGTCAGTATGCTTTGGGAGCCTTGCATACCTGGATCACTCCATCCTGGTGGATACGCGCTTGCAGGAGTCTTGCGCTGTTGATTGGACGGCGCTCGAATATGCCGTCCTTGGTTTTTGCAAAGCTAGTGTGTGGGGGCATCATCATGTATGCCGCATGCTTTAGGATTCAGGATTTACCCGTGATGTTTGGGGCGTTGGCGGGGCCGTCACTGCGGCTGCAGTGACGGCCAATTTCGTTGCAGGGGGCTTCTGCCGAGGCATGTCTGTGTCACTGACGCGGCCTTCGGCCTTGTCGGCTGCCTGTGCAGAAGCGGCATGGTTCCCATGCCACGTCTGCACAGGTAGCTTGCGAGCAACGATGGGCGATAAAGTTGTTGGGCAGAAGTTGATTTCGCGGAGAGTGTCAGATTTTTTGTGTGCGGGCCGGTAACGGCCTGCCGTCAGGCAGGCCTTCATTTCACCAGTTTGGCCTGATGAATCGATCTCCGTATAAAACCGCGAACTGATTCATGGCGCTTTTCCAGTCATGAGCAGCGCTGCCCCAGTTAGCGGTGACGTTTTGCAGTGCCAGCCAGATCAGCTTGGTCGCCGCTTCGTCAGTCGGGAAGTGACCCCTTGTCTTGATGATCTTGCGTAACTGCGCATTGATGCTTTCGATGGCGTTGGTGGTGTAGATCACTTTGCGGATTGCGGGCGGGAACACGAAAAATGGAATGACGCGTTCCCAAGCGCGTCGCTAGGCTGCCGCTATCGTCGGATATTCCTTGCCATGGCCCAACTCCACAGCCAGCAGGCTAGCGGTAATCGGCCCGACACGGCATGCTCAGCAAACGACTACCCAGATCATCATCGGCCAGCTGGCCTGCCAACTCTTTGTCCAGCCCTTTAATTTGGTCATCCAGATAAACAAAGTGATCGTGCAGACGCTTCAGCAACACCATCAGACGAACGGGAAACTCGTGCTCGGCCAGAACAATCAACGCTTCATGATGGCCAAACCTTTGGGCAGGCTGGCTCCAAGTTCCAGTAAAAAGCCGTGCGTCTGATTAGTCGTTTTGGTGCGGCCATGCACCAACGACTCACGCATCCGGTGCAGCACAGCTAGCGTTTGTTGGGACTCGGTTTTAGGGGGAACGAAGCGCATAGATGGGCGGGAAGCCGCCTCACAGATGGCTTCAGCATCGACAAGATCATTTTTGTTGCCCTTGACGAAGTGCTTAACGAGCTGGGGAGGAATCAGTTTGGCCGTATGACCCATTACCACCAGCTGACGAGTAACAAAGTGCGAACCGGCACAGGCTTCCGTCACCACGACGCCACTAGGTAAATTACTGAAAAATTGCATCATCTGAGTTCGAGAGAGCTTCTTGTGGAATACCTCGCAGCCCGATTGATCTTGGTCGTGAAGGCGGAAACTGTTCTTGCCGAGATCGATACCGATCAGTTCTGAGTCGCTCATGGTGATGGCCTACGAAAACAAAACACCCTGCGAAAGCGTTGCCCTCGCAGGGTGTTGGGGGGGGCATCTCATTAGCCCGCTTTCGCAGACTTTTTTGCACGCGTCTGGTGACTCACTGGGGAAGAGTCCTACGGGGGGCCGGCCACCGATGATTCGTCGATATGAAAGTCCGAAAAATTTTTATGGCAGCAATTTTTTTGGGAACCCTCCCCCCACAACTGACTGCTGACGACGAGCGTGAAGGGCTCCAGATGTGATCGGCAGAGGTGAAAAATAGGGCTGATCGGCCACACAAGTTGAAGTTGTGCCAGTTGTACTGGAAAAAAATGCGATGTTTGTCTGTACCTAGATCGTCACTGGTTGGGGACTGGTGGATGCTTTTGGCGGGGATTTCAGCGGAAACTTTAACGGAGCGCGGGCTCGGCTTTGGTTCCAATGAGCTGCGGCTCATCAGCGACAGAAGATTGCCAGCCTGACAGGCGAAGTACTGTACGATTTTTTCTATTTTCTCTATCGTCCCCAGCCAGAGCGTTTGTGATGGGATTGCGCCTTGATCTGCACTGGACCTCATACTGACAAGGAGTAGCCATCTGGCTACAAATGAGACTATGATCAATAAGAAGAAAAAATTTGATATCCAGAAAACGCCAGATTTTGACGATTGGCTTGATGGTGTGAAGGATGCTAAAGGAAAAGCGGCCATCCTGAGCCGTCTGGATCGCGCCGGAGATGGAAACTTCGGAGATTGCGAACCTGTAGGCGAAGGTATGAGCGAAATGCGTGTTTTTGTTGGACCTGGGTACAGGATTTACTTTGTGCGCTCGGGACAAGCTGAGTTCTTGATGCTTAGTGCAAGCGACAAAACGGATCAAAAGCGAGGTATCAAGCGAGCTAAAGCAATCCTCGATGCCCTGAGAGGAAATTGACATGACCGATACGAAATTTAACCCTGAGGATATGCCAATCCTCAGTCTTAACGCTTCTGGCACGACTCGTTATGAAGCTTCGCGCTTTCTCGACAGTCCTGAAGCTATGGCGGCTTACTTGGCCGAAAGCATGAAAGCGGATGATACGGAAGGTCTCATCCACGCTTTGGCTGAAGTCGCAAAAGCCAAAGGCGTAAACAAAGTCGCAAAAGATGCTGGGGTGAATCGTGAAAGCCTCTATAAAGTTCTGAAAGCAGGCGCGAAAACGCGATTCGAAACCATCAAAAAGTTGATGACCGCGATAGGCGTGGAACTCACGGTACAACCGATTACAGCACTAGCACTGGTTTCAAATGCCGCTCCCAAGGCTGGAAAACCAGCCGCTGCCGCCAAACCAGCTGCAGCGAAGGCTGCGGCGGCCAAGGCTGCTGGAAAACCTGCTGTGAAAAAACCAGCTGCAGGGAAGGCTGCGGTGGCCAAGGCTGCTGGAAAACCTGCTGTGAAAAAACCAGCTGCAGCGAAGGCTGCGGTGGTCAAGGCTGCTGGAAAACCTGCTGTGAAAAAACCAACTGCAGCGAAGGCTACAGTGGCCAAGGCTGCTGGAAAACCTGCTGTGAAAAAACCAGCTGCAGGGAAGGCTGCGGTGGCCAGGACTGCTGGAAGTCCTGCTGTGAAAAAACCAGCTGCAGCGAAGGTAGCGGCGGCCAAACCTGCTGCAAAACCCGCTGTGAAGAAACCAGCCGCACCCAAGGCGGTGGTACCGGTAGCTGCGGCAAGACCTGCCGCGCCTAAGTCTGCGAAACCTGCGGTACCTGCATCTTCGGCAACACCTCAGGTAGTACCTGCGAAAGCTCTAGGCGAGGGGCGAGATAGTCTCGCTAGAGTGTAAAAAGGTTTTGATGTTGGAGCTGCATTATCCGCCGGCAGGCGACCGTCCATACTTGGTCGAGCCGGGTGGTGTAGATCTGGCTCATCATTTCGCGCCAAATTGCCCCCTCAGGACTGGTTGGCACACTGGCGGATCCCAGTGTGCCTTTAAGGAAGGAATTCGCTGGATGACGTTCAGAAGCATTTCAACCAGTTGAAGAAAGCCGAAACGGAGACTCGGCCACGAATCGTGACATCTCTGCTCAGGCTCGCAGCCGCGGTACAGTTCAGTACTCGCGCTGGAGCCTTAAGCAGCGCAAGCCAAATGAAAAATGGTATGTAGTAGTGATCCAGCAGGATCGCGAGTGGAGTCATCCAGACGGGCTGGACAAAGGACTTTACGCATTGGTGGTCATCGTAGCGGATCGAGAAAACGAGAGCGCAAAGCTCTACACTCGGATTCATGCTTTGATTCACCAGCAGGTCGAAGCAAGAGAGTAACTGAGGGCTGCGACGCGTTTGCGAAACAGAGGTAGCTATGCGGGAGCTTGTAGCAGAGGCCGGAGCTCCCTGCTCTTTTTCGCGGTGGCTTCGGGGCCTCCTATTTGCATTCGACCTGACCAGTTATTTGCATTAATTCTGATCACCAATTGTATCGAATTTTCCCGGCACGAGTTGTAATCATGATAGGCTGAGAGCGGCTAGAAACGGCCTGGCGGTGACCAGTTATCGGATTCGACCCAATGCGGCCGGTCGCTTCGTGCGACACCCTGCCCACAGCAAAACAACGCTAGGCAAGGCACCGGCGCTGAACTTTTTTCTTGGCCCGGCACTATGCATAATTGAGCTGTCGGGCCAGTTAGCTTTAATACATCTGCCTTCTCATCTTTTGCTTAGTAGCATTTTGACTTCATTCTCAAAATCCTCCTGCTCAGCCTCGTTGGCGCCATATTGAAAATCACTAGAGTTTAGCTTGCTCAAAAAGTCAAAAATCGAATCAATTTCTTGCAGCAATCTAGATATAACCTTTATACCTTCAATTATGTGCGAAGGAGCGGAAGGCCACTTGACGACATAGCCTCGAGTTTCGTTGTCAAAATCCCCTACTTTTTCTAGGTTAACTAATTTATGTACAATATCTTCACGGCGCTTACCTGATCCAACCTGAAATAGAAGTGCATCAGCATCCATGCCGACTCTTTCCGGTTCCATAGCACACTGATGAATGGCGCTATTCCAGTCAAATTGTCCGTTACGGTAGCCTAGCTCCTTGCATAATGCCTCAACCAAAAGCCCTCTGACAGTACGACAGTGCCCTATATAGACATCCTCGTCTATAAAATAGTCAGGATCAGCTAAGAGCATTGAGTGTATGCTACACAGCAATACTTCTATGAATGCTTCAATCTCGCCAGAAAGAGCTAGAAGAGCCGCCGCCTTCTCATTTTTTCCGTTTCTATAGTCATAACCTGCCGCATATGAAAAATCGGATTTTAATTTTGGTAGCCGGGTATGCATCCAATTCAATGCATCTTCTGCTTCCGAACAATTTTTCACCACTGCACTGTTTAAAAGCCCCTCATTCCTAATGCGTCGTATCCTTTTCCAGCCATTAAATACATTATTTCTCTTGACGGAAATCTCTGAATCTTCCCTGTACTTTAGCTTTTCATCAAGCTGTCCATGAAAAGCTTGAATAACTAATGAAAAATCAAAAACCTGAAACTTTGAATCTTGGTTTCGCTTAGTCAACAATTGAGCGAAATCAGAAAAGTCTTGTTCATTCACTGCTTTGATATATTTTTTTGTGACCGGATCGACTAACAGAGATCGCACTAACAATTGATTTTTCATTCTGATTTTCCACAGATCGTCGCGATTTCTATATCTCTTATTGTTTTCTTTGTCAAAAGATTGTTGTGTTCGCCGAAGATGGACATGAATGTTGGCTAATTCAGGAGGTCAACTCAAAAACCCAAGAACTGCTTTCGATCTATGAAAATCTTGCCCGAACGCCTGCAATGGGTCGTTAACAGTCATTCGCGAACGCCTGCTATTGGCCGATTTCTGCCCGTCGTCACCCGTAGAAACCAATCATGCCCAGCATCGGCACACGGCACTGATAAACATGAGCTATGTTTTGAACACCACGATTAGAGGGGAGCCGCGTCGGTCGCTCGCATGGACCTATCCTACTCCTTTCGCGTGGCCACCGATCATCAGGCCCATCAAATAAGCGCAGACACGATCAGCCAGTAATTTTAGATGTTCCCGACTTTAACCGGGTGTCCCTCTTCCTTTAGTCAGAAGCGAGGGCGAGTACGTTCGCTTGCGCAGCGCTACACGCTTGCGCAGCGCTACACGCTTGCAGCCTTCTGGCTCACAAGAAAAAACCACCTGACACACGGCAGGTGGTTCTCGGTACTACCGACAAGGTAGATCGTTAATGAATCATCACCATCAAGACGAAGACCACTGCCACCACTGGGAACATCATCGTGCCAATGTTGAGAGTGACGTCAGATGCGACGCGGGATAGCTCTGTCCGAAAGTGTTCTACGTCTGGATCGGGTTTAACGATAGGAGATGACTGCAACGCAGTTTCCATGGCTTGGATTACGGCGTCGATTTTTGGCTCAGGCACGTCGATCGATTTCAGTGCTTGATACAGTGCCAGTCGAATGTTCATTAAGGCCTCCGAATAAACAAGAAAGGCCTTGCCCGGACGGGAAAGGCCCGTCGTGGGGGGGAGTAACATGCTTCCATCGACATTGATGTCGACTGTCCGCGCTGCCGGAAGCGATGCGGTCATTGGGAGGATCCTGCGGGAACCCGCAGCGCCGTCTCGCAGATCCTGGCGGCTTTTGGGTGCTGATCACTTCAGCGAGACGAGGTGTGAAGTTGCTCCCTCCGGTGCTCGCTGTAAATCCGAAACCGGTTATTCGGGATTTCCTAATGTTCCTCCGTGTGCTGATAACCAGTTGCGCAGAGATTACTGACGCGTGCTTTAGGCAGGAAGCGGCTGGCGGGCCAAGCTTTTCATGATCTGTGCAGCCAGGTCGTCTGCAATTCTTGGCCCCATCATTATCTTGCGCATCTCGGCAAAGTGCGGCCGGCCCTGCTGAGTTGTCTTCGATTTTTTGGCGGGCTTTTGTCTGATCTCAACGGCAACCGAGGCCACTTGAGGGGGCGTAATGGGGGCGGCAGTTTTCTGCTCCTTTACACGACCTGCCCACGGTCGAAATTCGCCGGCTAATGCTCGATTTATCAACCCGAAAAAATAGGCGACTACGTTACGCACCGTCCCGCGTTGACTGCGCGCCTGAAGTTCGTCCAGCACTTGCTGGCGATGTTGTGGTGGCAGTTGAGTCAGGGCTGCCAGCACGTCTTGTTGCTGATCTGCTTTGGCGTTTGCCAGGCATTGCGGCAGCGTCACTGGCCCTTGAGTCAAATGGTGTTCCTCACGTGCACGTGTGCGGTACGTACGTATTTTTTTATATTTGTTTTTATACGTATTGTCGCCGGTGCTGAGGTGTTTCTGGTCGGTCTGCTGCGTGACGGAGGTTCTTGTTGCGGGATGGCTCGGAACAGGTTTTCTGGTGGAGGGTGGGCGTTTTCGCGAGGGTGGCGGCTCATCGTCCTCGTCACGTTTTGCCGGAGTGAGTGCCGGATTGTCTATGGACGTCTGCTCCCGCGTAGCTTCGATGTGCTTCGCGATGCAATCGAGATGGGTGTGCTTATGGCCGATACAGTTATCGAGAAGCGCTGGCAGGGTGGTGTCTAAAGCGCAGGCTTCGCGGAAGCTCAGGGCAGTCTCGTTGATCTGGTAGAGCTCGTTCAGAACGTTGCCCGTCATGAGGTCGCTGTTCTGGCCGACCAAGCTTATCCAACCTGTTAGGCGCAGAACGGTTAGCGCTCGGGAGGCTGTTTCGTAGGAGGCTCGCTTTGCCAGCGGGGCGCACGCGAGGTATGAGCGCAATTGACCCATTCCTGCCAGGGTGTACAGACCTCCGGCAGATCGTAGCGAGTGCATCACGTGCCAGCAATTGCGATCCAGAGGTGTCAGGCGATTATCGACCATGAGCGATAGGACCGAAGAGCGCGGAGCGTCTTGGGCCAGCATGGTAAGGGAAGAGTGTTGGTTGGTCATGAGGTGTCTCCGAGGTCTGGGCCACGTCGGCCTGTTACTCGACATCTCATCTAGGACTGTTCCGTTTATCAGCCAACAATGCGATCTCTGCTACGGACACATTGTTTGGCCTTTGGAGCGATGGATACCAGCCGAGTGATCTGGAATGCTGTGTTAATCCCAGGTGATATGACACGAATGCCTCTGGGATGAATACGATAGGAGCGCTATTGCGTCTATCTCATCGAGACTACGTTAAATCCCCTGGCACTCTGAGCGGCTGAAACCGACAAGCTCCCGGTGGCCGCTTGCTGGATATGTTCACTCCACCAAGCCATCATCGGGCGTCTTCGCTCTATGTAGTCCGCCCGGTTGTAGGCGCTACGGACTTCGTCTTTGTCCACGTGCGCAAGCGCGACCTCGATCAGCTCCGCATCCCACCCGTGTTCATTCAGGATGGTGCTGGCCATGGAGCGCATGCCATGACTCACCAATCGACCTTCAAATCCCATTCGCTTCAACGCCATGTTTGCCGTCTGGCTGTTGCAATGAGTTCGCGGATTACGGTCGGAGGGAAACACGTACTCCCTGTATCCGCTGTAGGGTTTGATGGCTTGCAGGAGTACCAAAGCTTGCTCCGTGAGCGGGATGATGTGAGTGCGGCGTTTCTTCATACGCTCCGCTGGGATCGTCCAGATCTTCTTACTGAAGTCGATATCAGTCCATCGGGTGGTCGCCGCTTCTGCAGGCCGAGTCATCGTGTGTAGCTGCCATTCGATGAGGCATCGGGTGGTTCTTTTGATGCTGGCGTTGGCGATTGCCACCATGAGTTCATTGAGCTCATCGGGGGGTAAAGCCGCCATGTTTTTCTTCTTTGGCTTTTTGAAGACCGATCGAATTCCGCTTAGGGGGTTGGCATGAATGAGTCCGTAGTTCACCCCGTAAGTCATGATTTCGTTGAGGCGTTGAGTCAGACGCTTGACCGTTTCCAAACTGCCTTTGGTTTCAAGTGGCCTAAGTAACTTGATGACCTGAGGCGCGCTGATTTCAGAAATCGGGGTGGCGTGTAAATCTGGGAAGATATGCAACGTGAGGGAGCGCCAAATGTCTTCAGCGTAGGCGGTTGTCACAGAGTCTTTCTTCAGTTCAAACCAGGCTATCGCGACGTTTTTAAAGGTGTGCTCCGTTGCGGCTTTTTTCGCTTGGCGATCTGCATCGCGTTGCTCTTTCGGGTCCAGACCCTGGGCAACGAGCTCCCTGGCTTCAACCGTGCGTTTTCGCGCATTAGCCAGGCTGAGCTCCGGGAATGTTCCCAGTCCCATGTTGATCCGTTTCTTGGTCACGGGATGGATGTAATTGAAATTCCAAAGCCTCGAACCGTTGGTTCGGACTCGTAACTGAAGGCCGTCGCCGTCGGTCAATGTGTAGTCTTTGTCCTTGGGCTTGGCGGCCTTGATTTTCAGGTCTGAAAGGCGTGTGGCTCGGGCTCCCATGGGTACTCCAACGCTGTTTGTGTATTCCAAAATTTACCAGTCACTGGCTTGGAATACGCCTTGGAATACATTTCAAAATGGATCTGCCTGAAGCGCTGTGAAGCTCAATGGCCCTGAAAGCCCCGTATTTACTGGATTTCAGGCACAAAAAAAGACGTCCGTGGACGTCTTTAGATGATGAAGTGGTGGAGCCGGGGGGATTTGAACCCCCGTCCGCCAGTACTCCGCTGTCGGTACTACATGCGTAGCCGTGTCTATTAAGTTAACCCTCAGCGACCCGACGGGCAGGGTGCTTTGGGCGAGTTGTGTAAGTTTTAGCCGCTTCGTCCACAACGTACTGCACGGCGATTCTGTTCTATATGACAATCATTTTGGGTTTACAGACATCCCCTGATGATTGCTGGACCCGAAGGTACCAGGAGTGCATGTCAGCTGCAATTAAGCAGCGAGAGCAGCACCGTATTGGTCGTCATTGGCAACTATAAGTAGTTGCAACAGTGGATTTACGACTTCTGTTACCAAGTCGGCATGCACCTAAAGTTTCGCAACCGGCGTCGAATCCTAAACGGCCCCGAGCCTGATGCTCTGTACATCTCGAAGAGCAGCAAGCCTGTGCAGTGTACGCCAATCGACCGTCAAGGCCAACCCGAAGGTTGGCCGGGGCTTCGATCAATTGTTGGTGCCGGTGGATTTGCGCAGTTCCAGAATGGTTTGCTGGGTTTCTGCAACGCAATCGTCGATCTTGCCCTGGGCCTTGAGCGCCTGTGCCTTCTGCACACTGGCCTCGGCACGCTGACTCAATTCGGGCGACGATGACAGCTGCCCCTTGGCATTGTTGATGGTCTGGATATTGGTATCGCAAAGGCTGGCAGGCTTGTCAGCGGCAAACGAAGCAGACGCCATCATCGAGGCAGTAACGAACAGACCTAACAGTACAGAACGTTTCATATGAATCTCCTTGAACTGAGGATCCAGACTTCGCTGGCCGTCAGGACGGGCAACCGAATGGAGGAAAAGCCCCGATTGTTCGGGGCCTGTTCTGTGGACTGCGGTCGTTCGCGAGGGTTCTATTTTTCTTCAGATGGCGGTTTCACTGATTTTGGCCCGGGTCACTCGATCCACCAGATACACCAGACCGTGGTAGTCGATTCCACCATGTTGCGTCAGACCGATCTCACAGGTGCGGCTGGTGGAAATACCTTCGCTGCAATGTTGCACCGCATCCTTGAGAGTGCGTAGCGAGTGGCCGTTGAGCTCCGGTGTGGTGAAGCCCTTGTCACCGGCAAAACCGCAGCAATGAATGCCTTCCGGGATCACCACGTTCTTGCTGCATTTGCGGGCCAGGTCGATCAGTGCCTGGCTTTCCCCCAGATGTTGCGTGCTGCACGTCACATGAACGGCAATCGGTGCTTCCTGCGGGGTGAACTCCAGTCGATCGATCAGGTGCGTACGGATAAAACGCACAGGGTCATACAGATCAAGGCGAACATTTCCCACATCCTGCACCAGTCGCAATGTGCAGGGGCTGGTGTCGCAATAGATCGGATCGAGCCCACCTCGGCTGGCGTGGAGCAAGGCGCCGATCAACTCCTGACGCTTGTGCTCGGCCTGTTCGGCATAGCCTTTGGAAGCGAACGGCTGGCCGCAGCAGAGGTTGTCCAGATTGTCCGGGAGCACCACCTGATAACCGGCCTTTTCCAGCAGGCCACGGGTTTTGTCGTACAGCGACATCTGCTCTTTGTCACCCGCTGCGGGGCCCATCACCCGCGACACGCAGGCCGCCAGATACACCACACGCGGACGTTCGTCCGACACCGTTGTACTGAGGCGAATGGTTTTTTCCGGTTGCGGCATCGCGTTGGTCCACTGCGGCACCTGGCCTTTGGACAAGCGTGTCAGCGTCGCTGAAAGCTTCGCCAGACGCGGCGCTCCCAGCAGCATTCGTGCACCGTTGGCCACGTGCAGGGTGAAGCGCGCTCCTTGCAGGGTGGTGGCGAAATTTCCTTCGATCCAGTTGGTGGTTTTCTGATGTGTGGCGTGACGGCCTCGAAGCTTTTTCACCAGCTCACCGGTGTTGATGCCTACAGGGCAGCGTTGCGCACACAAACCGGTCGCGGCGCAGGTGTCGATGCCTTGGTACTCGTAGGCTTTTTCCAGTTCCGTGGTGTCGATCCCTGCACGTTTTCGCGCCTGAATATCACGCCAGATCACGATGCGCTGACGTGGACTCAGGGTCAGGCCCTTCGATGGACAAACCGGCTCGCAGAAACCGCACTCGATGCACTTATCCACAATCTCATCGGCCGCCGGCAGCGGCTTCAGATGCTTGAGGTGGATCTGCGGATCTTCGCTGAGCACCACGTCCGGGTTGAGAATGCCCTGAGGGTCGAGCAGTCGCTTGAGCTGCCACATCAATTGATAGGCGTCGCTGCCCCATTCCAGTTCGACAAACGGTGCCATGTTGCGCCCGGTGCCGTGTTCCGCCTTCAGCGAACCGCCGAACTCCACGGCCACCAGTTGCGCCACGTCGTCCATGAACGCCTGATAGCGTGCGACTTCTTCCGGGCTGTTGAAGCCTTGGGTGAAGACGAAGTGCAGATTACCTTCCAGCGCGTGTCCGAAAAGGATCGCTTCGTCGTAGTGATGTTTGTCGAACAGCTCGATCAGGCGATTCACGCCGATGGCCAGTTGCTCCACCGGGAAGGTCACGTCTTCGATGATCACCGTGGTGCCGGTCTTGCGCACGGCGCCGACGGCGGGGAAGGTGTCCTTGCGGATCGCCCAGAGGCGGGCGTTCTCGACCGGGTCTTCGGTGAAGTCGACCTGCTTTTCCACCGGGAAATCACCGAGCGACGCCATGATCTGCGCCAGTTGTTCCTGCAACAACGTGGAAGAAGCGGCGCGGGATTCGATCAGCAGAGCGCAGGCATTGTTCGACAGCTGCTGTACGAAATCCGGCATGCCGGGTTTGTCCTGCACCGAGCGCAGACTGCGGCGGTCGAGCAATTCCACGGCTGATACCGGTTGGCTTTTCAGTACGGTGACGGCGTTGCAGCAGGTTTCCACGTCGGGGAAAACGATCAGTGCCGAGGCTTTGTTCGGGTGGTCGATCACTGTGTCGTACGTTACCGCACTGATGAAGCCGAGTGTGCCTTCGGAGCCGACCAGCAAGTGTCTCAGGATATCCACAGGCTCATCGAAATCCACCAGGGCATTAAGCGACAGGCCGGTGGTATTTTTCAGACGGTATTTGTGGCGGATTCGTGCGGCCAGTTCGGCATTGGCGCGGGTCTCGCGGCCCAGTGTCGCCAAGCGTTCCAGCAATTCACCGTGGCTCGTTCGAAACGCCGCGACACTGGCAGCATCCTCGGTGTCAAGACGTGTGCCATCGGCCAACACCAGACGTATCCCAGCCAGTGTGTGGTAGGTGTTTTGTGCGGTGCCGCAGCACATGCCGCTGGCGTTGTTGGCAACGATGCCGCCGATCTTGCAGGCGTTGATCGAGGCCGGATCCGGACCGATCTTGCGCCCGAATGGCGCGAGCCATGCGTTGGCCTGGGCGCCGATCACGCCCGGTTGCAGGCGGATCTGCGTGCCTTGCCCTCGGATCTCACGGGCATTCCAGTTATCCCCCAGCACGATCAGCACTGAATCGCTGATCGCCTGGCCGGACAGGCTGGTGCCGGCGGCGCGGAAGGTCACCGGGACCAGATCACGCTGGGCCAGTTTCAGCAGCGCCACCACTTCATCTTCGGATTCGACGCGGATCACCAGTTGCGGAATCAGTCGGTAGAAGCTGGCATCGGTGCCGAAGGCCAGAGTCGACAATGGATCGTCGAAACGCCGCTCGGCAGGAATCAGTTGCTGCGCATCGCGCAGGAAAGTCGCCGGTAAGGTCATTGGTCCTCCAGGATCAACACCACCAGGTCTTTCGGGCCGTGGGCGCCGTAGGCCAGCACTTGTTCGATGTCGGCGGTTTTCGACGGGCCGGACACCAGCAACGCATTGGTCGGCATGCCTTGCGCCCACTCGAATTCCTGCTGTACCTGATAGAAGTTGTCGCGAATCTGGCTGGCCTTGAGCAGGGCGAAATGCACGGGCGGCACCAGACTCATCAGCCGTGGCTCTTCGCGGGTCGGCCACAGAATCAGGCTGCCGGTAGCAGCGATGGCGCCGAGGGTGCCGGTGAGGCTGGCCGGGGTGTCGTTGAACAGCTCGGCTTTCCAGTCTTCCATTGGCCGGTCGTAGGATTTCAGAGTCGGCAGATCAGGATTGTTCGCCCAGTGCTGTGTGATGCGCTGCCCGTGAGGCGTAGTCGGTGCGATCAGCAGGCTCGGCAACTGGCGGTCGCGCAGCAATTGCGCCAGCAGCGCCGGCCACGCATCAGCGGACGTCAGATGGATTTCGGTGTGCACCGCTTCCATCAGTTTGCGCAACTGCGGGATGCGTTGTTCGGCGCTGTAGGTGTAAGGCTGGGTCACCAGATCGACATCGAAGTTGTCGGCAATCGGTGTGGTGCCCGTCAGACTGTTCCGTAACTTGCCGAGGATATTTTGCTTGGCGCTCATCAACGGTCTCCTTGTTTGGCCAGATGCTCGCGAGCCATGTCATGCAGTGAGCGGGCGGCGGGTTTCGGAGCGCTGTGGTTCTGCGTCCACGGGCCGACGTTGTTCGGCGCCAGGGCACGCAGGCGCGTGGCGAAAAACGCAAACAGCCGATACAAAGTCGGCGAGCTGTTGAGCTTCGCCCAGGCGTTCCAGATAAAGCGTTCCTTGCGTGAATACTTGCTGCCCTGGCCGCGCATCACTTGGTGAGGACTGTCGGGGGCTTTGACGTTCTCTTCGCGCAGGCGGCGCAGCAGTGCGGGGATAGGGATTTTTACCGGACACACTTCACCGCAGGCGCCGCACAACGAAGACGCGCTCGGGTGATCCGGGACTTTCGCCAGGCCGACCATGTGCGGAGTGATGATTTTGCCGATCGGGCCGGGGTAAACCTCGCCGTAGGTGTGGCCGCCGACGCGGGTGTAGACCGGGCAATGATTCATGCAGGCACCGCAGCGGATGCAGTTCAACGTCTGACGCAGTTCGCTGTCGGCGAAGGCCTGGCTGCGGCCGTTGTCGAGCAGCACCAGATGCACTTCCTGCGGGCCGTCGAGTTCGTGTTCCTTGCGCGGGCCGGAGATCATGTTGACGTAGGTGGTGATCGGAATGCCCAGCGCCGAGCGGGTCAGCAATGACAGCAGCGGCACCACGTCGCGCAGGTTTTCCACGACTTTTTCGATGCCGGTAACGGCGATGTGCACCGGTGGCACGGTGGTGGTCATACGCCCGTTGCCTTCGTTTTCCACCAGCAGAAGGGTGCCGGTTTCGGCCACGGCGAAGTTGACGCCGGAGACGCCGATGTCCGCTTCGAAGAATTTCTGCCGCAGGACCCTGCGACCGATCTGAATGAGTTGGTCAACGTCCTTGGTGTATTCCACGCCAAGTTTGTCGTGGAACAAGGACGCGACCTGACCGGCATTCTTGTGGATTGCCGGCATGATTATGTGTGAAGGCTTCTCGTGGTCGAGCTGGACGATGTACTCCCCCATGTCGGACTCCAGACATTCAATGCCTTGAGCCTCGAGGAAATGGTTCATCTCCATCTCTTCGCTGACCATCGATTTGCCCTTGATCACTTGCCGCGCCTCGTGAGCGCGGATGATCGAAAGGACGATGCCATTGGCTTCGTCCACCGTTTCCGCCCAGTGCACTGTCACACCGTTGCGGGTCAGGTTCTGTTCCAGTTGCTCGAGCAGGTCGGGCAACTTGGAGAGCGCGCGGGCACGGATCGCATTGCCCAGTTCACGCAGGTGTTCTCTTTCGTGGGCATCGCTGAAAGCCGCTGCCCGCTTTGTCATCAGTGAATCCATCGCGGTGCGGAAGTTGTTCCGCAACTGCGAATCGCCCAGGGCGTTTTGTGCCCGGGTGCGGAAGTCTTCTTCTACGGCAACCGTAGGAATAATCGTGGAAGTGCTCATCGCGCACCTCCGGTTCGTTGCCAGAGGAAGCTCGCCAGGTGTTGCCCGCGCAGCGCTTCCTTCTGTTTTTCCAGCGAGCCGTTGATGTTCATCAAGCAGCCACAGTCGGCACTGAGTACCTGATGCGCGCCGGATTCCTTCAACGCTCGGGTCTTGTCAGCCACCATCGCGCCGGAAATGTCTGGCATACGGACGCTGAATGTCCCACCGAAGCCACAGCATTCGCTTTCGTGATCGTGATTGACCCGTTCCACGTTGCTCAACTGCGCCAACAACTCGCGGCCGTGCAGGTGGGTATTCATTTCCCGTCGCGCCGAACACGAGGTGTGCAGCGCCACTTTGACCGGCTCGCCGCTGTCCTTGAGCTGCACCTTGCAGACGAACAGCAGGAACTCGGCCAATTCATAGGTGCGGGCCGCGAGGGCCTGAACCTGTTTCAACGTTTCCGGCTCGTCCTTGAACAAGTCGGCGTAATGTTCGCGCAGCATTCCCGCGCAGGAACCCGACGGCACCACCACCGGATAATCGCCGGCAAACAGCGCCAGTTGCGAGCGCGCCACCGTCCGTGCCTGCTCGGTGTAACCCGAGGTGTAGGCCGGTTGTCCGCAGCAGCTCTGCCCTTGCGGGTAGTCGACCCGAATGCCCTCGCGTTCCAGCAAATGGATCGCGTCCATCCCGGCTTCGGGATAAAACAGGTCGACCACGCAGGTGCCGAACAGGTAGACCCGCGACGGTTTCTCGCTCGGGTATTGCCGGGGCTCGGGCAGTGGCGGTGCAACGCGAGTGGCGTTGGGCACAGCGTTGTAAAAAAGCTCGCTCATCAGGCGTGTCTCCGGGTGGGCCCGGTTATCCGTCTGTTGAGGCTGCCGAATATAGAGTGCATTGCTTTCAGCAGCCTTACAGACCGGGTTGTGAATTGCTGACGCCGGAATCACGAACCGGCGTCGGTTATTTCCATGTCGCTTGTGGTCTTAATGCACCAGCATGCCGGTGAACCAGTAGGCCTGGGCCAGGGTGATCAGGCCGACAATCGTTGCAAAGAATAGGCTGTGCTTGAGGGTGAAGCGGAACAGATCGGATTCCTTGCCCACCAGCCCGGTCGCGGCGCAGGCCACGGCAATCGACTGTGGCGAAATCATCTTGCCGGTCACGCCGCCGCTGGTATTGGCCGCCACCAGCAAGGTGTCGTTGACCCCGATCTGGTGCGCGGTGGTCGCTTGCAGCGAACTGAACAGCGCGTTGGACGAGGTATCGGAACCTGTAAGGAACACCCCCAGCCAACCCAGGAACGGCGAGAAGAACGGGAATGCCGCGCCGGTCGCTGCCAGCACCAGGGCCATGGTCGAAGACATGCCGGAATAGTTGGTCACGAAGGCGAACGCCAGCACCATGCCGATCGACAGAATTGGCCAGCGCAGTTCGTAGAAAGTCTCTTTCAGAGTGGTAAGACCAATTTTGAAATTGATCTTCAGGATGATCATCGAGATCAGAGCCGAGAAGAAAATCGCCGTGCCGGTAGCGGAAATAGGGTCAAGTTTGAACACGGCCGGAATAGCTGTCGGCGTCGCGACGATCGGTGCAGTCTTGATCACCAGTTGATCCAGGTGCGGGATCGCGAAGTTGAACACCCAGGCGTACATCGAGCCACCAGCGGCGAACATCGCCTTGAACGGCTTGAGCGTCCAGATGGTGACCAGCACGGTGAGGATCAGGAACGGTGACCAGGCCTTGAAGATTTCCCCGAGGCTGTAGGGCGAAGCGATGGTGGTGCGTTTCTGGCCGAAACCGCCGACGCTGGCAGTGACTGCCACGCTCGAGGTGGCGCCGGCGATCTGTGCGCCCGCAGTGCGTTTGGGCTGCCAGATTTTCAGGAACAGGGTCAGCGAGATCAGGCTGGCCAGGGCCGAGGTGATGTCCGGCAGTTCCGGGCCGATGAAGTTCGAGGTGAAGTACTGGGTCACGGCGAAGCTCAGGCCGGCAACCAGCGCGGCTGGCCAGGTTTCGCGAACGCCGCGCAGGCCGTCCATCATGAACACCAGCCAGAACGGCACGAACAGCGACAGCAGTGGCAGTTGGCGGCCGGTCATGGCGCCAATCTTGAACGCATCGATACCGGTGACCTGCCCGGCGACGATGATCGGAATCCCCAAGGCACCGAACGCGACCGGCGCGGTGTTGGCAATCAGGCACAGGCCAGCGGCGTACAGCGGGTTGAAGCCCAGTCCTACGAGCAGCGCAGCGGTAATCGCAACCGGCGCGCCGAAACCGGCTGCGCCTTCGAGGAAGGCACCGAAGCAGAAACCGATCAGCAGCACCTGCAAGCGCTGGTCATCGGTGATCGACAGGACCGAACTGCGGATGACTTCGAACTGACCGCTCTTGACCGTCAGTTTGTACAAGAACACCGCCGCGACAATGATCCAGGCAATCGGCCACAGACCATAGGCGAAGCCATATCCGGCGGCGGCGAACGCCATGTCGACCGGCATCTGGAACGCAAAGATCGCCACAAGAATCGCCAGGGCCAGCGTGATGCTGCCGGCGACATGACCTTTGAGGCGGAACACCGCCAGGGCGAGGAAGAAGAACACGATGGGGATGACGGCCGCGAGTGCGGACACGCCGAGACTGCCGAGCGGGCTGTAGAGCTGTTGCCAGGTTTGCATATGGGGTGGCCCCTAATTGTTGTTGGTCAGGCACTGTCAGCGTTCTTGGTTAATTGGTAAGACCAATTTACAATCGCTGTTGGCTAGGGTAAAAGCCTTGATGTCGGTGTGTCAATTTGCCGCCCTAAAACTTTTGTCGAATGACCGGTGCAGGCTCGATCTGATCCGGTCCGGGGCGTTTCATCTGGCAGGTGTCGGCAAGGCGCCGATAGGCCAGAATAGAGAGCCCGGCGAGTGGTCGGGATCGTGGAGAATTGAGTGATGGGGTTTGATCAGATACGTCAGCGCCGTTTGTCTGACGATATTGTCGAGCGGCTTGAGGGGATGATCCTCGAGGGGACATTGAAGTCCGGCGAGCGCCTGCCGGCCGAGCGCACATTGGCCGAGCAGTTCGGTGTGTCCCGGCCTTCGTTGCGCGAGGCAATCCAGAAGCTGGCGGCCAAGGGGCTGCTGGTCAGCAAGCAGGGCGGCGGCAATTACGTGGTGGAAAGCCTGGGCTCGACCTTCAGCGACCCATTGCTGCAACTGCTGGAAAGTAATCCCGAGGCCCAGCGCGATCTGCTGGAGTTTCGCCACACGCTGGAGGCATCGTGTGCCTATTACGCGGCATTGCGCGCCACCGATGTGGATCGCGAGCGGCTGACCGCGGCGTTCGAAGAGCTACAGGATTGCTACTCGCGCCATGACGAAGTGAGTCGGGCGGAGGAGGGGGCGGCGGACGCGAAATTTCATCTGGCAATCGCCGAGGCCAGTCATAACGCGGTGTTGCTGCACACCATTCGCGGGTTGTTCGACCTGCTCAAGCGCAATGTGGTGACCAATATCGGCGGCATGTACAAGCAGCGCACGGAAACCCGCGACATGCTGATCACTCAGCACCGGGAACTGTACCAGGCGATTATCGAAGGGCGTGCGGAGCAGGCGCGAGAGGTTTCCAGCCGACACATTCTGTATGTACAGGAAGTGCTGGAGGAGGTGCGCCAGGAAGTTCAGCGCGTGGCTCGGGCCGAGCGGCGCAAAGGGATGTAGGTTCAGGCATGACCATTCCCGCGCTGAGCGCGGGAACAGTCATTCAGGCAGAAGAATCAGTCTTCCTTGCCCTTGTTGCGCACCGCACGCTGCAACTCGCGACCGGCATCGCGTTCGCGCTCGGTATCACGCTTGTCGTATTCCTTCTTGCCCTTGCCCAGAGCGATCTCGCACTTGACCATGTGCTTGCTCCAGTACCAGGACAGGCATACGCAGGCATAACCCTTCTGCTGCACGGCGGCGGCCAGCTTCTCCAGCTCGCGCCGGTTGAGCAGCAGCTTCCGGGTGCGGACCGGGTCAGCGATGACGTGGGTGCTGGCGGTCATCAGAGGCGTGATGTGGCTGCCAAGCAGCCAGGCTTCGCCATCCTTGAGCAGGACGTAACTGTCGACCAGTTGCAGCTTGCTTGCCCGCAGACTTTTTACTTCCCAGCCGGCCAGGACCAGACCAGCCTCGAACTTGTGCTCGATGAAGTAATCGTGTCGCGCCTTTTTGTTCTGCGCGATGGTCCCTGTTGGGTGTTTCTTCTGTTTAGCCATAGGGGCGGCATTATATGGAGATAAACGGCTGTCGGCTACGGTGATGCTGCGTGCTTGAGCAGGTTGAGTGAATCCCGGACAATGCGGCCTCTTTTTCTAACGCTTGGGCGTGATAAACGATGTCGACAGACAAGGTTTCTGTCCACGGCAGTTGGGCTAGCCGCTGGGTTTTCATATTCGCCGCGACCGGTTCGGCCGTGGGATTGGGCAGCATCTGGAAGTTCCCCTACATGGTCGGGGTCTACGGTGGCGGCGCCTTTGTGCTGATGTTCCTGGCGTGCATCGCGCTGATCGGCATTCCGGTGATGCTCGCGGAAACCCTGATCGGCCGGCGTGCGCGGCTGAGTCCGGCCAACGCCCTCAAGGTGCTGGCAATCGAAGCCGGGCATTCGGGCAAGTGGTCGTGGGGCGCGTTCGCCGGGATGATCACGGCGTTGCTGATCCTGTCTTTCTACAGTGTGGTCGGCGGCTGGTCGCTGGATTACATCATTGATATGGGGCGCGGGGATTTCCAGGGGGCGACGGCCGATCAGGTCGGTGCCTATTTCGGCAATGTCATCGCCGACCCTTGGCGCATCACGCTGTGGCACACGGTTTTCATGCTGTTGTCTGCCGTGGTGATCGCCAAAGGCGTGGTCGCCGGGCTTGAACGCAGCCTGCGGATCATGATGCCGCTGTTGTTTGTGATGGTCCTCGTCCTGCTGGGCTATAGCATGACCACCGGGCACTTCATGGAGGGCGTGCATTTCATGTTCGACTTCCACCCGGAGAAAGTCCTCGATGGCTTGCTGCCGGCCATGGGGCACGCGTTCTTCTCCCTGAGCGTGGGCGTGGGCTCGATCATGATCTACGGCGCCTACATGACAAAGGAAGCCTCGCTGTCCGGCACCGTTGTGGGTGTGGCGCTGCTCGATACCTTCGTTTCGCTGGTGGCCGGTCTGGCCTTGTTTCCGATTGTGTTCGCTGGCGGTTTGAACCCGAGTGAAGGCCCGGGGCTGATGTTCGTCAGCCTGCCATTCGCTTTCGGTAATGTGCTATTCGGCCAGTTGATGGGCGTGGTGTTCTTCGTTCTGGTAGCCATTGCTGCCTGGAGTTCGGCGATTTCCCTGCTGGAGCCGATGGTCGCCTATCTGGTCGAGCGGACTAAAATCAGTCGTGCCTGGGTGACATTCTGGTTGGCGTTCACCTGCTGGTTCGTCGGCCTGGGCACGGTGTTCTCCTTCAATATCTGGAAGGAAGCGAAATTTTTCGTGAACGAAGGCGGAATGTTCCATCTCTACCAATGGGGTGCCGCAGGCGGTCTGGACTTCTTTGGTGTGATCGACTTCTTCACCTCACGGATCATGCTGCCGCTCGGCGGGCTGTGCTTTGTACTGTTTGCCGGATGGGTGATGGGGCGTGACGCGGTGCGCGACGAATTGTCGATTCGCAGCCCGGCGCTGTTCGCCTTGTCTCTGTTCTTGATGCGCTATGTGGCGCCCATCGGCATTCTTGTAGTGTTTGCCACCCAGCTCTGGAAGTGACGCTTACATGACGACACATATTCAACGATCAGCGCTGCTGCCTTACCCGGCGCAATTTCTCTATGACCTGGTCAATGACGTGGCGCGTTATCCGGAGTTTCTGCCGTGGTGCTCGTCAGCAGAGGTCCTGGAAAGCTCGCCTGAACACATGCGCGCCAGCGTCGGTGTGGCCAAGGGCGGCCTCAGTCAGCACTTCGTTACACGCAATACCCTGGTGCCGGGGCAATCGATCGAGATGAACCTCGAGGAAGGTCCGTTCAATCAGTTGCACGGTGTCTGGGTGTTCAAGGCGTTGAACGAGAAAGCCTGCAAGATCAGCCTCGATCTGTCCTTCGATTATGCCGGCCCGTTGGTGCGCGCCACGCTCGGGCCGCTGTTCAATCAGGCTGCCAACACGCTGGTGGATGCATTCTGCCAGCGCGCCAAGCAGATGCATGGTTGAGCCGGTGATCGAAATAGAAGTGGTGTACGCGGCGGTTGATCGTCAGGTGTTGCGCACGATCAGCGTGGCAGAGGGGGCGACGGTGCGTACTGCGCTGTTGGCCAGTGGCATTGATTCCGAGTTTCCGGAACTGGATCTGGCCGGTTGCCCGGTCGGGATTTTCGGCAAAGTGGTTGCCGATCCGGATGTGCGGGTTGTTCAGGCGGGGGATCGCCTCGAAATCTACCGACCACTGCTGGCTGATCCGAAAGAGGTGCGCCGATTGCGGGCCGCCAAGGCTGCCGAGGCCAAAGCCAGAAATCAGTGATGCGCCAATCTGCAGGCAATAAAAAACCCGGAATTTCCGGGTTTTTTATTGCGTCGCAAATTATTGCGGCGAGGTGTCCAGCGGCTCTGGTGTCGGAACCGGAACGGTTTCCACACCATCGACGTCCTTCTGGATCTGATCCAGCAAGGAACCTGGCTTGACCGGTTTTTCCGGTTTTGGCTTCTCGGCGTTTTCAGCAGGAGCGGTCACGTTAGTGCCACTTTCCTTGCCGAGAATGGCTTCGTCACGGCTCACGCCCGGCATGAAGTCACCGGACAGGCTGACAAGGCGGTCGTTTGAGTCGAAAATGACACTCATGCGTTCCTGCTGGCGTTCACCGCCACCAGGTTGCAGGCTGTACAGATAATCCCAGCGATTGGCATGGAACGTGTCGACAAGCAGAGGGTTGCCCATGATAAACCGTACTTGCGGCCGGGTCATTCCCGGGCGTAACTGGTCTATCATGTCCTGCGTGACGACATTGCCCTGCTGGATGTCGATTTTGTAAACCCCGGGGAATGAACAACCGGCGAGTGCGAGCAGTCCCACAAAGGTGAAACTGGTTAGCAAGAGCTTGGTGTTTTGCATCGGTGGGCGACTTCCACTATCTTGGCTGGGACAACGTAAACGCCGATCATACCCGCATTAAGAGAAGCTGCGAAGCAGCATCGCGAGAAAGCTGACCATGGTTGAAAATAGCGAACTACGCAAAGCCGGCCTCAAAGTGACCCTGCCACGGGTCAAGATCCTGCAAATGCTCGACTCTACCGAGCAGCGTCACATGAGTGCCGAGGACGTCTACAAGGCGTTGATGGAAGCTGGCGAGGACGTCGGTCTGGCCACGGTTTACCGTGTTCTGACCCAGTTCGAAGCGGCTGGCCTCGTGGTCCGTCATAACTTCGATGGCGGTCACGCGGTATTCGAATTGGCCGACGGTGGCCACCACGACCATATGGTCAACGTGGAAACCGGTGAGGTTGTCGAATTCGTCAGCATCGAAATCGAAAAGCTCCAGAAGGCAATTGCCGAGGAGCACGGTGTGGAGTTGGTAGATCACAACCTGGTGCTGTACGTCCGCAAGAAAAAGTAAGCATGTCGCGCGAATTTCAGGTTCGCGAAACGAACGAAGGCGACCCAAGGGTCGCCTTCGTGCTTTCTGTCGTGCTTAAGCCTTTGCGGTAACGACCATCTTCTTGGCGTGCGCCAGAGACTCTTTGGTCAGATCAATGCCGCCGAGCATCCTCGCGACTTCTTCTATACGGTCATTTTTGCTCAGCTTCGAGACGGCGGTGTGCGTCGCCTGCTCGCCTCGCACCTTGTGCACGAATAAATGCTGATGACCCTGGGCGGCCACTTGCGGCAAGTGCGTAACGGTCAGTACTTGTCCGCGTTCGCCCAGGCGCCGCAATAGCTGGCCGACAATCTCGGCCGTCGGACCACCGATGCCCACGTCCACTTCGTCGAATACCAGGGTCGGCACGCGCGAGGTCTGGGCGGTGATGACCTGAATCGCCAGGCTGATCCGTGAGAGTTCGCCGCCGGATGCCACTTTGGCCAAGGCCTTCAAGGGTTGGCCGGGGTTGGCGCTGACCAGCAGTTCGACCTGTTCTAGGCCATTGGGCAGGAGTTCGCCGCTGGCGTTGGGACGCAGTTCGATGGTGAAGCGTCCGCCAGGCATGCCGAGGCGTTGAATCTCCTGTTCGACCGCGCTGGCCAGACTGCCTGCAGCCTGATGGCGCAGATCACTCAGTTCGCGGGCCTTTTCCTGGTAGTGGCGGGCATACGAGGCCAGCTCTTCGCCCAGGCGCTCGATGGATTCGTCGTTGGCGTTGAGGGTTTCGATTTCATCCAGCAGCTTTTGCTGCATCTCGGCGACTTCGGTCGGCTGGATCCGGTGCTTGCGTGCCAGGGTGTAAATGGCGTCCAGACGCTCTTCCAGATACTGCAGGCGCGCCGGATCGGCGTCGAAGTTGTCGAGGAAGCGGTTGAGTTCGCCGACAGCCTCTTCGACCTGGATCTGCGCACTGGTCAGCAAGCTGCTGGCTTCGCCCAGAGCGCCGATCGAGTTGTTCACGCTCGACAGGCGATTGAGGCTGGCGGTCAGTGCATTCAGCACATTGCCGGAATCACTTTCACTGCACTGCTCGACCACTTGCCGGCAGATGCCCAGCAGGGTTTCGGCGTTGGTCAGGTTCTTGTGTTCCTGCTCCAGATCTTCCAGTTCGTTCTCGCCGAGACCGAGGTTCTCCAGTTCTTCGAGCTGATAGCTGAGCAGTTGATGACGGGCGCGCTGTTCGTCACCGGAGTTGGACAGGCGCTCCAGCTCCAGGCGGGTCTGGCGCCAGCGCTGGGCGGCCAGTTGTACCTGGCGGGCCAGATCGGTGGCGCCGGCGTATTCGTCGAGCAGGCGACGGTGGGTATCCGTCTTGAGCAGGGATTGGTGTTCGTGCTGGCTGTGGATGTCGATCAGCAGCTCGCCGAGGGCCTTGAGGTCGCCGAGCGGGCAGGGCGTGCCGTTGATATAGCCACGGGAGCGGCCTTCCGAGGTGATGACCCGGCGAAGGATGCACGGGCCGTCGATTTCCAGGTCGCGCTCGGCCAGCCAGGCGCTGGCTTCGGGAATGTCGGCCAGGTCGAAGGTCGCCAGGATATCGGCCTTGTCGGCGCCCGGGCGAACCACGCCGCTGTCGGCGCGATCGCCAAGGGTCAGGCCCAGCGCGTCGAGCATGATCGACTTGCCGGCGCCGGTTTCCCCGGTAATCACGCTCATCCCGCGATCGAGTTCGAGATCGAGATGTTCAACGATGGCGTAGTTGTGTACGGACAGGTGCACCAGCATAAAGGCCGCTCCCAGGCTTTAGGTCTGGTTATTTATACAGTGTTTTGTTTCGGCCTGACAATGCCCTCGCTTAGCTCGATTGGCTTGATCCGATCAAATGCTTATCGCGCCCGGGAATGACAATGCAGCACTTTTTTGTAGGGTTAATCATTGTCAGCCCTTGAAGCCTGATTTTGCGGCCCCATATACCGGGGCAGAAGCGCGAGTCGAGCTCGCGGACGTTATTGAAAGGAGAATTCTATGGCTGACGAACAGACAGTAGATACGCAAAAAGCAGAAGCCAATCAGGCGCCCGAGACTGCGGGTGATGACCTGGCGACCCGTGTACAAGTGCTCGAAGAGCAATTGGCCGCCGCGCAGGATCAATCTCTGCGCGTAGCTGCCGATCTGCAGAACGTCCGCCGCCGTGCCGAGCAGGACGTCGAAAAGGCTCACAAGTTTGCGCTGGAAAAATTCGCCGGCGATTTGTTGCCGATCGTCGACAGCCTGGAGCGCGGCCTCGAGCTGTCGAACCCGGACGACGAAAGCATCCGTCCGATGCGCGAAGGCATCGAGCTGACCCTGAAAATGTTTCACGACACCCTCGCGCGTTATCAGCTTGTAGCTGTCAGCCCGCAGGAAGGCGAGCCGTTCAACGCAGTGGAACATCAGGCAATGGCCATGCAGGAAAGTGCTGATCTGGAGCCGAACAGCATTCTGAAGGTGTTCCAGAAGGGCTACCAGCTCAACGGTCGTCTGCTGCGCCCGGCAATGGTCGTGGTCAGCAAGGCGCCAGCACCCGTTTCGCCTTCGATTGACGAGAAGGCTTGAAATTAGCCGCAAGGCCCCCATTTAGAAGTCAAGCGTTTAAGTGCTACCGCAGTTGGCCACAACCGCTGCGGCAACCAAATCCAAAGTTTCGGGAGAGTTAACATGGGCAAAATTATCGGTATCGACCTGGGGACTACCAACTCCTGCGTCTCCATTCTTGAAAACGGCCAGGCCAAAGTTATCGAGAACGCCGAAGGCGCGCGTACCACGCCGTCGATCATCGCTTACGCCAACGATGGCGAAATCCTGGTCGGCCAGTCCGCCAAGCGTCAGGCAGTGACCAACCCGCACAACACCCTGTACGCGGTAAAGCGTCTGATCGGTCGTCGCTTCGAAGAAGAAGTCGTACAGAAAGACATTCAGATGGTTCCTTACAAAATCGCCAAGGCTGACAACGGCGACGCGTGGGTTGAAGTGAACGGCCAGAAAATGGCGCCGCCACAAATCTCGGCTGAAATTCTGAAGAAGATGAAGAAGACCGCCGAAGACTACCTCGGCGAAGCTGTGACTGAAGCGGTGATCACCGTTCCGGCCTACTTCAACGACAGCCAGCGCCAGGCGACCAAAGACGCCGGCCGCATCGCCGGTCTGGACGTAAAACGTATCATCAACGAACCAACCGCAGCCGCTCTGGCTTACGGCATGGACAAGGCCAAGGGCGATCACACCGTGATCGTTTACGACCTGGGTGGCGGTACTTTCGACGTATCCGTGATCGAGATCGCTGAAGTTGACGGCGAGCACCAGTTCGAAGTATTGGCCACCAACGGTGACACTTTCCTGGGCGGTGAAGACTTCGACATTCGTCTGATCGACTACCTCGTTGACGAATTCAAGAAAGAAAGCGGCATGAACCTTAAGGGTGACCCGCTGGCCATGCAGCGCCTGAAAGAAGCCGCTGAAAAAGCCAAGATCGAGCTGTCGTCCGCTCAGTCGACCGACGTGAACCTGCCGTACATCACTGCAGACGCCACCGGTCCTAAGCACCTGAACGTGAAAATCTCGCGTGCCAAGCTCGAAGCACTGGTTGAAGACCTGGTTCAGCGCACCATCGAGCCTTGCCGCATCGCCATGAAAGACGCCGGTATCGACGTTGGCGCGATCAACGACGTGATCCTGGTCGGCGGTCAGACCCGTATGCCGCTGGTACAGAAGCTGGTGACCGATTTCTTCGGTAAAGAAGCTCGTAAAGACGTCAACCCGGACGAAGCCGTTGCCATGGGTGCTGCGATCCAGGGCGCCGTTCTGGCCGGTGACGTGAAAGACGTTCTGCTGCTCGACGTCAGCCCGCTGACCCTGGGTATCGAAACCATGGGTGGCGTGATGACTGCGCTGATCGAGAAAAACACCACGATTCCTACCAAGAAATCGCAAGTGTTCTCGACTGCCGACGACAACCAGGGCGCCGTGACCATTCACGTGCTGCAAGGCGAGCGCAAGCAAGCCGCACAGAACAAGTCCCTGGGCAAGTTCGACCTGGCCGAGATTCCACCAGCGCCACGTGGTGTGCCACAGATCGAAGTGACCTTCGACATCGACGCCAACGGCATCCTGCACGTCGGCGCGAAAGACAAGGCGACCGGCAAAGAGCAGAAGATCACCATCAAGGCCAACTCCGGTCTGTCGGATGAAGAAATCCAGAAGATGGTCCGCGACGCCGAGCTGAACGCTGAGGAAGACCGCAAGTTCGAAGAACTGGCCGGTGCCCGTAACCAGGGTGACGCGCTGGTTCACTCGACTCGCAAAATGGTCACCGACGCTGGCGACAAAGTGACTGCAGAAGAGAAAACTGCAATCGAAGCGGCCGTGGTTGCCCTGGAAGCTGCCGTCAAAGGCGACGACAAGGCTGCCATTGAAGCGAAGATTGAAGAGCTGTCGAAAGTCTCCGCGCCGGTTGCCCAGAAGATGTACGCCGAACAGGCTCAGCCTGCCGAAGGCGCGGCTCCGCACGCAGAGAAAGCTGAAAAGGCTGACGATGTTGTCGATGCCGAGTTCGAAGAAGTCAAAGACCACAAGTAAGTTGTTGGTCGGCCGGTTGACTGCCTTTGGGCACTGACTGGTAGGATGTCGCCGCGCGGGAGCTTGCTCCCGCGTTGGCGTATCTGGAATACGCGAATTTTTACAGCATGCGACAAGCTTCGTGTGTTGGTGGCATGGCCGGAAATGCTCCTGCTTTTCGAGCTGAAAGTGCCGCATGAATCAAAGACCAGGATCGTTGAATTGACGTGAGTTGGGTCCGGGCCTGTATTGGGGCTCAACGAGTTTGGCGAAGCTCAGGAGGGGTTTGCCGAACGTCCTTAAGAGTGCAAAGACTTATGGCAAAGCGTGACTATTACGAAGTGTTGGGTGTTGAGCGCGGCTCAAGCGAAGCAGACCTGAAAAAGGCCTATCGCCGTCTGGCGATGAAGCATCACCCGGACCGTAATCCCGATGACAAAGCGTCGGAAGAACTGTTCAAGGAGGCCAACGAGGCCTACGAGGTATTGTCCGATTCCAGCAAGCGTGCGGCGTACGATCAGTACGGCCATGCCGGCGTCGACCCGAGCATGGGCGGCGGCGGTGCAGGCTTTGGCGGTCAGAACTTCTCTGACATCTTCGGCGATGTCTTCAGTGACTTCTTCGGTGGCGGTCGCGGCGGTTCCCGTGGCGGCGCCCAGCGCGGTAGCGATTTGCGCTACACCCTGGAGCTGAACCTGGAAGAAGCGGTGCGCGGTACAACCGTGAATATCCGCGTTCCGACGCTGGTCAACTGCAAGCCGTGCGATGGTTCGGGCGCCAAGAAAGGTTCGTCGCCATCGACGTGCCCGACGTGCGGCGGCATCGGCCAGGTGCGCATGCAGCAAGGTTTCTTCTCCGTACAGCAGACCTGCCCGCGCTGCCATGGCCAGGGCAAGATCATTTCCGACCCGTGCGACTCCTGCCACGGTGACGGTCGCGTCGAAGAGTACAAAACCCTCTCCGTCAAAGTGCCGGCCGGTGTCGACACCGGTGACCGCATTCGTCTGTCCGGCGAAGGCGAGGCGGGTACTCAGGGTGGGCCGACTGGCGACCTGTACGTGGTGATCAACGTGCGCGAGCACGCGATCTTCCAGCGTGACGGCAAGCACCTGTTCTGCGAAGTGCCGATCAGCTTTGTCGATGCGGCGCTGGGTGGCGAGCTGGAAATCCCGACCCTCGACGGTCGCGTCAAGCTGAAGATCCCTGAGGGGACTCAGACCGGCAAGCAATTCCGTGTGCGTGGCAAAGGTGTGGCGCCGGTGCGTGGTGGCGGTGCAGGTGATCTGATGTGCCGTGTAGCGGTCGAGACCCCGGTCAACCTGAATCGTCGTCAGCGTGAGTTGCTCGAAGAATTCCGCAGTTCCCTGGCGGACGACAACAGCCACTCGCCGAAAACCACCGGTTGGTTCGATGGCGTGAAGCGCTTCTTCGGCGATCTGTAAGGAGTCGGCATGCGACGTATAGCTGTGATGGGCGCTGCTGGGCGCATGGGCAAGATTCTGGTCGAGGCCGTGCAACAGCGCGCGCCGTTGACCGGTTTGACGGCTGCCATTGTTCGCCCGGGCAGTACGCTGATCGGGGTGGATGCCGGTGAGCTGGCTTCGCTCGGACGAATCGGCGTGCCGCTGTCCGGTAACCTGGAATCGGTAGCGGAAGAGTTCGATGTGTTGATCGACTTCACGCTGCCGGAAGTGATGCTGAAAAACCTGGCGTTCTGCCGCAAGGCCGGCAAGGCCATGGTGATCGGCACCACCGGTCTGGATGCTGCCCAGAAGCAGTTGCTGGCCGAAGCGGGCAAGGATATTCCGATCGTGTTTGCTGCCAATTTCAGTGTTGGCGTCAACCTGTCGCTGAAATTGCTCGACATGGCAGCCCGTGTGCTGGGTGATGATGCGGACATCGAAATCATCGAAGCTCATCACCGTCACAAGATCGATGCGCCGTCGGGCACCGCCCTGCGCATGGGCGAGGTGATCGCCAGTGCGCTGGATCGTGATCTGCAGAAGGTTGCGGTCTATGGTCGTGAAGGTCATACCGGTGTGCGTGAGCGTGAAACCATCGGTTTCGCCACTGTTCGCGGTGGTGATGTCGTGGGCGATCACACGGTGCTGTTCGCTTGTGAAGGCGAACGTCTGGAGATCACTCATAAGGCTTCGAGCCGCATGACGTTCGCCAAGGGCGCGGTGCGTGCGGCGCTGTGGCTGGATGCTCGCGAGCCCGGTCTGTATGACATGCAGGACGTGCTCGACTTGCGTTGAGCCTTGCTTGAACCCGGCGCAAACGCCCTGTTTGTGCCGGTTTTACCCCGCCCGGCGACGTCCTGTCGCATTCTCCGGCCTTTCAGGCTCATTGGCGGTAGACCAAAAATCCCTTTTTCTGTAAGCTACAGCTTTAGTGTGTCCACTAAAAGCGCGCAGAATAATTCAGTGAAGAAGCGGGGTGACGTGTCCATACGTCACTCCGCTTTTTTACAACCTGCGATTGCCCTTTCATGCGTTATTTACGGGAGGTCTTCTTGACTAAGCCAGCCATACTCGCCCTTGCTGATGGCAGCATTTTTCGCGGCGAAGCCATTGGAGCCGACGGTCAGACCGTTGGTGAGGTGGTGTTCAACACCGCAATGACCGGCTATCAGGAAATCCTTACCGATCCTTCCTACGCCCAACAGATCGTTACCCTGACTTACCCGCACATCGGCAACACCGGCACCACGCCGGAAGACGCCGAGTCCGACCGCGTCTGGTCCGCTGGCCTGGTCATCCGTGACCTGCCGCTGGTAGCGAGCAACTGGCGTAACACGATGTCCCTGTCCGACTACCTGAAAGCCAACAATGTTGTGGCGATCGCTGGTATCGACACCCGTCGCCTGACTCGCATCCTGCGTGAAAAAGGCGCACAGAACGGCTGCATCATGGCCGGCGACAACATCTCCGAAGCCGCTGCCATTGCCGCCGCACAAGGCTTCCCGGGCCTGAAGGGCATGGACCTGGCGAAAGTCGTCAGCACCAAGACCCAATACGAATGGCGCTCCACTGTCTGGGATCTGAAAACCGACAGTCACGCGACCATCGAAGCCTCCGAGTTGCCTTACCACGTGGTTGCCTACGACTACGGCGTCAAGGTCAACATCCTGCGCATGCTGGTCGAGCGCGGCTGCCGCGTCACCGTAGTGCCGGCGCAAACCCCGGCTGCCGAAGTACTGGCGCTGAAGCCGGACGGCGTGTTCCTGTCCAACGGCCCTGGTGACCCGGAGCCTTGCGACTACGCGATCAAGGCAATCAAGGAAGTGCTGGAAACCGAAATTCCGGTCTTCGGTATCTGCCTCGGCCACCAGCTGCTGGCTCTGGCCTCCGGCGCCAAGACCCTGAAAATGGGCCACGGCCACCACGGTGCCAACCACCCGGTACAGGATCTGGACACTGGCGTCGTGATGATCACCAGCCAGAACCACGGTTTTGCGGTTGACGAAGCGACCCTGCCAGCCAACGTTCGCGCGATCCACAAATCGCTGTTCGACGGCACCCTGCAAGGCATCGAGCGCACCGACAAGAGCGCGTTCAGCTTCCAGGGTCACCCTGAAGCGAGCCCGGGCCCGAACGATGTGGCGCCACTGTTTGACCGCTTCATCAACGAGATGGCCAAGCGACGCTAAGCGTTCGCCTTGAGACTGTAGCGAGAAGCCCCTCGAGGGCGGCCCCGAAACCGGCGGCCCCCTCGGGACTTCAGAAATCGATCAAGACGGCTTGCCGACTGACCTGCGGATTTGAGTGACAAACCCATGCCAAAACGTACAGACATTAAAAGCATCCTGATTCTCGGCGCTGGCCCGATCGTTATCGGCCAGGCCTGCGAATTCGACTACTCCGGCGCCCAGGCTTGCAAAGCCCTGCGCGAAGAGGGTTACCGCGTCATCCTGGTGAACTCCAACCCGGCCACCATCATGACCGACCCGGACATGGCCGACGCCACCTACATCGAGCCGATCAAGTGGCAGACCGTTGCCAAGATCATCGAAAAAGAGCGTCCGGATGCGGTGCTGCCAACCATGGGCGGCCAGACTGCTCTGAACTGCGCCCTGGACCTGGAGCGCGAAGGCGTTCTGGAGAAGTTCGGCGTAGAGATGATCGGCGCCAACGCCGACACCATCGACAAGGCTGAAGACCGTTCGCGTTTCGACAAGGCGATGAAGTCCATCGGCCTGGAATGCCCGCGTTCCGGTATCGCCCACAGCATGGAAGAAGCCAACGCGGTGCTCGAGCGCCTGGGCTTCCCGTGCATCATCCGTCCGTCCTTCACCATGGGCGGCACCGGTGGCGGTATCGCTTACAACCGTGAAGAGTTCGAAGAAATCTGCGCCCGTGGTCTGGACTTGTCGCCGACCAAGGAACTGCTGATCGACGAATCGCTGATCGGCTGGAAAGAATATGAAATGGAAGTTGTCCGCGACAAAAAGGACAACTGCATCATCGTCTGCTCGATCGAAAACTTCGACCCGATGGGCGTGCACACCGGCGACTCGATCACCGTGGCTCCAGCCCAGACTCTGACCGACAAGGAATATCAGATCCTGCGTAACGCCTCGCTGGCGGTACTGCGCGAGATCGGCGTCGAGACCGGCGGTTCCAACGTTCAGTTCGGTATCTGCCCGGACACCGGCCGCATGGTCGTGATCGAAATGAACCCGCGTGTATCGCGTTCGTCGGCCCTGGCTTCGAAAGCCACCGGTTTCCCGATCGCCAAGGTCGCGGCCAAACTGGCAGTCGGCTACACCCTCGACGAGCTGTCGAACGACATCACCGGCGGCAAGACCCCGGCGTCCTTCGAGCCGTCCATCGACTACGTCGTGACCAAGCTGCCGCGCTTCGCTTTCGAGAAGTTCGCCAACGCTGACGCTCGCCTGACCACTCAAATGAAGTCGGTAGGCGAAGTCATGGCCATCGGCCGTACCTTCCAGGAATCCCTGCAGAAAGCCCTGCGCGGTCTGGAAGTGGGCGTTTGCGGTCTGGACGAGAAAGTCGACCTGAGCAATCCGGAAAGCATGAGCGTGCTCAAGCGCGAGCTCACCGTGCCGGGCGCCGAGCGTATCTGGTACGTGGCGGACGCTTTCCGCGCCGGCATGACCGTCGAAGAAATCTTCGGCATGAACATGATCGACCCGTGGTTCCTGGTGCAGATCGAGGATCTGATCAAGGACGAAGAGAAGGTCAAGACCCTCGGTCTGTCCGCTATCGACCGCGACCTGATGTTCAAGCTCAAGCGCAAAGGCTTCTCCGATCAGCGTCTGGCCAAGCTGCTGGGCGTCACCGAGAAGAACCTGCGCACTCACCGTCAAAAACTGGAAGTGTTCCCGGTCTACAAGCGCGTCGACACCTGCGCCGCCGAGTTCGCCACCGACACCGCTTACCTGTACTCGACTTACGAGGAAGAGTGCGAAGCAGCGCCGTCCGGTCGCGACAAGATCATGATTCTGGGTGGTGGTCCGAACCGTATCGGCCAGGGCATCGAGTTTGACTACTGCTGCGTACACGCCGCTCTCGCCCTGCGCGAAGACGGCTACGAAACCATCATGGTCAACTGCAACCCGGAAACCGTGTCCACTGACTACGACACTTCCGACCGTCTGTACTTCGAGCCGGTGACCCTGGAAGACGTGCTGGAAATCTGCCGCGTCGAGAAGCCGAAAGGCGTGATCGTCCAGTACGGCGGCCAGACCCCTCTGAAACTGGCTCGCGCACTTGAAGCGGCCGGCGTGCCGATCATCGGCACCAGCCCTGACGCCATCGATCGTGCCGAAGACCGTGAGCGCTTCCAGCAGATGGTTGAGCGCCTGAACCTGCGTCAGCCGCCAAACGCTACCGTGCGCAGCGAAGACGAAGCCGTTCGCGCTGCCGCGAAGATCGGTTACCCGCTGGTGGTGCGTCCGTCCTACGTACTGGGCGGCCGGGCGATGGAAATCGTCTACAAGGAAGAAGAACTCAAGCGTTACCTGCGTGACGCGGTGCAAGTGTCGAACGACAGCCCAGTGCTGCTCGACCACTTCCTCAACTGCGCCATCGAGATGGACGTGGATGCGGTCTGCGACGGCAAGGATGTCGTGATCGGCGCGATCATGCAGCACATCGAACAGGCGGGCGTTCACTCCGGTGACTCCGCGTGCTCGCTGCCGCCGTACTCGCTGCCGGCGCACATCCAGGACGAGATGCGCGAACAGGTCAAGAAAATGGCCCTGGAACTGGGCGTGGTCGGCCTGATGAACGTTCAGTTGGCGCTGCAAGGCGAAGACATCTACGTCATCGAAGTCAACCCGCGTGCTTCCCGTACCGTGCCGTTCGTATCGAAGTGCATCGGTGTTTCCCTGGCGATGATTGCTGCCCGCGTAATGGCCGGCAAGACCCTGAAGGAAATCGGCTTCACCAAGGAAATCATCCCGAACTTCTACAGCGTGAAAGAGGCGGTGTTCCCGTTCGCCAAATTCCCTGGCGTTGACCCGATCCTCGGCCCAGAGATGAAGTCCACCGGTGAAGTGATGGGCGTCGGCGACACCTTCGGCGAAGCCTTTGCCAAAGCCCAGATGGGCGCGAGCGAAGTGCTGCCGACCGGCGGTACCGCATTCATCAGCGTACGTGATGACGACAAGCCGCTGGTTGCGGGCGTGGCCCGTGATCTGATCAACTTGGGCTTCGAAGTGGTCGCCACTGCCGGCACTGCCAAGCTGATTGAAGCCGCAGGTCTGAAAGTGCGTCGCGTGAACAAGGTGACCGAGGGTCGTCCGCACGTGGTCGACATGATCAAGAATGACGAAGTCACCCTGATCATCAACACCACCGAAGGTCGTCAGTCGATCGCCGACTCTTATTCCATTCGCCGCAACGCCCTGCAGCACAAGATTTACTGCACCACCACCATTGCTGCTGGCGAAGCTATCTGCGAAGCGCTGAAGTTCGGTCCCGAGAAGACCGTACGCCGCTTGCAGGATCTACACGCAGGATTGAAGGCATGAGCATAACCAAGTACCCGATGACTGTTCAGGGCGCTCGCGCCCTGGAAGAAGAACATACTCACCTGACCAAGGTCGTTCGTCCGAAGCTCAGCCAGGACATCGGTACGGCCCGCGAGTTGGGTGACTTGAAGGAAAACGCTGAATACCATGCTGCCCGCGAACAGCAGGGCATGGTCGAGGCGCGCATCCGTGACATCGAAGGCCGGATCCAGAATCAGGTCGTGATTGATGTCACGACCATTCCTCACACGGGCAAAGTGATTTTCGGCACCACCGTTGAAATCGCCAACGTCGAGACTGATGAGAGCGTCACTTACCACATCGTTGGTGAGGATGAAGCAGACTTCAAGCTCGGCAAGATTTCGGTCGGTTCGCCTCTGGCCCGTGCCCTGATCGGCAAGGAAGAGGGTGACGTCGTTGCCGTGAAAACGCCTGGTGGCGTTATCGAGTACGAGATTGTCGAAGTCCGTCACATCTGAAACAGGGCGCCCGCTGCATGCGGGCGCCATGCTCTGGCAGCTGACCCAGATGCTGTGGGTCGGCGGATTATGGCTGGTGCACCTTGGTCTGCGGCCGGTGCTGGGCAAGATTGGCCTGGCGCCGCTGCTGATCGACGAAGTCGCCAGTGCGTTTGAAGTGCCGGTGGTGGGTTTCGCTGCCGCGTGCGTGATTTTTCAGGCTTTGGTGCTGGTACAGGCCGAAGGCCTTGCCAGTCTATGGCGGGATTTTCGCGGGCAAGTGCTGCTGGTGGCGTTGTATGCGAGTGCGATGTATATCGCAGTGCGTGTCGGCTGGCCGGATGCGCAGCGCTGGCAGGTGTTCAGCTATCTTGTTCTGGGTTTTTCCGGGCTGGTGCTGGTGTTGCAGCCGGTGCCGGGATGGAGTGGCAGGGTGCGCGAAGCACACCCTTGACCCTTGCCATCACTTGAAGCGATGGACGTTCGACAGCTGCTTGTTGACGCTGAAGTTCTTGCGGTAAATCAGTGCCATCTTGCCGATGACTTGAACCAGATCGGCCTTGCCGACCTTGCACAGCTCTGCAACGGACGCCAGGCGTGCTTCGCGATCGAGGATGTTGAGCTTGATCTTGATCAGCTCGTGATCCGCCAATGCGCGTTCGAGTTCGGCTAAAACACCCTCAGTCAAACCGTTGTCAGCCACCGTCAAAACTGGTTTCAGGTGGTGACCGATGGATTTGTACTGTTTCTTCTGCTCTGGAGTGAGCGGCATAATCTGACCCTTTCGTCTGGATTCTGTAAAATGGCGGCCATTTTACCCGAGGGCTCGTGGATCCGCCCAATTAATCACGACCCTAATCAACGAGGTGCCCAATGGCGCGTTCCAAGACAAGCCTTGGTTGGCTGAAACGACATGTCAACGATCCCTATGTGAAGCAAGCGCAGAAGGATGGCTACCGCTCGCGTGCGAGTTACAAACTTCTGGAGATCCAGGAGAAATACAAGCTGATCCGTCCGGGCATGAGCGTCGTCGACCTCGGCGCGGCGCCAGGTGGCTGGTCGCAGGTCACCAGTCGGCTGATCGGTGGTCAGGGGCGACTGATCGCCTCGGACATCCTGGAAATGGACAGCATTCCGGACGTGACCTTTATCCAGGGTGACTTCACCGAGGACGCAGTGCTCGCTCAGATCCTTGAGGCCGTGGGTAATTCGCAGGTGGACCTTGTGATTTCCGATATGGCCCCCAATATGAGTGGTACGCCTGAAGTGGATATGCCAAAAGCCATGTTTCTTTGCGAACTGGCGCTTGATCTGGCGGAGCGGATACTCAAGCCGGGTGGCAATTTCGTGATCAAGATTTTTCAGGGCGAAGGGTTTGATGTTTACCTGAAGGATGCTCGTCGGAAATTCGACAAGATCCAGATGATCAAGCCGGACTCTTCCCGTGGCAGCTCCCGTGAGCAATATATGCTGGCTTGGGGTTATCGCGGTCGTAGCGAGTAAAACGAGGTTTTTTGGCGGGGTGATAGGTTTTTCGTATTTCGCCCCGCGCGCATAAGCGAATATTGTGTAGAAAGTGTTTCACAAAGGGTTACAGACGGCGCCTGCCAGAGCTGTAGGTAATGTAGTAAGTTAGGCCGGTGAATATCATGCGAAGCGCGCGCCAGTAGCGGAGCTTGCTTCAGAGGGTAGTTAATTGAACGATATGGCAAAGAATCTGATCCTGTGGTTGATCATCGCGGCTGTCTTGGTGACGGTGATGAACAACTTCTCCAGCCCTAACGAGCCGCAGACCCTCAACTATTCCGACTTCATCCAGCAGGTCAAGGATGGCAAGGTCGAGCGCGTGGCCGTCGACGGCTACGTGATTACCGGCAAGCGCAACGATGGCGACAGCTTCAAGACCATTCGTCCGGCAATTCAGGACAATGGCCTGATCGGCGACCTGGTCGACAACCACGTCGTGGTCGAAGGCAAGCAGCCTGAGCAGCAAAGCATCTGGACCCAGCTTCTGGTGGCCAGTTTCCCGATCCTGGTGATCATCGCGGTGTTCATGTTCTTCATGCGCCAGATGCAGGGCGGTGCCGGTGGCAAGGGCGGGCCGATGAGCTTTGGCAAAAGCAAGGCGCGCCTGCTGTCCGAAGACCAGGTGAAAACCACCCTGGCTGACGTTGCCGGTTGCGACGAAGCCAAGGAAGAGGTCGGCGAGCTCGTCGAGTTCCTGCGTGATCCGGGCAAGTTCCAGCGTCTGGGTGGCCGTATTCCTCGCGGTGTACTGATGGTCGGTCCTCCGGGTACCGGTAAAACCTTGCTGGCCAAGGCGATTGCCGGCGAAGCCAAAGTGCCGTTCTTCACCATTTCCGGTTCCGACTTCGTCGAAATGTTCGTCGGTGTCGGTGCCAGCCGCGTTCGCGATATGTTCGAACAGGCCAAGAAACACGCACCTTGCATTATCTTCATCGACGAGATCGACGCCGTTGGTCGCCATCGTGGCGCTGGCATGGGCGGCGGTCACGACGAGCGTGAGCAGACTCTCAACCAGTTGCTGGTCGAGATGGACGGCTTCGAAATGAATGACGGCATCATCGTCATCGCGGCAACCAACCGTCCTGACGTACTGGACCCTGCTTTGCTGCGTCCGGGTCGTTTCGACCGTCAGGTGGTGGTCGGTCTGCCGGATATCCGTGGTCGCGAACAAATCCTCAAAGTGCACATGCGTAAAGTGCCAATGGGTGACGACGTTGCTCCAGCTGTTATCGCTCGTGGTACTCCGGGCTTCTCCGGTGCTGACCTTGCGAACCTGGTCAACGAGGCTTCGCTGTTCGCTGCCCGTGCTGGCAAGCGCATTGTCGAGATGAAGGAATTCGAACTGGCCAAAGACAAGATCATGATGGGTGCCGAGCGCAAATCCATGGTCATGTCCGAGAAAGAGAAGCAAAACACGGCTTATCACGAAGCCGGCCACGCCATTGTCGGTCGCGTCGTGCCTGAGCATGATCCGGTCTACAAGGTGTCGATCATCCCGCGCGGTCGTGCACTGGGTGTGACCATGTTCCTGCCGGAAGAAGATCGCTACAGCCTGTCCAAGCGTGCGTTGATCAGTCAGATCTGCTCGCTGTACGGCGGTCGTATCGCTGAAGAAATGACCTTGGGCTTCGACGGTGTGACGACCGGCGCCTCCAACGACATCATGCGTGCCAGTCAGATTGCGCGGAACATGGTGACCAAGTGGGGCCTGTCTGAAAAACTCGGTCCGTTGATGTATGCGGAAGAAGAGGGCGAGGTGTTCCTGGGTCGTGGCGGCGGTGGTCAGAACGCCAGCTTCTCGGGTGAAACCGCGAAGTTGATTGACTCGGAAGTGCGCAGCATCATCGATCAGTGCTACGGCACCGCCAAACAGATCCTTACGGACAACCGTGACAAGCTCGATGCCATGGCTGATGCCCTGATGAAGTACGAGACGATCGATGCCGAACAGATCGACGACATCATGGCGGGTCGCACGCCACGCGAACCTCGCGACTGGTCGGGTGGCACCGGCACTGGCACGCCTCCTCCGGTGGTTCAGGATGAGCGTCCGGAAACACCGATTGGCGGTCCGGCTGCTGACGTTTAAGGTTTGAAATGACTTCTGTACAGTCCCTGACCCGGTTGCCTTGCGGCAACCGGGTTCTTGATTTGGCCCGGACGCATGTCATGGGCATTCTCAATGTCACTCCCGATTCCTTCTCCGATGGTGGCCGATACAGCCAGCTTGATGCGGCCTTGCGTCATGCCGAGGCGATGGTGTTGGCTGGCGCGACGCTGATTGATGTCGGCGGAGAGTCAACGCGGCCTGGTGCGCGAGCGGTTTCACCGCTTGAGGAGCTGGAGCGTGTGGCGCCAATCGTGGAACTGATCAATCGTGAGCTGGATGTGATCATCTCTGTCGATACGTCGACTCCAGCCGTCATGCGGGAAACCGCACGCCTGGGTGCCGGGTTGATCAACGACGTGCGGTCGCTTCGGCGTGACGGTGCGCTGGATGCCGCTGCGGCCACGGGGTTGCCGGTCTGTCTGATGCATATGCTGGGTGAGCCCGGTGACATGCAGGACAACCCGCAATATCAGGATGTCACCCGGGAAGTGGGTGAGTTTCTCGCCGAGCGTATGGAGCGATGCGCGTCGGCTGGCATACCTGCGGAGCGGATCATTCTCGATCCTGGCTTCGGTTTCGCCAAAACCCTGCAGCACAATCTAAGCTTGTTCAGGCATATGGATGCCCTTCATGCATTGGGGCGACCTCTGTTGGTCGGCGTCTCGCGAAAAAGCATGATCGGGCAGGCACTGAATCGCCCCGTGGGCGAGCGCCTGTATGGTGGTTTGGCCCTGGCTGCACTGGCGTCCGTCAAGGGCGCGCGTATATTGCGCGTCCATGATGTGGCAGAGACGGTGGATGTCGTGCGGATGATCGCGGCCGTGGAATCAGCCGAATAAGAATGATGGAGCACTTATGAGCAAGAAATACTTTGGTACCGACGGTATTCGTGGTCGCGTCGGTGAGTACCCGATTACTCCGGATTTCATGCTCAAGCTTGGCTGGGCAGCAGGGATGGCATTCCGAAAAATGGGCGCCTGCAAGGTGCTCGTAGGCAAGGACACACGAATTTCCGGTTATATGTTCGAGTCGGCTCTGGAAGCCGGTCTCACATCGGCAGGTGCCGACGTGATGCTGCTCGGGCCGATGCCGACGCCTGCTATCGCTTACCTGTCGCGCACATTCCAGGCTGAGGCCGGTATCGTGATCAGTGCTTCGCACAATCCTCACGACGATAACGGCATCAAGTTTTTCTCCGGTCGCGGCACCAAGTTGCCGGATGAGCTGGAACTGATGATCGAAGAGCTGCTCGATACTTCAATGACAGTCGTCGAGTCGAGCAAGATCGGCAAGGTCTCGCGAATCAACGATGCGTCCGGTCGATACATCGAGTTCTGCAAGAGCAGCGTGCCGACCAACACCAGTTTTGCCGGTCTCAAGATCGTGATCGACTGCGCGCACGGAGCAACCTACAAGGTCGCGCCGAGCGTCTTCCGTGAGTTGGGCGCCGAGGTTGTGGTGTTGTCCGCCCAGCCCAACGGCCTGAACATCAACGACAACTGTGGCTCGACGCACATGGGGCCGTTGCAGGCGGCGGTGCTTTCCGAACACGCCGATCTGGGTATCGCTTTCGATGGCGATGGTGATCGGGTCTTGATGGTTGATCACACCGGTGCGGTTGTTGATGGCGATGAGCTGATTTTCATCATCGCGCGCGATCTGCATGAGCGCGGCAAGTTGCAGGGCGGCGTGGTCGGTACGCTGATGAGCAACCTGGGTCTGGAGTTGGCCCTGGCGGATCTGGGTATTCCTTTTGTGCGCGCAAATGTCGGCGACCGTTATGTGATTGCCGAGTTGCTGGAGCGTGATTGGCTGGTCGGTGGTGAGAACTCCGGGCATGTCGTCTGCTTCAATCACACCACAACGGGTGATGCGATCATCGCGGCGTTGCAGGTGTTGATGGCATTGAAAACCCGCAACGAAGGTCTGGCGCAAACCCGCCAGGCGCTGCGCAAGTGTCCTCAGGTGTTGATCAATGTGCGTTTTGGCGGCGGCGACAGTCCGCTCGACCACCCGGCTGTCAAGGAAGCCAGCAAGCGTGTAACCGAGGCGATGGCGGGTCGTGGCCGTGTGCTTCTGCGCAAGTCCGGGACAGAGCCTCTGGTGCGTGTCATGGTCGAAGGCGAGGATGAAGCTCAGGTTCGCAGCTATGCCGAAGAACTGGCAAAACTGGTAACTGAAGTTTCTGCCTGATACGGCTTGCCAGCCATGATTGTGTTGGGTAACATCTGCGCCCACTTTGACCGACGAGGTACAGCATGCGTCGCCCTATGGTAGCTGGTAACTGGAAGATGCACGGTACCCGCGCCAGCGTCGCTGAGCTGATCAACGGCCTTCGTCATCTGGCCTTGCCAAGCGGTGTTGATGTCGCGGTATTCCCGCCTTGTCTGCATATCAATCAAGTGATTGATGGCTTGAAAGGAAAGTCGATTTCGGTCGGCGCGCAGAACTCTGCGGTGGAATCGATGCAAGGTGCATTGACCGGTGAAGTTGCACCGAGTCAGTTGGTGGATGCAGGTTGTTCCCTGGTGCTTGTCGGGCACTCCGAACGCCGCCAGATCATGGGCGAGCGAGACGGGATGCTGAATCGCAAGTTCGCAGCGGCACAGGCATGTGGCTTGATTCCGGTGTTGTGTGTAGGGGAGACCCTGGAGCAACGCGAAGCTGGAAAAACTCTTGAGGTTGTCGGGCGTCAGCTGGGCAGTATCATAGAGGAGCTGGGTGTCGGTGCTTTTGCCAATGCAGTGATCGCTTACGAGCCGGTCTGGGCCATTGGTACCGGGCTGACTGCAACGCCGCAACAGGCTCAGGATGTGCATAAGGCCATTCGCGAGCAGTTGGCGGCAGAGAATTCTGAAGTCGCACGAGGTGTGCGGCTTCTATACGGCGGCAGCGTGAAGGCGGCCAATGCGGTCGAACTGTTCGGCATGCCGGATATCGATGGGGGGCTCATTGGTGGAGCTTCCCTGAATGCAGATGAGTTCGGTGCGATCTGTCGCGCCGCGGGAAACTGAAAAAATGCTGGAAACAGTCGTAGTCGTTTTTCATCTGCTGGGTGCATTGGGCGTAGTTGCTCTGGTTTTGCTGCAGCAGGGTAAGGGTGCGGACGCTGGCGCGTCTTTCGGAGCAGGTGCTTCAAATACTGTGTTCGGAAGCCAAGGTTCCTCTACCTTTCTTAGTAAGTTTACTGCTATACTTGCCGCCGGTTTCTTCATAACCAGCTTGGGGTTAGGATACTTTGCTAAAGAGAAGGCTCATCAGCTGACTCAGGCAGGTTTGCCAAACCCGGCAGTGTTGGAAGTTCCAAAGCAACAACCGGCTTCTGATGATGTCCCGGTGCTTCAAGAGCAAAAGTCGGCTACTCCAGCGACTGACGTACCTCCAGCTCAAGAGCAGAAGTAAGAAGGGTTTCAAACGTAGTATTGCCGAGGTGGTGGAATTGGTAGACACGCAACCTTGAGGTGGTTGTGCCCATAGGGTGTAGGGGTTCGAGTCCCCTTCTCGGTACCAATTAGTCAGGAGAGCCCGCTGTTGCGGGCTTTCTTGCAGGTGGAAGGTTACATTGACCCTATTGGGGATCGGTCGTATACTTCCGCCCCAGCTTTGTCGCGGGGTGGAGCAGTCTGGTAGCTCGTCGGGCTCATAACCCGAAGGTCGTCGGTTCAAATCCGGCCCCCGCAACCAGTTTAAGGAGCCCCTTTTAAGGGGCTTTTTGTTAGCTGGACACTTTCAACGCCGCTGTTCGACGGCGTTTCAAGGATGGGCGTTTCGCCCATTTTTTTATTTTGCATAGCATGCACATACATGCACGAGGGGGTTCAGGTGTCGAGCAAGCTAGAAGAGTTGCAGGCCTTGCTGGCCCCGGTGGTCGTGGCCCTAGGCTATGAATGCTGGGGTATTGAGTTTTCGGCTCAAGGTCGCCACTCAATGTTGCGCGTTTATATCGATAAGGAAGGCGGCGTACTGGTGGACGATTGCGCCATCGTCAGCCGTCAGATCAGCGGTGTGCTGGATGTTGAAGATCCGATATCCGTTGAATACACCCTTGAAGTTTCCTCGCCAGGCATGGAACGCCCACTGTTCACTCTTGAGCAGTTTGCCAAATATGTCGGTGAACAAGTGAAGATCAAGCTGCGCTCGCCTTTTGAAGGACGACGCAACTTTCAGGGCCTTCTGCGCGGTGTAGAAGAACAGGATGTCGTGGTGCAGGTAGATGACCATGAATTCCTGTTGCCGATCGATATGATCGACAAGGCCAACATTATTCCCAGTTTTGACTGAGACGCGGATCCCGCGGATCCAATGGCTTGCGAAAGGCGAGGCGTACGATGAGCAAAGAAGTACTGCTGGTTGTTGAGTCGGTATCCAATGAAAAGGGCGTACCGGCAAGCGTAATTTTTGAAGCGCTGGAGCTGGCTCTGGCCACTGCTACCAAAAAGCGTTTTGAAGACGAAGTTGATCTGCGTGTGGAAATCAACCGCCACACCGGTTCTTACGAAACTTTCCGTCGCTGGACGGTCGTCGAAGAGAATGATCTCGATGATCCGGCCATCGAAACCTGGCCAAGCAAGGTTGCTGAAACGCATCCTGGTGCCAAGGTTGGTGACGTCGTCGAAGAAAAGATCGAATCCATCGAATTCGGCCGCATTGCTGCGCAGACCGCCAAGCAGGTCATCGTGCAGAAAGTGCGCGAAGCCGAGCGCGCACAAGTGGTTGACGCTTATCGCGAGCGCCTGGGAGAAATCATCTCCGGCACCGTGAAAAAAGTGACCCGCGACAACGTGATCGTCGACCTGGGTAATAACGCTGAAGCGTTGCTGGCCCGTGAAGACATCATCTCTCGCGAAACCTTCCGTGTTGGCGTGCGTCTGCGTGCGCTGCTCAAGGAAATCCGCACCGAGAACCGTGGCCCTCAGTTGATCCTGTCGCGTACCGCGCCGGAAATGCTGATCGAGCTGTTCCGTATCGAAGTGCCGGAAATCGCTGAAGGCCTCATCGAAGTCATGGCCGCTTCCCGTGATCCGGGTTCGCGCGCCAAGATCGCTGTCCGCTCCAAGGACAAACGCATCGACCCGCAGGGCGCGTGCATCGGTATGCGCGGTTCGCGCGTCCAGGCCGTGTCGGGCGAGTTGGGTGGCGAGCGTGTCGATATCGTCCTGTGGGACGATAACCCGGCGCAGTTCGTGATCAATGCCATGTCGCCGGCAGAAGTGGCGGCCATCATCGTTGATGAAGATGCCCACGCCATGGACATCGCCGTTGGCGCAGACAATCTGGCTCAGGCCATCGGTCGTGGTGGTCAGAACGTGCGTCTGGCGAGCCAGCTGACTGGCTGGACCCTGAACGTGATGACCGAATCGGACATCCAGGCTAAGCAACAAGCGGAAACCGGCGACATCCTGCGCAACTTCATCGACGAGCTGGAAGTCGACGAAGAGCTGGCTCAGGTGCTGGTTGACGAAGGCTTCACCAGCCTGGAAGAGATTGCCTACGTACCGTTGGAAGAAATGCTCAACATCGACGGCTTTGACGAAGACATCGTCAACGAGCTTCGTGCTCGTGCCAAGGATCGCTTGTTGACCAAAGCCATCGCTACTGAGGAAAAGCTGGCAGACGCCCATCCGGCCGAAGACCTGCTCTCGCTTGAGGGTATGGACAAGGATTTGGCGATGGAACTGGCGGTGCGCGGCGTAATTACCCGCGAAGACCTGGCCGAGCAGTCTATTGACGACCTGCTCGACATCGACGGCATTGACGATGATCGTGCCGGCAAGTTGATCATGGCCGCCCGAGCCCACTGGTTCGAGTAATTAGGCGCGGCCTGAGGAGAGAAATGCATGACGCAAGTCACGGTGAAACAACTGGCCGATGAGGTCAAAACACCGGTAGAGCGCCTGTTGCAGCAGATGCGTGAGGCAGGTCTGCCGCACACCGCCGCCGAAGAACATGTGACTGACAGTGAGAAGCAATCCCTGCTGACTCACTTGAAGAGCAGCCACAAGGCGAAAGTGGAAGAACCACGCAAGATCACGCTGCAGCGTAAAACCACCAGCACCCTGCGTGTGGCTGGCAGCAAAAGCATCAGCGTTGAAGTCCGCAAGAAGAAAGTTTTCGTACAGCGTAGCCCGGAAGAAATCGAAGCCGAGCGCAAGCGTGAACTGGATGAGCGTCGCGCAGTAGAAAATGCTGCCCGTCAAAAGGCTGAAGAAGAAGCCCGTGTTCGCGCCGAAGAAGAAGCGCGTCGCCAGCCTGCTGCTGCATCGACCGCCACTTCCGAGCCTGTTGCAGCACCTGCGCCAGCCGCTGAACCTGTGCGCGAAGCTGCGCCGGTTGTGGCTGCAGCGCCAGCTGCCGACGCTCGCAAGCGCGACGAACAGCGCCGTCCGGACAAACCACGTGCCGACGACAACAACCGTCGCGGCAGTGGCGATGGCGAGCGCAAAAACGCTCCGCATCGCGCTTCGGTCAAGGAAAAGGCACCGGCTCCACGTGTGGCGCCACGCACTACCGACGAAGAAAGCGATGGCTTCCGTCGCGGCGGTCGCGGCAAGGCCAAGCTGAAGAAACGCAACGCCCACGGTTTCCAGAACCCTACCGGTCCTGTCGTGCGTGAAGTGAAGATCGGCGAAACCATCACTGTTGGCGATCTCGCTCAACAGATGTCGGTGAAGGCTGCTGAAATCATCAAGTTCATGTTCAAACTGGGTACTCCAGCGACCATCAACCAGGTGCTTGATCAGGAAACTGCTCAGCTGGTAGCCGAAGAACTGGGCCACAAAGTGACCCTGGTCAGCGACACCGCTCTGGAAGATTCCCTGGCCGAGTCCCTGAAGTTTGAAGGTGAAGCCGTTTCCCGTGCTCCAGTCGTGACCGTAATGGGCCACGTTGACCACGGTAAGACTTCCCTGCTCGACTACATCCGTCGTGCCAAGGTAGCTGCAGGCGAAGCCGGCGGCATCACCCAGCACATCGGTGCGTACCACGTTGAAACCGACCGTGGCATGGTGACGTTCCTCGACACCCCTGGTCACGCCGCGTTTACCGCAATGCGTGCCCGTGGTGCCAAGGCGACCGACATCGTGATCCTGGTGGTTGCAGCGGACGACGGCGTGATGCCACAAACCATCGAAGCCGTTCAGCACGCTGTTGCTGCTGGTGTTCCGCTGGTGGTTGCGGTGAACAAGATCGACAAGCCGGGCGCTGATCTCGATCGCATCCGTAGCGAACTGTCGGCCCACGGCGTGACCTCCGAAGAGTGGGGTGGTGACACTCCATTCGTTCCGGTCTCCGCGAAGATGGGTACCGGCGTCGACGAACTGCTTGAAGCTGTATTGCTGCAAGCCGAAGTTCTCGAACTGACTGCAACCCCATCGGCTCCTGGCCGTGGTGTCGTGGTTGAATCGCGTCTGGACAAGGGCCGTGGCCCGGTAGCGACTGTTCTGGTTCAGGACGGTACTCTGCGTCAAGGCGACATGGTGCTGGTCGGCTCGAACTACGGCCGCGTGCGCGCCATGCTCGACGAGAACGGCAAGCCGATCAAGGAAGCAGGTCCGGCCATTCCGGTCGAGATCCTCGGCCTGGACGGTACGCCTGATGCTGGCGACGAGATGAGCGTGGTTGCCGACGAGAAGAAAGCCCGTGAAGTGGCTCTGTTCCGTCAAGGCAAGTTCCGCGAAGTCAAACTGGCTCGCGCTCACGCCGGCAAGCTGGAAAACATCTTCGAAAGCATGGGTCAGGAAGAGAAGAAGACGCTCAACATCGTCCTCAAATCCGACGTCCGTGGTTCGCTGGAAGCATTGCAGGGCGCTCTGAACGGCCTGGGCAACGACGAAGTGCAAGTGCGCGTGGTCGGTGGCGGTGTCGGTGGTATCACCGAATCCGACGCCAACCTGGCACTGGCTTCCAACGCTGTACTGTTCGGCTTCAACGTGCGTGCCGATGCCGGCGCACGGAAGATCGTCGAGCAGGAAGGTCTGGATATGCGTTACTACAACGTAATCTACGACATCATCGAAGACGTCAAGAAAGCCCTGACCGGTATGCTTGGCAGCGATGTTCGCGAGAACATCCTCGGTGTGGCCGAAGTACGTGACGTGTTCCGTTCGCCTAAGTTCGGCGCTATCGCCGGCTGCATGGTGATCGAGGGTACTGTTCACCGTAACCGTCCGATCCGTGTACTGCGTGAAGACATCGTGATCTTCGAAGGCGAGCTGGAATCCCTGCGCCGCTTCAAGGATGACGCTTCCGAAGTACGTGCCGGCATGGAATGCGGTATCGGCGTGAAGAGCTACAACGACGTCAAAGTCGGTGACAAGATCGAAGTCTTCGAGAAGGTTCAGGTTGCTCGCAGCCTCTGACTCGCGCACTTCAAGGGCCACGTCGGGCCGTCGCATGAAAATGCGCGGCACGGCGTCAGGACTCTAAACGCAACGCCCGGTCTGGCTTTTGTCAGGCCGGGCGTTTGCCGCTTTCAGACCTTGCGGGTTTCACCGCTGGGCAGTAACAGGTAACAAATCATGGCAAAAGAATACAGCCGTACCCAACGTATCGGCGATCAGATGCAGCGTGAGCTGGCCCAACTGATCCGTCGTGAAGTCAAAGACCCGCGCGTCGGCCTGGTCACCATTACCGCTGTTGAAGTCAGCCGTGACGTCGGTCACGCAAAGATCTTCATTACCGTGATGGGGCAGGACAACGCTGAAGACATCGCGCAAAGCATCAAGGTGCTCAACGCTGCCGCCGGTTTCCTGCGCATGCAGTTGGCCCGTGAAATGAAGCTGCGCAGCGTGCCGCAATTGCACTTCCACTACGACGAAAGCGTCGTGCGTGGCGCGCACCTGTCGGCCCTGATCGAGCGCGCCGTGGCTGAGGACAATCAGCACGTGGTTGCGGCAGAACCCGAAGACACCAAGGAGTAACTCGGTGGCTCAGGTCAAACGTATCCGTCGTAACGTCAGCGGCATCATCCTGCTCGACAAGCCGCTGGGATTCACCTCCAACGCCGCGTTGCAGAAGGTTCGCTGGCTGCTCAATGCCGAGAAGGCCGGGCACACCGGCAGTCTCGACCCACTGGCCACCGGCGTGCTGCCGTTGTGCTTTGGCGAGGCGACCAAGTTCTCGCAATACCTGCTCGATTCCGACAAGGGTTACGAAACCCTGGCGCAACTGGGCAAGACCACCACCACGGCAGACGCCGAAGGCGAGGTTTTGCAGGAGCGTCCGGTGACCGTTGGTCAGGCCGACATTGAGGCGGTCCTGCCGAAATTTCGCGGGCAAATCAGTCAGATACCGCCGATGTACTCGGCCCTCAAGCGTGATGGCCAGCCGCTGTACAAGTTGGCCCGTGCAGGCGAAGTAGTGGAGCGTGAACCGCGTTCTGTTACTATTGCGCGCTTGGAATTGCTGGCCTTCGAAGGCGATACTGCGCGTCTTGCGGTGGATTGCAGCAAGGGCACCTATATTCGTACCCTGGTGGAGGATATCGGTGAGCAACTCGGTTGTGGTGCGTACGTCGCTGAATTGCGCCGTACCCAGGCCGGGCCTTTCACCCTGGCGCAAACCGTGACCCTCGAAGAGCTTGAAGCGGTACATGCCGAAGGCGGCAACGAAGCGGTCGACCGCTTCCTGATGCCATCGGACAGCGGCCTGCAGGATTGGCCACTGCTGCACTTCTCGGAACACAGTGCGTTCTACTGGCTCAACGGCCAGCCGGTACGTGCTCCGGATGCTCCGAAGTTCGGCATGGTGCGGGTACAGGATCACAACGGTCGCTTCATCGGTATCGGTGAAGTGAGCGAAGACGGGCGTATCGCGCCGCGTCGACTGATTCGGTCAGAATGACCGGAAACCAGCCTGTGTAACAGCAGGCTGGCGAGTGTGGCTGTTAACAGGCACGGTCACTACTCATTTATAGATACAGGGATTTGTCCCTGGCCTGTTGAAACTGTTTTTGAAACAGTTTCCTGATAAAAGGATTGCCTCATGGCTCTCGACGTTCAAGAAAAAGCTCAAATCGTAGCTGACTACCAGCAAGCTGTTGGTGACACTGGTTCGCCAGAAGTGCAAGTTGCACTGCTGACCGCCAACATCAACAAACTGCAAGGTCACTTCAAGGCCAACGGTAAAGACCACCACTCCCGTCGTGGTCTGATCCGCATGGTAAACCAGCGTCGCAAGCTGCTGGACTACCTGAAAGGCAAGGACGTGAGCCGTTACAGCGCTCTGATCGCTCGCCTGGGTCTGCGTCGCTAATCAGCGATTGCGCTAGAGGTTGGTTGTCTGTCGTGCGTCAGTGGGATTCCCGCTGGCGCATGGCAGGCTCCCAGCCTCAAGTTTTATCTGGATACACGTTTTACCCCGGACAGACGTCGGGCCGATTCCCGGCATTGCCCAAGAATTTCGCAAGAAACCAGTTCCCCCAAGAGCCACAAAGAAGGTAGGACACCGTGAACCCGGTAATCAAAAAATTCCAGTTCGGTCAGTCGACCGTTACCCTCGAGACTGGCCGTATCGCCCGTCAGGCCTCCGGCGCAGTATTGGTCACCGTTGACGATGACGTCAGCGTATTGGTGACTGTAGTCGGTGCAAAACAAGCCGATCCGGGCAAGGGTTTCTTCCCTCTGTCCGTTCACTACCAGGAAAAGACTTACGCTGCCGGTAAGATCCCTGGCGGTTTCTTCAAGCGTGAAGGCCGTCCTTCCGAGAAAGAAACCCTGACTTCCCGACTGATCGACCGTCCGATCCGTCCACTGTTCCCAGAAGGTTTCATGAACGAAGTGCAGGTTGTCTGCACCGTCGTTTCCACCAGCAAGAAGACCGATCCGGACATCGCTGCGATGATCGGTACCTCGGCTGCCCTGGCGATCTCGGGCATTCCGTTCGACGGCCCGATCGGCGCCGCTCGCGTTGCTTTCCACGAAAGCACCGGCTACCTGCTGAACCCGACTTACGAGCAGCAAGCTGCTTCGAGCCTGGACATGGTCGTTGCCGGTACTTCGGACGCCGTGCTGATGGTTGAATCGGAAGCCAAAGAGCTGACCGAAGACCAGATGCTGGGCGCGGTACTGTTTGCTCACGACGAGTTCCAGGTTGTGATCAACGCAGTCAAAGAACTGGCCGCTGAAGCCGCCAAGCCAACCTGGACCTGGGCACCTGCTCCAGAAGCCACCGAACTGCTGGGCGCTATCCGTGCCGAGTTCGGCGAAGCGATCTCCCAGGCTTACACCATCACCATCAAGGCCGACCGTTACGCTCGCCTGGGTGAGTTGAAGGATCAGGTTGTTGCCAAGCTGTCCGGCGAAGAAGGCCAGCCTTCGGCTTCCGACGTTAAAGCCGCTTTCGGCGAAATCGAATACCGCACCGTTCGCGAGAACATCGTAAACGGCAAGCCACGTATCGACGGTCGCGACACCCGCACCGTGCGTCCGCTGAACATCGAAGTCGGCGTTCTGCCGAAGACCCACGGTTCGGCGCTGTTCACCCGTGGCGAAACCCAGGCTCTGGTAGTCGCGACTCTGGGCACCGCCCGTGACGCACAGCTGCTGGACACTCTGGAAGGCGAGAAAAAAGACCCGTTCATGCTGCACTACAACTTCCCTCCGTTCTCGGTGGGCGAGTGTGGTCGCATGGGTGGCGCTGGTCGTCGCGAAATCGGTCACGGCCGTCTGGCCCGTCGTTCGGTTTCGGCCATGCTGCCTGCCGCTGACGTGTTCCCGTACACCATCCGTGTGGTTTCGGAAATCACCGAATCCAACGGTTCGAGCTCGATGGCTTCCGTTTGCGGCGCTTCCCTGGCCCTGATGGACGCTGGTGTTCCGATGAAGGCACCGGTTGCCGGTATCGCCATGGGTCTGGTTAAGGAAGGCGAGAAATTCGCTGTTCTGACCGACATCCTGGGTGACGAAGACCACCTGGGCGACATGGACTTCAAAGTAGCCGGTACCGCCAAAGGCGTCACCGCGCTGCAGATGGACATCAAGATCAAGGGCATCACCGAAGAGATCATGGAAATCGCTCTGGGCCAAGCCCTGGAAGCGCGCCTGAACATCCTCGGCCAGATGAACCAGATCATCGGCCAGTCGCGTACCGAGCTGTCGGCCAACGCTCCGACCATGATCGCGATGAAGATCGACACCGACAAGATCCGTGACGTTATCGGTAAAGGTGGCGCGACCATCCGTGCGATCTGCGAAGAAACCAAGGCTTCGATCGACATCGAAGACGACGGTTCGATCAAGATCTTCGGCGAAACCAAGGAAGCGGCTGAAGCTGCACGTCAGCGCGTTCTGGGTATCACCGCAGAAGCCGAGATCGGCAAGATCTACGTCGGCAAGGTTGAGCGCATCGTCGACTTCGGCGCATTCGTCAACATCCTGCCAGGCAAGGATGGTCTGGTTCACATCTCGATGCTGAGCGACGCTCGCGTAGAGAAAGTGACCGACATCCTGAAAGAAGGCCAGGAAGTGGAAGTACTGGTACTGGACGTGGACAACCGCGGCCGTATCAAACTGTCCATCAAAGACGTGGCAGCGGCCAAGGCTTCGGGCGTTTAATCACCCCGTCGCTTTAGCGCAATAAAAATGCCCCGCCGTGAAAACGGCGGGGCATTTTTTTGCCTGCGAAATATCGAGACATTCAGCGAAGTTGCCGACCTTCAAGACCAGTGCTAGGTTTAGCCCACCGCCCGTGTAGCTCAGCCGGTAGAGCAGCGCACTCGTAACGCGAAGGTCGCAGGTTCGATTCCTGTCTCGGGCACCACTTCTCTTATTTCACCTTGCGGCTCAACTCCTCGACGGTACGTTTGAGCTGATCCATCGCGCGATCCTGATCGTTGAGCTTCTGTTTGAGGCTGGAGATCTCGCTGTTGTTCGAACTGGAGCTGGAGCCGCTGTTGCGCTTGAGGTCTTCGACCTGACGGCTCAGCGTATCGAGCTGACGGTCCTGTTCCTTGACCTTGTTCTTCAGATCGTCGATTTCTCTGCCGCTGGAGCTTGAGCTGGAACCGCTGCTGCGCTTGAACTCTTCGATCTGACGCGACTGCTCATTGACGGTGTCGCGCATCTTTTTCAGTTCCTCGACACCGATGCCGCTCTTGATCACTACGTCTTTGCCGAAATCGTTGTGAATGGCGGAGATCTGGTCGCCATAGGAAGGGCTGCTGCTACTCAGTTCAACTGCCATTGCGCTGGCCGGCAGGGCCAGGGTGCCCAGCAGGGCGGTCAGAGCGGTGGCGGACACAACAGAAGTAATCTTCGAAAAGCTGCGCATCACTGGGTTTCCTTGTGAACAGCGAAGGTAAGTGCCGATATGGCACATCGCTATGACTTGGAATTCCGGTTTATGTTCCCCAGGTCAACTTTTTGTGGGAGAGATGTAAAGACCCGTGTAATTCGCTCGTCAAACGTCCTATATTCGTTGTCTGCATGAGCATCGCCCAGCAGTTTTCAGATGATCCCGAATGGTTCCGAAGGCCGGACAATCCGCGTCAGAGAGATCCTTGATGATCCAGATCCATCTTCCATTCCCATGATCAGCGAGAACGACATGACTGTGAAAGAATTGACCCAAGAGCAAAGGCACGAACAGGCGCTGGAAAAGTACATACTTGATGCGTCGGAGCTGATGGACGAGATCAAGGATCTGAGTCCCGATGAGCAGAAAGACCAGATCCAATGGGCGTTCGAAGACGAAGCCGAAGCCCAGGGATTGCAGCCGTGGGAACTGACGCTCAAATACACCAGCACCCCTGAAGAGTTCGAGGCCAAGCGCCTGGAGCTGCACAAGGAGGCGGCTGAAGTGCTGGGCGTCGAGTGGGAAGAGTACTGCGAGATGAACAATCTGGTGGTCTGAAACAAAAACGCCAGCCTCGAAAGGGCTGGCGTTTTTTATTGCGCGTTCGATTCAGAGGCTGAGTCGCATCGACAGGTCTACGGCCTTCACATCCTTGGTCATCGCACCGATCGAGATGTAATCCACCCCGGTCTGTGCAATCGGCAGCAACGTGCTTTCGTTGATGCCGCCACTGGCCTCCAGTTTCGCCTTGCCGCCGTTCAGGCGCACGGCTTCGCGCATGTCATCGAGGCTCAGTTCGTCGAGCATGATGATGTCGGCGCCTGCCGCCAGCGCTTCCTTCAGTTCATCCAGGCTTTCCACTTCGATTTCCACTGGTTTGCCCGGCGCGATCTTGTGCGCGGCGGCAATGGCCTGCGGGATTCCGCCGCTGGCGGCGATGTGGTTTTCCTTGATCAGGAACGCGTCGTACAGGCCGATGCGATGGTTATGGCAACCGCCGCAGGTGACCGCGTACTTCTGCGCCAGACGCAGGCCCGGCAGGGTCTTGCGGGTGTCGAGCAGTTTCACGTCGGTTTCTGCGACGAAGTCCGCAAGGTATTGCGCGCGGGTGGCCACGCCGGACAGCAACTGCAGAAAATTCAGGGCGCTGCGTTCGCCGGTCAACAGCGAACGGGCCGGGCCTTCCAGGTGAAACAACGGCTGGTTCGGCGAAACCCGTTCGCCATCGCGTACCTGCCAGTGCACCGCCACCCGAGGATCGAGCTGACGGAACACCGTATCGACCCAGGCTGTGCCGCAGATCACGGCAGCGTCACGGGTGATGATGGTGGCTTTGGCCAGGCGTTCGGCCGGGATCAGTTGCGCGGTGATGTCGCCGCTGCCGATGTCTTCGAGCAACGCACGGCGCACGTTGGCTTCGATTTCGGCGGTCAAATCGGCGAGACGTAGATTCGGCATAACGGGCTCCACAAACTAAGTGGCCCGATTATAGGGGCATGGCATCGACCAACCCAAGGCGAGAACTTCCCCGTTGGCTTGCATCCGGTCGAATTTCTTTGAGCAAACCCGATTCCCTGGTGGTCACTTGAAGGTGTCGGCGTCTAGGGGAAACCCTGACGCCTCTGGCGCCGGATGCAACTTTTGCAAGATAATCCGCCTTGCATTTGACGCCATAGCTTTGACGTAGGCAAATCACCGTTTCAGGAGGCTTGGATGCACAACGACGGGAATGTAGTGCCTTTGCACAAGGCTGCTACCGATCAGGCGACTCACTCGCCGCTCGCCCGCCTGCCTGTGATTCTGCTTCAGGTTCGCGACAAGGCTGCACAGCGCCTGCGCAACGGTTTGCAGGAGCTGTTCGATAACGCCGACGACACGCTGTTCGAAATGGCCGACCGGGCGCGCAACGACGTCGAACAGAACATCTTTTTCGAAGCCATGCGCGACCTGCGCCTCAAGCGCAAGAACATCGAGCGTGGCTTTCTCGAGCAATTCTTCGAGGCCTTTGTCGGCCTCACTCAATATGATCCCGCCCAGAATGTCGTGTCTCATGCATTGCAGTACGAAGACACCACGGCGCGCACCGACGACATGGAGCGCAGCGTAGCGATCGAGACCATGGTCGGCCGTGTGCTGAATCGCGACGGTTTCGCCCTCGATCAATTGACCGCGCGGCTCAGCGCGCTGCTGGGCAAATCCCTCGATGATCAACACAACCCGCTGGGCCCGGCGATGCTGTGTGAGTACTTCCTGCAGGCCGGGCGCAATCTGGGCGTGGAGATCAAGGTCAAACTGATCCTGCTCAAACTGTTCGAGCGCTACGTGTTGGCCGATACCGACCAGCTCTTCGCGGAGGCCAATCAACTGTTGGTCGCTACAGGCGTGTTGCCCGAGCTGAAACCGGCACCGGCCCGTCGCGCCAGGGATCATGCTTCGGCCAGTGCACACAGCGAATTCGACGATCTCGATCAATCCCCGGCGGACGCGGGTGTGCAGGAGGTTTTCGCCGCACTCCAGGAACTGTTGATGCACGTGCGCGGCAGCGTCGCGCCGACCCTTGAGCCAAGCGCGGCGACTCAGCCGATTTCCACCCGCGACCTGCTGCGCCTGCTCTCGCATTTACAGCAGTACGTGCCGGCGCTGGCGGGGCAGGAAGACTTCGATCTGCGCAATCAGCTTGAGCAATTGCTGACCCGGGTCAGCGTGAAAAGCGGTAAATCACGGATCGTCGGTGGCGCCGACGAGGACGTGATCAACCTGGTTGCCATGGTTTTCGACTGCATTCTGGATGACCGCAACCTGCCGGATTCGCTCAAGGCGTTGATCGCCCGGTTGCAGATTCCGATGTTGAAAGTCGCGGTGATCGACAAGAGCTTTTTCAGCCGCAGCAGCCACCCGGCGCGACGCCTGCTCAACGAAATCGCCGAAGCGGCCATGGGCTGGGGCGAGTGCGACGGCGACGCGCGCGACAGCCTTTATCTGCGCATCGAACAAGTGGTGCAGCGTCTGCTGACGGACTTCGTCGATGACCCGGCGATTTTCTCCGAGCTGCTGGCGGATTTTCTCACCTTCACCAGCGACGAGCGCCGCCGCAGTGAATTGCTTGAACAGCGTCTGCGCGATGCCGAAGAGGGCCGCGCGAAAACCGAACTGGCCCGTCTGCGTGTCGAACAGGCGTTGAACCAGGCGATGCTGGGCAAAGTCCTGCCGCCGTCGGTGGTGACCTTCGTCCAGACGGCCTGGGGCAAGGTGTTGCTGCTGACGTGCCTCAAGCACGGCGATCAGTCCGCCGAATGGCAAGCCGACGTGCAGACCATGGAGCAGTTGATCTGGAGTGTGCAGCGTCACGAGGATGCCGAGTCAGGCTTGCGCTTGCTGTCGCTGGTGCCGGGCTTGCTCAAGTCGCTGCGTGACGGGCTGAGCAGTTCCGCCTTCGACCCGTTCGCCACCAGCGAGTTTTTCAGTGCGCTGGAAGCATTGCACGTTCGTTTGCTGCAGCCCTCCGTCGAGCCGGATCAGGTTGAATCGCCGCCGATGATCCAGGTGTCGCAAGCCATCGTTCTGCAGACCGCCGACGAAGGCAATCTGACCTTGGGCGCGGGGCGTTTGCCGGCCGATGAGGCGAGCCTGCGCCAGGTCGATCAATTGCGTCTGGGCAGTTGGGTGGCGTTCGAAGAGGATGAAGAACACACGTTGCGCTGCAAACTGGCGGCAATTATCGAGGCGACCGGCAAGTATGTGTTTGTCGACCGCACCGGGATGAAAGTGCAGGAGCGCAATCGCATCGCCCTGGCCATGGAGTTCCGTCGCGGGACGGTGCGGGCGCTGGATGACACCTTGTTGTTCGACCGCGCGCTGGAGTCGGTGCTCGGTAACTTGCGGCGGCTCAATCGCGGCAAGTGATCGCGCGCCAGGGGCCGATCACGGCATACTGGGCGCCAACACAGTCGGCGTTGAAGGAATCGGTATGCAGTTGGATCCCGCAAGCGGGTGGTGTCACGGGGTGCAGGTCTGCCCGTCGCCCAACTTCAATGAACGCCCGGCGGGCGAAGTGTCCCTGTTGGTCATCCACAACATCAGCCTGCCGCCGGCGCAGTTCGCCACCGGCAAGGTGCAGGAATTTTTCCAGAATCGTCTGGATGTCACGGAGCATCCCTATTTTGCAGGGATCGCCGACCTGCGCGTCTCCGCGCATTTCCTGATCGAACGTGACGGCAAGGTCACCCAGTTTGTCTCCTGTCTTGAGCGTGCCTGGCATGCCGGCGTTTCGGTGTTCGAAGGGCGGGAAACCTGTAACGATTTTTCTGTGGGCATCGAACTCGAAGGTACCGATGATCTGCCGTTCACCGATGCGCAGTATCAGGCGTTGATCGTGCTGACCCGCCATTTGCAAAAAGCGTTTCCGGCGATCACTGTCGAACGTATCTGCGGGCACAGCGATATCGCACCCGGACGCAAGACCGACCCTGGACCCGCATTCGACTGGGCACGCTACCGCGCCGCCCTGGCACAAGAGGAAGGACAATGAGTTTTCTGGTGTTACTGCTGGCGGTCTGGATCGAGAAGTTCTCGGCCCTGCGCCATCGGGTTCAACGCGATGGCGGATGGATCCGCGAACTGCACAAGCTTGAAAGCGGCAATCTGGCAAAACGGCCGTGGCTGGTGCTGGTCATTCTGGTTCTCCTGCCGGTGGCGTTGCTGGGGTTACTGCTGGTGGTGCTGGATCCGGTCGCCTACGGCTTGCTGGCCCTGCCGGTGCATCTGCTGGTGGTGATTTACAGCCTGGGTCGCGGCGATCTGCTCGGCGGTCTGGGCCCGTTCCGCGATGCCTGGCGCCGGGAAGACTTGCAGGCCGCCGCCCATGTGGCCAAACGCGATCTGGATATCTGTGCCGAAAATGGCGAGCAATTGCTGGAGCAAGTGCAGCGCCATCTGTTGTGGCAGGCCTACCAGAGCTTCTTTGCAGTGATTTTCTGGTACTTCCTGCTCGGTCCGGTTGCCGCGCTGAGCTATCGCCTGCTGGCGCTGGCTGAAGAAAACGCGCAGAACCCGGCACTGGCCGAGCGGGCAGGGCAACTGCGGCACGCGTTCGACTGGGTGCCGGTGCGCCTGCTGGCGGCGAGTTTCGCCCTGGTCGGCAACTTTGTTGCGGTCAGCCGGGTCATGCTGCATGAACTGTTGAACTGGAACATCAGCGCCGCGCAATTGATCAACAAGGTCGGTCTGGCTGCCGGGGAAATCCCGCCCGCCGCGGTCGGCCCGGAAGGCATCAACACCCTCGATTGCCTGTGGGAATTGCTGCTGCGTGCCGCCGTGTTGTGGTATGCCGGATTTGCGCTGTGGACCGTGCTGCACTAGCACTTCTGTCGTCCTGTTGTAGTCCATGCGTGTAGCGAGGGGGGCAATCCCCCTCGTTAACCTTAAGTTACAAAACCTCCCTTCGATTTGAGCTATACAGAGATAGCGCCCGATAGTGGCTATCTGCTGTCGCCCCGCGCCTGCCAATAAAAACAAGAAAAAACCAAGGGAGACTTCCAGTGAAGAGCTTGCTCTATCCCGCCGTCTCGCTGATGAACCGCTTGAGCTTCGGCATGAAGTTCAGCCTGATCAGCGTGCTGTTCCTGGTACCGATGCTGGTGACCAACTTCTATCTGGTGCGCGATTCCTATCGCGAATTCCAGGGCACCCGGGTGGAGTTGCAAAGCCTCGACCTGCTGGGCAGCAGCCTGACCCTGCGTCGGGATCTGGAAACCCTCAACAACCTGGTGCAGATCAACGTCACCCTCGGCCAGTCGGGCAAGGCCGGCAATGTCGAAGCGCAAATCACTGGCCTTGAGCAAAACGTACTGGCGCGCCTGCAAGGGCTGACGGCCATGACCGAGGAGCCGGAGCAGATCAAGGTCTTCGATGCCAAGCGCGATGAGATGATTACCGCGTTCAAGGCCCAGCAAGCGGAAAACTCCCTGCAAAGCAAAAGTGCGCTGATCGGCAAGCTGCTCGGCAGCGCACAGATTTTCAGTCAGATCATCGCCAGCCAGGCCGGTCTGAGCCGCGACACCCAGAGCGATATCCGCCAACTCAGCGAACTGGTCACCGCGATCACGCCTGCCATTACCCAGACCCTTGGTGAAGGCCGGGCCATGGGTTCTTATTCATTGGGGCAGGGGTTTCTCAACAGTTCCTCCAGCACCCGGTTCGATGAGCTGCTGGCACAGATCGAAAAACTTCAGGGCGAGTACGGGCTGAAATTGCAGGATGCGCTGGGCTCAAGCAAGGCCGCACGGGACTCGCTGAGTACCGTGGCCGACGCCAGCAAGGCCTCGCTGAAGCAGGCCAGCGAAATATTCGAAGAGCAAGTGGTGGTCGCCGAGACCCTCGATGCGCCGTGGCAGGCGTTTTATGATCAGGTCACGGGCCTGATGGACCGGACTTACCAGCTCAATGAAGCCACCCTGAAATTCCTCGATACCCAATTGCAGCAGCGTCTGGCGCAGAACCGCACGCACATGGTGTTGCAGGCCGTGGCGCTGTCGGTGGTGTTCGTGTTGATTTTCTATCTCTATGGCGGCTTCTACGCCTCGACCCGCACCACGCTCAAACGCCTTGGCGCGATGATGGACAAAGTCGCGGCCGGGGACATGACGGTCAACTTCGTAGCCCATAGTCGCGATGAGCTGGGCGAACTGGGTGAGGTGTTCAATGGCACGGTGCGCAAGATCCATGACCTGATCGAGCGGGTCGGGCATACCGTCGGCGAAGTCGAGCGTCAGGCCGGGCAAGTGGAAAACGTCTCGGCGCAAAGCAATCAGGCCGTGGCCGGACAGCGCACCCAGATCGAACAAGTGGCTACGGCCATGAACCAGATGTCGGCCACCTCGCAGGAAGTCGCCCGCAGTGCGGCGGCTGCGGTGAGCAGCGCCCACAGCGTCAACGACGAAACCATCAGCGGACGTGGCCTGGTGGAGTCGCAACAGGGCAGCATCGCGGCACTGGCCAGCGAGATTGATCAGTCGGTGCTGGTGATCAACCAGTTGGCCAGCGACAGCCAGTCGATCAGCCGGGTGCTGGAGGTGATCAAGAGCATCGCCGAGCAGACCAATCTGCTGGCCCTCAACGCGGCGATCGAGGCGGCGCGGGCCGGGGAACAGGGGCGGGGCTTTGCCGTGGTGGCGGACGAGGTACGAACCCTGGCTAAGCGCACTCAACAATCGACCGAAGAAATCGAGCAGATGATCGCCAGGCTTCACGGCGGGGTCGGCGCAGCGGTGAAGGCCATGGGTGTCAGTCATTCGATGGCCAACGGCACGGTTGGGCAGTCGGAAAAGGTCCAGCAAGCGCTGGAAAACATCCTCGGTGCGGTAGGCATGATCGTCGATCAGAACCAGCAGATCGCGGCTGCCGTGGAGCAGCAGACTGCTGTCGCCCATGACATCGACCAGAACATCGTCGAGATCAACCGCGCCGGTGAGCGCACGGCCGAAGGTGCCTATCAGACCGAAAACGCGAGTCGGGCCCTGTCGGCGCAGGTGGTTGAGTTGAAGCAGTTGATCAGCGCCTTCCGGGTCTGAACGAGTCTGCCTCTCAGGAGGCAGGTTTGTCGGAATAATTTGTAGTACTTCTTTGCTTACGTTTGTAAGCAATTTCCTGATTTCCTCCGTGCTCTGATTTTTCGTCTTCAATGGATCAAGATCACATCAACTGACCGTTTGGAGGAGGCCACGCATGTCTGTTGCAACCCTGGGAGTCCAGGGCCGCTGTGCCCATTGTCAGACCACGCTGCTGCTCAAACCCTGGCAACTGAATGCCATCGCGATCAATGAACCGTTCACCTGTGCCCACTGCCAGAAAAGCTTGGAGCTGCGCTGCCCGAAACAGATCAGACGCTTCAGATCCCTCGATTCGCTGGGCTGGTTGCGCTTCAGTGCATCGTTGACGGTGTGCACCGCGTTGCTGGTGGCGCTGGTGATGGAATGGATCGGGCTGCTCAACGTGACGGAACAGTTGAATGCCTCTTTGATCGTGATTTTCGTGTACTTCGCACTGATGCGCCTGGTTCACCACCGCCAACACATGACCCTGACGCTCGACGCCGTCAGGTCCCTCGACGACTGACTACCAGCCGAACACTTCGCAGCCGTTGGCAGTGCTGGCCTCGGCGAGTTGTTCTGCAGTGACGTTCATCAACCCGGCAAGTGCCGTGCAGATGGCCGGCAAATGCGCCGGTGTATTGCGCACGCCGGGGTACATGGCGGGTGCCATGTCCGGTGAGTCGGTTTCTAGCACCACCGAACCCAGTGGCAAGTCGGCCAGCACCCGATGCATGCGCAAGGCCTGGGGCCAGGTGGGTGCGCCACCGAGGCCGAGTTTGAAACCGAGTTTGATGTATTCCCGCGCTTCTTCACGACTGCCGGCGAAGGCATGGATGATGCCCCCGCGCATGAGCTTGAAGCGCTTGAGCGTGGCAATCACCGCCGCATGACTGCGCCGCACATGAATCAACGCCGGTAATTCGAAATCCGCTGCCAGTTGCAGTTGCGCGTCGAACAGCGCTTGCTGGCGTTCGCGGTCGAGGGTTTCGATGAAGTAATCCAGTCCGATTTCGCCGACGGCGCACAGTTGCCGATGACCGCGCAGCCGTGTCAGCCAATCGCCCAGTGCAAGCAAATCTTCTGGCCGATGCTGATCGAGATAGACCGGGTGCAAGCCGAAAGCGGCGTACAGTTCGGGATCGCTTTGCACCAGATCCCACACCCGCTGCCAGTTGCCCTCATATACCCCCAGCACCACCATCCGCCGCACCCCGAGGGCACGGCTTTCCGCCAGCAACGCCGCACGGTCGGCGTCGAAGTCGGGAAAGTCCAGGTGGGTGTGGCTGTCGATCAGCTCCACGGCTCAGTCCCGATGAATACGCTGCTTGAAGGTACGAGCGATGGCCTGTACGCCAGGCTGGTAATCAGATTGCTCGACCGCCGCCAGCGCCAATGCCAGCGCCTTGTCGGCGATCAACTGGTGCTGCTGGGCCATGGCGTTGACCGGCAGCGGCAGGAAGTCCAGCAACTGGGTGTCGCCAAATGTGCCGAGACGCAGCGGGCGGTTTTTCAGCGGGAAGTCATGCAGCGCGTCGAACACACCCTGCAACAGCACGTAGGACGTGGTCACCAGCGCATCCGGCAAATGCCCGAGGCGTTGCAGGAGTTCTTCCATCAATTGCTTGCCGCACTCGCGGCTGAAGGACTCGGCGTGTTCGATCAGCACTTCGCCCTTGAAGCCGGTGAGGGCCTGTTTGAAGCCGGCGGCACGTTCCTGGCTGATGCTCAGTTCCGGGCGGGCGCCCAGCAGCACGATCTGTTTCGGCTGCGGGTCGAGCAGGCTTTCGGTGAGGTGCAGGCTGGCCTCGCGGTCGTCGCTGACCACCGAGCAGAAGTGCTCGGGGTCCATCACTCGGTCGATGGCGATGACCGGCAAACCCTTGGCCTGCAACTGGCGATAACTGTCATCACCGGCCGGTAGGCAACTGGCAACGATCAACGCATCGCAGCGCCGGGCGCGGAACAGTTGCAGCAGTTGCCGTTCGCTGTCCGGCGCATCGTCGGAACTGGCGATCAGCAACTGATAGCCCCGCGCCCGGGCGCCTTGTTCCAGCAGCTTGGCGATCCGCGCGTAACTGGGGTTTTCCAGGTCCGGCAGGATGAAACCCAGGGTCCGGGTGTGCCGACTGCGCAGCCCGGCCGCCTGGGGATTGGGGGTAAAGCCGTGCTGATCGACCACCGCCCGCACCCGCTCGACGGTCGCGGTGCTGATGCGTTGCTGTTCGGCCTTGCCGTTGATGACGTAGCTGGCGGTGGTCACGGACACTCCGGCCAACCGCGCGATATCACTGAGTTTCAACCCGGGATTTCCTTGTTTTTTCGAGCTTGCCGCCACATTTTCGCCAATCCTACCCGATTCAGGCAGGCGACCATTGTCGCAGCGCATCCGACAAGTTGGACTTCAAGGATGAGACATTATCGAGTAACGTGCCGATCAATCTAGATTAAACGTTTCAGCAAGCGTATTTTCTACGTTTTAGACGCCTTTGGCCGGTGCTGCCGTGAAACCGCCAAAACTGCCTCCTGAAAGGGAAGCGCACAAGCGCCTAAGCTGGAACCATTCAAAACAATACCTGGCGCCCCGTGACGCCAAAAAGGAGAACGCATGCTCGAGCTCACTATAGAGCAGATATCCATGGGCCAATCGGCTGTGGATAAACCCGCTGCCCTGCAATTGCTGGCCGATCATCTGGTGGCCGATGGTCTGGTCGCCGACGGTTACCTTGCCGGTTTGCAGGCGCGGGAAGCCCAGGGCTCGACCTTTCTCGGCCAAGGCATTGCGATCCCGCATGGCACGCCCGAAACCCGCGATCAGGTGTTTGCCACCGGCGTTCGGCTGATGCAGTTTCCCGACGGCGTGGATTGGGGCGACGGCCAGATCGTCTATCTGGCCATCGGTATCGCCGCCAAATCCGACGAACACCTGCGCCTGCTGCAATTGCTGACCCGCGCCCTCGGCGAAACCGATCTGGGCCAGGCCCTGCGCCGCGCCAGTTCGCCCGAAGCGCTGCTGAAGCTGCTGCAAGGCGCGCCACAGGAACTGGCGCTGGATGCGCAGATGATCGGCCTCGGGGTCTCCGCCGACGATTTCGAAGAACTGGTCTGGCGCGGTGCACGTCTGCTGCGTCAGGCCGATTGCGTGAGCAACGGTTTTGCCGGTGTGTTGCAGCAAGTCGAAGCGCTGCCGCTGGGCGATGGCCTGTGGTGGCTGCACAGCGAGCAGACCGTGAAGCGTCCGGGCCTGGCCTTCGTCACTCCGGACAAGCCGATGCGTTACCTCGGTCAGCCACTCAGCGGTCTGTTTTGCCTGGCCAGCCTCGGCGAAGCGCATCAGGCGTTGCTGGAGCGTTTGTGCGCGTTGCTGATCGAAGGTCGTGGCCATGAACTGGGCCGCGCCACCAGCAGCCGCAAAGTCCTCGAAGTGCTCGGCGGCGAGTTGCCTGCGGACTGGCCGAGTGCGCGTATCGCACTGGCCAACGCCCATGGTTTGCATGCGCGGCCGGCGAAGATCCTCGCCCAACTGGCGAAGAGTTTTGACGGTGAGATGCGCATCCGCATCGTCGACGGCCAGGACAGCGCCGTGTCGGTGAAAAGCCTGAGCAAACTGCTGAGCCTCGGCGCCCGTCGCGGCCAGGTGCTGGAAATCATCGCCGAACCGAGCATCGCCGCCGACGCCTTGCCGGCCTTGCTGGCGGCCATCGAAGAAGGCCTCGGCGAAGAAGTCGAACCGTTGCCGGCCGTGAGCCAACAACGAGAAGTGATCGCCGACATCGCCGAAGTCTTGAGCGCCCCGGCCTCCGGCAGCCTGCTGCAAGCCATTCCCGCCGCCCCCGGCATTGCCATCGGCCCGGCGCACATTCAGGTCCAGCAAACCATTGATTACCCGTTGCGCGGTGAGTCTGCCGCCATCGAGCGCGAGCGTCTGAAAAATGCCCTGGCCGACGTGCGTCAGGACATCCAAGGCCTGATCGAGCGCAGCAAGGCCAAGGCAATCCGCGAGATTTTCATCACCCACCAGGAAATGCTCGACGACCCGGAGCTCACCGACGAAGTCGACACCCGTCTCAAGCAGGGCGAAAGCGCCGAGGCAGCGTGGATGGCGGTGATCGAGGCCGCCGCAAAACAACAGGAAGCGTTGCAGGACGCCTTGCTCGCCGAACGTGCTGCCGATCTGCGCGACATCGGGCGTCGAGTGCTGGCGCAACTGTGCGGCGTGCAGACGCCCACCGAGCCTGAGCAGCCGTACATTCTGGTGATGGATGAGGTCGGCCCGTCCGACGTCGCGCGTCTGGATCCGGCGCGGGTCGCGGGGATTCTTACCGCCCGTGGTGGCGCCACCGCTCACAGCGCCATCGTGGCGCGCGCGCTGGGGATTCCGGCGCTGGTCGGTGCGGGCGCTGCGGTATTGCTGCTGAAACCGGGCACGCCGTTGCTGCTCGATGGCCAGCGCGGTCGCCTGCATGTCGATGCCGATGCCGCGACCTTGCAACGCGCCACCGAAGAACGTGACACCCGCGAACAACGCCTGAAGGCCGCCGCCGAACAACGCCATCAACCGGCGCACACCACCGACGGCCACGCCGTGGAAGTGTTCGCCAACATCGGCGAAAGCGCCGGTGTCACCAGCGCGGTGGAGCAGGGCGCCGAAGGCATCGGTCTGTTGCGCACCGAGCTGATTTTCATGGCCCACCCGCAGGCGCCGGACGAGGCGACTCAGGAAGCCGAATACCGCCGCGTCCTCGACGGCCTCGCCGGTCGGCCGCTGGTGGTGCGCACTCTCGACGTCGGCGGCGATAAACCGCTGCCGTATTGGCCGATTGCCAAGGAAGAAAACCCGTTCCTCGGCGTACGCGGGATTCGCCTGACCTTGCAGCGTCCGCAGATCATGGAAGCGCAGTTGCGCGCCTTGCTGCGCTCGGCGGACAACCGCCCGCTGCGGATCATGTTCCCGATGGTCGGCAGCGTCGACGAGTGGCGTCAGGCTCGCGACATGACCGAGCGGCTGCGCCTGGAAATCCCGGTCGCCGACCTGCAACTGGGGATCATGATCGAAGTGCCGTCCGCCGCGTTGCTGGCGCCAGTGCTGGCCAAAGAAGTCGATTTCTTCAGCGTCGGCACCAATGACCTGACGCAATACACCCTGGCCATCGACCGCGGTCATCCGACCCTGTCCGCCCAGGCTGACGGCCTGCACCCGGCGGTGCTGCAACTGATCGACATCACCGTGCGCGCGGCCCATGCCCACGGCAAATGGGTCGGCGTCTGTGGCGAACTGGCGGCGGACCCGCTGGCGGTGCCGGTGCTGGTCGGTCTGGGAGTGGATGAGCTGAGCGTGTCCGGACGCAGCATCGCCGAGGTCAAGGCGCGCATCCGCGAACTCAGCCTGACCCAGACTCAAACCCTTGCTCAACAAGCCCTGGCCGTGGGCAGCGCCAACGAAGTGCGCGCATTAGTGGAGGCCCTGTAATGGCCAAGATTCTTACCCTGACCCTCAACCCGGCGCTGGACCTCACGGTGCAGTTGCCGCGTCTGGAAGCCGGTCAGGTCAATCGCAGCGACGAAATGCACACTCACGCCGCCGGCAAGGGCGTCAACGTCGCGCAAGTGCTGGCCGACCTCGGTCATCAACTGACGGTCAGCGGCTTTCTCGGCGAAGACAATCTGCAGGCGTTCGAAACCCTGTTCGCCAAGCGTGGTTTTGTCGACGCCTTCATCCGCGTGCCGGGCGAGACCCGCAGCAACATCAAGGTCGCGGAACGGGACGGACGCATCACCGACATCAACGGCCCGGGCCCGGTGGTCGGCGTGGTGGCGCAACAGGCGTTGCTGGAGCGTCTGGTGCAGATTGCACCGGGGCATGACGCGGTGGTGGTCGCCGGCAGTCTGCCGCGCGGGGTCAGTGCGAAGTGGTTGCGTGAGTTGATCGAGCGCCTGAAGGGCCTGGGCCTGAAAGTCGCGCTGGACACCAGCGGCGAAGCGTTGCGCACGGCACTCAAGGCTGGCCCGTGGCTGATCAAACCGAATACCGAAGAGCTGGCGGATGCGCTGGGCTGTGAAGTGGTGTCGCACGCGTCTCAGGCCGAAGCCTCCAATCGGCTGCACGCTCAAGGCATCGAGCATGTGGTGATTTCCCACGGTGCCGAGGGGGTGAACTGGTTCAGTGTCGGCTCGGCGTTGCACGCCACGCCGCCGAAGGTCAGCGTCGCCAGTACGGTCGGTGCCGGCGATTCGTTGCTGGCCGGCATGCTGCACGGTCTGCTTAGCGCCGATACGCCGGAGCAAACCCTGCGCACGGCCACGGCGATTGCGGCGCAGGCGGTGACCCAGATCGGATTCGGTATTCACGATGCTGCGCAACTGACGCAGCTCGAACAGGGCGTGCGCGTGCGTCCCCTGACAGAACAATAAGAGGGTTTGTCATGAAGTTAGCCATTGTCACGGCCTGCCCGAACGGCATGGTCACCAGTGTGCTGTGCGCCCGGCTGCTGGATGCTGCGGCCCAGCGTCAGGGCTGGAGCACCAGCGTCGAAGTGGTGGATGCGGCGCATCCGGAACGCGAATTGTCGGCGGCCACGATCGAGGCGGCGGAGTGGGTGTTGCTGGTGACCACCGGATCGGTCGACATGACCCGATTCGTCGGCAAACGGGTCTACAGGATTGCCCCGGCGCAAGCGTTGCAGGATGTCGAAGCGGTGCTGCGTCGCGGTGCCGAAGAAGCCGAAATTCATGTTGCCAGCGAAGTTGCACCGACGGCCGCTGAGCAACGCGCACCTCGCATCGTCGCTGTCACAGCGTGCCCGACCGGCGTCGCCCATACCTTCATGGCGGCTGAAGCCTTGCAGCAAGCGGCCAAGCGCCTGGGCTATGAGTTTCTAGTGGAAACCCAGGGCTCGGTCGGCGCGCGAAATCCACTGAGCGCGACGGCAATTGCCGAGGCCGACGTGGTGCTGCTGGCAGCGGATATCGAAGTCGCCACCGAGCGTTTCGCCGGCAAGAGAATCTACCGCTGTGGCACCGGAATCGCGTTGAAGCAATCCGAAGCCACGCTGAAAAAAGCGCTCGCTGAGGGCCAGCAGGAAAGCGCCGCGAGCGACGGCAAGGCCCCGGCCAAACAAGAGAAAACCGGCGTCTACAAACACCTGCTGACCGGTGTGTCGTTCATGCTGCCGATGGTGGTGGCGGGCGGCTTGATGATTGCGTTGTCGTTCGTGTTCGGCATCACCGCGTTCAAGGAAGAAGGCACGCTGGCGGCGGCGCTGATGCAGATCGGGGGCGAGACCGCGTTCAAATTGATGGTGCCGTTGCTGGCCGGTTACATTGCCTACTCGATTGCTGACCGTCCGGGTCTGGCACCGGGGATGATCGGCGGTTTGCTGGCGAGCACCCTGGGCGCCGGATTCATCGGCGGGATCGTCGCCGGTTTCATTGCCGGTTATGCGGCGAAGCTGATCAGTCGTTATGTGGCATTGCCGCAGAGTCTGGAAGCGCTGAAACCGATTCTGATCATCCCGCTGTTCGCCAGTCTGATCACCGGGCTGGTGATGATTTACGTGGTCGGCAAACCGGTGGCCGGGATGCTCGCGGCGCTGACGCATTTCCTCGACAGCATGGGCACCACCAACGCGATCCTGCTCGGTGTGCTGCTGGGCGGCATGATGTGCGTCGACCTCGGCGGGCCGATCAACAAGGCTGCGTATGCGTTCTCGGTGGGGCTGCTGGCCTCGCAGAGTTACGCACCGATGGCCGCGACCATGGCCGCCGGCATGGTGCCGCCGATCGGTCTGGGTATCGCCACGTTCATCGCCCGACGCAAGTTCGCCCAGACCGAGCGCGAAGCCGGTAAAGCGGCACTGGTGCTCGGGTTGTGCTTCATCTCCGAAGGGGCGATTCCGTTTGCCGCGAAAGACCCATTGCGGGTGATCCCGGCGAGCATTGCCGGCGGTGCGCTGACCGGTGCGCTGTCGATGTACTTCGGCTGCAAGCTGATGGCGCCGCACGGTGGCCTGTTTGTGCTGGCGATCCCGAACGCGATCAACCATGCGTTGTTGTATCTGCTGGCAATCGTTGCGGGCAGCCTGCTGACGGCGGTGGTGTATGCGTTGGTCAAGCGGCCGGAAGCCGTCGAGCTGGCGCTGGAGCCCGCCAACGCCTGAGGTGTCATACCCGCTTCATCTGGTGATGGTTAAGTTTTCCTTTTTTCAGGGAGAACAGCATGAGCGATTTCAACCTCGGTCGCCGGCGCGTGATGCAAGTGGTCGGCGCCGGTTTGCTGATGCCAGGGCTGGCACCGGCCGTGATCGCCTCGGTCAAGGATCGACCGCAACTCACCGACGGCGTGCAGTCCGGCGACTTGCAGGGCGATCGGGCGATGATCTGGAGCCGCAGCGATCGCCCGGCGCGGATGGTGGTGGAGTGGGACACCCGCAGTCAGTTCCGCCATCCGCGACGCGTCATCTCCGCGTTGGCCGACGCGCGCAGCGATTTCACCGCCCGCGTCGAACTCACCGGATTGCCCGCCGATCAGGCGATTTTCTACCGCGTGTATTTCAAGGACGCCCAGACGGGTGTTGCCAGCGAACCGTGGCTCGGCCACCTGCGCAGTGCACCGACCGCACGGCGCAATATCCGCTTCGTGTGGAGCGGCGACACCGTCGGCCAGGGCTTCGGCATCAACCCCGATATCGGCGGCATGCGCATCTACGAATCCATGCGCATGCGCCTGCCGGACTTCTTTATCCACAGCGGCGACACGATCTACGCCGACGGCCCGGTGCCGGCGCAACTGACCACCGAGGGTGGCCGCGTGTGGCGCAACCTCACCACCGAAGCCAAGAGCAAGGTCGCCCAGACCCTCGACGACTATCGCGGCAATTACCGCTACAACCTGATGGATGAAAACATCCGCCGCTTCAACGCCGAAGTGCCGCAGATCTGGCAATGGGATGACCATGAAGTGGTCAACAACTGGTCGCCGGGCAAACAGCTCGACGAGCGCTATCAGGAAAAAGATATCCACACCCTGGTCGGCCGTGCGCGTCAGGCCTGGCTCGAATATTCGCCGATGCGCCGTCAGGCAGCGGACGGTGGCGGGCGGATCTATCGCAAGCTGAGCTACGGGCCGATGCTCGATGTGTTCGTACTCGACATGCGCAGTTATCGCGGCGCCAACGACGACAACCTCGGGGCGGAAAAACCGTTCCTCGGGCGCGAGCAATTGAACTGGCTTAAGCGCGGATTGAAGGCATCGAAAGCCCAGTGGAAAGTCATCGCCGCCGACATGCCGATCGGCCTTGGCGTGCCGGACGGCGAAGTCAGCCCCGGTGTGCCGCGTTGGGAAGCCGTGGCCAACGGCGACCCCGGCCCGGCTCAGGGACGTGAACTGGAAATCGCCGAATTGCTGGGGTTTCTGCGGGCGCAACAGGTGCGCAATTTCGTGTTCCTGACGGCGGACGTGCATTACTGCGCGGCGCATCACTATCACCCGGATCGGGCCGCGTTCCAGGATTTCGAACCGTTCTGGGAGTTTGTCGCAGGGCCTCTGAACGCCGGGAGTTTCGGGCCCAATCCGCTGGACAAGACCTTCGGCCCGGAAGTGGTGTTTCAGAAAGCACCGCCGACGCAAAACGCTTCACCGTTTGCCGGGTTTCAGTTTTTTGGCGAGGTGAACATTGAAGGACAGAGCGGGGAGTTGAGTGTGGTGTTGCGGGATCTGGATGGGGTGGCGGTGTTTGAGCAGAAGCTGCAGCCAGTCTAAATGCAGTGAACCTGTGGGAGCAGGCTTGCTCCCACAGGAATGCAGGTGAATCAGTAAACGTCGCGGCGATAACGACCCTGTTCGATCAGGCGTTCGACTTCGGCGGCCCCCAGCACTTCATTGAGCACCTGATCCACCCCTGACGCCATGCCTTGCAAGCTGCCGCAGATGTAGATCACGGCACCGTCCGCCAGCCATTTCTTCAGCTCGGCAGCCGACTCGCGCAAGCGATCCTGCACATAGATTTTTTCTGCCTGATCCCGCGAGAACGCCAGGTCCAGTCGCGCCAGATCACCGTTGATCAGCCACTCCTCCAGCTCTGCACGACAGAGGAAATCGTGTTCCCGGTTGCGCTCGCCGAACAGCAGCCAGTGGCGTTGCTGCCCGTCGGCAATCCGCGCCTTGAGCAGGCTGCGCAGGCCGGCAAGGCCGGTGCCGTTGCCCAGCAAGATCATCGGCACCGGCTGGTTCGGCAGATGGAAGCCGCTGTTGCGGCGTACCCGCAGGCTGATGCTGCCACCCACGTGAGCATGCTCGGTCAGCCAGCCGGAGCCGATGCCGAGGGTGCCGTCGCTGTGTTGTTCCTGACGCACGATCAATTCCAGCACGCCGTCGGCGGCAATCGAGGCGATCGAGTATTCGCGCATCGCCAGCGGCACCATCGCATCGACCAGTGCCTGGGCATGCAGGCCTACAAGATGGGCGCGGTGTTCGGGCAACTGGCGGGTGGCGAGGGCCACTTCCAGCGACTCTTCCAGGCCGTTGACCTTCACGCTGGTTTCGCCACGAATGCCGAGGCCGTCGAGGAAATGTTCGATGGCCCACGGGCAATTGCGTGGCAACACTTCCACCAGATCGCCAGCGAGCCAGCTGCTGGTGTCAGGCGCCGAGAGACCCAGCAGGAAAACCGGTGAACCGCTGCTGTCAGGGTTCATCAGTTCGCGGCGTTCCAGCGTCCAGTTGCTGTAGCTTGGTGCCTGCCAGGTGTCGACCGGTGCTTGCCCGGTGATCAGGCCGAGCTGGGTCTGCCAGTGACGCAGTGCGTAAGGATCACCATTGTCGACCTCCACCGGAGCGAACAGCGTCTTGCCGCCATGCTCGCCCAGCCATTGGTGCAGACGTCGGGCGAAACCGCAGAAGTGCTGATACTGACGGTCGCCGAGACCGAGTACGGCGTAATTGAGGCTGTCGAGTGTCGAGGCGTTGTTCAGCACTTTGCGTTCGAAACCGCGAGCGCTGTCCGGTGCTTCGCCGTCGCCGAAGGTGCTGACCACGAACAGCGCATTGTTGGATTCCTGCAGATCCTGCTCGCTGACATTCGCCAGCGGCTGCACCTTCACCGGCAATCCTGCTGCCTGCAACTGGCCGGCGGTCTGCCAAGCGAGTTGCTCGGCAAAACCGCTCTGGCTGGCGAAACCGATCAACCATGCCGGGGTGTCACCGGTCGGTTGCTCGAGGCCTTGGCGGGCATCCTTGATCTGCTTTTTCTTGCGGCGGCGATCGAGGTACAACAGCCATCCGGTGATAAAGAACAACGGCATCAGCACCGCTGCGACTGTCACGATGATTCGCCCGACCAGACCGAAATAGCTGCCGACGTGCAGCGCGTAAATGCTGGTCAGCAATTGCGCCTTGAAGCTCTTGTCTGCGTAGCGGTCGACGCGTTTGACGACGCCGGTGGCCGGGTCGAGGATGATCTGGTTCAGCGCGCGCTCGTGGGGCGAGCTGTCTAGCAGATAGAACACGGTCGCCGGTTGGCCGGCCACAGGCGGCATTCGGATGTTGTAGGAGGCGAGGCCTGGACCTGCGGAGCTGTAGATGCTGACCCACATTGCGGCGTAATCGGCGGTCGGCGCCGGGCCTTCAGGTGCCGGGCCGCGTCCGCCGCGCACGCGTTCGTTTTGCGGCGCATCGGAAAGCAGTCTGGTCAGGCCTTTGTTGTACCACTCGTAGGACCAGGACAGACCGGTCAGCGCCAGCAGCAGGTAAACCAGCATGCACCAGGTGCCGAACACCGAGTGCAGATCCCAGTTGAAGCTGCGGCCCTTTTTCTTCCAGTCCAGGGTCAGCCACACGCGCCAGCTGTTCCACTGACGCGGCCAGCGCAGGTACAGGCCGGACAGGCAGAAGAACAGCAGCATCAGGGTGCAGGCGCCGGTAATGTTGCGGCCGGTGTCGCCCATGGCGAGGAACCGGTGCAGTTGCAGCATCAGGCCGAAGAAGTCCTGGCCGGTGGCCTCGCCCTTGAACTCGGCGGTGTAGGGATCGAAGTAGCGCATCTCGCCACGACGCTCACCTTTCGGCGGGGTGAACCAGACGCGTCCGGCGCTGCCGCTTTCCGTTTCGACCGAGAGCATCGAGACTTTCTTGCCCGAGGCCGCTTCGATGTGCGCCACCAGGTCGGCGGGCGGCAGGACGCCGGCCACCTGCTTCTCCACCTGCAACACGGATGGGTTGAGGGCTTTCAGGATCTCGTCCTGAAACGAATAGGCAGCGCCGGTGATGCCCATCAGGGCCAGCACCAGCCCGGCAGTGATGCCAAAAAACCAGTGCAACTGGAACAGGGTTTTCTTCAACACGTCGCTTGCCTTGTCCGTTCGGAAATTGTGTTCACGGCGTGCATTATGCCGTGGCTTATCGAGAAACGTTCTTTATTACGCACAAAAGCCCCGTTCAAGTGAATGAACGGGGCCCGAGGCTTCCGGCTTCTATCAGAAGTGGAAGTTGGTGCTCAGCAATGCCGTACGGCCCGCCGCCTGGTTGGCGAAGTGAGTCGAGAAGGCTTTGTCGTAGTAGGTTTCGTTGGTCAGGTTCTGCACGTTCAGTTGAAGGTCGACGTTCTTGGTCAGCTTGTACGCAGCCATCGCGTCGTAGCGAACGTAGGAATCGACCATGGTGGTGTTGGCCACGCTGCCGAACACGTCATCCACGTAGAACGCACCGCCCCCGATGGTCAGCTTCGGCGTGACCTGGTAAGTGGTCCACAGGCTGGCGCTGTTTTTCGGCGTGTTAGGCAGTTCGTTGCCGTCGGTGGCACGGTTCAGCGGGCCGCCATCCACTTGCTCGCTGTCCATGTAGGCGTAACCGGCGAACACTTGCCACTTGTCGGTGATCTTGCCGCTGGCCGACAGCTCGATACCTTGTACACGAGTCTTGCCGGCGTTTTCGTACGACGTGGTATCAACCTGGACACGCGCGTTTTCTTTCTCGGTGCGGAAGATGTCGGCGGTCAGCGACAGGCGATCGTTCAACAGATCCCACTTGGTGCCGATTTCGTAGTTCTTGGTGGTTTCCGGCTCCATGTCGCTCTTGAGCAGGTTGCCGTTGCGATCGGTGGTGCCGCCCAGCGGGTTGCCGTCCATGCCTTCGCCCAGGGTGTTGCCCGGCGGCGTGGCGGAGGTGGCGTAGGAGGCGTAGATGCTGCCGTTCTCTGCCGGTTTGTAGACGATGCCGAACTGACCGGTGACAAATTCGCTGGTGTCAGCGCCTTTGGCGGTGGTGGTGCCAGCGTTGTTGTAGGTGTGGTAGCCGGTTTCGAAGTGGTCGTAACGCAGGCCCATGTTCACCAGCCATTGCTGGGACAGTTCCAGGGTGTCGAACACATACAGCGCGTAAGTATCGGACTGGGTGTCAGTGCCGGCGTAGTTGCGCGAAATGGCGCCGTTCCACGGATCGTTCGGGTTCGGGTTCGACAGCGAGGTGCAGTTGTAGCCGCTCGACGCGCCGATCATCGACGGGGTGCAGTTGGTGCTGGACGGCACGTTGGTGGTGCGCGGCGTGGTATCGGTGTTGACGTTGTAAGAGGACTTGCGGCTTTCCTCACGGGTGTATTCGACACCGGTGGAGAAGCTGTTCTTGAAGCCTGCAACGTAGAAGTTACCGAACAGGTCAGTCTGGTTGGTGGTGGTCTCGGTGTTGCTCACGCGAGTGTTCGCACGACGCCAGACGCTGCCGTTGTTGACGTTGCCCTTGCTGTCGTCCGGCTGGGTCAGGATGTAATCCTGCATGCTGGTGCCGTGACGCAGAGTGTTCTTGATGGTCAGCGAGTCATTCAGGTCATGCTCGATGGCGAACGTCGCGGTGTCGGTACGACCCTTGCGGAAGTCGCGACCGTCCAGACCGTAGAAGTTGCTGTGATCGCCGCCCGAGTACGGCTTGTCCGGATTGGACTTGGTACGTGCCGCCGAGCCGGCAGCCGGAATGGTGTACGGGATGCCCGAGTCCGGCGTGTCGTTGCTTTCGAGATGGTAGTAGTCGAGGTTGACGCGAGTATCGGTGCCCAGGCCGAAGGCCAGGGATGGTGCGATGCCCCAGCGGTCGTAGTCGACGCTGTCGCGACCGGCGACGTTGCTCTCGTGGCTCATCAGGTTCAGACGGCCGGCTGCGGTGTCGCTGAACTGGTAGTTGCCGTCCAGGGTGTAGCGCTGGGTCTGGTCGGAACCCCAGGTGAAACCACCGTCGAACGAGTTGCCCAGGTGCGCTTTCTTGCTCACCAGGTTGATGCTGCCGCCCGCCGCGCCGCGACCGCCGATGGCGGAGTTCGGGCCCTTGCTGACTTCGATGTTTTCCACGGCGAAGATCTCGCGGCTCTGCGAGCCGGTGTCGCGCACGCCGTCGAGGTAGGTGTCGCCCTGGGCGTCGAAACCACGGATGAACGGACGGTCGCCCTGCGGGTTGCCACCTTCACCGGCACCGAAAGTGATGCCCGGTACGGTGCGCAGCGCGTCCTGCATGTTCAGGGCGCCGGTGTCCTTCAGGACTTGTTGCGGAATAACGGTGACCGAGCGCGGCGTATCGACCAGCGGCGCGGTGTACTTGGGCGAGGAGGCTTTCTCGACCTGGTAGGACGTCGAGTCCTGGGCTTCGCCGGTGATGGCGGTGGCGTCCAGGGCGATGGCATTGCCGGAGGCTTTGCTGTCGGTCTTTTCAGCGGCGAACACCATGTGGCCAGCGGAGCCGGCGGTGATTGCCACGCCGATGGCGGAAGCGAGCAGACGTGGTGAACTGACCGGTAATTGTGCTTGTTGACGTGCCATTTTTATTCCCCTCCCCAAGGATTTGAGGCGGCGGAATATAGGGTAAACAGGTATTCGTATCAATTGCGAAACATTGCTATCCGCACTGAATTTACATTCTTTACAATTTAACCTTACGGTTTTTGCCAGTTCATTCGTCTAGCGGGTTTTACACAGCCAATAAGAATCAATACCATTGCCGCCTCTTTGCCATCAGGTGACTTCGACATGCTGCTGCACATCCCCGCTCTGTTCGAGAAAGACGAAGTGCGGCGCATCCGCGAGGCTCTGGAGCAGGCCGACTGGGCCGATGGCAAGATCACCGCCGGCTATCAATCGGCCAAGGCCAAGCACAATCTGCAACTGCCCGAAGGCCATCCGCTGGCCAAGGAAATCGGCGCCGCGATGCTTGAGCGCCTGTGGAAAAATCCGCTGTTCATGTCCGCCGCGCTGCCGCACAAGGTATTTCCGCCGTTACTCAACTGCTACACGGCGGGTGGCAGTTTCGATTTCCACATCGACAACGCCGTGCGCCAGCCCAAGGGCAGCATCGAGCGGGTACGCACCGATCTGTCGGCCACGCTGTTTTTCAGCGAACCCGAGGACTACGACGGCGGTGAGCTGGAAATCCAGGACACCTTCGGCACCCAGCGCGTGAAACTGCCCGCCGGCGACATGGTGCTTTACCCCGGCACCAGCCTGCATAAAGTCAACGCGGTGACTCGTGGCGCTCGGTATGCCTCGTTCTTCTGGACCCAAAGCCTGGTGCGCGAGGACAGCCAGCGCGCCTTGCTGTTCGAGATGGACGGTGCGATCCAGCAACTCACGCAAGACATGCCCGATCACCCTTCGCTGATCCGCCTCACCGGCACCTATCACAACCTGTTGCGCCGTTGGGTCGAGGTCTGAGTGGCGGACTTTCGGTTACGTCGCGAAGAAGTCCTCGACGGTGAACGCCTCACCGCCATGCTCGAAGAAAGCCCGGCTCGCGCGGCTCAGGCCATTCTGTTGGCGGCGGGCGAGGGCGTGCTCGAAGCGCAGGCGCTGCTCGGGCAGATTCTGCTCGATGGTCATGGGATTGCTCAGGATCAACCGCTGGCATTGCGCTGGTTTGAAATCGCCGCAGGGCAAGGTCATTTGATGGCGCGCAACATGCTCGGTCGCTGTCATGAACACGGGTGGGGTTGTGTGGCCGACGCCGAGCGCGCTGCGCGCCATTACCAAACAGCCGCCGACGCGGGGCTGGATTGGGCGATGTACAACCTGGCAAACCTGCACGCCACCGGACGTGGAATACCCGAAGACCAGGCGCTGGCCCTCGTCCTGTACCGCCGTGCTGCCGAGTCGGGGCATGCCAAGTCGATGAACCTGCTGGGCCGGTATCTGGAAGAGGGACGCCACTGTCCGCAAGACCTGCCAACGGCGCGCGACTGGTATCGGCGTGCGGCCGAGGGTGGCGACTTTCGTGGGCAGTTCAGTCATGCGGCAATGCTTGCCGACGAGGGGCGCATCGATGACGCACTCGGCTGGCTGCGCAAGGCGCTGGACGCGGGCAATGTGAATTTCCTGCGAGTCGCCAGTGAGTCTTTGATGAATGCTCAGTACTCGCAAATACGCGCAATGTCCGACGCTTATAAGTTGCGGCTGGCAGAACTAGTTGCTTTGTAGTTATTTATTTTGCAGTTGATTGATTTAATCAAGTTGATCGGATTGTTGTTCGGTGCTTGCGCGGGTGAGTGGTTTGTTTGTCTTGATTGCTAATATTTAAGTGCTTGTTGATTATTGTCTTGCTGTCCTAAGGTTGTTTTGCGATGTCGACGCTCAAGTTGGAATGAGTCGCTCGGTGATGTCGTATATCTAAAACGACTTTTATTAAGTATCCGAAGAAGACAAGGAGTCTCTTATGGAATTCAAGATGGACAGCAAGATTGCCGAGGTCGCCGCAAAGGCGCCTCGGGTGTTTGTAAGTGCTTCGCTCGGCGAGAGTGAAGAATACAATCGGGAAACCGGTATTCAATTAACCAAAGAACAGATTGTCAGCCTGCGCAAGTATGAAGTGCTGGGGTTGTCGCTTCCCGTTCGGCTGGCGGATGTCGTTGCCTATCTAAACTATGGCGCCGGGGATGCAGGGGGCGTTGGTCTCAAGGCCACGGATTTTTTGCGGACATTCACCTACACCTACGACCATGCCAAGCGCTGGTCACCGTTGCGTGAAAAAATCATGCTGACAGGGACCGATCTCAAGATTTTTGCCGGCAGCATTATTCGTACGGGTGAAGGAATCGTAGAGATCTACGAAGACCTGAAAGCCTCCAGGTATCTGGAGGAATACGATATCAATACGCCGGAAGAGTATCTGGAGTTGAAACGCACGATTCCGGGTCTTCCAGACCTGGGTTTGCCGTCCGGTGATGTGCCAGAAATCAAGGTCTACCTCAATGACATGCTGGCCAAAGTCATGCAATGCCACGCGAAGGCCGAGTATGTCAGATCAGAGCTCGACAGTTTTGGCGCTGACATGCGCGAGATCGTGCTGCCGGAGATCAGGCTGCGACTGGAGTTCGTGTCGCGCAATACCTATCAGGCAGACATCCAGGCCCTGCAGGACGAAATCGACCAGCGCTCGAAAGAAATCGATGAGCTGAACAAACAATATGATCAGTTGGTTCAGGAAGCGATCAGGTCAGCAGCGACACTGAATATCGGTGGTTTGATTCTCGGCATCTATCAGGGCGTCAAGGCTGAAAAAATCCGCAAGGAGCGAAACAGGTTGAAGGCAGAGCAACAGGCTTCCAACCAGGTAATGGCCAGCAAAAACCAGACGCTGAGTTCCCTGAACAAAGTGCGCGATGATTTACAGAACCTGAGTTATGTAGCGATTGAAGCTGAAGTCGCCACGCAAAACCTGATGCTGGTCTGGAATGCACTGAGTACTTATATCACTGCATCTGTCAAAGAAGTTGATCTGCTTGAGGAAGCCACTTCCCTGAGGAAATTCAAAAATCAGATTCTCGGCATTATTGATCCGTGGGAGCAGATCAAGGTGAGTTCCGATCAGCTGTTGGACGTCTTCGCTGCGGCAGATAAAGAATATGGAAACAGCTTTACAGTATTCGGGAGTAAAACAACTATGTTGTCGCCAAATAATCATCCAGCCGTTTCGGATTTTGACATCGTTGCTTTGCGTTCCTGCGCTGCAGCTGTTCAAACAAGCAATGTCACTGCACAAATGCTGGGTGAGCAATTCAATTATCTGCCGGGTACCGTCCGCACAATGAATGGGCTGACGGTGGCTATCCAGAAAGCCACATTCGAACTTCGTAATCAGGCCCAGACTACGGGGATCAATCTGGAGCGTGCGCAGAACAAGCTGGAAATATCTCAGGCCGAACTTCTCGAATATCCGGAAGACGCGGATGAAATCCGCGAGGAAATGGAAAGCGAACTCAAGAATGTATCGATGAAAATCTCCGAGCACACAGGTGACTTGAAGATGACGCACAGCAGCTTGAGTACCGCCTATGACCGATCGGCTTCGGCGCAATGGATCGTGACGCTGCAGCAGGACCGGGCCTTCACGGAAGCCCTGAAGGTCAAGTCGGAAGAAAAAGTCGCCGATTTCGAAAAGCAGATGAAATCGGTGTCTGAAGCGCTCGAGCTGATTGCGAACGCCGGGGTGGAGAAAATCGGTAAGGAAGCCCAGCTGACGCTGGATAACCTGAAAGCACTGGGGCTGGCGCCACCGCAGGTTCAAGTCGCGTTGTTCGCCATTGATACCTTGAAAAAAATGATCTCGGGTATTGGTGAGGCGATCTCTTATCTGAACATGCTGGCGGCTTACAACCAACTCAAGGAAAAAGCGGCTGATCTGAAGGCGCAGTTGAAGAAACACATCAACGATATTGCGCAGATCGATGGAAAGATTCACCTGGTGCAAGTCCTCGACCAACTGGACGAGGAGCGCTGGAGTTACGTGAATGAATTCTCGAATCTGGTGGCCGTATTCGAGTCCTTCGCCCGAGACTTCAAACAGGACAAGTCGCAGCCTGTCGAGCAGCGAACGGCTTCTGCCATCGCCCGTATTGCCGACGTCCGGCAGTATCTGAAAACGGTTCAGCAGTAAGGAGTCGAGGCGGTGGGCGTTCAGCCCACCGCTTCCCGATCAGTCATGAATACACTTGCCTATGAGTTTTCCGCAGCACAACGACGCGTACTGGATCGATACACGAATTTCCTGGGCTCTCTGAACCCAACCTTCAATAACATTCCTTTGGTGTTCGAGCGCCGCAGAGCCATCGGTCATCAAATGGCGGTACTGGCCAACGATTCGCGTTTGAACAACGCCAGGTTCAATGCGCGCTACTTGCAGGAGTTCTGGGAGCGTACTGAAGACGCTCGACGCCTGTGCAGCACTTATGTTGCGGATCTCGCCCTGTTCACCGTTGAAACTCAGGAAATCATCAAAAACACCTCAAGGAACGAGCCCCTCAGTCAGGTGGATTTCAAGTTGTACAGTTTATCCAGGTCGCCAACCTGGAAGTTGTTTCCCCCCACCGATGTGCCGGACCTTGTTCACGAACTGGCACTTCGGTTTTCCTCGCTGAGGGCGGCGATACGCCAACTGAAATACACCATCGCTGAGGTGCATGACGAGTCGTTCGGGCTTAAGTCGGTGTTCATCAGGGCGATGGATCATCGCTCGTGCCAGTGTCATACCCAACCAACAGTGGTCGAGGAGTTGTTTCGCGAAGCGCGTACAGCACCAGTCTGGGACTTCGCTTGGTCGTCAGCTGATCCGCTCGTAAAAGCCGCAGAGTACAAAACCGATATCGCCGCGTTGTTTAACGGACTGGCTTCCGTGAGTTTGCAACTCAGCATGTTTCTCGAAGAGACCGGCTTGCGCATCGATACTGTGTTCTATGAGTTGTTGAGAGCTGAACGTGTATCGAAACTCGGGGAGTTGAATTTCCAGCTCGCCGCCTTGAAGGAGGGCGCTGAAGAGTTCATGGCGATGATCAATCACCTTGAGACTTGGCTGCGCAAATAAAAAAGGCCCATGCATGCATGGGCCTTTTCAGTTGAAGCGTCGCTTACACGTAGAACGATTTCAGCGGCGGGAAGCCATTGAACTCTACGGCGCTGTAACTGGTGGTGTACGCACCGGTCGACAGCCAGTACAGGCGATCACCGATCGCCAGGTTCAGCGGCAGGCCGTACTTGTAGTTTTCGTACATGATGTCGGCGCTGTCGCAGGTCGGGCCGGCGATCACGACTTCTTCCATCTCGCCTTTCTTCTCGGTCCAGATCGGGAACTTGATTGCTTCGTCCATGGTTTCGATCAGGCCGGAGAATTTGCCCACATCGGTATAAACCCAGCGCTCGACGGCGGTGCGGGATTTACGTGCAACCAGTACCACTTCGCTGACCAGGATGCCGGCGTTGGCAATCAGCGAACGGCCCGGCTCCAGAATGATTTCCGGCAGGTCATCACCGAAGTCTTCCTTCAGGAAGCGGATGATCTCTTCGGCGTAGGTTTCCAGGCTGTTGGTGCGGGTGATGTAGTTGGCCGGGAAGCCGCCACCCATGTTGATCAGCTTCAGGTGGATGCCGTCTTCTTCCTTCAGGCGCTCGAAGATCACTTTGACCTTGGCGATCGCCGCGTCCCAGACACTGATGTCACGCTGTTGCGAACCGACGTGGAACGAGATGCCGTAAGGCACCAGACCCAGGTCACGGGCGAGGATCAGCAGGTCCATGGCCATGTCGGTCTGGCAGCCGAATTTGCGCGACAGTGGCCAGTCGGCCGTGGTCGAGCCTTCGGTCAGGATGCGCACGTAGATTTTCGAGCCCGGCGCAGCCTTGGCGATGTTGCGCAGGTCGGCTTCGGAGTCGGTGGAGAACAGACGCACGCCCTTCTCGTAGAAGTAGCGGATGTCCTTGGATTTCTTGATGGTGTTGCCGTAGCTGATGCGGTCCGGGCTGACGCCACGGCCCAGCACTTTGTCCAGCTCATAGATCGAGGCGATGTCGAAGCTCGAGCCCTTCTCTTTGAGCAGGTCGATGATCTCGACGGCCGGGTTGGCCTTGACCGCGTAGTAGACCTTGGCGAATTCGAAACCGGCGCGCAGGTCATCGTAGGCCTGGGCGATCATCGCGGTGTCGATCACCACGAACGGGGTTTCCTGTTTGTCGGCGAACGCCTTCATTTTGTCAAAAGTGGCGCGCGCGAAATAGTCTTCGACCTGGATCGACATACTTGGGAGCTCCTATGGGCAAACTCGTAAAAACAATGGGTGCAAATGAACGCCCTCCGTATCCCCACTTTGGTTCGCCTACTTCCCAAGGCATGTCGCCGAAAGCAAAAAGGCCATGGGTCGCTGCCCTTGGCCTTGCTGTCTCGTCGTCAGTACTTGAGCCGGATGGATCGTTTCCAGCATGGACGTTCGGCGCGAACTTTAGGGCGTGAGGGGCCTGAGATCAACTAAAAATGTCGCGTTTTTGCACGCTTCTGACGTGCGTCGCGGATATCACTCTTTGTAGCCGACCGAGATGACGGTCAGATGTTCCGCAATAATTTTCAGGTGTTAAAAATACCTGCACGTTCGATGCCGATGCGCGCCAAGTCACGGATAAGTACGATCACTTCAACATCGGCGACGTTGGCGGCGAGAAGGGCGGGTGAGGGGGAAGTTGCTGGTTGAGACTGATAAAATCGGCCGGGTTTGGCCCTCTGATGTGTTGATATTTCTTGCCGGCTCATCGCCGGCAAAAAAATCCTGGCTTTGAGGATCCGGTGGTCGAAAAAAAGGGCTGTTGAACAGCCCTTTTGTTTTTGATCAGGCCACCGCCTCGGCTGGCGAGACGATATTGGTCTTCATCCCGCGTGATCGGCCCGAACTCAGGTAAGCCGCAATCGACTCCTGGGTCACCTCGCCGAGGAACACTCGCTCGGCATCCATCACCGGCAACCATGCCCGATTGAACTCGTACATCCGCGACAGAAGGATGCGCAAATGCTCGTCGTACGCCGCGGTGGCGTTGAACTCCCGCAGGAACTGCGCGCAGGTGCCGGTCTGACGGTGCAGGTCTCGACGTCGTACATACCCCAGTGCCTTGTTCTCGGCACAGGTGACCACCACATAGCGACGGTCATGTTCGTCCATCAATTCCAGCGCATCGGCCACCAGAGTTTCCGGGCTCACGGATGGCGCATTGTCTGCCGCGTCTTCGGCCTTCACCAGCAGCAAGCGTTTGAGCGTGCTGTCCTGGCCGACGAAGTTGCTGACGAAGTCGTCTGCCGGATGGGCGAGCAGGGTGTCAGGATGGTCGATCTGCAACAACTTGCCGGCGCGGAAGATCGCGATCTTGTCGCCGAGCTTGATTGCCTCATCGATGTCGTGGCTGACCATGATCACGGTCTTGTTCAGCGCGCGCTGCATTTCGAAGAACTCGTTCTGGATCATCTCGCGGTTGATCGGGTCCACCGCACCGAACGGCTCGTCCATCAACAACAGCGGCGCATCCGCCGCCAGTGCGCGGATCACGCCGATCCGTTGCTGCTGACCGCCGGACAATTCGCGTGGATAACGATGCAGATATTGCTTGGGCTCAAGCTTGATCATGCTCATCAGTTCGCGGGCGCGGTCGTGGCATTTCTGTTTGTCCCAGCCGAGCAGTTTCGGCACCACCACGATGTTCTCTTCGATGGTCATGTTCGGGAACAGACCGATCTGCTGGATCACGTAACCGATGTTGCGGCGCAGGGTCACTTCGTCGAGGTCGGTGGTGTCTTCGCCGTTGATCAGGATCTTGCCGGAGGTCGGCTTGATCAGGCGGTTGATCATTTTCAGCGTGGTGCTTTTGCCGCAACCCGATGGCCCGAGGAATACGCAGATTTCGCCTTCATTGACGGTCAGGCTCACCGAGTCCACGGCTTTCACATCTTTGCCGTTGCTTTGGAAGGTCTTGCTGAGGTTTTGAAGTTCGATCATTTGAGTAATCCTTTTGGAGTCAAAGAGCGTTGCAGCCACTGCAAAAACAGGTCGGCGAAGATCGCCAGAAGACTGACCAGCAGTGCGCCGACGATCAGCATCGACATGTCGCTGCGGCTGATGGAGGCGAGGATCAGCACGCCGAGGCCGCCGGCGCCGATGGTCGCGGCGATGGTCATCACGCCGATGTTCATCACCACGGCGGTGCGCACGCCGGCGAGGATCACCGGCACTGCAATCGGCAACTCGACCATGCGCAGGCGCTGACCGAAGGTCATGCCGATGCCGCGTGCAGCTTCGCGGATGCCCGGCTCGACACCGGTCAGGGCGAGGTAGGTGTTGCGCATGATCGGCAGCAGTGAATAAAGGAACACGGCGGTGATCGCCGGCATCGGTCCGAGGCCCTGGCCGAATTTGGAGTAGAACGGCAGCAGCAGGCCGAACAACGCAATCGACGGCACGGTCAGCAATACCGTGGCGCTGGCCTGTAACGGGCCGGCGAGGCTCGGGAAACGCGTCATCAGGATGCCCAGCGGCACGCCGATGAGAATCGCCAGGCTGACGGCGATGCCGACCAGCGTGATGTGTTGCCAGGTCAGGTGCATCACCTGCTGCCAGTCGAGGTGGGAAAAGGCGTTCAGGAATTCCATGACTTTTCCTCCTTTAGTTCAATGGGTGCTGGCGCAGGAAATCGGCGGCGACTTTCGACGGGCTCTCGTGATCGACATCGACCCGCGCATTGAGCTGACGCATGGTTTCGTCGTCGAACAATTCGGCCAGCGGCTTGAGTTGCTCCGCCAGTTGCGGGTGGGCGTCGAGGTAGGCCTGACGCACCACCGGGGCGGCGGTGTAGTCCGGGAAATAATGCTTGTCGTCTTCCAGCAGCTTCAGCCCGAACGCGTTGAGGCGACCGTCAGTGGTGTAGACCAGACCGGCAAACACTTGCCCGTTGCGCAGTGCGGTGTAGACCAGCCCCGCGTCCATCTGCCGGATGTTCTGGCGGGTCAGGTTCATGTCGTACAGCTTGACCATGCCGTCCAGACCGTCCGAGCGGTTGGCGAACTCGGTGTCCAGCGCCACCAGGTGATTGCGCTTGGCTTCGCTGCGCAGCACGTCGTTCAACTGGCTGATGTTGCTGATCTGCGGATATTGCTCAGCGACCTTTTTTGGCAGGGCGAGGGCGTAGGTGTTGCTGAATTTCGACGGCGTGAGCCAGACCAGACCCTTTTTCGCGTCGAGTTCTTTGACCCGGGCGTAGGACTGTTCGCTGTCGAGTTTTTCGGTGACATGGTTGTAGGCCACCAGCGACACGCCGGTGTATTCCCAGAGCATGTCCAGTTGCCCGCTTTCGTGGGCGCTGCGGGCCAGGTTGCTGCCCAGACCACCGGTGATCTGCGCGTCGTAGCCTTTGCTGCGCAGGTATTGGGCGGTGATTTCCGCGAGCAGGGTTTGTTCGGTAAACACTCGGGCACCGAGGCGAATGAGCGGCTTTTCCGCCGCCTGGGCAAATCCTGCGAACAGCAGGGCGCAGCCTAGAATCAAGCTAAGTCGTTTCATGAATATTCCTTTGCCGAAGCCTTAAGACGGGCGCAAACCGCGTTCCAGCCAGAGACGGCTGGCGAGGGTGACCACGCCATCGAGCAGCAGGGCCAGCAGCGCGGTGCACGCGGCGCCGAGCAGCAGTTGCGGCTGATTGTTCAGGGCGATGCCGGGGAAAATCAGGCTGCCGAGGCTGTTGGCGCCGATCAGGAAGGCCAGCGGCGCAGTACCGACGTTGATCGCCAGCGCCACGCGCACACCGCCGATGATGATCGGCACGGCGTTGGGCAATTCGACCTGCCACAGCACCTGACGCGGGGTCATGCCGATGCCGGTTGCGGCTTCTTTCAGCGAGCCCTGGACGTTTTTCAGGCCTTCGTAGGTGTTGCGCACAATCGGCAAAAGAGAGGCGAGGAACAGGGCGAAGATCGCCGGGCCGCTGCCGATGCCGAGAATCCCCAGGGCAATCGCGAGCACGGCCAGTGGTGGCACGGTGTTACCGATGTTGAATATCTGCATGAAGCGTTCGGCGCGGCCGACCATGGTCGGGCGGCTCAGGAAGATACCGGCGGGGATGCCCACGACAAGGGCGGCCAGCATTGAAGCGAGGACGAGAATCAGATGAGCTTGCAGGTAAAACAACAAATCGTCGCGGTAGTGTTCGATCGTGTTGATGCCGATCCAGTGGACCAGCAGGGCCAGGAGCGCGATCACCACCGCACCTCCCATCAGCCCTTTGCCATAGCGGATAGCCACAGGCGGACTCCTTTTTTATAGTCGGCGAACGCCGTCCCGAGTGGCATGCCATGCCTGGCTGCCGGGAAAATAACGTTCGCGAGAAGCAGCTCCCCCAGCACCGGCAACAGCGGTCTGAAAGCGAGCCATGAGCGCAGCCTCGTCAGGCTAACTTGCTGATTTTTCAGCCCCTGACGAAAAGTCGTAACAGGGGATGGACGTCTCCGTGCTTTAAAAGGTTCCCATCCACGGCAGCATTTGGCCACCCTTAATGTGCTCAACGGTTCGGTTATTGCGTTGACTTGGGCTATAATCGCGGCCCTTTTTTGAATCACCGCCAGGCGATTTCCCATGACCAACCAGGCCGCCGAAGTCGCGAAACGCCGCACTTTCGCCATTATTTCCCACCCCGATGCCGGTAAAACCACCATCACCGAAAAGCTCTTGCTGATGGGCAAGGCGATTGCCGTGGCCGGTACGGTGAAATCCCGTAAATCCGACCGCCACGCGACATCCGACTGGATGGAGATGGAAAAGCAGCGGGGTATCTCGATTACCACGTCGGTCATGCAGTTCCCGTATCGCGAACACATGATCAACCTGCTCGACACCCCGGGCCACGAAGACTTCTCCGAAGATACTTACCGCACCCTGACGGCGGTGGACTCGGCCTTGATGGTCCTCGACGGCGGTAAAGGTGTAGAGCCACGTACCATCGCGCTGATGGACGTCTGCCGTCTGCGTGACACGCCGATCGTCAGCTTCATCAACAAACTCGACCGTGACATCCGCGACCCGATCGAACTGCTCGACGAGATCGAAGCCGTCCTGAAGATCAAGGCTGCGCCGATCACCTGGCCGATCGGTTGCTACCGCGACTTCAAGGGCGTGTACCACCTGGCCGACGACTACATCATCGTCTACACCGCCGGTCACGGTCACGAACGCACCGAAACCAAGATCATCGAGAAGCTCGACTCCGACGAAGCCCGCGCACACCTGGGCGACGAGTACGATCGTTTCCTCGAACAGCTGGAACTGGTGCAGGGCGCCTGCCACGAATTCAATCAGCAGGAGTTCCTCGACGGTCAGCTGACCCCGGTGTTCTTCGGTACGGCGCTGGGTAACTTCGGTGTCGACCACGTTCTCGACGCCGTGGTTGACTGGGCACCGCGTCCGCTGGCCCGTGTGGCCAACGAGCGCACCGTGGAGCCGGTGGAAGAGAAGTTCTCGGGCTTCATCTTCAAGATCCAGGCGAACATGGACCCGAAACACCGCGACCGTATCGCCTTCATGCGTATCTGCTCCGGCAAGTACGAGAAAGGCATGAAGATGCGCCACGTGCGCACCGGCAAGGACGTGCGCATCGGCGACGCCCTGACGTTCTTCTCCTCCGAGCGTGAGCAACTGGAAGAGGCGTACGCCGGCGACATCATCGGTCTGCACAACCACGGCACGATCCAGATCGGCGACACCTTCAGCGAAGGTGAAAGCCTGGGCTTCACCGGTATCCCGCACTTCGCCCCGGAACTGTTCCGCCGCGTACGCCTGCGCGATCCGCTGAAATCCAAGCAACTGCGCCAGGGCCTGCAACAGCTGGCCGAAGAAGGCGCGACCCAGGTGTTCTTCCCGGAACGCAGCAACGACATCATCCTCGGCGCCGTCGGTGTGCTGCAGTTCGATGTGGTCGCCAGCCGCCTGAAAGAGGAATACAAGGTCGAGTGCTCCTACGAGCCGATCACCGTGTACTCCGCGCGCTGGATCGAATGCGGCGACAAGAAGAAGCTGGAGGAATTCTCCAACAAGGCTGTGGAAAACCTGGCGCTGGACGGCGGCGGTCACCTGACCTACCTCGCTCCGACCCGCGTCAACCTGGCCCTGATGGAAGAGCGCTGGCCGGACGTGAAATTCCGTGCGACCCGTGAGCATCACTAAGCGCTGATTGGCGACACCCGAAAGCCCACTGATAAAACAGTGGGCTTTTTTTTGCCTGTTGATTGAGTATGGGCGGGTCCATTTGATCCGGGTGCGAACCTGCGGCGAAGAATGATCAAGGAGGGATCAAGGTAATGACCGGTCGGTTGATTCATCTGCTGCGACTCGACGGTTACTTCAGCACCATGGCCTGGGTGCTGGCAGCGCTGTTGTTCATCAATCGCCTGAGCAGCATGGTCAAGCTGTTCATGGCGCTGTATCTGCGTCAGGAACTGGGCTTCGCCATCGAGACCGTTGGTTGGCTATTGGCGGCGTATGGCGGCGGGCTGTTGATCGGTTCGATGCTGGGCGGCTTGCTCAGTGACCATGTCCGCACCGCTCGGCTGACGGCGGCACTGTTCTTCGTTTCAGCGTGGGTGCTGCTCGGGCTCGGGCTGGTCACGCAGGTGCCGTTGCTGGCCGGGCTGCTGTTGCTCAGCGGTACGATCGACGGCGCGATCCGTACGCTGCATCAACGCTTGATCATGGAGTATTGCGAGGTTGCGCAGCGCCCACGGGCGCAGGCCTTGAGCCGTATCGCGCGAAACCTCGGGATGGCCGCCGCCGGTATCGCGGGCGGTGTGCTGGCGCAGACGGATTTTCGCTGGGTGTTCTTCATCAGTGCGGCGCTGACGCTGGTGGCGTTGCTCTGGTTTGTCCGCACGACCTGGCGGCGACCGATCCTTGTCCCGCAAGAAACACCTGAGGCGCAGACCGGCTCCGGCCTGCCATACCGCGACAAGCCATTCCTCTGGCTGCTGGCGGCGACCGTCCTGCTCGGCATGGCGTTCGACACGGTCTACAGCACGCTCGGCAACTACCTGCGCGATTACTATCGCTTGAGCACCGAAGCCATTGGCTGGCAGTTCGCGATCAACGCAGTCCTTGTCGTGGCGTTGCAGATTCCAATCTCGCATTGGGGCGAACGCTGGGGCTCGTGTCGGCCATTGATTGCCGGCTGCATACTGCTGGCGGTCGGGCTCGGCATGTTGCCGCTGGGTTCCGGTTTGTTTTATGCCTGCCTGTCGACGGTGGTTTGGACCCTCGGTGAAGCGCTGTTCATGCCGCCGCTGAATGTGCTGGTCATGCAGCATGCGCAACGCGGAAAAAGCGGTCAGTACTTTGGTCTGTTTTTCATGGCCTGGAGTGCGAGCGCGCTGCTGTCACCGGTGCTGAGCGGTCAGCTTTACGGGCAGTTCGGTGGTCACAGCGTCTGGCTGGCCAGTGCGGCGCTGGCGCTGATGTCCGTCCCGTTGGTGTATCTGGCGACCCGTTTGCGGGTGACGGGCAAGCAGCCCTTGCAAACCCGCAAGGCCGCCTCGCTTAGCTGATCCGGTTATGGAGGTTATTCGAAAGCGGTCTGTCCACCCGCAGCAATTATGGGCATTGGTTAGCGTCCTATCTGGTGAACCCGGCTGATCGGAACTAGATTTTATTCAGCGCCGGATCGGCACTCTGGCTTCAATCACGAAAGGATGGAAACGCTCATGAGCATTTTTCAACGCATAGTGTTGTTGCTTAAGGTTTTGGTGATGCTGACGCTCGGCACCACGGCGGCATGGGCGAGTACTGGCGGCCCACCGCAAGGTTTTAACGCTACCCATGGCCACGCAGCGGTGATCATGCTCGCCAAGTCCGAGTCCGAACCGGGTGATCAGGATCAGGGCGGCAGCAAGGACGATGACGACTCGACCACCGACGAGCCGGATACCGATGATCCGGATGATGGCGACAGCCAGACGTAGATTGCAGACAAAAGAAAACCCCTTCTTCCCCGACTGATGCGCAATCGAAGAAGAAGAGGTTTGGTCAACGCTTGAACGACCCGCCCCGGCAACAGGGCGGGTTTTTTATGCCGCGCCGTCGAGGAACTGCTCGGCGTAGTGGCACGCTACCTGACGGGTGTCGAGCTGGCGCAGGGCCGGCTCTTCTGCGCTGCAACGTTCGGTCGCGTACGGGCAGCGCTTGTGGAACGCGCAACCCGGTGGCGGGTTCAGCGGGTTTGGCAACTCGCCGACGATTTTGATTTTCGGCTTGTCCGGATCCGGATGGATGGTCGGAGTCGCCGATAGCAGAGCCTGGGTGTACGGATGCAGAGGCCGGGCGTAGATGTCATCCTTCGGACCGATTTCCACCGGGCGGCCGAGGTACATCACCATCACGTCATCGGCCACGTGCTGCACCACCGCCAGGTTGTGCGAGATGAACACGTAACCGGTGTTGAACTCCTGCTGCATGTCCATGAACAGGTTCAGCACCTGCGCCTGGATCGATACGTCCAGCGCCGAAGTCGGTTCGTCCGCCACCAGCACTTTCGGTTGCAGCATCATCGCTCGGGCCAGCGCGATACGCTGACGCTGACCGCCGGAGAACATGTGCGGATAGCGCTGATAGTGCTCGGGACGCAAGCCGACCTGCTTCATCATCGCCTGGACTTTCTCGCGACGTTCGGCGGCCGACAGGTTGGTGTTGATCAGCAGCGGCTCGGCCAGTTGATCACCGATCTTCTGCCGTGGGTTCAACGAGGCGTACGGGCTCTGGAACACCATCTGCACGTCTTTGCGCAGTTGCTTGCGCTGGGCCTTGTCGGCCCCGGCCACTTCCTGGCCGGCGATTTTCAGGGAACCGGACGACGGCTCCTCGATCAGGGTCAGGGCACGGGCCAGGGTGGATTTGCCGCAGCCCGATTCGCCCACAACGGCGAGGGTCTTGCCGGCTTCCAGTTCGAACGACACACCGTTGAGGGCGCGTACGGTCGCGTGGCCCTTGAACAGGCCACGGGAGACTTCGTAGTGACGGGTCAGGTCGCGGGCGGTAAGTACGACGGCCATTACGCCACCTCCTGGTTCAACGGGTAGAAGCAGCGGGCGAGGCTGTGGCTTTTCGGGTCAAGGGTCGGACGCTGCGCGCGGCAGCTGTCTTGCACGTACGGGCAGCGTGGCGACAACAGGCAGCCTTGCGGACGGTCGTAGCGGCCGGGAACGATGCCCGGCAGGGTCGCCAGACGCTCGGCACCCTGGCTGTGTTCCGGAATCGCCTTGAGCAGCGCTTCGCTGTACGGGTGGGCCGGGATGTCGAACAGTTGCGGCACCTGACCGACTTCAACGGCTTGACCGGCGTACATCACGCACACGCGCTGGGCGGTTTCGGCCACCACGGCGAGGTCGTGGGTGATCAGCACCAGGCCCATGTTCTGCTCTTTCTGCAACGCCAGCAGCAGGTCCATGATCTGCGCCTGGATCGTTACGTCGAGTGCGGTGGTCGGCTCGTCCGCGATCAGCAGTTTCGGCTCGCCGGCAATCGCCATGGCAATTGCCACACGTTGGCTCATACCGCCGGACAGTTGGTGCGGATAGGCGTCCATGCGGCTGGAGGCACCCGGGATTTCAACCTTTTCCAGCAGTTCGATGGCGCGCTTGCGGGCGGCCTTACCGGACATTTTCAGGTGCAGGCGCAGCACTTCTTCGATCTGGAAACCGACGGTGTAGCTCGGGTTGAGCGCGGTCATCGGGTCCTGGAACACCATGGACAGGTCTTTGCCGACGATCTGCCGACGCTGGCGATTGCTCAGCTTGAGCATGTCTTTGCCGTCGAAACTCAGGGAGTCGGCAGTCACGATCCCCGGGTGCTCGATCAGGCCCATCAGCGCCATCATGGTCACGGACTTGCCGGAACCCGATTCGCCCACGATGGCCAGGACTTCGCCCTTGTCCACTTTGAGGTCGAGGCCGTCGACCACCGGTGTGGCGTTCTTGTCGCCGAAGCGTACGTTGAGATTCTTGATTTCTAACAGTGACATGGGAATCTCCTCAGGCGGCGTTCTTGAGTTTCGGGTCCAGCGCATCGCGCAGGCCGTCGCCCATCAAGTTGATTGCCAGCACGCTGAGCAAAATGGTCAAACCAGGCAGACTCACGACCCACCAGGCGCGTTCGATGTAGTCGCGGGCCGAAGCCAGCATGGTGCCCCACTCAGGGGTTGGCGGCTGTACGCCGAGGCCGAGGAAGCCCAGGGCGGCGGCGTCGAGGATCGCCGAGGAGAAGCTCAGGGTTGCCTGAACGATCAGCGGTGCCATGCAGTTCGGCAGCACGGTGATGAACATCAGGCGTGGCAGGCTGGCACCGGCCAGGCGTGCGGCGGTCACGTAGTCGCGGTTCAGTTCGCCCATCACCGCAGCACGGGTCAGGCGCACGTAGGACGGCAGCGAAACCACGGCGATGGCGATCACGGTGTTGATCAGGCCAGGGCCGAGGATGGCGACGATCGCCACGGCCAGCAGCAGCGACGGCAGGGCCAGCATGATGTCCATCAGACGCATGATGGTCGGACCGAGGATCTTCGGGAAGAAACCGGCCAGCAGGCCCATGAATATACCCGGGATCAGCGACATCACCACCGAGGACAGACCGATCAGCAGCGACAGGCGCGAACCCTGGATCAGGCGGGACAGCAAGTCGCGTCCCAGTTCGTCGGTGCCGAGGATGAACTGCCATTGCCCGCCTTCCAGCCACACCGGTGGGGTGAGCAGGAAGTCACGGTATTGCTCGCTCGGATTGTGCGGCGCGACCCAGGGGGCAAAGATCGCGCAGAACACGATCAGGGTGAAGAACGCCAGACCGGCGACGGCGCCCTTGTTCTTGGCGAATGCTTGCCAGAACTCCTTGTACGGCGACGGATACAGCAGGCTTTGATCCACGTTCGAGGTGGCGGTGGCTACTGAGGATGTTGGAGTGCTCATGGGTATTGACCTCAGCGCTGGTGACGAATGCGTGGGTTGGCAAAGCCGTAGAGGATGTCCACCACGAAGTTGACCAGAATCACAATGCAGGCAATCAGCAAGATGCCGTTTTGCACGACCGGATAGTCCCGGGCGCCAATGGCTTCGATCAGCCATTTGCCGATGCCGGGCCAGGAGAAGATGGTTTCGGTCAGGACGGCGCCGGCCAGCAGGGTGCCGACTTGCAGGCCGACCACGGTCAGCACCGGGATCAACGCGTTGCGCAGGCCGTGGACGAACACCACGCGTGCTGGCGACAGGCCTTTGGCACGGGCGGTACGGATGTAGTCTTCGCGCAGCACTTCGAGCATCGAGGAACGGGTCATCCGGGCGATCACCGCCAGCGGAATGGTGCCCAGCACAATGGCGGGCAGGATCAGGTGATGCAGGTAGTCGAGCAGGGCGCCCGGTTCATCGCTGAGCCAGGTATCGATCAGCATGAAGTGCGTTTTGCGCTCAACGTCGATCAACAGGTCGTTCTGCCCGGAAACCGGCGTCCAGCCCAGGCTGACCGAGAAAAACATGATGAGAATCAGGCCCCACCAGAAGATGGGCATCGAGTATCCCGTGAGGGATATGCCCATTACTCCATGATCGAACAGGGACCCTCGCTTGAGGGCGGCAATGACGCCGGCCAGCAGCCCGAAGACACCGGCGAACAGCAGGGCAGCCATCGACAGTTCAAAGGTGGCCGGGAACAGTTGCGTGAACTCGGTCCAGACGCTTTCACGGGTACGCAGGGATTCGCCGAGGTCGCCGTGGGCAAGCTTGCCGATGTAATCCAGGTATTGGGCATACAGCGGCTTGTTCAGACCGAGGCGTTCCATTGCCTGAGCGTGCATTTCGGGATCGACCCGACGTTCGCCCATCATCACTTCCACGGGATCGCCGGGGATCATGCGAATCAACGCGAAAGTCAGCAAGGTGATGCCGAAAAACGTGGGGATCAACAACCCCAGTCGGCGGGCAATAAAACTTAACATCTTGTGTGGTACCTCATCGGCCGGTTAGGCGTGCCCGGCGACCCTGGGGTCAGGGAGGCCGGGAGTTTCTTATCTACTTCACCTGGGTGGTGGCGAAGTTATTGGTTGTCAGAGGGCTGATGTGATAACCCTCAACGTTGTTGCGCATTGCAGTGAACATCCGGGTGTGGGCCATGCTGATCCACGGCTGGTCCTGATTGAAGATGGCCTGGGCTTCTTCGTACAGTTTGGCGCGTTCGGCCGGATCTACTTTAGCCCGTGCTTCGTCGAGCAGGGTCTGGAATTTCTCGTTGCACCAGCGAGCGTAGTTTTCGCCGTTCTTGGCGGCTTCGCAACTGAGCATAGGCGTCAGGAAGTTATCCGGGTCGCCGTTGTCGCCCGCCCATCCGGCCGAAACCATATCGTGTTCGCCGGCTTTGGCGCGTTTGAGCATTTCGCCCCATTCCATCACGCGGATGTCGATCTTGATCCCGACTTTCGCCAGGTCAGCCTGCATCATTTGCGCGCCCAGCATCGGGTTCGGGTTGGTCGGGCCGCCGCCGTTGCGGGTGAACAGGGTGAACACGGTGCCTTCCGGCACGCCGGCTTCCTTGAGCAGTTTGCGCGCTGCATCGAGGTCACGTGGCGGGTTCTTCAGGTCGTGGTTGTAGCCCAGCAGGGTCGGCGGGTACGGGTTGACCGCGACCGACGCATTGCCCTTGCCGAACAGCGCGTTGACATAGGCTTCCTTGTCGAAGGCGATGTCGATCGCTTTACGCACCCGCACGTCGCTGATGTATTTGTGCTGGGTGTTCATGGCGATGTAGGAGACGGTCATCGCGTCCATTTCATCGACTTTCAGCTTGTCGTCTTTCTTGATGCTCGGGATGTCGTCCGGCTTCGGATACAGCGCGACCTGGCACTCGTTGGCCTTGAGTTTCTGCAGGCGAACGTTGTTGTCGGTGGCGATGGCCAGAATCAGGGCATCAGCCGGCGGCTTGCCACGGAAATAGTCCGGGTTGGCCTTGAAGCGAACCTGGGCGTCCTTGTTGTAGCGCTGGAAGACGAACGGGCCAGTGCCGACCGGCTTGTTGTTCAGGTCGCCGGTCTTGTTGGCCTTGAGCAACTGGTCGGCGTATTCGGCCGGGTAGATCGAGGAGAACGCCATGGCGATGTCGGCCAGGAACGGCGCTTCGCGGCGGGTCAGGGTGAACTTGACCGTGTTGTCGTCGACTTTCTCGACGCTCTTCAGCAGTTCCTTGAAGCCCATGCTTTCAAAGTACGGGAAGCCCACGCTCGACAGCTTGTGCCACGGGTGATTCGGGTCCAGCTGACGCTGGAAGCTCCAGACCACGTCGTCGGCGTTCATGTCGCGAGTCGGCTTGAAGTATTCGGTGGTGTGGAACTTGACGCCTTTGCGCAGGTGGAACGTGTAGGTCAGGCCGTCGTCGCTGATGTCCCAGGACTCGGCAAGCGCCGGGATCACTTCAGTGGTGCCTGGCTTGAAGTCGGCCAGACGATTGAAGATGGTTTCGGCCACCGCGTCGGCAGTGACTGCAGTCGTGTACTGGACCATATCGAAGCCTTCCGGGCTGGCTTCGGTGCAGACCACCAAGGGTTTGGCCGAGACGCCGACAGCGACACTCAGCAACGCGGCAGCGATGGCCGCACGTAGGGGAAGCATTTTCATCAAGAACCCTCTGCAATCGGTTGAAGACAAAAAGCCGAACGGCCGACTCGTCACTGAGTCAGCCGTCGGCGTGCGTTTTTACAGGATGTTGAATGGTACGGTGGTCACGAGACGGAACTCGTTGATGCTGCCGTCAGCCTGGTTTTCGCTGGCGCGGTGAGCGGTGTAGGTGCCACGGATGGTGGTGGCCTTGAGTGGGCCGCTCTGTACGGCGTAGGTTGCACCGATGCCGTATTCGTAGTGGTGCTCGCCGTCCATGTTTTTCACGTCATACGCAGTGCCGGTGTAGTGAGTACCGTCGATGCCCCAGCCGCGAGCCTGGTAGATGTTGAACTTCAGGCCTGGCACGCCGTATTCGGCCATGTTCAGACCGTAGGCGACCTGGAAGGATTTCTCGTTCGGGCCGTTGAAGTCGGACAGCAGGGAGTTGGCCAGGTAGATGCCGTTGGTTTCGTGCAGGTAGTCGAAGTACTCGTTACCGTTAATTTCCTGGTACGAGAAGGTCAGGCTGTGGGCCTGGTGGGTCAGACCGAACGACAGGGAGTAGGTGTCGTTGTCGATGTTGCCCATCTCTTTTTTGCCGGTATCGACAGTTTTGTAGTAGTTCAGGCCGGTGGTCAGGCTTACGACGTTGCTGTCACCCAGTTCGTGGGTGGCGCCGAAGTAGTACTGGTTCCAGAAGTCTTCAACCTTGGAAGCGTACAGGCTGGTCTTCAGGCTTTTCAGCGGCTGGTAGTTCAGGCCGACGATGCTCACGCGATCGGTCTCGGCGCTGTTGTTGGTGTACTCGGAACGGAATTTCGACAGGCTCTCTTCGGTACGCGGCGATACGCGGTCGAAGCTGCCGGCATCGAACGACAGGTTGTTCAGCTCTTCGCTGTGCAGGCTGACACCTTCAAAGCTCGAAGGCAGCGCACGGTTGCCGATGGTGTCGACGATTGGCGTGCTGAAGTTCTGGCGACCGGCGGTCAGCGTGGTGTTGGAAACGCGGAACTTGACGTTGGCCAGGCCCAGTTTGCTCCACTGACCTTCAGCGTCGCCGCCTTCTTTGGTCAGCGTACGGTTGTTGCCTGCGCCTGGACGCGAACCCGGTGCGCCACCATTGTTGGAGGCCAGATCCTTACGATCGCGCTCCAGGGCAACGGCGTTGTACGCGGCCACTTCAGTGCTGACACCGACGGTGCCCTGAGTGAAGCCGGAGGTGTAGTTGACGATGGTGCCCTGCACCCAGTTGATACGACGATCGGTCGGGGTCGCGACACCGTCTTTGCGGTAGGTGAACTTGCCGCCACGTTTCAGTTGCTCGTTGGCGTACCAGTTACGGGTCGTGCCGCTGATCTTGGAGCCTTCGAGGAAACCGGTGGCTTCAGCCTGGGCGCTCTGCTCGTTGACGGTAACCGGGGTGTACGCCTGGCTCTGTTCCTCGGCATAAGCCGTGGCGGTGATGCTGCTGATGGCCAGAGCCAGTATCGCGGTGCTGCTCAGTTTCATGGGTGAAGCTCCTTTACTTTCTTTTTATGCCGGCTTTTTTGGGTTGGCCGGTTTTTGGTTTTAGAACTCATTCACACATCGCAAACGTTTGCAAAAGGCCTGATTGGCGAATTTTGGCAAAGCGCTTGCGTGAGGAGGTAGACGGACTCCTCAGCGTTGCGGCTAGTCGGTTTTTTGTTTAATCGATGCTGACACCCGAAAACACGTTGCGACCGAAGGGGCTGACCTTGAATCCTTCGATCCTGGCGCTTAACGGCTGGTTGACCGTCGAGTGGGCGACAGGCGTGATCGGCACTTGCTGCTTGAGCAACTGCTGGGCCTGCTTGTAGAGCACGGTGCGCTGGTCGCGGTCGGTGACGACCTTGGCCTCTTTGATCAGCTTGTCGTAAGCCGGGTCGCACCACATGGAGTAGTTGTTGCCGCCAATGGCGTCGCAGCTGTACAGCGTGCCGAGCCAGTTGTCCGGGTCCCCGTTGTCACCGGTCCAGCCGATCAGGCTGATGTCGTGTTCGCCATTCTTGGTGCGTTTGATGTATTCGCCCCATTCGTAGCTGACGATCTTCACTTTCAGACCGATCTTGGCCCAGTCAGCCTGGAGCATTTCGGCCATCAGTTTGGCGTTCGGGTTGTATGGACGTTGCACCGGCATGGCCCACAGGGTGATCTCGGTGCCTTCCTTGACGCCGGCAGCCTTGAGCAACTCCTTGGCTTTTTCCGGGTTATAGGCGGCGTCCTTGATCGTGGTGTCGTAGGACCATTGGGTCGGCGGCATGGCGTTGACCGCCAGTTGACCGGCACCCTGGTAAACAGCGTTGAGAATCCCTTGTTTATTCACCGCCATGTCCAGCGCCTGACGCACTTCGAGCTGGTCGAACGGTTTGTGGCGCACGTTGTAGGCGATGTAGCCAAGGTTGAAGCCCGGCTTTTCGATCAGTTGCAGTTTCGGGTCGTTCTTCAGTGCCGGCACATCGGCCGGGCGCGGATGCAGAGTGACCTGGCACTCGCCAGCCTTGAGCTTCTGCACGCGGACCGAAGCGTCGGTGTTGATCGCGAAAATCAGGTTCTTCAGCTTCACCCGGCTCTGATCCCAGTAATGCGGGTTGCCGGTGTAGCGGATGTTCGAGTCTTTCTGATAGCTCTTGAACACGAACGGGCCAGTGCCGATCGGCTTCTGGTTGATGTCGCTCGGCTTGCCTTCGGCCAACAGTTTGTCGGCGTATTCGGCAGACAGAATGGCGGCGAAGCTCATGGCGATGTTCTGGATGAACGCGGCGTCGACGCTGTTGAGCGTGAACTGCACGGTCAGCGGCCCGGTCTTCTCGACCTTGGCGATGTTCTTGTTCAGGCTCATCCCGTTGAAATACGGGAACTCGGTAGGATAAGCCTTACGGAATGGCTGTTGCGGATCGAGCATGCGGTTAAACGTGAACAGCACGTCGTCGGCGTTGAAATCACGGGTAGGTTTGAAGTACGCCGTTGTATGGAATTTCACCCCTTCACGCAGGTGAAAGGTGTACTTGAGGCCATCCTCGGAAATATCCCAGCTCGTTGCCAGGCCCGGTACGACATTGGTCGCGCCTTTTTCGAACTCGGCCAGGCGGTTGTACAGCGGCTCGGCGGCGTCGTTATCGGTCGCGGTCGTGTACTGCGCGGTATCGAAACCGGCCGGGCTGCCTTCGGAGCAGAACACCAGACTGTCGCTGGCGGCAAAACTCGCGGACGTGGCGGCCAACAGGCCGGCGCCCAGCAATGCGGAAAAAACCAAGGTGTGGCGCATGACGCTCCCTCTTTTCTCAGTGTTTTTCAATGCGCCGCGATCCCTTCCAGGGAAGTTGTGGCGGCATTGAGCTCAAACCCACAGCAAACCGATAGCCCACGCAGTCACTGGTCAGAACCTGACGGTAGGGGCCGCAGGTCTGGCAGTAAATGCGCTGAGTCCTAAAGACTCGTAGGAAAAGGCGACACGTCCTAAACCAACCTGGTAAGACCAAGTGGAAATGGATGTAGGCAAATTCCTGACTATTCGGCAGAAAAAAACAGCGGCGACGCTGAAAACGTCGCCGCCGGTTTTTTACTTGATGCTGACGCCGTAGAAGGAGTTCAAGCCGAATGGGCTGATCTTGAAGTCCTGCACGTTGGCGCGCATGGGTTGATACACCGTCGAGTGAGCGATAGGTGTCATAGGGACTGCATCTTTGAGGACGTGTTGCGCCTCTTTGTAGAGTTCGGTGCGCTTGGCCTGGTCAGTGGTGCGCTTGGCTTCTTTCACGAGGCCGTCGAATTTCTTGTCGCACCATTTGGAGAAGTTGTTGCCACTCAGGGAGTCGCAACCAAACAACACGTTGAGCCAGTTGTCCGGATCACCATTGTCACCGCTCCAGCCAATGATCATGGCCTGGTTCTCGCCACCTTTGGAGCGCTTGATGTACTCGCCCCACTCGTAGCTGGTGATCTTCACGTTCAGACCGATCTTCTTCCAGTCGGACTGGAGCATTTCGGCCATCAGTTTGGCGTTCGGGTTGTACGGACGCTGAACCGGCATCGCCCACAGGACGATCTCGGTACCTTCCTTGACGCCGGCTTCCTTGAGCAGCTGCTTGGCTTTCTCAGGATCGTACTTGGCGTCCTTGATGGTGGTGTCGTAGGACCACTGGGTCGGTGGCATGGCGTTGACGGCCAGTTGGCCCGCGCCCTGGTAAACCGAGTCGATGATCTGTGGCTTGTTGACGGCCATGTCCAGCGCCTGGCGAACGCGCAGGTCGGCCAGCGGGTTGGCTTCGTTGCTGCCCTTGACCTTGTCCATCACGTTGTAGGCGATGTAGCCCAGGTTGAAACCAGCCTGGTCAGGCATCTTCAGCGCCGGGTCTTCTTTCAGTGCCTTGAGGTCAGCCGGACGAGGGAACAGGGTGACCTGGCACTCGTTCTTCTTCAGCTTCTGGATACGTACCGACGGGTCGGTGGTGATGGCGAAGATCAGGTTGTCGATCTTCACGTCATCAGGCTTCCAGTAGTCCTTGTTGCCGGTGTAACGGATGTTGGAATCTTTCTGGTAGCTCTTGAACACGAACGGACCAGTGCCGATCGGCTTCTGGTTGATGTCGGCAGCCTTGCCTTCTTTCAGCAGCTGGGCTGCGTACTCGGCGGACTGAACCGACGCGAAGCTCATGGCCATGTTCTGGATGAACGCGGCGTCGACTTCTTTCAGAGTGAACTTGACGGTGTGGTCGTCGACTTTATCGATCTTGGTGATGTTGGTATCCATCCCCATGTCGGTGAAGTACGGGAATTCGGTCGGGTACGCCTTACGGAACGGGTCATCCTTGTTAATCATGCGATTGAAGGTGAACAGTACGTCGTCGGCGTTGAACTCACGAGTCGGCTTGAAATACGAGGTGGTGTGGAACTTGACGCCTTCACGCAGGTGGAAGGTGTAAGTCAGGCCATCGGTCGAAATGTCCCAGCTGGTCGCCAGCCCAGGAATCACGGCGGTGCCGCCACGCTCGAACTGGGTCAGACGGTTGAACATGGTTTCGGCTGAGGCGTCGAAGTCGGTTCCGGTGGTGTATTGGCCTGGGTCGAAACCGGCCGGGCTGCCTTCGGAGCAGAACACCAGGTTAGTCGCAGCGGAAGCGAAAGGTGCGGAGGCTAACAAGCCTGCGCCGACTAAAAACGGAATGACCGCGTGTTTAAGCATGTTGGCCTCATGATTTGTTGTCATTTTTTAATATTGAGGTACGACCTCGTGAGTCGTGCCTGCGGATACTTATGCAGGGCCCATACCCAATGCAAGATCCAGAGCGCCCGGCGGCATCAAACGGTGGCACGAACGTACCTTAATGTCGCATCTGTATAACTTCTGACGCATTTGACCGTTTGCGGTCGGTTTTTACGGTGCAAATGAAGCCCCAAAACGGTGCATTGGTCACGATTTGCGCGCCGCCTTGGGGCTCGGTGTTACTTATTTATACCCACGCCATAGAAGGGGGTTAGACCGAACGGGCTGATCTTGAAGTCGGTGACTTCCTTGCGCAGCGGCTGGAACACCGTGGAGTTGGCGATCGGCGTGATCGGCACCTGCTGTTTAAGGATCAGTTGCGCCTGTTGATACAGTTTTACCCGTTGCGATTTATCGGTGGACACCTTGGCCTGCTGCACCAGTTTGTCGTAGGCCGGATCGCACCACTTGGCGTAGTTGCTGCCTTTCACTGCCGCGCAGCTGTAAAGCACGCCCAGCCAGTTGTCCGGGTCGCCGTTGTCACCTGTCCAACCATAGATCATCGCGTCGTGTTCACCATTCTTGGCGCGCTTGATGTACTCGCCCCATTCATAGCTGACGATGTTGGCCTTGATGCCGATCTTCTCCCAATCCTGCTGGATCATCTGTGCCGACATCCGCGCATTCGGGTTGGACGCGCGCTGCACTGTCATCGCCCAGAGGTTGATGGTTGTACCCGGCGCAACCCCGGCTTCCTTGAGTAGCGCCTTTGCTTTCACGGGATCGTACGGCGCGTCCTTGATATTCGGGTCATAGGACCATTGCGCGGGCGGCAAGGCGTTTTGTGCGAGCTGCCCGGCACTCTGGTAAACCGCCTTGATGATCGCTGGTTTGTCGATGGCCATGTCCAGGGCCTGACGCACCTTTAATTGGTCCAACGGCGGGTGAGTGGTGTTGTAGGCAAGGAAACCGAGGTTGAAACCGGCCTGCTTCAACACGCGCAGGTTCGGGTCTTTTTCCATCACTTCGATATCGGCCGGGCGCGGGTAGCCGCTGACCTGGCATTCACCGGTCTTGAGCTTCTGCAGACGCACGGCGGCGTCCGGGGTGATCGAGAACACCAGGTTGTCGATTTTCACGTCCTCGGGTTTCCAGTAGTCCTTGTTCGCCGCGTAGCGGATCTGCGAGTCCTTCTGATAACGCTTGAACACAAACGGGCCGGTGCCGACCGGTTTCTGGTTGAGGTCGGCGGCGTGGCCTTCCTTCAGCAGTTGGGCGGCGTATTCGGCCGATTGCACCGAGGCAAAGCTCATGGCGAGGTTTTGCACGAACGCGGCGTCGATGTTGTTCAGGTTGAAGCGCACGGTGTTTTCGTCGAGTTTTTCCACGGATTTGATCGTGGTGTTCAGGTCCATGTCGGTGAAATACGGGGACTCGGCGGGGTAGGCCTTGCGAAAGTCGTTGTCCGGGTCGAGCAGGCGCTGGAAGGTGAACAGGACGTCGTCGGCGTTGAAGGTGCGGGTCGGGGTGAAGTAGTCGGTGGTGTGGAATTTTACGTTTTGGCGCAGGTGGAAGGTGTATTGGAGGCCGTCCGGGCTTACGTCCCAGTTGGTCGCCAGGCCGGGTTCGACTTCGGTACCGCCGCGTTTGAACTGGGTGAGGCGGTTGAAGAGGGTTTCGGCGGAGGCGTCGAAGTCGGTGCCGCTGGTGTACTGGCTGGGGTCGAAGCCGGCGGGGCTGGCTTCGGAGCAGTAGACCAAGGTTGTTGCTGCGTTGGCGAAGGGGGCGGTAGTTGCCAGGGCGAGGGTTATCAGTAGTGGTTTTAGGGTGAGTCTTTGCATGTCTGCCCCGGGGGTTGGAGGTGATTGTGGCGGGGGAGGTTAGCTGGGTGGTGGGGGGGCGCGGAAATATCGTTTTTCTAGGTGAGGTGTCTAGTTCGGTATATCTGGGGTGGTTGGGTACATATCCGTTGTTGCGGTAACGGCCACTTAGGGTTCCGCCCTTACGGCGGGTCACTTTTTACAAACGCCTAAAAAGTAACCAAAAACGCTTGCTCCTACGTTCGGCCCGCTCGCTGAGGCTCGGGGTTCCTTCGCTCCGGGATTCATCCGGGGGGCATCGCCTACGGTTTGCTTCGCTGCACCTCCTCTCGATGTGTTTGGCTTCGCCAAACGGTCGCTGCGCTCCCACCCCCGGATAAATCCCTCCACTCAGCCTTCCGACGTCGCCAAAAGATCAAGAGCTGCAGCCGAGCTAACGCTCATCCTGTTGAGTGGGGCGGCTGCGCCGCAGGGGGCGTCTATCAAAACTTTTGGGACTGCAGCGGCGATCCGTTTTGCCAGCGATGGCGGCAACCCAAATCCGATGCATAAAAAAACCGGCGATCATCACTGATCGCCGGTTTTTCATTCAGCCGTCATTCAATCACTGCATCAGCACTTCAATCGAGCCATCGGCCGTCAGGCTGACCTGGCTGGTGCCGGCTTCGACTTCAGGTGTGACCGGTGCTGCGTCCATGCCGGCGGCTTTCATCATCATCGGGGCGCGCATGTACGGTTGTGGGAAGCCGTTGCTGTTGAGGTTCAGGTTGACGATTTTGTAGCCCTTGCCGCCCAGGGCGTCGGTCGCCAGTTGGGCGCGGGCCTTGAAGGCGGTGACGGCTTCTTTCAGCAGTTTGTCTTCGCTGGCCTTGCGGGTCGGGTCGGCGATGGCGAAGTCCATGCCGCCCATTTTCAGGTCGGTCAGCAGTTCGCCGGTGAGTTTGGACAGGGCGGCGAAGTCGGCGCTTTCCAGGCGCAGTTCGGCGCGCTCGCGCCAGCCGGTGATTTTCTGGCCCTTGGTGTCGTAGATCGGGTAGCTGTTGCGGCTGCCCTGGCGCAGGGTGATGTCTTTGACTTGCTTGGCCTGGGCCAGGGCCTTGTTCATGGTGGTGCTGACGTCGGCGGCGAGTTTGGCCGGGTCAGTGTTTTGCTCTTCGGTGTAGAGGGTCACGATCATCAGGTCGCGGGCCACTTCCTGGCTGACTTCGGCGCGCAGGGAAATCTGGTTGTAGTGCAGCTCATCGGCGGCCAGGGCCGGAAGGCTGGCGACGCTGCCGACGGTCAGGGCGAGAAGGGCGGCGCTGCGGCGAAATGTGTGCATGAAAGCTCCTTGATGAGGGCGCAGGTGATGGTTCGGGGGCCTGCGTGAAACCATCAGACTGTAGCTTTTATGATCCGGTTCGCCCAGTTACAACTTCTATACAGATGGGCCTTATAGCCGCCGCGAAGCTTTTTGCCATGTGGTCGTTTGCCGCACTTTCGCCTCTCGGGCGCGCGGCTTGGTTATACTCCGTGCGATCCGCCTGGAGCGCTCATCAGGAGAGCTCATGCTCGCCCCCGTACAACTGACTTCCGCCACTCGCCAGAACCTCTGGCGGCTGACTTTCATCCGCACGCTGGTGCTCGCCGCGCAGGCCGGTTCCGTGGGCCTGGCCTACTGGCTGGATTTGTTGCCGTTGCCGTGGGTGCAACTGGTGATGACCCTCGGCTGTTCGATTCTGCTCTGTGTGTTCACCGCCGTGCGCCTGCGCACCTCGTGGCCGGTTACCGAGCTCGAATATGCGCTGCAACTGGCCTGCGATCTGTTTATCCACAGTGCCTTGCTGTATTTCTCCGGTGGTTCGACCAACCCGTTCGTTTCGTATTATCTGGTGCCGCTGACCATTGCCGCGGTGACGCTGCCGTGGCGTTATTCGGTGGTGCTGTCCGGCATTGCGCTGGCCTTGTACACGCTGATGCTGACGCATTTCTATCCGCTGGAAACCCTGCCAGTGGCCCGGGAGAACCTGCAGATCTACGGCATGTGGCTGAGCTTCGCGCTGGCGGCAGCGGTGATCACCTTCTTCGCCGCGCGGATGGCCGAAGAGCTGCGCCGGCAGGAAGAATTACGGGCGATCCGCCGTGAAGAAGGGCTGCGCGATCAGCAATTGCTGGCCGTGGCGACTCAGGCCGCTGGCGCCGCCCATGAACTGGGCACACCGCTGGCGACCATGAGCGTATTGCTTAACGAAATGCAGCAGGATCATCACGACCCGATGCTTCAGGAAGACCTGAAGGTGCTGAAGGATCAGGTGAAGCTCTGCAAGGAGACCCTGCAGCAACTGGTGCGCGCCGCCGAAGCCAATCGCCGGATGGCGGTGGAGATGCAGGACGTCACCGAGTGGCTCGACGAAGCGCTCAATCGCTGGCACCTGATGCGTCCCGAGGCCAGTTACCGCTTCCAGCGCCTGGGCCAGGGCACGTTGCCGCGTGTAGCACCGCCGCCGGATCTGACCCAGGCCTTGTTGAATCTGCTGAACAACGCCGCCGATGCCTGCCCGGAAAACCTTCAGGTGACCCTGGACTGGACCGCTGAAGACCTGACCATCAGCATCCGCGATCATGGCGCCGGTGTACCGCTGGCCATCGCCGAGCAGATCGGCAAACCGTTTTTTACCACCAAGGGCAAAGGTTTCGGCCTGGGCCTGTTTTTGAGCAAGGCCAGCGTGACACGCGCCGGCGGCTCAGTGAAACTCTATAGTCATGAGGAAGGCGGCACGCTCACCGAGCTGCGCCTGCCCCACGGCGCCCGAGGAGAGCAACATGAGTGACGAAATCCAAGTCGAAGGCGAAGAACTGCCGCATTTGCTGTTGGTCGATGACGACGCGACCTTCACCCGGGTGATGGCCCGCGCCATGGCTCGCCGTGGTTTCCGCGTCAGCACCGCCGGTTCCGCCGAGGAAGGCCTGACCATCGCCCAGGCCGATCTGCCGGACTATGCCGCGCTGGACCTGAAAATGGACGGCGACTCCGGTCTGGTCCTGCTGCCGAAGCTGCTGGAGCTGGACCCGGAAATGCGCGTGGTGATCCTCACCGGTTACTCGAGCATTGCCACGGCGGTCGAAGCGATCAAGCGCGGCGCCTGCAATTACCTGTGCAAACCGGCCGACGCCGACGACGTGCTGGCGGCGCTGCTGTCCGAGCACGCCGACCTCGACAGCCTGGTGCCGGAAAACCCGATGTCGGTGGATCGTCTGCAATGGGAACACATTCAGCGCGTGTTGACCGAACACGAAGGCAACATCTCCGCCACTGCCCGCGCCCTGGGCATGCACCGCCGCACCCTGCAGCGCAAACTGCAGAAGCGCCCGGTTCGTCGCTGAACCTGCGCTGAACGGCCATCGCCAGCCCTCGCGATAAAGCGCACCGATCAACTATGATCGGTGCGTGTCTGTTCTTTTCTTTATCGAGCCTTATCCATGAATCAGAACGCTGAATATTCCGCGGTCAACGATGCTGTGCGCGGGCAGTTTTTTCGCAAGGTGTGGGCCATGACCACGCCGTACTGGCGCAGCGAAGAGAAGGGCAAGGCCTGGACGTTGCTGATCGCCGTGATCGCGCTGTCGCTGTTCAGCGTCGGCATCTCGGTGTGGCTCAACAGTTGGTACAAGGATTTCTACAACGCCCTGCAAAAGAAGGACGAGGCGGCGTTCTGGCAGTTGATCCTGTATTTCTGCGGCATTGCGGCCGTGGCGATTCTCGGCTCGGTGTATCGCCAGTACCTGACGCAGATGCTGACCATCCGCTGGCGGGCGTGGCTCACCGAAAACCATTTCAAGCGCTGGCTCGGGCACAAGAATTACTACCAGCTGGAGCAGGGCGGCTACACCGATAACCCTGACCAACGTATTTCCGAAGACCTCAACACCTTTACCACCACTACGCTTGGCCTGGGGCTGGGATTGATCCGCACCGTGGTCAGTCTGGTGTCGTTCTCGATCATTCTGTGGGGCGTGTCCGGCAGTATCGAAGTGTTCGGCATCGAGATTCCCGGCTACATGTTCTGGTGTGCGCTGCTGTATGCAGGGGTTGGCAGTTGGTTGACGCACCTGATCGGCCGTCGCTTGATCGGCCTGAACAACCAACAACAACGCTTCGAAGCCGACCTGCGTTTTTCCATGGTACGGGTTCGCGAGAACGCCGAGAGCATTGCGCTGTACAACGGTGAGCCGAATGAAAACCGTCGCTTGAGCAGTCGCTTCGGGCTGGTCTGGCAAAACTTCTGGGACATCATGCGCGTGTCCAAGCGCCTGACGTTCTTCACCTCGGGTTACGGCCAGATCGCAATCATTTTCCCCTTCATCGTCGCGGCACCCCGTTACCTGTCCGGCAAGATCGAACTGGGTGAGCTGATGCAGATCAACTCGGCATTCGGCAACGTGCAGGAGAATTTCAGCTGGTTCATCGACGCCTATACGTCGCTGGCGGCATGGAAGGCCACCTCCGATCGTCTGCTGAGCTTCCGTCAGGCCATGAGCGACAACGAAGACCGGGCACCGGCCATCGATGTACAGAATCACGGTGATGAACTGAAGGTACACAACCTTGGGCTGGACCTGGCTGACGGTCGTCACCTGCTGACCAGCGCCGACATGACCGTGGAGGCGGGTGATCGAGTGATGCTCAGCGGCCGCTCCGGCAGCGGCAAGTCGACACTGCTGCGGGCGATGGGGCATTTGTGGCCGGCGGGCCACGGCAGCATCCGTCTGCCGGCATCGCGTTATCTGTTCCTGCCGCAAAAACCGTATCTGCCGATCGGCACCCTGCGTGAAGCCTTGAGTTATCCACAACCGGGTGACACCTACTCGCCAGAGCGTTATGCACAAGTGCTGGAAACCTGCCGTCTGCCGCATCTGGTGGCACGACTGGACGAAGCCAATCACTGGCAGCGCATGCTCTCGCCGGGTGAACAGCAGCGTCTGGCCTTTGCTCGTGCGCTGCTCTACGCACCGCACTGGCTGTACATGGACGAAGCGACGTCGGCGATGGATGAAGAAGACGAGGCCACGCTGTATCAGGCGCTGATTGATCAGTTGCCGGGCCTGAGCATCGTCAGCGTCGGCCATCGCAGCAGCCTCAAGCGCTTCCATCCACGGCATGTACGGATCGACAGCGGGCATCTGGTCGAGCAGACCGTCACGGCTTGATGTGTACTGAATCTGTGGGAGCCTGCTCCCACAGAGAACGGTGATCGTACAACTCCCTTGGGCTATGATGCCCCTCTAGCCGAATTTTCGAGATAAACGCAGACCATGGAAAACCCGATCGACACCCCGCGCCTCCCTCGCAAGCGCCGCAGCCTGGCACAGGAACTGGTGACGGTGCTGACCGAGCAGATCCGCGACGGTCTGCTCAAGCGTGGCGACAAGTTGCCCACCGAGTCGGCGATCATGGAAGCCAATGGTGTCAGCCGTACTGTGGTGCGCGAGGCGATTTCCCGACTGCAGGCTGCAGGGCAGGTCGAAACCCGTCACGGTATCGGTACCTTCGTGCTCGACACACCGAGCCCGAGCGGTTTCCGGATCGACCCGGCGACCGTGGTCACCTTGCGTGATGTGCTGGCGATTCTCGAATTCCGTATCAGCCTCGAAGTAGAGTCCGCAGGTCTTGCCGCACAACGTCGCAGCACCGAACAACTGGCCGCCATGCGCGCCGCCCTTGACGCGCTGAACGAAAGCGTCGCCCATGCCAGCGATGCAGTGGCGTCGGACTTCCAGTTCCACCTGCAAATCGCGCTGTCCACCGGCAACCGCTATTTCACCGACATCATGACTCACCTGGGCACCAGCATCATTCCGCGCACACGGCTGAACTCCGCGCGCCTGGCCCATGACGATCAGCAGCACTACATGAATCGCCTGAGCCGCGAGCACGAGGAAATCTACGAGGCCATCGCCCGCCAGGATTCCGATGCCGCCCGCGCGGCCATGCGCCTGCACCTGACCAACAGCCGCGAACGGCTGCGTCAGGCGCATGAAGAGGCGCAGGCGCAGGGTTGAGGAATCAGGCTTCGACGTAGAGCTTCAGCGGCTCCGAACACGGTTCCAGGCTGGACTCATCGGCAAACTTGTAACGCAGTTCGACGGTGCTGTTCAGGTACTTTTCCAGCTCGAATCTTGGGATGCTCAGTTCGATCCCGGTCAGGCCGACCATGTCGTCGAGGGCGTCATCCCAGACGCCGGTCGGTTCCGACAACCCCTGCCATTCAGGCTCTTCCGGATCATCACCGAGGATCGGGTATACATCCCAGTTCGGCGGTGTGTCCTGTCCATCGGGGACGCGGATGATCAGGTCGTCATCCAGGGCAGACAGCCGCAGGATGATCGAATCGCTGGCGTGATCGGGGAATTGCGGAAGGTGTGCAGCGGCAAACGTCATGATTCGTTCTCCTTGAAAGATCTGCCGCGATCCTTCGCGGCAGTCGTCGCACTTTACCCGGCGAATCGGTGAGGCGCGCCGGGGCAATCTTGTCCGGGCATTTCAGCTCCGGGGCAGAATCGAACGATCGACCCTGATCGCCAGTTTGCCCGGGCCGGGCCGGACATCGAATGTCGCCTGGCCCTGGGCATCCACCGACGCCCGGGCGATGGCGACGCCGTCGTGCAGCAATTGCAGCGGCGCACCTTTCAACGATTGGCCGGAAGCCAGTTCCACTTTCAATTTGATCGTCATCGAATCGCTCCTTAATTCGTGTTGCCGGTTGGGTGATAGTCCTTGAGCAGCAGGTAAGTGCTCCAGCCCCACCAGTCGTCGACGGTGGCGGTGTCGTTGAGGTTGTTCACGTCCTTGCGCCGCAGGACTTTGTTGCCCTGAAGGCGGAACAGTGGCGAGAAATTGTTCGTCAGACTCATCACGAAAGTCAGGTCCGGCAACCGTTGCAGCGCGTTGAAGGTGGTCGGCACATTGCCGCTGGAATAGGCGGCATACACTTCGTCCGCCGAATCCTGCACCGCGTGATTCACCTGATTGCGATTGTCAGCGTCGGTCGCCTCGAAGTAGCGCTTGTCGCCGAATGCCCGCCATTGCTCGCCCCGGGCGTTGCGTACCTTGAGGCCGAATTTGCTGTCTTCGTCGTGCATGAACCGGGTGATCAGAGAGCCCAGATCGCTCGGTGTCACTGCGGCGGCCATGGCCTTGCGGGGCACTCGCAAATGCCCGGAGGAGAACAGGTCCGTGAGGTAGTGATCGGCGAACGCGTTCATCGCGTAGGCCCGTTCCAGTTGCAGCTCGTCCTGACTGGCGTGGGCGGCTGCTGCGGTTTGCAGGGCGGCGGTGTGCCCGGCGATGTAGGCCTGGCGGGCCCATTCGCCGAAATGGTCGGCATTGTTCGCCGCCAGTTTCAGGTAGCGACCGAGCGGGAACAGCGCCGAGACGAAACTGCCGCCGCCGGTGATTTTGTTCCACTCTTCCGACAACGTATCTCCCAGTGCGTCGTAGGCTTCGTGGGGTTGCTTGCCGTCCTTGATCGCCTGTTTAACGGCGTCGATCTCTTTTTGCATGATCGCGAGAATCTGTGGCGCTTCGGCCTTGGAGGCCGGTAGGGCGGCGAGGGTGTCAAACGCCGCCGAAAAGCGCTGAAGCCGATCTGCCGGGGTGGCGCCTTCGTTGATCGGCCGGTCGACGACTCCGTAGAAATCTCCGCCCAGCGCCAGCACCTGGCCGTAGGTCAGCGCCAACCCGTTCGGTAGATGCAGTGGCACGTTTTGCGCGAGCACCGGCTCGGCATTTTCAACGAAGCGCAGCCGGGTGTTATCGCCGATCGCCGTGTGTTCCGCGCCTTCGAAGCGCAGTGGCGGCCGAGCTTTCATGGCCTTGCCGGGCAGGGCGGGGACGGGGTCGACGTCGCTGTGCGAGTCAGCAATGTGCAGCAACAGATGCGGATTTTCAGCACTGAAGGCGATGCCGTCGGGGGTAAAAAGATCATCGAAACGGGCGATGATCGGTGTGGGTTTTTCAAGGCATTTTGTTTGTAGACCGGACATTTCTTTCTCCTTGATATGTCGTCGGTGGATTCTTATTTAGCTGTATGTATATACAGTTAAATTGAGCCTAGTCGAGAAAACGCCTACGTCAAAAAGAAATCCTGTCCGACAAAAAATACCTCCCTGCGATGAAATGCAGTTGACGGTTATCTTTTAAGTTGTACGATGACCTACAACTTCGGCGAAGGCTGAACGGTCCACTCACAAAAAACGTTGCTACCAGGGTGTTCGAATAATGAATCCACAAGAACTGAAGTCCATCCTCTCCGCCGGCCTGCTGTCGTTCCCGGTCACCGATTTCAATGCCCAAGGCGATTTCAACCGCGCGGGCTACATCAAACGCCTGGAATGGCTGGCCCCGTACGGTGCTTCGGCCCTGTTCGCCGCCGGTGGCACTGGTGAGTTCTTCTCCCTGGCTGCCCGCGAATACTCGGAAATCATCAAGACTGCCGTCGACACCTGCGCCACCAGCGTGCCGATCCTTGCCGGCGTCGGCGGTTCGACCCGCCAGGCCATCGAATACGCTCAGGAAGCCGAACGTCTGGGTGCCAAAGGTCTGTTGTTGCTGCCGCATTACCTGACCGAAGCCAGCCAGGACGGCGTTGCCGCCCACGTTGAAGCGGTGTGCAAATCGGTGAACATCGGTGTGGTGGTTTACAACCGCAACGTCTGCCGCCTGACCGCGCCGCTGCTGGAACGTCTGGCCGAGCGCTGCCCGAACCTGATCGGTTACAAGGACGGTCTGGGTGATATCGAGCTGATGGTGTCGATCCGTCGTCGCCTGGGCGATCGCTTCAGCTACCTCGGTGGTCTGCCGACCGCCGAAGTCTATGCCGCTGCCTACAAGGCCCTGGGCGTGCCGGTCTACTCGTCGGCGGTGTTCAACTTCATCCCGAAAACCGCGATGGATTTCTACCACGCGATTGCCCGCGAAGATCACGCCACCGTCGGCAAAATCATCGACGACTTCTTCCTGCCGTACCTGGACATCCGCAACCGCAAGGCTGGTTACGCCGTGAGCATCGTCAAGGCAGGCGCCAAGATCGCCGGCTATGACGCAGGCCCGGTGCGGGCGCCGCTGACCGACCTGACCCGCGAAGAGTACGAAATGCTCGCCGCGCTGATCGACAAGCAAGGTGCGCAGTAACCCAACCCTCTAATCAAGGCCGCTGAGCAATCAGCGGCCTTTTGCGTCAGGAGAATGATTCGTGACCAAGCGCTATGACAACTACATCAACGGTGAGTGGATCGCCGGTAACGATTACTCGGTCAACATCAACCCGTCCGAGCTGAGCGACACCATCGGCGACTACGCCAAGGCCGATCTGGCTCAGGTCAACGCCGCCATCGACGCCGCTCGTGCTGCGTTCCCGGCGTGGTCGACCTCAGGCATTCAGGCTCGCCACGACTCGCTGGACAAGGTCGGTACTGAAATCCTCGCCCGTCGCGAAGAACTCGGCACCCTGCTGGCCCGGGAGGAGGGCAAGACCCTGCCGGAAGCCGTTGGCGAAGTGACCCGCGCCGGCAACATCTTCAAGTTCTTCGCCGGTGAATGCCTGCGTCTGTCTGGCGATTACGTGCCGTCGGTGCGCCCGGGCGTCAACGTCGAAGTCACCCGCGAAGCCCTCGGCGTGGTCGGCCTGATCACCCCGTGGAATTTCCCGATTGCCATCCCGTCGTGGAAAATCGCCCCGGCCTTGGCCTACGGCAACTGCGTGGTGTTGAAGCCTGCGGATCTGGTGCCGGGTTGCGCCTGGGCGCTGGCCGAAATCATCTCCCGCGCAGGCTTCCCGGCTGGCGTGTTCAACCTGGTGATGGGCAGCGGACGCGTAGTGGGTGAAGCGCTGGTCAACAGCCCGAAAGTCGACGGCATCAGCTTCACCGGCTCTGTCGGCGTCGGTCGTCAGATCGCGGTCAGCTGCGTGTCGCGCCAGGCCAAGGTTCAGCTGGAGATGGGCGGCAAGAACCCGCAGATCATTCTCGACGACGCCGACCTTAAGCAGGCTGTCGAGTTGTCGGTGCAGAGCGCGTTCTACTCCACCGGCCAGCGTTGCACGGCGTCTAGCCGCTTGATTGTCACTGCCGGGATTCACGACAAGTTCGTTGAAGCCATGGCCGAGCGCATGAAGTCGATCAAGGTCGGTCACGCGTTGAAGGCCGGCACCGACATTGGTCCGGTGGTCTCCCAGGCGCAGCTTGAGCAGGACCTGAAATACATCGACATCGGCCAGTCCGAAGGCGCGCGCGTGGTCAGCGGTGGCGGTCTGGTGACCTGTGACACCGAGGGCTACTTCCTCGCGCCGACCCTATTTGCCGATAGCGAAGCGTCGATGCGCATCAGCCGCGAAGAAATCTTCGGCCCGGTGGCCAACATCGTCCGCGTCGCCGACTACGACGCCGCGCTGGCCATGGCCAACGACACCGAATTCGGTCTGTCGGCGGGTATCGCCACCACGTCGCTGAAGTACGCCAACCACTTCAAGCGTCATTCCCAGGCCGGGATGGTGATGGTCAACCTGCCGACCGCCGGTGTCGATTATCACGTTCCGTTCGGGGGCCGTAAGGGTTCATCCTATGGCTCACGTGAGCAAGGCCGCTATGCGCAAGAGTTCTACACCGTGGTGAAAACCGCCTACATCGGTTCGTAAGTCGCTGCACCCGCGCAGGGTTATTGCCAAGGCCCTGCGCGGCACAAGACCAAAGAATGTTTTACCCGCATAAAAATAATCAGTGGGAGTACATCTACATGCAATCGTCCAAGCCGACTCACGTCCGCTATTTGATTCTGCTCATGCTGTTCCTGGTGACCACGATCAACTACGCCGACCGCGCCACCATCGCGATCGCCGGTTCCAGTTTGCAAAAAGACCTCGGCATCGACGCGGTCACCCTCGGCTACATCTTCTCTGCATTCGGTTGGGCCTACGTGGCCGGGCAAATTCCCGGTGGCTGGCTGCTCGATCGCTTCGGCTCGAAAAAAGTCTATGCCCTGAGCATCTTCACCTGGTCGCTGTTCACCGTGCTGCAAGGCTTCGTCGGTGAGTTCGGCATGTCCACGGCCATCGTCGCGCTGTTCATGCTGCGCTTTCTGGTGGGGCTGGCCGAGGCGCCATCGTTCCCCGGCAACGCGCGTATCGTGGCGGCCTGGTTCCCGACTGCTGAACGCGGTACGGCTTCGGCGATCTTCAACTCGGCGCAGTACTTCGCCACTGTGCTGTTCGCGCCGCTGATGGGCTGGATCGTCTACACCTTCGGCTGGGAGCACGTGTTCATCGTCATGGGCCTGTTCGGCATCGTGTTCTCGCTGATCTGGCTGAAGGTTATCCACAGCCCGCGCCAGCACCCGATGGCCAACGAAGCGGAAGTGAAGTTCATTGCCGACAACGGCGGCATGGTCGACATGGACCAGAAGCAAGGCAAAAAGGCTGACGGCCCGAAATGGGACTACATCCGTCAGTTGCTGACCAACCGCATGATGCTCGGTGTTTACCTGGGCCAGTACTGCATCAACGGCATCACCTATTTCTTCCTGACCTGGTTCCCGGTGTATCTGGTGCAAGAGCGTGGCATGACCATTCTCAAGGCGGGTTTCATCGCCTCGTTGCCAGCGATCTGCGGCTTTATCGGTGGCGTCCTCGGCGGGGTGATTTCCGATTACCTGCTGCGCAAAGGCCATTCGCTGACCTTCGCCCGCAAGGCGCCGATCATTGCCGGCCTGCTGGTCTCCAGCAGCATCGTCGCGTGCAACTATGTTGAAGTGGAATGGATGGTGGTCGGTTTCATGGCCCTGGCCTTCTTCGGCAAAGGTGTGGGTGCGCTGGGCTGGGCGGTGGTCTCCGACACTTCGCCGAAACAGATCGCCGGTCTGAGCGGGGGCCTGTTCAACACTTTCGGCAACATCGCGTCGATCACTACGCCGATCGTCATCGGCTACATCATCAGTTCCACCGGTTCGTTCAAATGGGCACTGGTGTTCGTTGGCGCCAACGCACTGGTGGCGGTGTTCAGCTACCTGGTGATCGTCGGCCCGATCAAACGTGTGGTTCTCAAAGAGCCGCCAGCCAATGGCGGTTCCGAAGCCACCGGTAAATTGTCTCAAGCGCATTCCTGAGGAGCGGCGTCATGCAGTTGATTGAACATTCCGACTCGCCGCGCTACATCCGCCTGCACGAGCGGGACAACGTAGTGGTCGTGGTCAACGATCAGGGCGTTCCGGCCGGCACCGCATTCGCCGATGGCCTGGTGACGGTGGATTTTGTGCCGCAGAGCCACAAGGTCTCCCTCGAGGACATTCCCGAGGGCGGTCAGGTGATTCGTTACGGCCAGATCATCGGCTATGCGTTGCAGCCGATTCCCCGTGGCAGTTGGGTCAAGGAAGATCAACTGCGCATGCCGACCGCGCCACCGCTGGACAGCCTGCCGCTGTCCACTGAGGTGCCGGCCGCGCAGGCACCGCTGGAGGGTTACACCTTCGAGGGTTATCGCAACGCCGACGGCACCGTCGGCACGCGCAACATCCTCGGGATCACCACCACCGTGCAATGCGTCACCGGGGTGCTGGATCACGCGGTAAAGCGGATCAAGGATGAGCTGTTGCCGAAGTACCCGCACGTCGATGACGTGGTGGCGCTGACCCACAGTTACGGTTGCGGCGTGGCCATCACGGCTACCGACGCCTACATCCCGATTCGTACCGTGCGCAATCTGGCACGCAATCCGAACCTCGGTGGCGAGGCGCTGGTGATCAGTCTGGGTTGCGAGAAATTGCAGGCCGGGCAGGTGATGCACGAGGACGACGCGTCGGTCGACCTGAGCGAGCCGTGGCTGTATCGCTTGCAGGATTCCAGTCACGGCTTCACCGAAATGATTGAGCAGATCATGGAACTGGCCGAAGTTCGCCTGAAGAAACTCGACCAGCGCCGCCGGGAAACCGTGCCGGCGTCCGAGCTGATCCTCGGCATGCAGTGCGGTGGCAGTGATGCGTTTTCCGGGATCACCGCCAACCCGGCGCTGGGTTATGCCTCGGATTTGCTGCTGCGGGCGGGGGCGACGGTGATGTTTTCCGAAGTCACCGAAGTGCGCGACGCGATTTACCTGCTGACCTCACGGGCCCAGACCAAAACCGTTGCCGAGGAACTGGTGCGCGAAATGGACTGGTACGACCGTTACCTGGCCAAGGGCGAGGCGGATCGCAGCGCCAACACCACGCCGGGTAACAAGAAGGGCGGGTTGTCGAACATTGTCGAGAAGTCCTTGGGCTCGATCGTCAAGTCCGGCAGCAGCGCGATCAACGGCGTACTTGGCCCTGGGGAGCGCTTCAAGCAGAAGGGTTTGATTTTCTGTGCGACCCCGGCAAGTGATTTTGTCTGCGGCACGTTGCAACTGGCGGCGGGGATGAACCTGCATGTGTTCACCACCGGGCGCGGTACGCCTTATGGTCTGGCCATGGCGCCGGTGGTGAAGGTTTCGACTCGTACCGAACTGGCGCAGCGTTGGCCGGATCTGATCGACATTGATGCCGGGCGCATTGCCACCGGGCGCGCGACCATCGAGGAGTTGGGTTGGGAGTTGTTCCACTACTATCTGGATGTGGCGAGCGGCAAGCAGCAGACGTGGGCTGAAAAGCACAAACTGCATAACGACATTACGTTGTTCAATCCGGCGCCGATTACTTGATGGTTGATCGTTCCCACGCGCTGCGTGGGAACGATCGGGGTGAAAGTGGCTTATCATTAGCCCCCTAACGACGCTCACCTCCAAGGCTCCCCGGCATGCTGGCAATCTTCCTCGAAACCCTGAACATCACCGCGCCGGTGTTTGCCATGCTGTTTCTGGGGGTGTTGCTCAAGCGCATCGACTGGATCAACGACAACTTCATCCACACGGCGTCGTCGCTGGTGTTCAACGTCACCATGCCGGCGCTGCTGTTTCTCGGCATCCTGCACGCCGACCTGCACGCCGCGCTGCAACCGGCGCTGCTGATCTATTTCGCCCTCGCCACGCTGGCCAGTTTTGCCTTGGCCTGGGGCTGGGCGATTTTCCGTTGCCCGCGTGAGGATCGCGGCATCTACACCCAAGGTGCGTTTCGCGGCAACAACGGGGTGATCGGTCTGGCGCTGGCGGCGAGCATGTACGGCGACTACGGGATTTCCCTCGGGGCGATTCTCGCGGCGCTGGTGATCCTCTTCTACAACACGCTGTCGACCATTGTGCTGGCGGTCTACAGCCCGGTGATCAAGTCCGATCCGTGGAGTATCTGCAAAAGCGTCATCAGCAATCCGCTGATCATCAGCGTGATCGCGGCGGCGCCATTTGCCTGGTTCAAGATCGGATTGCCGGGATGGCTGGAAACGTCGGGTCAGTACCTGGCGCAAACCACGCTGCCGCTGGCGCTGATCTGCATTGGCGGCACACTGTCGCTGGCGGCGTTGCGCAAGAGCGGCAGCCTGGCGCTGAGTTCCAGTCTGGTGAAGATGATCGGCCTGCCGGTGCTCGCGACGTTGGGGGCGTGGCTGTGGGGCTTTCGTGGGGCGGAGCTGGGGATTCTGTTTCTGTACTTCGGCAGCCCGACGGCGGCCGCGAGTTTTGTCATGGCCCGTGCAGCCCAGGGCAATCATGAACTGGCGGCGGCGATCATCGTGTTGACCACGTTGATGGCGGCGATCACCACCAACGTCGGGATCTTCTTCTTGCAGTGGGGCGGGTGGATCTGAGAACTGGCGGTTACTCAGGCTTCTGGTAACTGTCGATCACTTCCTGCGCCGCACGAAACGCATCGATCGCCGCCGGCACGCCGGCATACACCGCGCAATGCAGCAGCGCTTCACGGATCTCATCGACCGTGCAGCCATTGTTCAACGCACCGCGCACGTGACCCTTCAACTCCTGCGGGCACTTCAACGCGGTCAGCGCGGCGAGGGTGATCAGGCTGCGGGTTTTCAGCGGCAAACCTTCGCGATTCCACACGCCGCCCCAGGCGTGTTCGTTGACGAAATCCTGCAACGGTTGGGTGAATTCAGTGGCGTTGCCCAGCGCGCGGTCGACAAATGCATCGCCCATTACCTGGCGGCGGATTTCGACCCCGGATTTCTTCGATTCGGTCATGGCACATCCCTCTTGTGGTGTTGGCGGCGCCAGGCGCGCACCGACGTGATAAACAGAAACGTCAGCAGCGTCGGCAGGACATAAAACAGCATCAACCGTTCGAGCTTGCCGGCCAGCGGCATGCCGGTGGTGAAGGACACCACGTGCAGCCCGTACGCCAGGTACAAACCGAGCAGCAACAAGCCTTCGGCCCGGGTCACGCGGTAGCCGGAATAGAACACCGGCAGGCACAGCGCCGCGACGCCGAGCATCACCGGCAGGTCGAAATCCAGTGCATTCGGCGACACTGAGAGTGGTGTTGGTGCGATCAGCGCGGTGATGCCGAGGACCCCGAGCAGGTTGAACAGGTTGGCGCCGATCACGTTGCCCACGGCAATGTCCCGCTGACCACGCAACGCGGCGATCAACGAAGTGGCGAGTTCCGGCAGCGAGGTGCCGACCGCGACCACGGTCAGGCCGATGACTCGCTCGGAGAACCCGAGATCGGTAGCCACCGCGACCGCTGCACCCAGCAGCAAATGTCCGGCAAACACCAGCATGGCCAGACCGGCGACGATCATCAGCAGGCTGGTGAACCAGGGAGCCGGCTGAGTCTGAGGATGATCGGAATGCGGCCGGGCCGAGTGGCGCGACTGGCGCAGCAGCAAGCCGAGATACAGCCCCAACGCGCTCAGCAGCAGAACACCGTCGAAACGGCCGATCTCTTCATTCCAGGCCAGTACGAACACCAGCAGGCTGGCGCCGATCATCAGCGGGATGTCCAGGCGCACCAGTTGCCGCGAAACCCGCAGCGGAATGATCAGCGCCGACAGGCCGAGGGTCACGAGGATGTTGAAAATGCTGCTGCCGATCACGCTGCCGACGGCGATATCGGGGTTGTGCGTCAGGGTTGCTTGCAGGCTGACCGCCATTTGCGGGGCACTGCTGCCGAGGGCGACGATGGTCAGGCCGATGATCAGCGGCCGCACATGCAGGCGCGCAGCCAGACGCACGGCGGCGCGCACCATCAGTTCGGCACCGGCGATCAGCAGGAACAGCCCACAGAGCAGTTCGATCACGTTGATCAGCGGTAAATCGGTCAGTCCGAAAATGGCGGGCGCTCCATCAGTCGTCGAGGGCCTGCACGCGAACCCGTGCCGTGCCGCTGCCAATCATGCCGAGACGTTCGGCGGCTTCGCGTGAAACGTCGATGATGCGCCCACGGGTGTGCGGCCCGCGGTCATTGATGCGCACCACGCAGGATTTGTCGTTTTTCAGGTTGGTGACCTTCACCCGGGTGCCAAAGGGCAACTGGCGATGGGCGGCGGTCAGGGAATTCTGGTTGAACGCTTCGCCGCTGGCGGTGCGTTTACCGTGGTGTTTGGCTCCGTAATAGGAGGCGACGCCGGTCTGGTCGTAACCGTGCGGGTCGATGGTGTCGGTGCTGGCGCAACCGGCCAGCAGAGAGAGCAGGGCGCAGCTGATGAATAGACGCTTCATTCAAAGGTTTCCCGAAAACAGATGTGGGAGCCAGCCTGCCGGCTCCCACAGGGAATGGAGCCAGGCGTTGGAACTGGCCCCATTTTCATCAGCCTTCGAGCTTGCTTTTCAGCAGTTCGTTCACTTGCTGCGGGTTGGCCTTGCCTTTGGAGGCTTTCATGGCCTGACCGACGAAGAAGCCGAACATCTTGCCGCGCTTGGCTTCGTCTGCCGCACGGTATTGCTCGACCTGCTCGGCGTTGGCCGCGAGCATTTCGTCCAGCACTGCCGAAATCGCGCCAGTGTCGGTAACCTGCTTCAGGCCGCGCTTCTCGATGATCTCGTCCGCGCTGCCTTCACCGTTGGCCATCGCTTCGAACACAACCTTGGCGATCTTGCCGGAGATGGTGTTGTCCTTGATGCGCTGCAGCATGCCGCCCAGTTGCTCGGCCGAAACCGGCGAATCCTCGATGTCCAGATTCTGCTTGTTGAGCAGGCTGCCCAACTCGACCATCACCCAGTTCGCCGCCAGTTTGGCGTCGCCGCCGATGCTTGCGACCTTCTCGAAGTAGTCCGCCTGCTCACGGCTGGTGGCCAGCACGTTGGCGTCGTAGGCCGACAGACCGAACGCACTCTGGAAGCGCTCGCGTTTTTGCGGTGGCAGTTCCGGCAGGGTGCCGCGCACGTTGTTGAGGAACGAGTCCTCGATGACCACCGGCAGCAGGTCCGGATCGGGGAAGTAACGGTAGTCGTTGGCTTCCTCCTTGCTGCGCATCGGACGGGTTTCGTCCTTGTTCGGATCATACAGACGGGTCTGCTGGATCACTTTGCCGCCGTCTTCGATCAGGTCGATCTGACGCTGGATCTCGGAGTTGATCGCCTTCTCGATGAAACGGAACGAGTTGACGTTCTTGATCTCGCAGCGCGTGCCGAATTCAACCTGGCCTTTCGGACGGATCGACACGTTGCAGTCGCAGCGCAGCGAGCCTTCGGCCATGTTGCCGTCGCAGATGCCCAGGTAGCGCACCAGCGCGTGGATCGCCTTGACGTAGGCCACGGCTTCCTTGGCGCTGCGCATGTCCGGCTCGGAAACGATTTCCAGCAGCGGTGTGCCGGCACGGTTCAGGTCGATGCCGGTGGCACCGCTGAATTCTTCGTGCAGGCTCTTGCCGGCGTCTTCTTCCAGGTGCGCGCGAGTGATGCCGACGCGTTTGACCGTGCCGTCTTCCAGGGCGATGTCCAGGTGGCCCTTGCCGACGATCGGCAATTCCATCTGGCTGATCTGGTAGCCCTTCGGCAGATCCGGGTAGAAGTAGTTCTTGCGGGCGAACACGTTGTGCTGACCGATCTCGGCGTCAATCGCCAGACCGAACATCACCGCCATGCGCACCGCTTCCTGGTTGAGCACCGGCAGCACGCCGGGCATGCCCAGGTCGATCAGGCTGGCCTGGGTGTTCGGCTCGGAACCGAATGTGGTGGAACTACCGGAAAAGATTTTCGACCGGGTGGTGAGCTGGGTGTGAATCTCCAGCCCGATCACGACTTCCCATTGCATGTGTGTCTCCTCAGAAGCCGGTTGGGGTGCGGGTGTGCCAGTCAGTGTTCAACTGATACTGGTGGGCAACGTTCAACAGGCGACCTTCCTGGAAATACGGAGCGAGCAGTTGCACGCCGACCGGCAGGCCGTCGACGAAACCGGCCGGCATCGACAGGCCCGGCAGGCCCGCGAGGTTGGCGGTGATGGTGTAGACGTCTTCCAGATAGGCAGCGACCGGGTCGCTGTTCTTGGCGCCGAGTTTCCAGGCCGGGTTTGGCGTGGTCGGGCCGAGGATGATGTCGACTTCATTAAAGGCCGTCATGAAGTCGTTCTTCACCAGGCGACGGATCTTCTGCGCTTTCAGGTAGTAGGCGTCGTAGTAACCGGCGGACAGCGCGTAGGCACCGACCATGATCCGGCGCTGCACTTCGGCACCAAAGCCTTCGCCACGGGAGCGTTTGTACAGGTCTTCCAGGTTCTTCGGGTCTGCACAGCGGTGGCCGAAGCGCACGCCGTCGAAACGCGACAGGTTGGAAGAGGCTTCCGCCGGGGCGATCACGTAGTACGCAGGAATCGCGTGTTGCATGTTCGGCAGGCTGATTTCCTTGATCACGGCACCGAGCTTCTGCAGCTCTTTGATGCTGTTCTGGATCAGCTCGGCGATACGCGGGTCGAGACCGGCACCGAAGTATTCCTTCGGCACGCCGATGCGCAGGCCTTGCAGCGAGCCATTCAGACCGGCGGCGTAGTCCGGCACCGGTTCATCGATGCTGGTGGAGTCGTTCGGATCGAAGCCAGCCATGCCTTGCAACAAAATCGCGCAGTCTTCGGCGGTGCGAGCCAACGGGCCGCCCTGATCGAGGCTGGAGGCGTAAGCGATCATGCCCCAGCGCGAAACACGACCGTAGGTCGGTTTCAGGCCGGTGAGGTTGGTGAACGCGGCCGGCTGACGGATCGAGCCGCCAGTGTCGGTCGCGGTAGCCGCCGGCAACAGACGAGCAGCAACGGCCGCCGCCGAACCACCGGACGAGCCGCCCGGTACGTGCTCCAGGTTCCACGGGTTTTTCACCGCGCCGTACCAGCTCGACTCGTTGGCCGAACCCATGGCGAATTCGTCCATGTTGGTCTTGCCCAGGGTCACGGTGCCAGCGGCGGCCAGTTTGGCAACCACGGTGGCGTCGTACGGAGCCTTGAAGTTGTCGAGCATCTTCGAGCCGCAGCTGGTGCGGATGCCCTGGGTGCAGAACAGGTCTTTGTGGGCGATCGGCGCACCAAGCAGGGCGCCGCTCTCACCGTTGGCCCGGCGCACGTCGGCGGCTTTCGCCTGCTCGAGGGCCAGCTCTTCGGTGAGGCTGATGAAACTGTTGAGCTGCGGGTCGAGCTGGGTAATGCGCGCCAGCAGGACTTTGGTCAGCTCTTCGGAAGAAAACTTTTTATCGGCGAGACCGCGGGCGATCTCGGCCAGAGTCATTTGATGCATTGCAGGCTCTTTCCCTTTAGTCGATGACTTTCGGAACCAGATACAGGCCGTTTTCGACCGCTGGTGCGATGGACTGATAGGCCTCGCGGTTATTCGTCTCGGTCACGACGTCGGCGCGCAGGCGCTGACTGGCTTCCAGCGGGTGGGCCAGCGGCTCGATACCATCGGTATTGACCGCCTGCATTTCGTCGACCAGCCCGAGAATGCTGTTGAGGGCCGAAGTGATTTGTGGAAGATCGGCATCATTAAGGCCAAGGCTGGCCAGATGAGCGATTTTTTCCACGTCGGAGCGTTCTAGCGCCATCGGGTTTCTCCAGTGGAAAACAGGACGGACGGCGTCCGTGTGTTAGATTGTCGGAACACTACCGCACTTCTACGGTCATAAGGCCGCGATTGTGGGGCTTGGTGCACAGAAAAGCGGCCAATTTAACATATTGGCGCCTTGCCCAAAATCCCTGTCGTTGTTAGAGTTTGCCGCACTTTTTTACCCACGCGTTGCCTAGGGTCCCTTTCCCATGTTCAAGAAACTGCGTGGCATGTTTTCCAGCGATCTTTCCATTGACCTGGGCACTGCCAACACCCTTATTTACGTGCGCGAGCGCGGTATCGTCCTGAATGAGCCATCGGTTGTGGCCATTCGGACACACGGTAACCAGAAAAGTGTCGTTGCTGTCGGCACCGAGGCCAAGCGCATGCTCGGCCGTACGCCGGGCAACATTGCTGCCATTCGTCCGATGAAGGACGGCGTCATTGCCGACTTCAGCGTCTGCGAAAAGATGCTGCAATACTTTATCAACAAGGTTCACGAAAACAGCTTCCTGCAGCCTAGCCCTCGTGTGCTGATCTGCGTTCCATGCAAGTCCACCCAGGTTGAGCGTCGTGCCATCCGTGAATCGGCCCTTGGTGCCGGTGCGCGTGAAGTGTTCCTGATCGAAGAGCCAATGGCTGCTGCGATCGGTGCCGGCCTGCCGGTTGAAGAAGCACGCGGCTCGATGGTCGTGGATATCGGTGGTGGTACTACCGAAATCGCGCTGATCTCCCTGAACGGCGTGGTCTATGCCGAATCCGTGCGCGTTGGCGGCGACCGCTTCGACGAAGCGATCATCACTTACGTGCGTCGCAACTACGGCAGCCTGATCGGCGAATCCACCGCCGAGCGCATCAAGCAGGAAATCGGTACGGCCTACCCGGGCGGCGAAGTTCGCGAAGTCGACGTTCGCGGTCGCAACCTGGCCGAAGGCGTTCCACGCGCATTCACCCTGAACTCCAATGAAGTGCTGGAAGCTCTGCAAGAGTCCCTGGCAACTATCGTTCAGGCCGTGAAAAGCGCCCTGGAGCAATCGCCGCCGGAACTGGCTTCCGACATCGCCGAGCGTGGCCTGGTGCTGACCGGTGGTGGCGCGCTGCTGCGTGACCTCGACAAGTTGCTGGCCCAGGAAACCGGTCTGCCGGTGATCGTTGCCGAAGACCCGCTGACCTGTGTTGCTCGCGGCGGTGGCCGTGCACTGGAAATGATGGACAAGCACACCATGGACCTGCTCTCCAGCGAATAAGTCGCCGGGTGCAATACGTGGGTGAGCGCGCAGGCAGCACTTTGCAGTGCTGCCTGTTGGCGTTTATCTTCTGTCAGTCTTCATCCAGGCCGGTTTGATGCCGTATGAATAAACAGAACATTTGCCTGGGAGGAGCGGCCTATTAAACCGCTTTTCGCCAAGGGCCCCTCACTGGGCGTGCGCTTGTTGGTGCTGGCCGTGCTGTCGGTCGCGCTGATGGTGGTCGATGCCCGTTTCAGCCTGCTCAAGCCTGCCCGCAGCCAGATGTCGCTGGTGCTGATGGACGCTTACTGGATCACCGACCTGCCCGGCAGGCTGTGGGAAGGTGTCGCCAGTCAGTTCGGCAGCCGCACTGAGCTGGTCGCCGAAAACGAAAAACTCAAGACCGAGAACCTGCTGTTGCAGGGCCGCATGCAAAAGCTTGCCGCCCTCACCGAGCAGAACGTCCGTCTGCGCGAGTTGCTCAATTCCTCCGCGCTGGTCAACGAGAAGGTCGAAGTGGCCGAGCTGATCGGCATGGACCCGAATCCCTTCACTCATCGCATCATCATCAATAAAGGTGAGCGCGACGGCGTGGTGCTCGGTCAGCCGGTGCTTGATGCACGCGGCCTGATGGGGCAGGTGGTCGAACTGATGCCGTACACCTCCCGTGTCTTGCTGCTGACCGACTCGACCCACAGCATTCCTGTGCAGGTGAACCGTAACGGTCTGCGGGCGATTGCCAGCGGCACCGGTAACCCTGAGCGTCTGGAACTGCGCCATGTGGCCGATACGGCCGATGTCAAGGAAGGCGATCTGCTGGTCAGCTCCGGCCTGGGCCAGCGCTTCCCGGCCGGCTACCCGGTGGCGACGGTGAAGGAAGTGATCCACGATTCCGGCCAGCCATTCGCCATTGTCCGCGCCGTACCGACGGCTGCGCTGAACCGCAGCCGCTACCTGTTGCTGGTGTTCAGCGACAACCGTACGGCTGAAGAGCGTGCCAACGATGCGGCGCAGGCTCAGGAAAACCTTGATGCGTTTGGTGGTGGCCCGATCATTCCAGCCACTGTGCCGAAAACGGTGAATACACCGGCTCAGGCTCAAGCACCTGCTGCGGCCAGCACACCTGCTGCTCCCGCTGCTGCTACGCCAGCCAAACCCGCCGCGAGCAAACCGCCAGCGACGCCGGCCAAACCACCCGCAGCGACGCCGGCAGCCACCAAGCCGCCAGCCGCTCAGCCTGCCAGCGCACGGCCGGCCGCCAAACCGCCTGTCACTGCGCCGGCTACCACTGGGGGACGAGAATAATGGTCGGTGTCAAAGCCTCCCGAAACGGCTGGATCGTCTGGCTGACGTTTCTGATCGGCATGCTGCTCAGCGTGTCGCCGCTGCCGCAATTCATGGAAATCCTGCGCCCGCTCTGGCTGGCCCTGCTCCTGGCATTCTGGGCCTTGGCCCTGCCGCAGAAGGTCGGCATGGTCACCGCATTTTGCCTCGGGCTTGCTGAAGACGTGCTGTACGGCACGCTGCTGGGACAGAACGCGTTGATCCTGACGCTGATCACGTTCCTGGTGCTGTCGTTGCAGCAACGCCTGCGGATGTTCCCGATGTGGCAGCAGTGCCTGGTCATCCTGGTGATCTTCGGTCTCGCGCAGCTTGTGCAATTGTGGCTCAGTGCCCTGACCGGCAATCGCCAGCCGACCCTGGCGCTGGTGCTGCCGGCACTGGTCAGCGCCTTGCTCTGGCCGTGGGTCAGCTTCGCTTTGCGTGGATTGCGCCGACGCTACAAAATCAACTGATTCGGTCAGGCATGGGCCCGTACCGGTGCCATGAGGCAGGGCACTCAACAGGGAGATGTTTGGATGAAGTCGCTTTACCTCGCCTCTGGATCGCCGCGTCGGCGTGAGCTGCTCACGCAGATCGGCGTTCCGTTCACCGCCATCAGTGCGGACATCGATGAAACCCCTTTAGCCAATGAATCCCCAACGGCCTATGTCGAGCGTCTGGCGCGCGGCAAGGCCGAGGCCGGGCGGCGCTCTGTCATCTGCGACACGCCATTTTGCGTGCTGGGCGCCGACACTGCCGTGGTGCTGGACGGCAAAATTCTCGGCAAACCGGTGGACGAAGCCGATGCATGCGCCATGCTGATGATGTTGTCCGGCAAGGAACACGAAGTGCTGACCGCCATCGCCGTGCTCGATGGTGAGCGCTGCGAGTCGCAAGTGGTATGCAGTCTGGTACGGTTTCGGGCGATCAGTCGCGAAGAAGCCGCCGCCTACTGGGCCAGCGGCGAACCTCGGGACAAGGCCGGCGGTTACGGTATTCAGGGGCTTGGCGCGGTGTTTGTCGCCGGTCTCAACGGCAGCTATTCGGCTGTCGTGGGATTGCCGGTGTGCGAAAGCGCAGAACTGCTCGGCCATTTCGGCATACCCTGTTGGCAAAACCTGAGTGCGCAGTAAGCGTCGAACGGAACAAGATGCGGCCATTATCGTGAACATGCCTGAACGAGACCCTGCCATGAGTGAAGAGATTCTGATCAACATCACGCCGATGGAATCGCGCGTGGCGGTGGTCGAAAACGGTGTGCTGCAAGAAGTGCATGTCGAGCGCACGCAAAAACGCGGGATCGTCGGCAACATCTATAAAGGCAAGGTCGTACGCGTGCTGCCCGGCATGCAGGCGGCATTCGTCGACATCGGCCTGGACCGTGCGGCGTTCATTCACGCCTCGGAAATCTCCCTGCGCGAAGGCCCGGCAGTGGAAAGCATCAGTGCCCTGGTGCATGAAGGTCAGAGCCTGGTGGTGCAAGTCACCAAGGATCCGATCGGTTCCAAGGGCGCGCGGTTGACCACGCAACTGTCGATCCCGTCGCGCTATCTGGTGTACATGCCGCGCACCGCCCACGTCGGCATTTCCCTGAAAATCGAAGATGAAGCCGAGCGCGAACGTCTGAAACAGGTGGTCAGCGATTGTGTGGCCAAAGAAGGCATCAAGGAGGCCGGTGGTTTTATTCTGCGCACCGCCGCCGAAGGTGCCGGGGCCGATGAAATCCTGATGGACATCCGCTACCTGCGACGCCTGTGGGATCAGATCAGCGAACAGATCAAGACCATCGGCGCGCCGAGCGTGATCTATGAAGACCTTGGTCTGGCATTGCGCACCTTGCGTGACCTGGTCAGCCCGAAGATCGAGAAGATCCGCATCGACTCCCGGGAAACCTTCCAGAAAACCACGCAGTTCGTCGCCGAACTGATGCCGGAAATCGCCGATCGTCTGGAACACTATCCGGGTGAGCGGCCGATTTTTGACTTGTACGGCGTCGAAGACGAAATCCAGAAAGCCCTTGAACGCAAGGTGCCGCTGAAGTCCGGCGGTTATCTGGTGGTGGATCCGGCTGAAGCCATGACCACCATCGACGTCAACACTGGTGCGTTCGTCGGGCATCGCAACCTCGAAGAGACCATCTTCAAGACCAACCTCGAAGCGGCCACCGCGATTGCCCGGCAGATGCGTCTGCGCAATCTGGGCGGGATCATCATCATCGACTTCATCGACATGGAAGATGAAGAGCACCAGCGCCAGGTACTGCGTACCCTGGAAAAACAGCTGGAGCGCGATCACGCCAAGACCAACATCATCGGTATCACCGAGCTGGGTCTGGTGCAGATGACTCGCAAGCGTACCCGCGAAAGTCTGGAGCAAGTGCTGTGCGAGCCTTGCAGCAGTTGTCAGGGGCGGGGCAAGCTGAAGACGCCGGAAACCATTTGCTACGAGATTTTCCGGGAGATCCTGCGCGAGGCCCGGGCCTATCAGGCCGAGGGTTATCGTGTGCTGGCGAACCAGAAAGTCGTCGACCGGCTGCTCGATGAAGAGTCCGGTAACGTCGCCGAGCTTGAAGGGTTTATCGGGCGCACCATACGCTTCCAGGTGGAAACCATGTATTCCCAGGAACAATATGACGTGGTGCTGCTCTGATCCCCTGCGTCACCTATTTCCTGAAACGGCTGGCCTCAGCTTTTTGCAGTATTTTTGCCATGGGAGCCAACTGACATGGAACGTCTGACACGCATTCTGGCCGCACTGACCCGTTGGGGTCTGGGCCTGTGCGCGTTGGTTCTGGTGTTGATGGCGTTGTACGTCAGCCTCGGCCGGGAACTCACGCCACTGGTGGCCGAATACCGTACCGACATCGAAGACAAGGCCAGCGCAGCCTTGGGCATGCCGTTGCAGATCGGTGAGCTGGAAGGCAACTGGAGCGGATTTGCGCCGATCCTGCTGGCCCACGACGTGATGGTCGGCGACGGTGCCAATGCGCTGCGCCTGGATCGGGTGCGCGCGGTGCCGGATCTGTGGGCCAGTCTGCTGGCTCGTGAAGTGCGTATCGCGCATCTTGAACTCAACGGCCTGAAGATCAGCCTCAAGGAAGGTGAAGACGGCCAGTGGGCGCTCGAAGGATTGCCGGTGCAGCAGGATCAGCCCATGGATCCCGAGCAACTGTTCAACCGTATGCAAGTGGTCCAGCAATTGTCGGTGCTCGACAGCCAGGTGACCTTGCAGCCGCGGGACCAGGCGCCGCTGACGTTCACTTACGTCGGCCTCAATCTCAAGACCGGTCTCAATCGTCAGCGCCTCGACGCGCGACTGACCTTGCCCGACGGGCAACCCGTTGCACTGAGCCTGCGTACGCGGATTCGTGCCAGCCAGTTGCAGGACAGCGCGGTCGAGGGCTACGTCAGCTTGCCGCAAAGCGACTGGGCGAAATGGCTGCCCGAGCGCCTGACCCAGCAGTGGAATTTCTCCGAGATCAAGGCCGGCGGCGAGTTGTGGGTCAACTGGAGCGAGGGCGCGTTGCAAAGCGCCGCCATTCGCCTCAACGCTCCGCAACTGACTGGTGCCTACGCCGAGCGCAAGCCGATCCAGATCAACAATCTGGCCCTCAACGGTTATTTCCAGCGCAGCGCCGAGGGCGCGACCGTCACCCTCGATTCGCTGGCGATGAATTTTGGCGAGACCCGCTGGGAGTCCCGTGTTCAGGTCAAGCAGACCGCCGCCACCGACAAGGTCGATGAGCTCTGGCATCTGCAGGCCGATCGCCTCGATCTGACGCCGATCACTCCGTTGCTCAATGCATTGGGCCCGCTGCCGCAAGGCTTTGCCACCGTGGTCGAGCATCTGAAAGTGACCGGTGGCTTACGCAATGTGCTGCTGGATTTCCGGCCCAACGCCACCGACGACAGCAAATTCAGTTTCGCCGCCAACCTCGATCAGGTCGGCTTCGACGCCTATCACGGCGCGCCGGCCGCGCGGAATGTCAGCGGCAGCCTGACCGGCAACCTCGGCGGCGGTGAGTTGCGCATGGACAGCAAGGACTTTGTCCTGCACCTCGATCCGATTTTTGCCAAGCCATGGCAATACATCCAGGCCAATGCCCGACTGACCTGGAAACTCGATAGCGAAGGTTTCACGCTGATCGCACCGTACCTGAAGGTGCTCGGCGAGGAAGGCAAGATTGCCGGCGACTTCCTGATCCGCCTGCATTTCGACCATACCCAGGAAGACTACATGGACCTGCGGGTCGGGCTGGTGGACGGCGACGGTCGCTACACCGCCAAGTATCTGCCCGAAGTCCTGAGCCCGGCCCTCGACGAATGGCTGCGTACCGCGATTCTCAAAGGCGCGGTGGATCAAGGGTTCTTCCAGTATCAGGGTTCCCTGAACAAAGGCGCCGCAGATGCGGATCGCAGCATCAGCCTGTTTTTCAAGGTGCACGATGCCGAGCTGGCATTCCAGCCTGGCTGGCCGCATGTGAGCAAGGTCAGCGGTGATGTGTTCATCGAGGACAGCGGTGTGCGGATCGTCGCCAGCAAAGGCCAGTTGCTCGACACTCAGGTCAACGACGTCTTCGTCAATATCCCCCATGTACCGAGCGGCGAGCACAGCCATATGTACCTCGACGGCGGGTTTGCCGGTGGACTGGGCGACGGCTTGAAAATTCTCCAGGAGGCGCCGATCGGCACCGCCGACACCTTCGCCGGCTGGGAAGGCGAGGGCGACCTGCAAGGCAAACTCAAACTGGATGTGCCGTTGGCCAAGGGCGATCAGCCGAAGATCCTCGTGGACTTCAAGACTGCCAATGCGCGACTGAAACTGGCTGAGCCGAAACTGGAGTTGAGCCAGCTCAAGGGCGACTTCCGCTTCGACAGCGCCAAGGGTCTGAGCGGGCAGAACATCAGTGCCCGGGCCTTCGACAAACCGGTCACCGCGCAGATCTTTGCCGATGGCGGCCCCGGCAAGCTCAAGACCCGGGTAGCGGCGTCGGGGCAGGTCGAAGTCAAGAAACTCACCGACTGGCTCGGCGTGACTCAGCCGTTGCCGGTGTCCGGGACGATTCCCTATCAACTGCAAGTGAACCTGGACGGTGCTGACAGCCAATTGATGGTCAGCTCCAACCTGAAGGGTGTGGCGGTGAATCTGCCCGCGCCGTTCGGCATGACCGCCGATGTCGGGCGTGACACGGTGTTCCGCATGACGCTGCAAGGTCAGGAGCGGCGTTACTGGGTCAATTACGATCAACTGGCCAACTTCACCTTCGCCGCGCCACCGGGCAATTTCGCCGATGGCCGTGGCGAGCTGTTCCTCGGTACCGGTGAGGCCGTGTTGCCGGGCAACAAAGGCCTGCGGATACGCGGTGTGTTGTCCGAGCTGGACGTCAAACCCTGGCAGGATCTGGTGGACAAGTACGCCGGTCAGGATCCGGGCGGCAGCGCCAAGCAACTGCTCAGCAGCGCAGATTTCAAGATCGGCAAACTCACCGCCTTCGGCACCACGCTGGATCAGGCGGCGGTGCAACTGGATCGCAAGCCCGGCGCCTGGGCGCTGGCCCTCGACAGTCAACAGGCCAAAGGCACGGTCGGCATTCCCGACGCCAAAAGCGCGCCGATTGTGGTGAACCTTCAATACGTGCGTTTGCCGGCACCGGACCCGACGGTGCAGGCCGACGATAACGCCCCTGACCCTCTGGCCTCGGTCGATCCAACCAAGATCCCGGCGCTGGACATCACCATCAATCAGCTGTTCCAGGGCCAGGACCTGGTTGGTGGCTGGTCGCTGAAAGTCCGTCCGACCGCCAAGGGTATCGCCCTGAACAATCTCGATCTGGGCCTCAAGGGCATTCTGTTGCAGGGCAGCGGTGGCTGGGAGGGGACGCCCGGTGCCACCAGCAGTTGGTACAAGGGCCGGATTGGCGGCAAGAATCTCGCCGACGTGCTCAAGGGCTGGGGCTTTGCGCCGAGCGTGACCAGCGAAGAATTCCACATGGATGTCGACGGCCGCTGGCCGGGTTCGCCGGCGTGGCTGGCGACCAAGCGCTTCTCCGGCACGCTCGATGCGTCGCTGAACAAGGGGCAGTTCGTCGAAGTCGAGGGCGGTGCTCAGGCGCTGCGAGTGTTCGGTCTGCTCAACTTCAATTCCATCGGCCGGCGTCTGCGCCTCGATTTCTCTGACCTGTTCGGCAAAGGTTTGAGCTATGACCGGGTCAAGGGATTGCTGGTAGCGAACAACGGCGTCTACGTGACGCAGGAGCCGATCAAACTGACCGGGCCATCGAGCAATCTTGAACTCAACGGCACGCTGGATCTGGTCGGCGATCAGGTCGATGCCCGGTTGCTGGTGACCTTGCCGGTGACCAACAACCTGCCGATTGCCGCGTTGATCGTCGGTGCACCGGCGGTCGGCGGGGCGCTGTTCCTGATCGACAAACTGATCGGTGATCGCGTCGCGCGGTTCGCCAGCGTCAAATACACCGTCAAAGGCCCGTGGAAAGAGCCGAAAATCACCTTCGACAAGCCTTTTTGATCAGCCAGGCCGCAAACCGATGGAGTAGCATGGCTGCCTACCTCTTGCGGAGTTCGCCATGTCTTTAGCGGTGATTCAAATGGTCAGCCAGAGCGACGTGCTGGCCAATCTGCGCGATGCCCGACGTTTGCTCGAACAAGCGGCCAACGCTGGCGCGAAGCTGGCGGTGCTGCCGGAAAACTTCGCCGCCATGGGGCGTCGCGACATCGCTGATATCGGCCGTGCCGAAGCACTTGGCGAAGGACCGATCCTGCCGTGGTTGAAACAGACCGCTCGCGACCTCAAGTTATGGATAGTGGCCGGCACCTTGCCGTTGCCGCCGGCGGGGCAACCCGAGGCGAAGTCCCATGCCTGCTCGTTGTTGGTGGACGATCAGGGCGAAATCGTTGCGCGCTATGACAAGTTGCATCTGTTTGATGTGGATGTTGCGGACAATCGCGGCCGTTACCGTGAATCCGATGACTATGCTTATGGCAGTGGCGTGGTGGTTGCGGACACGCCGGTCGGCCGAATCGGCCTGACGGTGTGTTACGACCTGCGCTTCCCGGAGCTGTACAGCGAATTGCGGGCTGCTGGGGCTGAATTGATTACCGCGCCGTCGGCCTTCACCGCAGTGACCGGTGCGGCGCACTGGGACGTGTTGATCCGTGCACGGGCGATTGAAACCCAGTGCTACGTGTTGGCGGCGGCCCAGGGCGGGACGCATCCGGGACCGCGGGAAACCTTTGGCCATGCGGCGATTATCGATCCGTGGGGCCGCGTGCTGGCGCAGCAGGAACAAGGCGAAGCCGTGTTGCTGGCCGAGCGCGACAGTGACGAACAGGCGTCCATCCGGGCGCGAATGCCGGTGACGGGTCATCGGCGGTTTTTTTCGCAGGGCGCACAGCGACCTGCTTCAGAACACGAATTTAAGGCGTAAAACCTATGAGCGAGTTGTTGTCCTCAGTCAGTGATCACCTGTTGGCGCCTGGCGGCGTGACGATCGAGAGCCTGCAAGGCGTGCTCGGTGATCTGGCGGGTCCAGGCATCGATGCGGCCGACCTGTATTTCCAGGGGCAGATTTCCGAGTCCTGGTCGCTGGAAGACGGCATCGTCAAGGAAGGCAGTTTCAACCTCGATCAGGGTGTTGGTGTGCGTGCGCAGTCCGGCGAAAAAACCGGTTTTGCCTACAGCAACGCGATCACCCTCGAAGCGCTTGGCGCGGCGGCCCGTGCGGCCCGTTCGATTTCCCGTGCCGGGCAGAACGGCACCGTGCAGGCGTTCAGCACGCAGGACGTCGCCCAGTTGTATGCGCCGGACAACCCGCTGGAAGTGCTGAGCCGCGCCGAAAAAGTTGAACTGCTCAAACGCATCGATGTTGCCACCCGCGCCCTCGATCCGCGTATCCAGCAGGTCAGCGTGAGCATGGCCGGGGTCTGGGAGCGGATTCTCGTGGCCTCGACCGACGGTGGCCTGGCTGCCGACGTGCGTCCTTTGGTGCGATTCAACGTCAGTGTGATCGTCGAGCAGAACGGTCGTCGCGAACGGGGCGGCCATGGCGGCGGCGGGCGTACCGACTACCGTTATTTCCTCGCCGAAGACCGCGCCATGGGTTATGCCCGTGAAGCGTTGCGTCAGGCGCTGGTGAATCTGGAAGCGATTCCGGCACCGGCCGGCACCTTGCCGGTTGTTCTGGGTTCGGGTTGGTCCGGCGTGCTGCTTCACGAAGCGGTCGGCCACGGTCTGGAAGGCGATTTCAACCGAAAGGGCAGTTCTGCCTACAGCGGGCGTATGGGCGAGATGGTTGCTTCCAAGCTCTGCACCATCGTCGATGACGGCACGTTGGCCGGTCGTCGCGGTTCCCTGAGCGTCGATGATGAAGGCACGCCGACCGAGTGCACCACGCTGATCGAAAACGGCGTGCTCAAGGGCTATATGCAGGACAAGCTCAATGCGCGCCTGATGGGCGTGGCCCGCACCGGCAACGGTCGCCGCGAATCCTACGCGCACCTGCCGATGCCGCGGATGACCAACACTTACATGCTCGGCGGCCAGAGCGATCCGGCGGAAATCATCGCGTCGGTGAAGAAGGGTATCTACTGCGCCAACCTTGGTGGCGGTCAAGTCGACATCACCAGCGGCAAGTTCGTGTTCTCCACCAGCGAGGCTTACCTGATCGAGGACGGCAAGATCACCGCGCCGGTCAAAGGCGCGACGTTGATCGGCAACGGTCCGGAAGCGATGAGCCGGGTGTCGATGGTCGGTAACGATCTGGCGCTGGACAGCGGTGTGGGGACGTGTGGCAAGGATGGGCAATCGGTGCCGGTGGGCGTGGGTCAGCCGACGCTGAAGATCGATGCGATCACCGTGGGTGGCACGGGCGCATAAGAAGGGATGGAGCTTCGGGTGGCGCGCAGTGCGGCCACCCGGTGGCGAATATCAACGCAGACCGCGTTGAGTCTCGTCCAGCTCACGGATGTACTTGAAGATCTTGCGGCTCGAGGCAGGAGGTTTGTTTTGCGCAACCTCATGCTGGGCCTGACGGATCAGGGAACGCAGTTGCTGGCGGTCGGCGTCCGGGTACTCGACGACGAATTTCTCCAGCACGGCATCGTCACCGCCGATCAGGCGGTCACGCCAGCGTTCGAGGTTGTGGAAACGCTCGTTGTACTGACGGGTAGAGGCATCGAGTTGATCGAGCAAGGTGAGAATGGCGTCAGTGTCCTGATCGCGCATCAGTTTGCCGATGAACTGCAAGTGCCGTTTACGCGCGATGTTCGCGGTGTGCTTGGGCGCATCGGCCAGGGCCCGGCGCAAAGCGTCGGTCAATGGCAGTTTCGCCTGCAAGTCGGGCTTGAGCGTTGTAAGGCGCTCGCCAAGGTCAACCAGAGCATGCAGCTCGCGTTTGACCTGGGATTTGCTTTTTTCTCCCGTATCGAGGGAGTCGTCGTAAGAATCAACCATGGTGGCAGTCCGCAAAGAAACGCCGCCATGATAACCAGTCGGGGGCCGCTTGTCCGGCCCGGTCGCTCGAAGGCCCCAGCCGAAAGCAGAATTTGAGTGGAGATGAGCATGAGTGCAGTTGAAAGCGTCGGCCCACAGGCATTGCCGGCACTGCAGGAACAGGTCGAGCAGATCATCGCCGAAGCCAAGCGTCAGGGTGCCAGTGCCTGCGAAGTGGCGGTGTCGCTGGAGCAGGGCCTGTCGACGTCGGTGCGTCAACGTGAAGTCGAAACGGTCGAGTTCAACCGCGATCAGGGCTTCGGCATCACGCTGTATGTCGGCCAGCGCAAGGGTTCTGCCAGCACGTCCGCCACCGGGCCCGATGCGATTCGCGAGACGGTCGCTGCGGCGCTGGCGATTGCCAAGCACACGTCCGAAGACGAAGCTTCGGGGCTGGCCGATGCCGCGCTGATGGCCAGGGATATTCAGGATTTCGACCTGTTCCACCAATGGGACATCACCCCGGAACAAGCCATCGAGAAGGCGCTGCTCTGTGAAGCCGCTGCGTTCGACACCGATGCGCGGATCAAGAATGCCGATGGCACCACCCTCAGCACTCATCAGGGTTGCCGCGTGTATGGCAACAGCCACGGTTTCATCGGTGGTTACGCCTCGACTCGACACAGCCTGAGCTGCGTGATGATCGCCGAGGCCGATGGCCAGATGCAGCGTGATTACTGGTACGACGTGAACCGCCAGGGCAGTTTGCTGGCCGACCCGGTGAGCATCGGTCAGCGCGCTGCACAGCGAGCGGCGAGCCGTCTGGGCGCGCGCCCGGTGCCGACTTGTGAAGTGCCGGTGCTGTTTTCCGCCGAGCTGGCGGGCGGGTTGTTTGGCAGTTTCCTGTCGGCGATTTCCGGCGGCAGCCTGTATCGCAAATCGTCCTTCCTTGAAGGGACGCTGGGGCAGAAGCTGTTTCCGGAGTGGCTGACCATCGACGAGCGCCCGCACCTGATGCGCGCCATGGGCAGTGCGTCGTACGACGGTGACGGTCTGGCGACCTATGCCAAACCGTTCGTCGAAAAAGGCGAACTGGTGTCGTACATCCTCGGCACCTATTCCGGTCGAAAGCTCGGCATGCCAAGCACCGCCAACGCAGGCGGTGTGCACAACCTGTTCGTCACCCATGGCGATGAAGACCAGGCAGCACTGTTGCGACGTATGGGCCGTGGGTTGCTGGTCACCGAGCTGATGGGCCATGGCCTGAACATGGTCACCGGTGATTACTCGCGCGGTGCGGCAGGTTTCTGGGTTGAAAACGGTGAAATCCAGTTCGCGGTGCAGGAAGTGACCATCGCCGGCAACATGCGCGACATGTTCAAGCAGATCGTCGCAGTGGGTAACGATCTGGAGCTGCGCAGCAACATTCGCACCGGTTCGGTATTGATCGAGAAGATGACCGTCGCGGGCAGTTAAGCCCCAGGCACGTACACAAAAGGCGCGCCATCCGATTGGGTGGCGCGCCTTTTTTTGTGTCCGCAAATCTTTCGGGCCGATCAGGCCAGCTAAAAAGCTGCTCTTGTTTTGGTTCTCATTATCATCTAATAATAAATCTCATTATCGGATGAGCCCAGGATCATGAGTTCTGCCTTGCACGAGCAGCCGTACCTCGAAAGCTGGCGCTGGATGAGTCGCCAGATCCGTTGCGCCATGGATCCCGACGAACCGCGTCTGATCGAACACTACCTGGCCGAAGGCCGGTATCTGGCCTGCTGCACGGCGACCTCGCCCTGGACTGTCGCTGAAACTTCTTTCCGTCTGCTGCTCGACACGGCGTCCGACATCGCATTGCCGTGGCACTGGCGCAGCCTCTGTCTTGATCAGGCCTGGCGCCCCTTGCGTGAAATGGAGCGCCTGTCCCTGTGCAAATGCCGGCTCAAACGCTGGCAAAGCTACACCTGGCAGCTCGCCACTTGCGAGTTGCAACCCTCCATTCCTCTTATTGAACTGGTGCAAGGATTTTCAGATGACCAAGACACGTATTGAGCGCGACAGCATGGGCGAACTGCAGGTGCCGGTGGACGCTCTCTACGGCGCGCAAACCCAGCGCGCAGTGGACAATTTCCCGATCAGCGGCAAGCCGATGCCGACCCAGTTCATTCGCGCCCTGATCCTGGCCAAGGCCGCTGCTGCCCGGGCCAACGTCGAACTCAACCAGATCAGCGCAGCACAAGGCAAAGCCATCAGCGACGCGGCCCAGGGTCTGCTTGAAGGCGACTTCATGCAGCATTTTCCGGTGGATATCTTCCAGACCGGTTCCGGCACCAGTTCCAACATGAACGCCAACGAAGTGATCGCCACCCTGGCCAGCCGCCTGCTCGACGAGTCGGTGAACGCCAACGATCACGTCAACTGCGGGCAGAGCAGCAACGACATCATCCCGACCACCATCCACGTCAGCGCCGCGCTGGCCCTGCATGAACAACTGCTGCCGGCGCTGCTGCACCTGGTGCAAGTGATCGAACGCAAGTCTGAACAAGTCCACCACCACGTCAAAACCGGTCGCACCCACCTGATGGACGCCATGCCGGTGCGCATGAGTCAGGTGCTCAATGGCTGGGCGCAGCAGCTCAAGGCCAACATCGGTCACCTGCAGGACTTGCTGCCAAGCCTGCAATCCCTGGCTCAGGGTGGCACGGCGGTCGGCACCGGGATCAATGCGCATCCGGAATTCGCCGCGCGATTCAGCCGCCAGTTGAGTCAATTGACCAACGTGCAATTCACCCCGGGCAAGGATCTGTTCGCGCTGATTGGTTCGCAGGACACTGCCGTGGCCGTCTCGGGTCAGCTCAAGGCGACTGCCGTATCGCTGATGAAAATCGCCAACGACCTGCGCTGGATGAACTCTGGCCCGCTCGCCGGCCTCGGTGAAATCGAGCTGGAAGGCCTGCAACCGGGCTCGTCGATCATGCCGGGCAAGGTCAATCCGGTGATTCCGGAAGCCACCGCCATGGTCGCCGCGCAAGTGATCGGCAATGACTCGGTGATCACCATCGCCGGTCAGTCGGGCAATTTCGAACTGAACGTGATGCTGCCGATCATCGCCCAGAACCTGTTGAGCAGCATCGAATTGCTGGCCAACTCCAGCCGTCTGCTGGGTGACAAGGCGATTGCCAGCTTCAAGGTCAACGAATCGCGCCTCAAGGAAGCGCTGTCGCGCAACCCGATTCTGGTGACCGCACTCAACCCGATCATCGGTTACCAGAAAGCCGCCGAAATCGCCAAGCAGGCCTACAAACAGGGCCGTCCGGTGGTTGACGTCGCGCTGGAGCACACCGACCTGTCGCGCAGCCAACTGGAAGAGTTGCTCAATCCCGAGAAACTCACCGCCGGCGGCGTGTAAACACCGCAACCGCTTTGGAGACTCATCATGGAGCACTGGAAACGCACGATCGAACGGGCCAATCGCTGCTTCATGCTGGGCGAGCTGATCGACGCCCGCGAGGCCTATCTGCAAGCGCTGGCCCTGGCTCAAGTGCTGTTCGAGCGCTGGGCCGATGCCGACGAAGCGGTGGCGGCCTGCGTCATCTCCCATCACAACCTGGCCGACCTGCATCTGCGCCTGAACCAGCCGGAGGAGAGCGCCGAATATCTGTGCGCGATCCACCAGCGCCTGTTGCAGACCATGCAGAACGAGCGCCTGCGCCCGGCCCTGCGTGAGGCGGCGTTGCGCCAGAGCAGCAAGACCTATGTCGAACTGCTCAATTTCATCAGCGAACACGGCGAATACCCGCGCACCCAGCGGCTGCTGCACCCGGATACCGGCAATGCGCGTCGCGTGCCTGCCCAACATCACCATGGAGTCCACTGAAATGGCTTTTACCCTGCCAGCCTTGCCTTACGCCTACGACGCACTGGAACCGCACATCGATGCGCAGACCATGGAGATCCACTACACCAAGCATCACCAGACCTATATCAACAACCTGAACGCCGCGGTCGAGGGCACGGAGTACGCCGAATGGCCGGTGGAAAAACTGGTGGCCAGCGTCCAGCAACTGCCGGAAAAACTGCGTGCGGCGGTAATCAATCAAGGCGGCGGTCACGCCAACCATTCGCTGTTCTGGGAAGTGATGGTGCCAGGCGGTGGCGGCAAGCCGGACGGCGCGCTGGCCAGGGCGATCGATGAGCAACTGGGCGGCCTCGACAGCTTCAAGGATGCTTTCACCAAAGCCGCGCTGACCCGTTTCGGCAGCGGCTGGGCCTGGCTGAGCGTGACCCCGGACAAAAAACTGGTGGTGGAAAGCAGCGGCAATCAGGACAGCCCGCTGATGGGCGGCAATACGCCGATTCTCGGACTCGATGTGTGGGAACACGCCTACTACCTGCGTTATCAGAACCGTCGCCCGGAATACATCAGCGCGTTCTACAACGTGATCAATTGGCCTGAAGTCGCTGTGCGTTATCAGGCTGCACTGGTTTAAGTCTCCTATAAAAACAATCCAAGGCTGACTATGGGCACTGAAACACTGGCGATCGGAAGTGGGCGTATGTTTCGTTACGCATTCGGATCGCTGCTGCTGTTGGCGGGCATGACCTTGCTGGTGGCTCACGGACTCGAATGGCTGAACCTTGAGCCGAAACTGTCCCGGGCATTGCAGGGCGGTGCAATCTGCGCGCTTGGCACGGCACTCGGGGCGGTTCCGGTGCTGGTGATCCGCAACATGCCTCAGGCATTGGGCGACACGCTGCTGGGGTTTGGTGCCGGCGTGATGCTGGCGGCGACCGCGTTTTCGCTGATCGTGCCGGGGATTGCCGCCGCAGAAAGCCTTGGCCTGAGCCCTTGGGGTGCCAGTGGTCTGATCTGTTTCGGCATCATGCTCGGTGCTTTCGGTCTGTATCTGGTGGACCGCAAGGTGTCCGGCGCTTCACCGGAAATGCTCATTGGCACCGTCGAACATCCAGTGATTCCCCCTCGGATCTGGCTGTTCGTGTTTGCCATCATTGCCCATAACATCCCGGAAGGCATGGCCGTCGGTGTCTCCGCGGGCGGCGGCATGCCGGACGCTGACAGCCTGGCGATGGGCATCGCCTTGCAGGATGTGCCGGAAGGGTTGGTGATTGCGCTGGTGCTGGCCGGAGCAGGGATGTCGCGGGTCAAGGCGTTTCTGATCGGGGCGGCATCGGGGCTGGTCGAACCGGTGTTTGCACTGCTGTGTGCGTGGCTGGTCAGTCTGGCTGAATTGTTGTTGCCCCTCGGATTGGCGCTGGCGGCCGGGGCGATGTTGCTGGTGGTGACCCACGAAGTAATCCCGGAGTCGCGACGCAATGGTCACGACAAACTGGCGAGCCTGGGATTGTTGATCGGGTTCTGTCTGATGATGGTGATGGACACGGCGTTGGGATGAGAGGGGGGAGGGAAGCTTGCTCCCTCGCCACCAAAGGCTTTCAACCGCCTTCGTCGAAGTAGTTGTTGATCAGTGCCACCAAGGCATCCAGGGCTTCCTGTTCCTGATGCCCCTCGGTGCTCAGGAAGATTTTGGTGCCCTTGCCGGCAGCGAGCATCATCATCGCCATGATGCTTTTGCCATCTACCGTAGTTTCCGGGGTGCGACCCACTCTGATCGTGCAGTCGGGATACTGCCCCGCCACGCCAACGAACTTTGCCGACGCCCGGGCATGCAGGCCCAGCTTGTTGATGATTTCGATTTCCAGAGCAGGCATCGCGGTGTGAATCCTTTAGCTGAGGTCGCGGTGGCGAACCTGGACGTTCTTCAGGGTTTTCTGCAGGGCCTGACCCAGGCGTTCGGTCAGGTAGACGGAACGGTGATGTCCGCCGGTGCAGCCAATGGCAATGGTGACGTAGGCGCGATTGCTTGCAGCGAAGCGCGGCAGCCATTTGAACAGATACGCATAGATGTCCTGGAACATCTCTTCGACTTCCGGCTGTGCCGCCAGGTATTCGGCCACCGGCTCATCGAGCCCCGATTGCGCGCGTAATTCCGGTTTCCAGTACGGGTTGGGCAGGCAGCGTACATCGAACACCAGATCCGCATCCACCGGCATGCCGCGTTTGAAACCGAACGACTCCACCAGAAACGCCGTGCCCGGCTCCGGCTGGTTCAGCAGCCGCAGCTTGATGGTGTCGCGCAACTGGTACAGGTTCAGATTGGTGGTGTTGACCTTCAGGTCGGCCAGATCGGCGATCGGGCCCAGCAGGGCCGTTTCATCGTTGATGGCTTCCGCCAGCGAACGATTGGCGCTGCTCAGCGGGTGGCGACGACGGGTTTCCGAAAAGCGCTTGAGCAGGGTTTCTTCATCGGCGTCCAGATACAGGACGTCGCACTGGATGTGCCGGCTGCGGACCTCTTCAAGCAACTCCGGAAAGCGCGAGAGATGACTGGGCAGATTGCGCGCATCGATCGATACCGCGACCAGTGGCTGAGACAGTTCCGTATGAATCAGTGCGCGCTCCGCCAGTTCCGGGAGCAGGCCGGCAGGCAAATTGTCGATGCAGTAGTAGCCGTTGTCCTCGAGGACATCCAGAGCGGTACTTTTGCCCGAGCCGGAGCGGCCACTGACGATGATCAAGCGCATGTTTAGTGCCCGTTTTGCTCGTCCAGGACAACCTGATACAAGGCTTCGTTGGTGGTGGCGCGACGCAATTTTTCGCGTACGTCCTTGCGGTCGAGCATGCTGGCGATCTGGCGCAGCAGTTCCAGGTGCGCATCGGTGGCGGCTTCCGGGACCAGCAGCACGAACAGCAGGTCGACCGGTGCACCATCGATGGCGTCGAAATCGATGGGTGCTTCAAGGTGCATCAAGGCGCTGATGGGGGATTCGCAACCCTTGAGGCGGCAATGGGGAATGGCGATGCCGTTGCCAAAACCGGTCGAGCCGAGTTTTTCACGGGCAATCAGTGCCTCGAAGACATCTTGCATCTCCAGATCCGGTACTTCCCGGGCGATCAGGTTGGCAATTTGTTCGAGGGCTTTCTTTTTGCTGCCGCCCGGCACGTTCACGAGGGAACGGCCGGGGGTCAGGATGCTTTCAAGTCGGATCATGGGGGTGGGGGTTATCGACCGGTAGCGCCCTGAAGCAGGCTCTGGGTCTTTTCCTTATGCTTTTTGAGTTGTTTATCAAGCTTGTCGGTCAGCGCGTCGATCGCTGCGTACATATCGGTATGTTCCGCGTTTGCGACGACCTCGTTACCGGGAATATGCAGCGTGGCTTCGATTTTCTGCTTCAGCTTCTCGACGCACATCGTGACTTGCACGTTGGTGATCTTGTCGAAATGCCCCTCAAGCCTCTTGAGCTTTTGCTCAACGTACTCACGGAGAGGTTGGGTAACTTCCAGTTGGTGTCCACTGATGTTGACTTGCATACAGCTTCTCCTTCGTTGCCAGTGCATAAAGCGGCAGGCCGAAGAGCCTGCCACTGGAACGCTGTAACGTGGCTTACATCAACCGCTTGCGTTCGCTCGAAGGCGCGATCCCGAGGGATTCGCGGTACTTGGCGACGGTGCGGCGAGCCACCTGAATGCCTTGTGCCTCCAGTAAACCAGCGATCTTGCTGTCACTCAACGGCTTTTTCTGATTTTCCGCGGCAACCAGTTTCTTGATGATCGCGCGGATCGCCGTGGACGAGCATTCGCCGCCTTCGGAGGTGCTGACGTGGCTGGAGAAAAAGTATTTCAGTTCATAAATGCCCCGGGGGGTATGCATGAATTTTTGCGTGGTCACCCGGGAAATCGTCGACTCGTGCATGCCCACCGCTTCGGCGATGTCATGCAGCACGAGAGGCTTCATGGCTTCGTCGCCGTATTCAAGAAAGCCGCGCTGATGCTCGACGATCTGGGTGGCCACTTTCATCAGGGTTTCGTTGCGGCTCTGCAGGCTCTTGATGAACCAGCGGGCTTCCTGCAACTGATTGCGCATGAAGGTGTTGTCGGCGCTGGTGTCGGCGCGGCGCACGAAACCGGCGTACTGGGCGTTGACCCGCAGGCGCGGCACCGATTCCTGGTTCAGTTCGACCAGCCAGCGCTCGTTGTCCTTGCGTACGATGACGTCAGGCACCACGTACTCGGCTTCGGTGGACTCGATCTGCGAACCGGGGCGCGGGTTGAGGCTCTGCACCAGTTCGATGACCTGGCGCAGTTCATCTTCCTTGAGCTTCATGCGGCGCATCAGCTGGCTGTAGTCGCGGCTGCCGAGCAGGTCGATGTAATCGGTGACCAGACGCTTGGCTTCCGCCAGCCAAGGGGTCTTGGCCGACAGCTGGCGCAATTGCAGCAGCAGGCATTCGCCCAGGTTGCGTGCGCCAATGCCGGCAGGTTCGAATTGCTGGATGCGGTGCAGGACGGCTTCGATCTCGTCCAGCTCGATGTCGAGCTCCGGATCGAAGGCGTCGAGAATTTCTTCGAGGGTTTCGTCGAGGTAGCCCTGATTGTTGATGCAGTCGATCAGGGTGACGGCGATCAGGCGATCGGTGTCAGACATCGGCGCCAGGTTCAACTGCCACAGCAGGTGGCTTTGCAGGCTCTCGCCGGCGGAGGTACGGGTGGTGAAGTCCCACTCGTCGTCATCGCTGCTCGGCAGGCTGCTGGCGCTGGTCTGGTAGACGTCTTCCCAGGCGGTGTCGACGGGGAGTTCGTTGGGGATTCGCTCGTTCCATTCGCCATCCTCTAGATTGTCGACCGTCGGTGCGGTCTCCTGATAGGAGGGTTCCTGGATCTCGGTGTTGGGCTTCTGTTCGGCGTTGTCGGCCATGGGATCGGAGTTGTCGAAGTCGTCGCCGTCTTCCTGGCGTTCGAGCATCGGATTGGATTCCAGAGCCTCCTGGATTTCCTGTTGCAGATCCAGGGTCGACAATTGGAGCAGGCGGATGGCCTGTTGCAGCTGCGGTGTCATCGTCAGCTGCTGGCCCATTCTCAAGACTAGCGATGGTTTCATGGCAGGGGCTTAACACCTTATTCGCCGGCGCTATGCGCCATCCACTACAGGGCGCCGAAGCGCCAAACTTAAGCAAATTATATGCCTGAAACTGTCGTGTTTGCCTAGAGCGCTGTAACAATAAAAGCGTATAAAAGTGCGCTTCAACGTTACAGCACCCGGACGGCTGGTCGAATGCTGTCGCGCTTACAGGCGGAACTCGTGACCCAGATACACTTCCTTCACCAGATCGTTGGCGAGGATGGTCGCGGAGTCGCCTTCGGCGATCAGTTGGCCGTCATTGACGATGTAGGCCGTTTCGCAGATATCCAGCGTCTCGCGGACGTTGTGGTCGGTGATCAGTACACCGATGCCCTTGGCCTTGAGGTGGTGAATGATCTGCTTGATGTCGCCCACGGAGATCGGGTCGACACCGGCGAACGGTTCATCGAGCAGGATGAATTTCGGCGCAGTGGCCAGTGCACGGGCGATTTCCACCCGGCGACGCTCACCACCGGACAGGCTCATGCCGAGGTTGTCGCGGATGTGGCTGATGTGGAATTCCTGCAGCAGGCTTTCCAGCTCCTTGCGACGACCGGCCTTGTCGAGCTCCTGACGGGTCTCGAGGATGGCCATGATGTTGTCGGCCACCGACAGTTTGCGAAAGATCGACGCTTCCTGTGGCAGATAGCCGATACCGGCCTTGGCGCGACCGTGCATCGGCTGGTGGCTGACATCCAGGTCGTCGATCAGCACGCGACCCTGATCGGCCTGCACCAGGCCGACGATCATGTAGAAGCAGGTGGTCTTGCCGGCGCCGTTGGGGCCGAGCAGTCCGACGATCTGACCGCTGTCGATCGACAGGCTGACATCGCGCACGACCTGGCGGCTTTTATAGGCCTTGGCCAGGTGCTGAGCTTTCAGAGTTGCCATTACTGGGATTTCTCGTCGGTTTTCTTCTTCGGCTGGATCACCATGTCAATGCGCGGACGCGCTTCGGTGACCTTGTTGCCGGTGGCACGACCCGCGCTGGCCAGCTTTTTCACCGTGTCATAGACGATTTTCTCGCCCTGAGTGGTGTTGTTGTCCTTGTCGACGACTTTCGCCTTGTCGATCAGCACAACGCGGTTTTGCGCGGCGTGGTACTGGATGGTCACGCCCCAGCCCTGTACAGGCTTGGTGTCGCCAGCCGTCTGCAACTGCTCGAAGTAGGCAAGGTTGCCCACCGAGGTCACGACGTCGATATCGCCGGTCGGGGTGCGGGTGATGGTCACGGTGTTGCCTTTGACGATCATCGAACCCTGAGTGATGATCACGTCACCTTTATAGGTGGCAACGCCATTCTTGTCGTCCAGCTGGGCATCGTCGGCCTGAATGCGGATTGGCTGCTCTTGATCGTTCGGCAGAGCCCAGGCGCTCACGCTTCCCAGTGCTGCGCCCAGACTGAGCAAAATAGGGAGGGTTTTAACGAGCCTCATACTGTCCTCTTACGTTCGATAGCAGGTGTATCCTGCTTTCCTTCAAATACGCTTTCATTCCCACGCCGGTCGATACACCGCCAGCGCCGTCGATTCTAACGGGTTGCTGGGTCTGCGCATATTGTTGCTGCGGGAACACTGTCATGCGAGTGGAGGTGATCAGGGTGTCGCGGTTCTTTTCATCGGTGCGCTTGACGCGAACCGAGTCGATCAGCTCGACCTCGGTGCCACCGGAATTCACTTCACCGCGCTCGCTGGTCACGTGCCATGGGAAGTCGGTGCCGCGATACATGTTCAGGTCGGGCTTGGTGACCAGTGTAATGTCGGTCGCCTTGACGTGCTCGGCCTTGTCGGAAGTCATTTCGTACTGCACCTTGCCGTCTTCCAGGTATTGCAAGGTGTGGGTGTTGGTCGCGTACCAGTCGATCGGGCTCTCTTCTGCCGAGACAGGAGGCTTGTCGAGGAAGCGTTCCGGGCTGATGTTCCAGTAGCCGACCGCGCCGAAAATGGCCGCGATGCAACCGAACAGCAGTATGTTGCGAAACTTTTTGCTAAACATGGTTTGACTCACAAATACGCGTTATTGGCGGCATCGAGGCTGCCCTGGGCGCGCAGGATCAGTTCGCAGAATTCACGGGCGGCACCCTCGCCACCACGGGCCTGAGTGACGCCATGGGCGTGCTCGCGCACAAAAGCGGCAGCGTTGGCCACCGCCATCCCCAGCCCCACCCGGCGAATCACCGGCAGGTCGGGCAGATCGTCGCCGAGATAGGCGACCTGTTCATAGCTTAGGCCCAGTTGCTCGAGAAGGCCGTCGAGGACGACGAGTTTGTCTTCACGACCCTGAAACAGGTGCGGAATGCCCAGGTTTTTCGCCCGGCGTTCGACCACCGGGGTCTTGCGACCACTGATGATGGCCGTTTGCACGCCGGCGTTCATCAACATCTTGATGCCCTGGCCGTCGAGCGTATTGAAGGTCTTGAACTCGCTGCCGTCTTCAAGGAAGTACAGGCGCCCGTCGGTGAGGACGCCGTCGACGTCGAAAACCGCCAGTTTGATGGCTTTGCCGCGTTGCAGCAGATCGGTGCTCATTTACATCACTCCTGCGCGCAGCAGGTCGGAGAGGTTGAAGGCGCCGATCGGGCGATCGTCCTCATCCACGACGACAAGCGCGTTGATTCGATGGTCTTCCATGATTTTCAGGGCCTCGGCGGCGAGCATTTCGGCGCGGGCGGTCTTGCCGTGCACGGTCATCACCTGGTCGATGGTGGCGCTGCGTATATCAATGCTTCGATCCAGCGTACGGCGCAAGTCGCCGTCGGTGAAGATCCCGGCAAGCTTGCCGTCGGCTTCAAGAATCACGGTCATGCCCAGACCCTTGCGGGTCATTTCCATCAGTGCGTCCTTGAGCAGCGTGCCGCGTTGTACCTGCGGCAGCTCCTGGCCGGCGTGCATGACGTTTTCCACTTTCAGCAGCAGGCGTCGGCCCAGTGCGCCACCCGGGTGGGAAAAGGCGAAATCTTCGGCGGTGAAGCCGCGGGCTTCCAGCAGCGCCACGGCCAGGGCATCGCCCATGACCAGTGCGGCGGTGGTCGAGGAGGTCGGTGCCAGGTTCAGCGGGCAGGCTTCGTGCTCGACGTGAACGTTGAGATTGACCTCGGCCGCTTTTGCCAGAGGCGATTGCGGGTTGCCGGTCACGCTGATCAGCTGGATGCCCAGGCGCTTGATCAGCGGCAGCAGGGTGACGATTTCGTTGGTGGAGCCGGAGTTCGACAGGGCCAGGATCACGTCGTCACGGGTGATCATGCCCATGTCGCCATGGCTGGCTTCGGCCGGGTGCACGAAAAATGCCGGGGTGCCGGTGCTGGCCAGGGTCGCGGCAATCTTGTTGCCGATGTGCCCGGACTTGCCCATGCCGACCACGACGACACGGCCCTTGCTGGCCAGAATCATCTCGCAAGCGCGTACGAAATCGGCGTCGATATGGGGCAACAAGCCTTGTACGGCTTCCACTTCGAGGCGGATGGTGCGTTGTGCCGATTGAATCAGGTCGCTGGTTTGGCTCATGTCAGAAATCGTATAGCCCGATGAAAAGGCGGCGATTATAGCGGTTATGTTGAAAAGCCTCACGCAAGTTCGTCGTGCTTTGTCATTCCTCGTTACTAAAACCCTCTAATAGAAGCATCGGGCCTGTCATATCGCTGAACGTGGCCGGGGAGAGGCCTTGGGCGCTTGCCCTTTGCAGTGATATAGTTCGCCGCCAGTTCGGCCTGCCCGGGATGTAGGGGCTTTCTCCAGAAAGCCAGGCGTCCGAGTGAGAGGCTGCATCGCAAGGAGTTTAGATGAGTGCCGATAACGCCTACGCGGTCGAGCTGAAGGGAGTCTCCTTCAAGCGCGGTGCGCGGAGCATTTTCAATAACGTCGATATCCGCATCCCGCGCGGCAAGGTCACCGGCATCATGGGGCCTTCCGGGTGTGGCAAGACCACGCTGTTGCGCTTGATGGGCGCCCAGTTGCGGCCTTCGCAGGGTGAGGTCTGGGTCAACGGCCAGAACCTGCCGAAGCTGTCGCGCAGCGATCTGTTCGATGCACGCAAGCACATGGGTGTGCTGTTTCAGAGCGGCGCGCTGTTCACCGATCTCGACGTGTTCGAGAACGTCGCCTTTCCCCTGCGCGTTCACACCGAATTGCCGGACGAGATGATCCGCGACATCGTTCTGCTCAAATTGCAGGCAGTCGGCCTGCGCGGCGCCATCGAATTGATGCCCGACGAGCTGTCCGGCGGCATGAAACGTCGTGTGGCGCTGGCCCGGGCGATTGCGCTGGATCCGCAGATTCTCATGTACGACGAACCGTTCGTCGGCCAGGACCCGATCGCCATGGGCGTTCTGGTGCGCCTGATCCGTCTGCTCAACGACGCGCTGGGGATCACCAGCATCGTGGTTTCCCACGATCTGGCGGAAACCGCGAGCATCGCCGACTACATCTATGTCGTAGGTGATGGCCAGGTGCTTGGGCAGGGTACGCCGGACGAGTTGATGAACTCGGACGAGCCGCGTATCCGTCAGTTCATGACCGGCAACCCCGATGGCCCGGTTCCGTATCACTTTCCAGCGACGGATTACCGCGCAGATCTTCTGGGGAAGCGCTGATGCGCAGAATTTCATTAATAGAACGCGTGCGTCGATTCGGCGAGTCAGCCATCGACGCTGTCGCGGTATTCGGTCGGGCGACCCTGTTCCTGTTCCATGCCCTGCTGGGCCGGGGCGGCATCAGCGGTGGTTTCGGCCTGCTGGTCAAACAGTTGCATTCAGTCGGCGTCATGTCTCTGGTGATCATCGTGGTGTCCGGGATCTTCATCGGCATGGTGCTGGCGCTGCAAGGCTTCAGTATTCTGTCGAGCTATGGTTCGGAGCAGGCGGTGGGGCAGATGGTTGCCTTGACCCTGCTGCGTGAACTGGGTCCGGTGGTGACGGCGCTGCTGTTCGCCGGTCGTGCCGGTTCGGCGCTGACGGCGGAAATCGGCAACATGAAGTCCACCGAGCAGTTGTCCAGCCTGGAAATGATCGGTGTGGACCCGCTCAAGTACATCATTGCCCCGCGTCTGTGGGCCGGTTTCATTTCCCTGCCGGTGCTGGCGATGATCTTCAGCGTGGTCGGCATCTGGGGCGGTTCCTGGGTCGCGGTCGACTGGCTGGGCGTCTATGAAGGCTCCTACTGGGCGAACATGCAGAACAGCGTGAACTTCTCCAGCGATGTGCTCAATGGCGTGATCAAAAGTATCGTTTTCGCCTTTGTCGTGACCTGGATCGCCGTATTCCAAGGCTATGACTGTGAGCCCACTTCCGAGGGGATCAGTCGTGCCACCACCAAGACCGTAGTGTTTGCCTCGCTGGCAGTGCTCGGCCTGGACTTTATTCTGACCGCTTTGATGTTTGGAGATTTCTGATGCAAAACCGCACCCTGGAAATCGGTGTCGGCCTGTTCCTGCTGGCAGGGATCCTGGCCTTGTTGCTGCTGGCCCTGCGGGTCAGTGGCCTGTCTCCGACGTCCACCACCGACAGCTATAAACTTTACGCGTACTTCGACAATATCGCCGGTTTGACGGTCAGAGCCAAAGTGACCATGGCCGGTGTGACCATCGGCAAGGTCACGGCGATCGATCTGGACCGCGACAGTTTCACCGGTCGGGTAACGTTGCTGGTGGACAAGAAGGTCGACAACCTGCCGACCGACTCCACAGCGTCTATCCTCACTGCTGGCCTGTTGGGCGAGAAGTACATCGGTATCAGCGTGGGCGGGGAAGAAACCCGCCTCAAGGATGGTGGAACCATCCACGACACGCAGTCGTCACTGGTACTGGAAGACCTGATCGGTAAATTCCTGCTCAATACCGTTAGCAAAGACGCCAAATGAGGAGCTTTTGAATGATCTCTACCTTGCGACGTGGCCTGTTGGTGTTGCTGGCGGCACTGCCGCTGGTGGCTAACGCCGTGGCGGCGCCTTCGGCGCACGACCTGGTTCAGGACACCACCAAACGGATGTTGGCCGATCTGGCCGCCAATAAAGAGAAGTACAAGCAGGACCCGAACGACTTCTACGCGGCGCTGAACAGCATCGTCGGACCGGTCGTGGATGCCGAGGGCATTTCCAAGAGCATCATGACGGTCAAGTATTCGCGCAAGGCAACACCGGCGCAGATGAAGACTTTCGAGGAAAACTTCAAGAAAGGCCTGTTCCAGTTCTATGGCAACGCCTTGCTCGAATACAACAACCAGGGCATCACTGTTGATCCGGCCAAGGACGAGTCGGGCGATCGCACCAGCGTCGGCATGACCGTCAAGGGCAGCAACGGCGCGATCTACCCGGTGTCGTACACGCTCGAGAAGATCAATGGCGAGTGGAAACTGCGCAACGTGATCATCAACGGCATCAACATCGGCAAGCTGTTCCGCGATCAGTTCGCCGATGCAATGCAGCGCAACGGCAACGACCTGGACAAGACCATCAACGGTTGGGCCGGGGAAGTGGCCAAGGCCAAGCAGTCGGCTGAACAGAACGGAAAGCCTGCCCAATGACCGAGTCGGCCATTCGTCTGGACGCCGCCAGTGAGCTGCAACTCACTGGCGTGCTGGATTACCGCACCGGTCCCGGCCTTCGGGAGCAGGGCCGGGCGCTGATCAAATCGTGCAATGCCCCGGCATTGGTGATCGATTGCTCGGCGGTGGAAAAGTCCAGCAGCGTCGGCCTGTCGTTGCTGCTGTGCTTCATTCGTGATGCGAAAGCCGCCGGCAAGGCCGTCAGCATCCGCGGGATGCCCGAAGACATGCGTGAAATTGCTCAGGTCAGCGAGCTGACCGAGCTGTTGGCGCAACCCTGAACCCGCATCTGTAAAGAAGCCCCCCGTCAGAGTCCTGCGCAGCGGGGTTCGCAGGCGCGGGGCTTTTTTGTATGATGTCCGACCCGTGCGCACAGGGCGCCGATTGAGGTTGAGCATGCAGGCCGTAGAAGTGAAGAGCTTCCTTGAAGCAAATCTGCCCGGAACCCGGGTGGAAGTTGAAGGCGAAGGCTGCAACTTTCAGCTGAACGTGATTAGCGATGAACTGGCGGCGTTGAGCCCGGTCAAGCGTCAGCAAAGCATCTATGCCCATTTGAACCCATGGATCGCCGATGGCAGCATCCACGCGGTCACTATGAAATTTTTCAGCAGCGCGGCCTGGGCCGAGCGCACCTGAGCCCTAGGGCGTCGAGATTGTTATGGATAAATTGATTATTACCGGTGGCGCTCGTCTTGATGGCGAGATCCGCATTTCCGGGGCGAAGAACTCCGCCCTGCCGATCCTGGCTGCCACCTTGCTGTGCGATGGCCCGGTCACCGTCGGCAACCTGCCGCACCTGCACGACATCACCACCATGATCGAGCTGTTCGGTCGCATGGGCATCGAGCCTGTGATCGACGAGAAGCTCAGCGTCGAAATCGACCCGCGCACCATCAAGACCCTGATCGCCCCGTACGAACTGGTGAAAACCATGCGTGCGTCGATCCTGGTGCTGGGCCCGATGGTTGCCCGTTTCGGTGAAGCCGAAGTGGCTCTGCCTGGCGGTTGCGCGATTGGTTCGCGTCCGGTCGATCTGCACATCCGTGGCCTGGAAGCCATGGGTGCGATCATCGACGTCGAAGGCGGCTACATCAAGGCCAAGGCCCCTGAAGGCGGCCTGCGCGGTGCACACTTCTTCTTCGATACCGTCAGTGTGACCGGTACCGAGAACATCATGATGGCCGCTGCTCTGGCCAAGGGCCGCAGCGTGCTGCAGAACGCCGCCCGCGAGCCTGAAGTGGTCGACCTGGCGAACTTCCTGAACGCCATGGGCGCCAAGGTTTCCGGCGCTGGCACCGACACCATCACCATCGATGGCGTCGAGCGTCTGGGTTCGGCCTTCTACAAGGTCATGCCTGACCGTATCGAAACCGGTACCTACCTGGTGGCCGCCGCGGTTACCGGTGGCCGCGTGAAGGTCAAGGACACCGATCCGACCATTCTCGAAGCCGTTCTGGAAAAACTTCGCGAAGCCGGTGCAGAAGTCACCACCGGTGAAGACTGGATCGAGCTGAACATGCACGGCAAGCGCCCGAAAGCGGTCAACGTGCGCACTGCGCCGTACCCGGCGTTCCCGACCGACATGCAGGCGCAGTTCATCTCGCTCAACGCCATTGCCGAAGGCACTGGTGCCGTGATCGAGACGATCTTCGAAAACCGTTTCATGCACGTGTACGAGCTGCACCGCATGGGCGCCAAGATCCAGGTCGAAGGCAACACGGCGATCGTGACCGGCACTGAAATCCTCAAGGGCGCGCCAGTGATGGCAACCGACCTGCGAGCGTCGGCCAGCCTGGTGATCTCGGCCCTGATGGCCGAAGGCGATACCCTGATCGACCGCATCTACCACATCGACCGTGGTTACGAGTGCATCGAGGAAAAACTGCAGATGCTGGGCGCCAAGATCCGTCGCGTTCCGGGCTAGTCGCTGCATCTGGACACAGGGAAGTGTCCGTTGAATTCGTTTTGATCGGGGGTGGTAACGCCCTCGATGTATGTCCGGCGCCGATTGCGACCGGACATGAGTACCTTGATAAGGACTGACGTTTCCCATGTTGACCATCGCACTGTCCAAGGGCCGCATCCTTGACGACACCCTGCCGCTTCTCGCCGAAGCGGGCATCGTGCCGACCGAGAATCCGGACAAGAGCCGCAAGCTGATCATTCCCACGACTCAGGAAGACGTACGCCTGTTGATCGTGCGTGCCACCGACGTGCCGACCTATGTCGAGCATGGCGCGGCCGACCTCGGCGTTGCCGGTAAAGACGTGCTGATGGAATACACCGGACAAGGCCTGTACGAGCCGCTGGACCTGCAGATCGCCCAGTGCAAGCTGATGACCGCCGGCAAGATCGGTGCTGTCGAGCCCAAGGGCCGTCTGCGCGTTGCGACCAAGTTCGTCAACGTTGCCAAGCGTTACTACGCCGAACAGGGCCGTCAGGTCGACATCATCAAGCTGTATGGCTCGATGGAGCTGGCACCGCTGATCGGTCTGGCCGACAAGATCATCGACGTGGTCGATACCGGCAACACTCTGCGTGCCAACGGTCTGGAACCCCAGGAACTGATCGCCACGATCAGCTCGCGTCTGGTGGTCAATAAAGCTTCGATGAAAATGCAACACGCCCGAATCCAGGCGTTGATCGACACCCTGCGCAAGGCAGTGGAGTCTCGACACCGCGGCTGATGTACCTGCGCGACCTTGAGTCGCGCCCGTCTATCCGCCTCATAGCCAGAATCTCAGGTGCCCAAGCGGAAACGACTGCTAAGTTAGGGCGCCTGAGTTTTTGCCATTCCTATGAGGCTCTCGCTATGACCGCACCGACTGCAATTCGCCGACTCAACGCTGCTGACCCGGATTTCGCGCATCATCTGGATCATCTGCTGAGCTGGGAAAGTGTGTCTGACGACTCGGTCAATCAGCGGGTGCTGGACATCATCAAGGCTGTGCGCGAGCGCGGTGACGCGGCGCTGGTCGAGTTCACCCAGAAGTTCGACGGCCTCGAAGTCGCCTCGATGGCGGACTTGATCCTGCCGCGCGAGCGCCTGGAACTGGCCCTGACTCGCATCACCGCACCGCAACGCGAAGCGCTGGAAAAAGCCGCCGCCCGCGTTCGCAGCTATCACGAAAAACAGAAGCAGGATTCCTGGAGCTACACCGAAGCCGACGGCACGGTGCTGGGCCAGAAAGTCACGCCACTGGATCGCGCCGGTCTGTACGTGCCGGGCGGCAAGGCGTCGTATCCGTCGTCGGTATTGATGAACGCGATTCCGGCCAAGGTTGCCGGCGTGACCGAAGTGGTCATGGTGGTGCCGACCCCGCGTGGCGAGGTCAACGAGCTGGTGCTGGCGGCGGCGTGCATCGCCGGTGTCGACCGGGTGTTCACCATCGGCGGCGCCCAGGCCGTTGCGGCGCTGGCCTACGGTACTGAAAGCGTGCCGCAGGTGGACAAGGTCGTCGGCCCGGGCAACATCTATGTGGCCACCGCCAAGCGTCACGTATTCGGTCAGGTCGGCATCGACATGATCGCCGGCCCGTCGGAAATCCTCGTGGTGTGCGACGGCCAGACCGATCCGGACTGGATCGCCATGGACCTGTTCTCCCAGGCCGAGCACGACGAAGACGCCCAGGCGATTCTGGTCAGCCCGGACGCCGAGTTCCTCGACAAAGTGGCCGCCAGCATCGACAAACTGCTGCCGACCATGGATCGCGCCACCATCATCGAAACTTCGATCAATGGTCGCGGTGCACTGATCCACGTGCGCGACATGGCCCAGGCCATCGAAGTTGCCAACCGCATCGCCCCGGAACACCTTGAACTGTCGGTCGCTGATCCGCAGGCCTGGCTGCCGCAGATTCGCCACGCCGGCGCGATCTTCATGGGCCGCCACACCTCCGAAGCGCTGGGCGACTACTGCGCAGGTCCGAACCACGTATTGCCGACGTCCGGCACCGCGCGTTTCTCCTCGCCGCTGGGTGTGTACGACTTCCAGAAGCGCTCGTCGATCATCTTTTGCTCCGAGGCCGGTGCTTCCGAACTGGGCAAGACCGCATCGATCCTGGCCCGTGGCGAATCGCTGAGCGCCCACGCTCGCAGCGCCGAGTACCGCATCAAAGACGAAGTGAAGGGGAACTGAACATGAGTAAATTCTGGAGCCCGTTCGTCAAGGATCTGGTGCCATATGTGCCGGGCGAGCAGCCGAAGCTGACCCGTCTGGTCAAACTCAACACCAACGAAAACCCGTACGGCCCGTCGCCAAAAGCCCTGGCGGCGATGCAGACCGAACTCAACGACAACCTGCGCCTGTACCCGGATCCGAACAGCGATCTGCTGAAAAACGCCGTCGCCAAATACTACGGCGTGCAGAGCAATCAGGTGTTCCTCGGCAACGGTTCGGACGAAGTGCTGGCGCACATCTTCCACGGCCTGCTGCAACACGATCAGCCGATCCTGTTCCCGGATATCAGCTACAGCTTCTATCCGGTCTACTGCGGCCTTTACGGCATCCAGTTCGATGCAGTGCCGCTGGACGCGCAGTTCCGGATCAACCCGGCCGATTACGCCAAACCGAACGGCGGGATCATCTTCCCCAACCCGAACGCGCCGACCGGTTGCCTGCTGGCACTGGAAGCGGTCGAGCAGATCCTCAAGGCCAGCCCGGATTCAGTGGTGGTGGTCGATGAGGCCTACATCGACTTCGGCGGCGAAACCGCGATCAGTCTGGTGGACCGTTATCCGAACCTGCTGGTGACTCAGACCTTGTCCAAGTCCCGTTCGCTGGCGGGTCTGCGGGTCGGTCTGGCGGTCGGGCATCCGGACCTGATCGAGGCGCTGGAGCGGATCAAGAACAGCTTCAACTCCTACCCGATCGATCGCATGGCGAACGTCGGTGCGGCAGCAGCGTTCGAGGATCGCGAATACTTCGACAAGACCTGCGCGCTGGTCATCGAGAGTCGTGAGTGGGTGGTTGCTCAGTTACAGGCCAAAGGCTTTGAAGTGCTGCCGTCAGCGGCAAACTTCATCTTCGCCCGGCATCCACAACACGATGCGGCAGGGCTGGCGGCCAAGCTGCGAGAGCAGGGTGTGATCGTGCGCCACTTCAAGCAGGAACGGATTGCCCAGTTCCTGCGGATCTCGATCGGTACGCCGGAGCAGAATCAGGCGTTGATCGACGGTCTCGGCGAGCTCTGAAACGACGCTGATCCCTGTGGGTTCCGTCCCGCAGGGATCAGCGTTGATTCATTCGTGATGCGGTTCGCCCAGGAACGTCAACGAACTGAACAACCCCCGACTGCTCACCTCTGCACTGCCCTTCACCGGCACTTCCACCTGCGCCGCAATCACATTCAATCCCTCATTACGCACCAGTACCTGTGCGCGACCGTCCTTGTCGGTTTCGGAGCTCAAGGTATTCGGTGCGTTGCGGTAGTCACCGATCAACTTCACGCCCGCTGCCGGTTTGCCATCCAGCAACACCCGCACCGGCAATGATTTCCCAGGCCCTACGGTCAGTGGATCGACCTCCGGCAAAATCAGCAATTTGATCTGATCCAGTTTGGGAAGCTTCGCTCCCGACTGATAAATCGCCAGGCTGTACTTGAGGGTCTCGGTCGACTCGATGGCTCCCGGGACTTTGCTGCGCCCCTCGTTGATCCATTTCTTGTCGGCGGTTTGCGACCACATGCCGTTGTTCAGCGCCACGGCCAACACCGCAGGCGGTTTCAACGGTTGCAGGCGGGCGTGATCTGCAAGGCGCTGCACACTGACGGGAATCATCTTGCCGCCCGCGTCAAAGGCCCACGCCCCGCTGACTTTCTGCGGTTTGAACGCATTGTCTTCGGCACCGTGGCCGTAGACGACTTCGATATTGCCGCGCCGTTGTTCGGTCCATAAACCATGGGCCGAAGCGTGAGTGGCGAACAGCGCGGCGATGAGCAGCAGGGATTTGCCGTATTGCATGGTGACGTCCTTTTACAGGTTAAGTGTCAGGCTGATCGTGAAATTGCGCGGCTCGCCGGGGTTGACCCAGTAATTGCTGTACGAGCGCTCGTAGTACTTTTCGTCGAACAGGTTGTTCAGGTTCAGGCCGACGGTGATGTTGTCGCTGGCCTTGTAATGGGCCAGCAGGTCGATGGTGTGATAGGCCGGCAGTTCGAAATCGCTGCCGGACTCACCCGAGCGGTCACCGACGTAGGTGAACGCCGCGCCGAAATCCGAGCCGCGCAAGCGGCCGTCCTGAAACTCGTAAACCCCCAACAGACTGCCGCTGCGTTTGGCCACCCCGAGGATGCGGCTACCGGCAGGAATCGCGGCATCACCCTTGGTGACTTCGGCGTCAATCCAGGCGAAGGCGCCGATCACTCTGACGGCGTCGGTCACTTGCCCGGTGACTTGCAGGTCGAAACCCCGACTGCGGGCCTTGCCCATGGCGCGGCTGGTGTCGGTGTCCGGGTCGAGGGCGAGGACGTTTTCCTTGTCGATATGGAAGAAGGCGAGGGTGCTGCTTAAACGTTCGTCGAACAGCTCGTTCTTGATGCCGATTTCGTAACCCACGCCTTCTTCCGGATCGAAGGGTTTGCCAGCCGCATCGAGGCCGTTGTTCGGTTTGAATGAGGTCGAGGCGTTGGCGAACAGGCCGGTGTCCGGGGTCAGTTGATAGAGCAGGCCTGCACGTTGAGTGAGCGCGTCGTGGGTCTGGCGGCTGGTGGTGTTGCGGCTGTGGTCATCGATGTTTTGCTCAAAGTGCTCGAATCGCACACCGAGCATCCCGCGCAGTTTTTCGTTGAAGACGATTTGATCCTGCAGGTTCAGCGCATGGCTTTCGACGTGTTCGAAGAAGTCTGTGCCGGAGCGTGCACCGTCGGGCTTGGGCTGGCCGTACACAGGGTTATAGATATCGATGGCGTAAGGGCCGCCGGCGATGGTGGTGACGCGTTCGTTCTTGCGGAAGTTCTCGTATTCGCTGCCGATCAGGAGTTCGTGTTGCCAGCTGCCGAGGTCGAACAGGCCGCGCAGTTCCAGTTGGGTGATGCTGTCGTGCCAGTTGGTATCGCGTTCGCGATAGCGGCGGTTGACGGTGTGGCCATCGGCGTTCAGCGGGCGGTTTTCGGAGGCGAACCCCCAGAGTTTGCCTTCCTTGTAATGGCTGGCCAGGCGCAGTTTCCAGGCATCGTTGAGGTGGTGTTCAAGCGTGGTTTGCAGCTTGTTGTTGTGGTTGTCGATGTTGCCGTCGTTGGGCTCGCCGAGGAACGTTGAGCGCGAAACACCGCTCCATTTATTGTTTGGCGCAACGATGCCGCGATCGAAGGTCGAGCTATGGCGCACGAATTCGCTCTCCACCAGCAGACTGGTGTCCGGGCTCAGTTGCCAGCTGAAGGAGGGGGCGACGAAGACGCGTTTGCTGTCGACGTGGTCGCGAAAACTGTTGTTGTCCTCGACCGCGAGGTTGATTCGCGACAGAACGTTACCCTGCTCATCGAGTGGTGTGTTGACGTCCAGTGCCGTGCGGTAGCGATCCCGACTGCCGGCGCTGGTTTGCAGGGTGGTGAAGGCCTCGGGCTGCGGTTTTTTGGTGACGATGTTCACCGTGCCACCCGGATCGCCTCGGCCGTACAGGCTGGCGGCCGGTCCCTTGAGCACTTCGATGCGCTCGATGTTGGCGGTGTCCGGTGTGCTCGGGTAACCACGGTTGGCGCTGAAACCGTCCTGGTAAAACTCGGAGGTGGTGAAGCCGCGCACGCTGTATTCGTAAAGCGTCAGGCCACCGAAGTTGTTTTGCTTCGACACGCCACCGGCGAAATCCAGCGCACGTTCGACGCTGGTGCTGCCCAGATCCTTGAGCACGTTGGCGGGCACCACACTGATGGCCTGCGGGATATCGCGGATCGCGGTATCGGTTTTGGTGGCGCTGGACGAGCGGGTGGCGCGATAGCCCTTGACCGGCCCGGTAGGGGATTCGTAGTCAGAAGTGACGCTGATGGCGTCGAGTTCGAGCGTTTGCGGTTCATCGGCAAACGCGGGATCGCCCAGCAGCCCAAGGGTCAGGCCGAGGAGGGAGGCCTTTTTTCGAGACGACATGTTATGTTGTTCCAATGCACTAATTGAAACAATATAACATGCCTGTTGAGAATGTCTGTTATTCGCGCCATTGGCGCGAACATAGTCTTACTCTTCTTTTTCCTGCACCGGCGCGGGTGGCGGGCGCAGACCAATTTCAGCGGTCAGCTTCAACTCCTTGCCATTGCGCATCACCTGAATCGTGACCTTGTCGGTCGGCTTGATCCGCGCCACCTGGTTCATCGACTTGCGGCCATCGCCCGCAGGCTCGCCATCAATGCTCAGAATCACGTCACCCAGTTGCAGGCCGGCCTTCTGTGCCGGGCCGTCGCGGAAAATCCCCGCCACCACAATCCCCGGACGCCCCGACAGACCGAACGACTCCGCCAGTTCCTGAGTCAGTGGTTGCACTTCAATGCCCAGCCAGCCACGAATCACCTGACCGTGCTCGATGATCGACTTCATCACTTCCATCGCCAGTTTCACCGGGATCGCAAAACCGATGCCCTGGGAACCGCCTGACTTGGAGAAAATCGCGGTGTTGATCCCGGTGAGGTTGCCGTTGGCATCCACCAGTGCGCCGCCGGAGTTGCCCGGGTTGATCGCCGCGTCGGTCTGGATGAAGTCTTCGTAGTTGTTCAGGCCGAGCTGGTTACGGCCGGTGGCACTGATGATGCCCATGGTCACGGTCTGGCCGACCCCGAACGGGTTGCCGATGGCGAGGGCGACGTCGCCGATGCGGATGTTGTCGGAACGGCCGACGGTGATCGACGGCAGGGTTTTCAGGTCGATCTTCAAGACGGCGAGGTCGGTTTCCGGGTCGCTGCCGATCACGCGGGCCAGGGTTTCACGACCGTCCTTGAGCGCCACGACAATCTGGTCGGCGCCGGTGGTGACGTGGTTGTTGGTCAGGATGTAGCCTTCCGGGCTCATGATCACGCCGGAACCGAGGCTCGACTCCATGCGTTTCTGCTTCGGCGAGTTGTCCCCGAAGAAACGACGGAACTGCGGGTCTTCGAACAGCGGATGGCTCGGCTTGTTGATGACTTTGGTGGTGTAGAGGTTGACCACCGACGGCGCGGCGATGACCACGGCGTCGGCATAGGACACCGGCCCCTGCTGCGTGCTGGTGGTCTGCGGGGCCTGGTGCAGGTTGACGTCGAGGCTCGGAAGCCCGACCCACTGCGGGTAACGCTGAATAATCAACAGAGCGATAAGCACGCCGGCCAACAGCGGCCAGCCGAAAAAACGCAGCGCCTTGAGCATTAAGCACGTCCTGGAAAAGTTGCAGGCGGGGTCAGACCGCCCATAATGTCGCGCATTATACGAGGCCGCGCGTGCCTCTGAACGGGATATTTAGGAGTCTTTCATGGCCGTCGCCCTGAGCACCCTGGTCGAAGAAGCCGACCGTTACCTCGGCAGTGCGAAAATTGCCGATTATTGCCCCAACGGCCTGCAGGTCGAGGGCCGCCCGCAAGTGATGCGCATCGTCAGCGGCGTCACGGCCAGCCAGGCGCTGCTCGATGCCGCCCTCGAAGCCGAGGCTGATCTGGTGCTGGTGCATCATGGTTACTTCTGGAAGGGTGAGAACCCGTGCGTCACCGGCATGAAGCAGCGGCGTCTGAAAACCTTGCTCAAACACGACATCAGTCTGCTGGCGTATCACCTGCCGCTGGATCTGCACCCGGACGTCGGCAACAACGTGCAACTGGCTCGGCAGCTCGACATTACCGTCGAAGGGCCGCTGGATCCGGACAACCTGAAGATCGTCGGCCTGGTCGGTTCGCTGGACGAGCCGGTGACCGCCCGCGACTTCGCCCGTCGTGTACAGGAACGCATGGGCCGTGAGCCGCTGCTGGTCGAGGGCAGCGCGATGATCCGTCGGGTCGGCTGGTGCACCGGCGGCGGTCAGGGCTACATCGACAACGCCATCGCTGCCGGCGTCGATCTGTTCCTCAGCGGTGAAGCCTCCGAGCAGACGTTCCACAGCGCCCGGGAAAACGACATCAGCTTCATCGCCGCCGGCCACCACGCCACCGAACGCTACGGCGTGCAGGCGCTGGGCGACTATCTGGCGAAGCGGTTTGCCCTGGAACACATCTTCATCGACTGCCCGAATCCGATCTGACTTTTCCCTGAAAAGCACCCGAACGAGCGGGCATATTCATATGCCCTTTCGATCTAGTTGGCGTCCTGATTAGAAGGGGTCGCTGTGCTAGGATTCCCCGCTCGAACACGGCCCGCTGGCCGTTCATAAGAAAGCTTTCGTGAGTAGCCATGGTCGACAAACTGACGCATCTGAAACAGCTGGAGGCGGAAAGCATCCACATCATCCGCGAGGTGGCCGCCGAGTTCGACAACCCGGTGATGCTGTACTCCATCGGTAAAGACTCCGCCGTGATGCTGCATCTGGCACGCAAGGCGTTCTTCCCGGGCAAACTGCCGTTTCCGGTGATGCACGTCGACACGCAGTGGAAATTCCAGGAGATGTACAAGTTCCGCGACAAGATGGTCGAAGAGCTTGGCCTGGACCTGATCACCCACGTCAACCCGGATGGCGTTGCGCAGGGCATCAACCCGTTCACCCACGGCAGCGCCAAACACACCGACATCATGAAGACCGAGGGCCTGAAGCAGGCACTCGACAAGCATGGTTTCGACGCCGCCTTCGGCGGTGCCCGTCGCGATGAAGAGAAGTCCCGCGCCAAGGAGCGCGTCTACTCGTTCCGCGACAGCAAACACCGCTGGGACCCGAAGAACCAGCGTCCGGAGCTGTGGAACGTCTACAACGGCAAGGTCAACAAGGGCGAATCCATTCGTGTGTTCCCGCTGTCGAACTGGACCGAACTGGACATCTGGCAGTACATCTACCTCGAAGGCATCCCGATCGTACCGCTGTACTTCGCCGCCGAACGCGAAGTGATCGAGAAGAACGGCACGCTGATCATGATCGACGACGAGCGCATCCTCGAACACCTGTCCGACGAGGACAAGGCGCGCATCGTCAAAAAGAAAGTGCGTTTCCGTACCCTTGGCTGCTACCCGTTGACGGGCGCGGTGGAGTCCGAGGCCGAAAGCCTGACGGACATCATTCAGGAAATGCTCCTGACGCGAACTTCCGAGCGCCAGGGCCGGGTCATCGACCACGATGGCGCAGGCTCGATGGAAGATAAAAAACGTCAGGGTTATTTCTAAGGGGTTGTCATGTCTCACCAGTCTGATTTGATCAGCGAGGACATCCTCGCCTACCTGGGCCAGCACGAACGTAAAGAGCTGCTGCGCTTTTTGACCTGCGGTAACGTCGACGACGGCAAGAGCACCCTGATCGGGCGCCTGCTGCACGACTCGAAGATGATCTACGAAGATCACCTCGAAGCCATCACCCGCGATTCGAAGAAAGTCGGCACCACCGGTGACGACATCGACCTGGCGTTGCTGGTCGACGGCCTGCAGGCCGAGCGCGAGCAGGGCATCACCATCGATGTCGCGTACCGCTATTTCTCCACCGCCAAGCGCAAATTCATCATCGCCGACACCCCCGGCCATGAGCAGTACACCCGCAACATGGCCACCGGTGCATCCACCTGTGACCTGGCGATCATCCTGGTCGACGCCCGTTACGGCGTGCAGACCCAGACCCGTCGCCACAGCTTCATCGCCTCGTTGCTGGGCATCAAACACATCGTTGTCGCCATCAACAAGATGGACCTCAAAGGCTTCGATCAGGGCGTGTTCGAGTCGATCAAGGCCGACTACCTGAAGTTCGCCGAAGGCTTGAAGATGAAGCCGACGAGCATGCACTTCGTGCCGATGTCCGCTCTGAAGGGCGACAACGTGGTGAACAAGTCCGAGCGCTCGCCGTGGTATACCGGCCAGTCGTTGATGGAAATCCTCGAGACCGTGGAAGTGGCGGGCGACCGCAACTTCACCGATCTGCGTTTCCCGGTGCAGTACGTCAACCGTCCGAACCTGAACTTCCGCGGTTTCGCCGGCACCCTGGCCAGCGGCATCGTCAAGAAGGGCGACGAAGTCGTGGTCCTGCCGTCAGGCAAGAGCAGCCGCGTGAAATCCATCGTCACCTTCGAAGGTGAACTGGAACACGCAGGTCCTGGCCAGGCCGTGACGCTGACCATGGAAGACGAGATCGACATCTCCCGTGGCGACCTGCTGGTACACGCCGACAACGTACCGCCGGTGACCGACAGCTTCGAAGCGATGCTGGTGTGGATGGCTGAAGAGCCGATGCTGCCGGGCAAGAAATACGACATCAAACGCGCCACCAGTTACGTGCCGGGCTCCATCGCCAGCATCGTCAACAAGGTCGACGTCAACACCCTCGAAGAAGGCCCGGCGAGCGCGTTGCAGCTCAACGAAATCGGCAAGGTCAGGATCGCGCTCGATGCGCCGATCGCCCTCGACGGTTACGACAGCAACCGCACCACCGGCGCGTTCATCATCATTGACCGTTTGACCAACGGCACCGTTGGCGCCGGCATGATCGTCGCGCAGCCAGTGACTCATGGCACGGCTACGCACCACGGCAAGCTGGCCCATGTAGCGACCGAAGAGCGCGCTCAGCGTTTCGGTCAGCAACCGGCGACCGTGCTGTTCAGCGGCCTGTCCGGCGCGGGCAAGAGCACTTTGGCGTACGCGGTCGAGCGCAAACTGTTCGACCTCGGTCGTGCGGTGTTTGTGCTGGATGGCCAGAACCTGCGTCACGACCTCAACAAAGGTCTGCCGCAGGATCGCGCCGGTCGCACCGAGAACTGGCGTCGTGCCGCGCATGTGGCGCGTCAGTTCAACGAAGCGGGTCTGCTGACGCTTGCTGCGTTTGTGGCGCCGAGTGCCGAAGGTCGTGAACAGGCGAAAGATCTGATCGGCAAGGAGCGTCTGCTGACGGTCTATGTCCAGGCTTCGCCGACTGTTTGCGCAGAGCGTGATCCGCAAGGGTTGTACGCTGCGGGTGGCGATAACATTCCGGGTGAGTCTTTCCCGTATGACGTGCCGTTGGATGCTGATCTGGTGATCGATACTCAGTCGTTGTCGCTGGATGAAAGTGTGAAGCAGGTGTTGGATCTGTTGCGTAAGCGTGGCGCGATTTAAGCGTTAGCTGCCAATAAGAAGCCCGCCGATGTGTGATCATCGGCGGGCTTTTCTTTTGTGGTTGGCAGGCCTATGGGTGTTGGCCTGCTGGCGGAGGCGGCCTTTGGGCCGGCCAGGCTCTGGGTGTTTTTTGTGAATATCCGTTTCTGCGGGTGTTGCGGCTGGCGGTTCCGCCCTTACGGCGGCTCACTTTTTCAAACGCCAAAAAGTAAGCAAAAGGCTTGGCCCCTGCGTTCGGCCCCTCGCTGGGGCTCGGGGTTCCTTCGTTCCGGGATTCATCCGGGGGCATCGCCTACGGTTTGCTTCGCTGCACCTCCTCTCGATGTGTTTGGCTTCGCCAAACGGCGCTGCGCGCCCATCCCCGGATGAATCCCTCCACTCAGCCTGCCGAAGGGGCCGGCACGTCAAAAGCGGTACTCGAGCTAACGCTCATTGTGTTGAGTGGTGAGGGGCGGAAGCCGGCCTGATTCTGTCGGGGGCTCCCTCAGGGGGATCAGCGTTGGTTCGGATACTCGAGGTGCATCTGCTCCAGCAGCGCATCTTTGTCCTGCCAGAGCTGGTTGATCCAGCCTTGAAACTGCAGGCGATATTCGCCGTCCTGGTCGTAGTTCTTGCCGATGAACTGCGCAGGGATTTTCAGTTCTTCAAAGTGCACCACTACATCCCGCACGTTGCCGCACAGCAGGTCCCAGAAGCCTGGACGCCCGCCCGGGTAGTGGATGGTCACGTTGACGATGGATTCCAGCTGTTCGCCCATCGCATCCAGCACGAAGGCAATGCCGCCGGCCTTGGGTTTGAGCAGGTATTTGAACGGTGACTGTTGCTGCGCGTGCTTGCCTTCGGTGAACCGTGTGCCTTCGACGAAGTTGAAGATGCCCACCGGGTTGTCGCGAAATTTCGCGCAGGTCTTGCGGGTGGTTTCCAGGTCTTTGCCTTTCTTTTCCGGGTGCTTTTCCAGGTACGCTTTCGAGTAGCGTTTCATGAACGGAAAGCCCAGCGTCCACCACGCCAGACCGATCACCGGCACCCAGATCAGTTCCTGCTTGAGGAAGAACTTCAGCGGCTGGATGCGTCGGTTGAGCACGTATTGCAGCACCAGGATGTCGACCCAGCTCTGGTGGTTACTGGTGATCAGGTACGAATGCTGGTAGTCCAGGCCTTGCAGGCCGCTGAGGTGCCAGCGGGTGCGGCGGACCAGGTTCATCCAGCCTTTGTTGTTGCTGATCCAGGCTTCGTGGGTGTGGCTCATCAGCCAGCGCGAGGCACGGCGTGCGAGGTCGAACGGCAGCACTTTGATCAGCGCCACGAGAAACAGGAACGAGCACAGCAGGATCGTGTTCAGCGCCAACAGCAGCGCGGCGATCACGCCGCGCAAGGGGGCAGGGAGAAAGGCCAGCATCGGGTCAGATATCCAGAGGTCGGTTGGCAGCTTGAATCGCGGTCAGGGCGATGGTGTAGACGATGTCGTCGACCTGCGCGCCGCGCGGCAGGTCGTTCACCGGTTTGCGCAAGCCTTGCAGCATCGGGCCGAGGCTGACGCAATCGGCGCTGCGCTGCACGGCTTTGTGCGTGGTGTTGCCGGTGTTCAGGTCGGGGAACACGAATACCGTGGCGCGACCGGCCACCTGGCTGTTCGGCGCCAGTTGCCGGGCCACGGTTTCGTTGGCGGCGGCGTCGTACTGCAACGGCCCGTCGATCAGCAGCGAGTGCTGTTGTTCGTGGGCGAGCAGGGTGGCTTCGCGGACTTTCTCGACGTCCTCGCCAGTGGCCGATTCGCCGCTGGAGTAGCTGATCATCGCCACCCGTGGCGTGATGCCGAACGCGGCGGCCGAGTCGGCGCTTTGCAGGGCGATCTCGGCCAGTTCGCTGGCGCTCGGGTGCGGGTTCATCACGCAGTCGCCGTAGACCAGCACTTCTTCGGGGAACAGCATGAAGAACACCGACGACACCAGCGTGCAGCCCGGCGCCGTCTTGATCAGTTGCAAGGCCGGGCGGATGGTGTTGGCGGTGGTGTTGATGATGCCGGAGACCAGTCCGTCGACTTCATCCAGCGCCAGCATCATGGTGCCGATCACCACCGTGTCTTCCAGTTGCTGCTCGGCCATCGGCGCGTTGAGGCTTTTGCTCTTGCGCAGGGCGACCATCGGTTCGACGTAGCGCTCGCGGATCAGGTCCGGATCGAGAATTTCCAGCCCCGGCGGCAGCACGATGCCCTGGGCCCGGGCCACGGCTTCGACGTCTGCCGGTTTGGCCAGCAACACACAGCGGGCAATCCCGCGTTCCTGACAGATCGCCGCCGCTTGCACGGTGAACGGCTCGCTGCCTTCGGGCAGCACGATGCGCTTGTTGGCGGCTTGGGCGCGTTGAATCAGTTGGTAGCGGAACACCGCCGGTGACAGGCGCATTTCCCGCGGCGTGCCGCAGCGCTGGTGCAGCCAGTTGGCATCCAGATGACTGGCGACGAAATCGGTGATGATCTCCGCGCGCTCGCGGTCGTCGACGGGGATTTCCTTGTTCAGGCCGTTGAGCAGGTTGGCGGTGTCGTAGGAACCGGTGCTCACCGACAACACCGGCAAGCCAGCCTGCAACGCGCCACGGCACAGGTCCATGATGCGTGGATCCGGCAGGGTGTCGCTGGTCAGCAGCAGGCCGGCCAGCGGTACGCCGTTGATGGCCGCGAGGCTGACGGCGAGGATGATGTCGTCGCGATCGCCGGGGGTCACTACCAATACGCCGGGCTTGAGCAGGTCCACGGTGTTGCGCATGGTGCGCGCGCAAATGATGGTCTTGGTCATGCGCCGGGTTTCGTAGTCGCCGGCGTTGAGCACCTGGGCGCCCATCAGGTCGGCGACGTCGCGGGTGCGCGGGGCATTGAGTTCCGGCTGGAACGGAATGCAGCCGAGCAGGCGGAAATCACCACTGCGCAGCAACGGCGAATGCTCTTTCAAACGCGCGGCGAAGGCGTCCATGCTTTCGTCGGTCTTGACCTTGTTGAGGATCACGCCAAGGACTTTCGGGTCTTTCGGGCCGCCGAACAGTTGCGCCTGCAACTCGACGCGACCGGACAGTTCGGTCAGCACTTCGTTTTCCGGCGCCGAGACCAGAATCACCTCGGCATCAAGGCTCTTGGCCAGGTGCAGGTTGACCCGCGCGGCATAGCTGGCGCTGCGGGTCGGCACCATGCCTTCGACGACCAGCACGTCTTTGCCGATGGCCGCCTGCTGGTAGAGAGCGATGATTTCTTCAAGCAGCTCGTCGAGCTGACCGTCGCCGAGCATCCGCTCGACGTGGGCCAGGCCCAGTGGCTGCGGCGGTTTCAGGCCGTGGGTGCGGGCCACCAGCTCGGTGGAGCGCTCAGGGCCGGTGTCGCCCGGATGCGGCTGGGCAATCGGTTTGAAAAAGCCGACTTTCAGCCCGGCCCGTTCCAGCGTACGCACCAGCCCGAGGCTGATGGAGGTCAGACCCACACCAAAATCGGTGGGCGCGATAAAAAAAGTTTGCATGCGGATTCTCTAAGGGTGCATGGCAAGGGCGTTGGCCTATGGCTGGCCTTCCACCGGTTTTTCAGGCGTCAAGGTTAGCGCTAACCGAGCCTTGAGCGCACCAACCGCAAGCAAAGGGTTGGCCTATTTTTTCAATACGTTGCGTTGCATCCAGCACCCATGCCCGTGACTGCCATGGCGGCTGGTGTCGCAAGTGCTGGGTGTGGCCGCAGGAAAGTTCGGCCACCCAGTGACCGTCCTCGTCCTGATGGAAGCCTGTGATCGTCGAATCCCGTTTGTCAGGGTTGTGTTCGCTTTCGAGCGATTGCTTCGCTAAACTTGGCCTTTCTATATTCTTATGCAAAAGGTCTCGCCCCATGCTGATCGCCGCCAATAAGGCTGTCTCCATCGACTATACCCTGACCAATGACGCTGGTGAGGTCATCGACAGCTCCGCCGGCGGCGCTCCGCTGGTTTACCTGCATGGCGCAGGCAACATCATCCCGGGCCTGGAAAAAGCCCTGGAAGGTAAAACCGTCGGTGACGACCTGCAAGTTGCAGTCGAGCCGGAAGATGCCTACGGCGAATACGCTGCCGAACTGGTCAGCACCCTGAGCCGCAGCATGTTCGAAGGCGTTGACGAGCTGGAAGTCGGCATGCAGTTCCACGCTTCGGCGCCGGACGGCCAGATGCAGATCGTCACCATTCGTGACCTGGACGGCGACGACGTCACCGTCGACGGCAACCACCCGCTGGCCGGTCAGCGCCTGAACTTCAAAGTGAAGGTCGTTGCCATCCGTGACGCCAGCCAGGAAGAAATCGCTCATGGTCACGTCCATGGCGAAGGTGGCCATCACCACTGATTTTCTGCGCTAAGCTCAGAGAACTGGAGAGGCGCCCGAGGGCGCCTTTTTAGTCCGCGGCTGTCCTTGGTGGCCTCGCCAAGTGGCTGTTTCGAGTAGAAAACGGGAATCTGGAGTTCGTCATGAGTGCTTTTCACGACCTTAAGTTGACAGCCCTGGATGGTCAGGAGCTACCGCTGGCACCCTTCAAGGGCCAAGTCGTGCTGGTGGTCAACGTCGCCTCCAAATGCGGCTTGACCCCACAGTACGCGGCGCTGGAAAACCTCTATCAGCAATACAAAGGCAAAGGCTTCAGTGTGCTGGGCCTGCCGTGCAACCAGTTTGCCGGTCAGGAACCGGGCAGCGAGCAGGAGATTCAGGAATTCTGCAGCCTCAACTATGGCGTGAGTTTTCCGTTGTCGAAAAAGCTCGAAGTCAACGGTCACGATCGCCATCAGCTGTACCGCCTGCTGGCGGGCGAGGGTGCCGAATTTCCCGGTGACATCACCTGGAATTTCGAGAAATTCCTGCTCGGCAAGGACGGTCGTGTACTGGCCCGCTTCTCGCCGCGCACGGCGCCGGATGATCCTTCGGTGATTACGGCGATTGAAAAAGCCCTGAGCTGAAACGCGAAAATCGCAGCCATCGAGCTGCGATTTTTTTTGCCTGTCTTTTGACCCTTAATCATTCAGATCAATAATGCTTTCGGCTGGTTGAAACTCCGCATATTATCGCCGTCATATGAATCACCTGCCCGTCGATGACCTTTTCGTGGAGCCTCCCATGCCTGTTCAAGCCTTGTTCAAACCGTTCCAGCTCGGTGCCCTCGAACTGCCGACCCGTGTGGTCATGGCGCCGATGACCCGTTCGTTCTCTCCGGGTGGCGTACCCAATTCCAAAGTGATTGAGTATTACCGTCGTCGTGCGGCGGCCGGTGTCGGCCTGATCATCACCGAGGGCACCACCGTCGGCCACCAAGCCTCCAACGGTTACCCGAATGTGCCGCAGTTCTTCGGCGAAGCGGCACTGGCCGGCTGGAAGAAAGTTGTCGACGCGGTGCACGCCGAGGGCGGCAAGATCGTTCCGCAACTGTGGCACGTCGGCAGCGTTCGTCGCATCGGCACCGAGCCGGATGCCAGCGTGCCGGGCTACGGCCCGACGGAGAAACTCAAGGACGGTCAGGTCGTGGTGCACGGCATGACCAAGCAGGATATCCAGGACGTGATCGCAGCCTTCGCCCAGGCTGCCAAAGATGCCCAGAGCATCGGCATGGACGGCGTGGAAATCCACGGCGCCCACGGTTACCTGATCGACCAGTTCTTCTGGGAAGGCAGCAACCAGCGTACCGACGAATATGGTGGCAGCCTGGCCAACCGTTCGCGTTTCGCCATCGAGCTGATCCAGGCCGTGCGCGCTGCCGTGGGTGAAGGCTTCCCGATCATCTTCCGCTTCTCGCAATGGAAGCAGCAGGACTACACCGCACGCCTGGTGCAAACCCCGGAGGCGCTGGGCGAGTTCCTCAAGCCGTTGTCCGACGCCGGCGTGGATATTTTCCACTGCTCGACGCGCCGTTTCTGGGAACCGGAATTCGACGGTTCCGAACTGAACCTGGCTGGCTGGACGCGCAAACTGACCGGCAAACCGACCATCACTGTCGGCAGTGTCGGCCTCGATGGCGAGTTCCTGCAGTTCATGGTCAACACCGACAAGGTCGCGCAACCGGCCAGTCTGGAAAAACTGCTGGAGCGCCTGAACAACGACGAGTTCGATCTGGTGGCGGTAGGTCGTGCGCTGCTGGTGGACCCGGACTGGGCGCAGAAAGTGCGCGAAGGCCGCGAGCAGGACATTCTGCCGTTCAGCCGTGAGGCGTTGATGACGCTGGTTTGATTGCAGTGGGGGGCTTGTCGCGCAGGTCGCGGCAGGCTCCCTGCAAATGGTTTTCAAACTGCTCGATGATGGCCGCCCAGCCCTGGCGACTCGCATGCTGGCGGGCATTCAATCGGACGCAACGCAGGGTTTCATCCTCTTCCAGCAGCCATTGCGCTGCATCGCAAAACGCCTCTTCATCCCCCGGCATCGCCAGCACGCCGTTGTAGCCGTGGCGGATATGCTGCGCAGCCGCCGCCTGATCGTACGCCACCACGCCAAGACCCGAAGCCAGCGCCTCCAGCACGACGTTGCCGAACGTCTCGGTCATGCTCGGAAACAGGAACAGATCGCCAGACGCATAGTGCGCTGCCAGCGCTTCGCCGCGTTGTGAGCCGCAGAAAATCGCCTCGGGCAATTCTTTTTCCAGGGCCACCCGTTGTGGTCCGTCACCGACGATGATGAGTTTCAGGTTGCGTTGTGGATAAGCGCTGGCGAGCTTGTCGAAGCAGCGCTTGAGCAGGCCGAGATTCTTTTCTGGCGCCAGGCGTCCTACGTGAATCACCGCGATGTCCTGCTCGCTCAGTCCCCATTGCTCACGCAAGGCGTTCAGGCGTTTGGTCGGGTGGAACAACTGACTGTCGACCCCTCGGGACAGCAGCGCGAGACGATCGAAATGTCGTCGTTCCAGTTCCAGGCGCTGGCTGACGCTCGGCACCAGGGTCAGCGCCGAACGATTGTGGAACCAGCGCAGATAGTGGGTCAGCAATCGTGTCAGCAGGCCGAGGCCGTACTGGTTGGTGTACTGCTGGAAATTGGTGTGGAAGCCGCTGACCACGGCGATGCCCAGGCGGCGCGCGGCTCGCAGTGCCGACAACCCGAGCGGGCCTTCGGTGGCGATGTACAGCACATCCGGGCGCTGGCGAGTCCAGCGTCGCAGTAACTTGTGCATCGACGACTGACCCCACTGCAACCCCGGATAACCCGGCAGCGGCCAGCCCCGGCACAACAGCAGCGCATCGTCTTCACTGCGCTGCGGATCGTCACCCTGACGTGGCCGCACCAGTTCCACCCGATGCCCGCGTGCGCGCAAACCGTCGCACAAGCGGCCAAGGGTATTGGCCACCCCGTTGATTTCCGGTGGGAAGGTTTCGCTGATCAGAGTGATGTGTAGAGCTGTCGTCATGACCTCAGTGTCGGCTGAGGCCATGTCGTGGTTGTGACGTTCGGATGATGGATTTGTGAACGCGACTTCAGCGTTGCGTCACGAGGTTTTCGGCACCGCGCTCACGCACCCAGAACAGCGTAGCCCCGGCCACGGCGGCCGGCATCATCAGGATGTTCACCACTGGAATCAGCAACGCCAGGTAAACGATCCCGCCGAAGCTCATGCTCTGCCAGCGCTTCTGCCGCAGCCAGGCCAGCATCTCGTTCCAGCCCAGCTTGTGGTTGTCCGCCGGGTAGTCGATGTACTGGATCGCCATCATCCACACGCCGAACAGCAGCCACAGCGGTGCGGCGACGATGTTCACCACCGGGATGAACGAGAGGATGAACAGGCCGATCGCCCGGGGCAGGAAGTAGCCCAGTTTGCGCATTTCCCGGGCCAGGGTGCGCGGGATCATCTCAATCAGTTCGCCCCAACTGAAGGCCGGGAAGTCGTCGGTGCCGCGTACCACGACTTCGACTTTTTCCGCGAGGAAGCCGTTGAAGGGCGCCGCGATCACGTTGGCCAGCAGGGTGAAGGTGAAAAACACCATCAATGCCACCAGCACCACGAACAGCGGCCACAGGATGTAGCTCAGAAAGCTCAGCCAGTCGGGGAGCGACGGCATCAGGGTATCGACCCACAGGCTGAACTGGTGGCCGGCGAAATAGATCAATCCGACGAACAGCACCAGGTTGATGGCCAGCGGCAGCAGCACAAAAAGGCGCAGGCCAGGGCTCAAGACCAGTTTCAGGCCTTCACGCAGGTATTGCGGGCCGGAGAGAACAGGGGCGGGCATAAGGTGCTCCGAGCAAGGGAAATCGCGCCGACCTTACCGACTTTGCATAACCTGTGAAAGCGCGGCAGCGGGATCGACATTCACTGTAACAAAGACGTCCATCTCGTCAGTGTGTCGGCATAGAGACCACCTATGAGCTGGATTGTTAAACCGTATTTCCTTAATCTTGCCCCCCTCGATACGCTGCACCCAACTTTTTACAGGACTGTCGAGCTCATGCCTTCCCCAAGGTTATCCACAGTCCTTTTTTATTCTCGCCGGCAGTCCGGCGTCCGCGCCTGATGTATTGGCCGGTCAACAGGAGACAGGTTCATGTCTGAAGTCCGTCATTCGCGAGTGATCATCCTCGGTTCCGGCCCTGCCGGTTACAGCGCTGCTGTCTACGCTGCCCGTGCCAACCTCAAGCCGCTGCTGATCACCGGCATGCAGGCCGGCGGTCAACTGACCACCACCACCGAAGTCGACAACTGGCCGGGCGACGTCCACGGTCTGACCGGTCCGGTGCTGATGGAGCGCATGCGTGAGCACGCCGAGCGTTTTGAAACCGAGATCGTGTTCGATCACATCAACGCGGTGGACTTCGCTTCCAAACCGTACAGCCTGACTGGCGACAGCGGCACCTACACCTGCGACGCCCTGATCATCGCCACCGGCGCCAGCGCTCGTTACCTGGGCCTGCCGTCGGAAGAAGCGTTCATGGGCAAAGGCGTTTCGGCCTGCGCGACCTGCGACGGTTTCTTCTATCGCAACAAGCCGGTGGCCGTGGTCGGTGGCGGCAACACCGCTGTAGAAGAAGCCCTGTACCTGGCCAACATCGCCAGCAAGGTCACCCTGATCCACCGTCGCGAAACCTTCCGCGCCGAGAAGATCCTGATCGACAAGCTCAACGCCCGTGTGGCCGAAGGCAAGATCGAGCTGAAACTGAACGCGACCCTGGACGAAGTGCTGGGCGACAACATGGGCGTGACCGGTGCACGTCTGAAGAACAACGACGGCAGCTTCGACGAAATCAAGGTCGACGGCGTGTTCATCGCGATCGGCCACACCCCGAACACCTCGCTGTTCGAAGGTCAGCTGGAGCTGAAGGACGGCTACCTGGTGGTTCAGGGCGGCCGTGAAGGCAACGCCACTGCGACCAGCGTCGAAGGCATCTTTGCTGCCGGCGACGTGGCCGACCACGTTTACCGTCAGGCCATCACCTCGGCCGGCGCCGGCTGCATGGCGGCACTGGACACCGAGCGTTACCTGGACGATCTGCAGAACGCTTCGTTCTAAGATCGCAGGTACAAAAAAAACCGGCCAATTGGCCGGTTTTTTCATGCTCGCGATTCGCTCGGAATCAACGGCGCGTCAGCGGCTGCGCTTCGAACTTCACGCCCGCCAGACCGTGCTGGATCAGCGCACGGATATTGCCGTGATCGCTGCCTTCAGGCGTCGCCACGACCGAACGGTAGTGTTCGCCGAACGCCAGCAGCGCTTCTTCATCGCTCAAGCCTTCCAGCAGCGCCAGACCCAGCGTCTTGCACGAACCTTCATTCTGCCCGGCCGCGTTTTCCACGCCTCCGTTGTTGAACGCCTGTGGCTGGTAGTCGTAACCGGCGGCGACGAACGCCAGGGTGTCGGCAAAAACGTGTTCGCCGCTCTTGAGGCTGGCGCGCAGGGTGTTCAGATCACTCATTGGGTTTTCCTTTGGCGAACGCCGCTTGTTGTTCGGCGCTGGCTTCTTGCTGATATTGGGCTTTCCACTCGGCGTACGGCATGCCGTAAACCACTTCGCGGGCATCGTCGAGGCTGACGTCGATCTGGCGCTCGTCGGCGGCGGCCTTGTACCACTTGGACAGGCAATTGCGGCAGAACCCGGAGAGGTTCATCAGGTCGATGTTCTGCACATCCTTGCGGCTGTCCAGGTGGGCGACCAGCCGGCGGAAGGCGGCGGCTTCGAGTTCGAGGCGTTGTTGCTCGGTCATGATGGGCTCTGTGCAGTCAAATCGTGGCGCGGATGATAAAAGTCTGACGCTTGAAGCGCCAGACGCACTCAGCGGCTGGCGGCGAGGGTGATCGACACCGACTCGGCAAAACGCAACGCGTGCGGCTTGTCGACTTCGACCTCGGCGTACAGCACCGATTCGTTGACCATCACCAGATCCAGCAATTCCTGGGTCAGGCGTTCGAGCAGCGCGAAGCGGTTGCCTTCCACGTGGGCGATGATCGCCTTGGTGATGGTGCGGTAGTTCAGCGCGTGGTCGATGTCGTTGTCGCGCACCGCTTCCTGCGCGGCGTACAGGATGGTCAGGTTGATCAGCACATCCTGCTTGTTGAGGATTTCGTCCTCGTTGATCCCGATAAAGGTGCGCAGGCGCAGATCCTTGACCCGGATGCGCGCCATTCCCGGTTGAAGTTGTGGCATTTACTTGCTCCGTCCAATCAATTGCAGGAACTCCTGGCGGGTGTTGCTCGACTCGCGGAAGGCGCCGAGCATGACCGAGGTGTTCATGGTCGAATTCTGTTTCTCGACACCGCGCATCATCATGCACATGTGCCGGGCTTCGATGACCACCGCGACACCGGCGGCATCGGTGACTTGCTGGACCGCCTCGGCGATCTGCCGGGTGAGGTTTTCCTGGATCTGCAGGCGGCGGGCGAACATGTCCACCAGCCGTGCGATCTTCGACAGCCCCAGCACCTTGCCCGTCGGAATATAAGCCACATGGGCCTTGCCGATGAAGGGCAGCAGGTGATGTTCGCACAACGAGTAGAGCTCGATGTCCGCGACGATGATCATCTCGTCGGTGTCGGAAGCAAACAGCGCACCATTGACGATCTCGTCGACGCTCTGCTCATAGCCGTGACACAGATACTGCATGGCCTTGGCCGCCCGCACCGGTGTGTCGAGCAAGCCTTCACGGTCGGGATCTTCACCGAGGCCGATCAGGATCTCGCGGTAGTTTTCGGGCAGGGAACGGGTCATGGAGCATCCTCGCGGGGGCGTTTTACTTGACGTGCCGCCCGCCGTTGACGGTCAGGGTCGTGCCGGTGACATAAGGGTTGTCGAGCAGATAGCGCAGGCTCTGATAGATCACTTCGCTGCCGGGTTCGATGCCCAGCGCGGACTTGGCCAGCGCCTTGGCGCGGTATGCCGCGTCGTCGTCGGGATTGAACAATAGCAGGGCTGGCGCGATGCCGTTGACCTTGATTGACGGGGCGTAGCGCGCGGCGAAGGACAGCGTGAGACTGTCGAGCCCGGCCTTGCTGGCGCAATAGCCGATGTGTTTGCTGCTGCCCTTGCGGGTGACGTCGTCGCTGATGTGGATGATATCGGCGGGGTTCGAGCGTCGCAGCAGGTCGGCGCAATGCAGATTGATCAGGTACGGCGCCAGCATGTGGATGTTGAACATGCGAGTGAAGGCTTCGGCTTCGTCGTCCCCGTTTTCCGCCAGCCACTCGGAGGCGTTGTGGACGATGGCTCGCAGGCTGTCGGTGTGGGTTTTCAGTTCGGCGATGAACGCCAGGATGGAAGCTTCACTGGAAAAGTCCGCGAACACGCCGATCGCGCCCAGGTCCTTCAGCGTCTTCACGCCCGGACGTTCGCTACGGTAAGTGAAGATGACCCGGTGACCGTCCTCCAGCAACCGCTGCGCACAATGCAGCCCGACGCGCTGGCCGGCACCAGTGATGAGAATGGGAGCTGCAAAAGAGGTCATGAACGGCTCGCGTCGAGGTCAGAGCAAAAACTATAACAGCGACGCGAGCGATGGTTTCAGCGATTTTGCGTGGACGCCGCGCCAGGCAGTGGACGGGGCGGGGAACTGTTGAGCCAGCCGGCCAGCAGGCGTGTCGACAGTGGAATGAAGAAATAGACCATCAACGGCGTCAGGCACAGTGTGCTGATGAACACGCGGGGCAACAGGCTCATTTCACCGAGCAGCGGACCGAGCACGAAGTTGAACAGCAGGGAAACCGGGAAAAACGCCAGCCAGATGGCCACGGCCTGTTTCCAGCGCGGAGGACGCACGCCGGCTGCACCGAACCAGCCTTCGATGCCGCTGACCCGATGTTCGGTCGGGTGGGCAAACAGATCACTGCCACGGGCCAGCCACGCGGTGCGCGAGGCCGAGTGCTCCCAGGCGTGCAGGGTCTGTTCGTCGACAAAGCGGAAAATGATCTGGAACTCATCGTCGCCGGGAGGCGGAGCCAATACGCCGGAACCCAGGTAGCCGGGAAAGTCGGTGGCCAGTTGTTCGCCTTCGCGCAGCCAGGCGATCAGGTCCTGATAGCGGCCATCGGCGACGCGACGCGCGACCATCAGCGTGACGGGGGAAGTAGACATCGTGTATCTCCGTATTACGTTTGCGTCGTTCCGGGTAGGAACTTCGCCTGACGCAGCGCCGGGGTAGAGGGCTGCGCTTTTCGACAAGCAAGGATTATTCCTGATTATTGTGACGAAACCAGAGAATTTCGTCCCGTTTCATAGCTTGAACCGACAAGGGGCATCCGGAGTAGAATGGGATTCAACTACGCTAACAACGCCAACAAGGACGTGCCCGCACACATGCCTGTCATTACAGACGTTCGCCCTGCTTCGCAGGCATCTGTTGCGCTTGAGCGCGAGGAGCTTTTCCCCATACGTGAAGTGGCGCGTCTGACCGGAGTGAACCCGGTCACGCTGCGCGCATGGGAGCGACGTTATGGTTTGATCCAGCCGACACGCACCGAAAGTGGGCACCGGCTGTATTCGATGACCGATATCGAGCGCATTCGCAGCATCGTCGACTGGATTGATCGTGGTGTCTCGGTGAGCAAGGTCGGCAGGATCCTCGCCAAGACCGAGCCGATGAAGGCGCTGGCGCACATCATTCCCAATGACATGGTGCAGGCCGACTATCTGCAATGGCAGGATCAGGTCCAGCGCGCGGTCAGTTCATTCGATGACCAGGAACTGGATCGGGTCTACGGGCAGATTTTCTCTTCCTACACGCTGCCTGTGGTGTTCCAGGACATCCTCATGCCGCTGTGGCTGCGCTTGTTGCAGCGTCAGGATTCATTCGGGCAAACCAGCGAGTGGCTGTTCCTTGATGGTTTCCTGAGGGCGCGGGTGCTGCAGCGCATTGTCGTGTTGCGTGGCTCGCATCCTCGCAAGGTGATTGTCAGCGCCCTGGCGGGGCAGTGCCGCGAACTCGAATTGCTGGTGGCGGCGCTGTTTCTCAGTGGCAATGACACGGGCGTTCGTGTGTTGACCACCGGCCAGCCGTTCGATGAGCTGACGCTGGTTTGCGAAAAAATCAAACCGCAGGCGCTGGTGCTGTTTTCCAATCACGCCCCGACTACCGAATTGCCCCGGCGTCTGAACCGCCTGGCCCTGAGCCTGGATTGTCAGTTGATGCTGGCGGGCGATGCGTCGGATCTGGCACAGGACAGCCTGGCCGGTTCATCGGTGGGCTGTCTGGGCAATGAAGGTTCGACCATGCGCCAGCGCCTGAACCAGTTTCTCGCGGGGACGCTGGATACCTGAGACTCAGGTGTGCAGGGCAGGGTGAGTCAGGCGATGTTGCTGAAGGATGAACTGGCGCAGGCGCTCGGTCTCGTCGGCGTCGCTCTGGCTCAAGTCGTAGGCGTAGAAACCACTTTCGGTTTCCCGTTCGAAGGTGCCGCGCAGGGAAATCCGCTCATAGCCTGAAGGGCTGAACCACAGGGCGAAATGCTTCGGTGGCTTGGTCTTGTTGCGCACTTCCAGCAACACGCCTTTGTGCGAAACCTCGTGAACCCACAGCATGCCCGGTTGACCCTTGGCATTCTCCAGCGCTACCGGTTCTTCAAGGGTCAGACGCCATGGGCGAACCATCGGCCCGTCTTCATAAATGCTTGGCACACCCAGGCGCAAATGCAGGGCGTGGAATTCGTCTTCCACCAGATGCAGCGGAAAGGTCATCTGCTGGTTTTCGAAGTTGGCCTGGATGGTGACTTGCTCATGGGCCGCCAGGCGCGTGAGCAGATCACGGATTTGCGAACCACCATTGACCAACAGGCTCGACGTCGCATCCCGCACATTGAGCTGCGGGTTGTGTTGCATGGTCTGGATAAAATCCAGCTCGTCCTGGGTCAGGAGGGCGTCGCGTTGCATGGTTAGCTCGAAATAAATAATTACAAAGTCATTGGTGATTGTAGTTAATGACACTTAGTTCGCTGTTTTGTTTGCGCCGTTCGTCGCTTTGATGGCCGCCAGCTCTGCCTCGAGTGCCGCGACCTGGGCTTCCAGCTGTGCCACTCGCTGCTGCGCCTTGACCTGAACGGTCACGTCCTTTTGCACGCCGACGAAGTAAGTCTGTCCATCGTCAGCGTTTTTTACCGTCGACAGCGACAGCTCGTTCCAGAACGGTGTGCCGTCCTTGCGGTAGTTACGCAGAATCTCGCGGCACGAGCCGTTATTGCGCAGGGTCTCTCGAATGAGGGGCAGGTTGCCCTGATCCCGGTCTCCGGCCTGCAGAAAACGGCAATCCTGATACAGGATCTCTTCACTGGTGTAACCCGTCAGGCGTTCGAAAGCCGGGTTCACGTAAATCAGGATGTTGTCCTCTTTACCTTCCCGTTCGGCCACCACGATTCCATCGTTCGACGCGTTGATCACCATCTGCAGCAGGCTGGCATTGATCATCTTTGAATCCTTTCAAGGGTGTCGGTGGCAGGCATTCTAGAAGATCAATCGGCGCTGTCTACTGGCCATCAGCGCTTATCGAGAGCCAATCGCAACATTGCGCCGCCGGCTGTTACTATCGCCGCTCTTTTTTTCAGTTTCAGGATCAGATTGATGAAAGTCGCCATCCTCTCCGGCTCGGTGTACGGCACGGCCGAAGAAGTCGCCCGCCACGCCCAGAGCCTGTTGAAAGCCGCCGGTTTTGAAACCTTCTACAACTCGCGTGCCAGCCTCGCCGACCTCCAGGCCTATGGCCCTGAAGCCTTGCTGGCCGTGACCTCGACCACGGGCATGGGCGAGTTGCCGGACAACCTGCAACCCTTGTACTCGACCCTCCGCGATCAGCTGCCGGCAGCCTGGCGTGGCTTGCCTGGCGCGGTGATCGCATTGGGCGACGCCAGTTACGGCGACACTTTCTGCGGCGGCGGCGAGCAGATGCGTGAGCTGTTCGGCGAACTCGGCGTGCGTGAAGTGCAGGACATGCTGCGCATCGACGCCAGCGAAAGCGTCACCCCGGAAACCGACGCCGAGCCTTGGCTGGAACAGTTGATCGCCACGCTCAAGGGCTGATCCCGTGTTCGCGCAACAGCGCGAGCCAGGCTTGTGCAGCCTTCGACAGATACGCGCCCCGGCGCCAGATGAAGGCGATGTCCCAGCGCAGGTAATCCGGCGCGTTCAAGGTCAGGCGAACCACGCCTGGCCGCACCAGACCGCGTGCCACCACGCTCGGCAGCAGCACCACGCCTTGCCCGGCGGCCACCAGCGCCGCGAGAAAATCCGCCTGGCCGCTACGGCCACCTTCTTTCGGGGTGAAGCCCATCTGCTGGCACGCCTGAAGCAAACGGTCATTGAGCACGAAACTGCGTTGATACAAAAGGAACGGCGTCTCGGCCAGTTCCTCCAGACCGATTTCACCTTTCGTCGCCAGCGGGTGATCCACCGGCAGCAGCGCATCGAGCGGTTCATCGCAGAAGGGCTGGAAGTCGAACTGTGGGTCTTTCGGCCGCAGACTGCCGCCCAGTTCCAGTTCACCGCTCAATACCGCCTGTTCGATATTGCGGCTGCCACCTTCGAGCAACTGCACGCTGATGTTCGGGTAACGCCGCCGGTACTCGGCGAACAGCCCGGCAAACAGGGCATCGCTGCCCAGCAAGGGCAAACCGAGACGCAGCTCGCCGCGCGCCAGTTGGCTGAGGTCATCCAGTTCACTGAGCAATTCATTGCGCAGGCGCAGCATGCCTTCGGCCCGTTGCAGCACCACGCTGCCGGCGGCGGTCAGGCGTAGCTGCGAGCCCAGTCGTTCGAGCAGCGGCGTGCCGAGGCTCTGTTCGAGCTGAGCGATCTGCTTGCTCACGGCGGACTGACTGATGTGCAGGTTTTTTGCCGCCTGAGTGAAACCGCCCTGATGCATGACTTCGACGAAGCTTTTGAGCTGTTTGAATTCCATGGCCTGATTCCAGATTGGAATGGCTTTGAGTCTAACAATTCGCTTCGGGGATGGCAGTCCGGTTCGTAAAATAGGCCCCTGAAAGGAGCCCACCCATGAACGCCTCGACATTCAAATATCTCTCTCGCCTGCTGGCCGAACTGGCCGTGCTGCTCGGTCTCTATCTGCTCGGCTGCCAGTTGGCTGCGTGGCTGGCATGGCCGATCCCCGGCGGCGTGATCGGCATGGCGTTGCTGCTGTTGGCTTTTGCGTTCGGCTGGGTCAAGCCGGCGGCGCTGCAAATGGGCGCGGGACTGCTGATGGCCGAGATGCTGCTGTTCTTCATTCCGGCCTTGATGAGCCTGCTGGATTACGGCGCATTGCTGCGAGATGACGGCTGGCGAATTCTGTTGGTAATCGCCGCCAGCACGCTGATGGTAATGCTGGTGACCGCGTTCACCGTGGAGCTGGCCGTGCGCCTGAGGCGGTCCCATGAAGCTTGAACTGATGCCGATGTTCTGGCTGGCATTCACGCTGCTGGCCTACCTGTTCAGTCGCTGGCTGTATCGTCGGACCGGTCGCTACGTGCTGTCGCCACTGATTCTGGTCCCCGCATTATTGCTGGCTCTTGCCGTTCCGCTGCATACCGCCTACGCCGAATATTCCAGCAACACCCATTGGCTGATGCTGGTGCTCGGTCCGGTCACCGTCGCGTTTGCCGTACCGATCTGGCAACAGCGGCGTCTGCTGGTGCGTCACTGGTCGGCGTTGCTGCTGGGCATGCTCGCTGGCAGTGCGGCGTCGATCGCGACTTCGTTTGGCCTGGCCAGGGCCTTGGCGCTGGACAGTTCGGTGACGCTGTCATTGGTGCCGCGCTCGATCACCACGCCGTTTGCCATGCCGCTGGCGCAGGATCTGGGCGGTGTGCCCGAACTGACGGCGGTGTTCGTGATGTTCACCGGGGTGTTCGGCGCCATGCTGGGCGGGGTGTTGCTCAAGTGGCTGCCGCTGCGCAGTGCCCTGGCGCGCGGCGCCCTGTTTGGCGTTGGCGCTCATGGTGCGGGCGTCAGTCGCGCCCATGAAGTGGGGGGCGAAGAAGGTTCGGTGGCGGGGCTGGTCATGGTGCTCACCGGGCTGCTCAATCTGTTCGCCGCGCCTTTGTTGGCGTCGTTGCTTTGACATGGATCCAAGCGGCTGGCGTGGCTGACTCGTTCAGTCATCAAGCTGGCTGCCAATGCAACTACGCGATCCCCCGGGGCTGACTAGACTGCTGACACCTGCCGAAAAAAACAAAAACAGAGGTGCATACAGTGAGCGTAGCCCCCGTCCCTTCTTCCTTGAATGTCAAAGACCAGGTCAGTGCTGCGGAGTGGCAGACCCGGGTCGATCTCGCCGCCTGTTATCGACTGGTCGCCCTGCATGGCTGGGACGATCTGATCTTCACCCACATCTCGGCCAAGGTGCCGGGCACCGAAGACTTCCTGATCAACCCGTTCGGCCTGATGTTCCATGAGATCACTGCGTCCAGTCTGGTGAAGGTCGACCAGGCCGGCAACAAACTCATGGACAGCCCTTACGAGATCAACCCCGCCGGTTACACCATTCACAGTGCCGTCCACGAAGTGCGGCATGACGTGACCTGCGTGCTGCATACCCACACCGCTTCCGGCGTTGCGGTGTCAGCGCAGAAACAGGGCGTGTTGCCGATCAGTCAGCAATCGTTGTTCGTGCTGTCGAGCCTGGCCTTTCACGCTTATGAAGGCGTGGCGCTCAATCACGAAGAGAAGGCCCGGTTGCAGGCCGACCTCGGCGAAAACAATTTCTTGATGCTGCACAACCACGGCTTGCTGACCTGCGGCGGCACCATCGCCGACACGTTCCTGATGATGTTCACCTTTCAGCGTGCCTGTGACATCCAGGTCATGGCGCAAACCGGCGGTGCCGAACTGATCGCCATCGAACCGCAGATTCTGGCAGGTGCCAAGGCGATGATCGCTGGCGTCACCAAAAGTGCTCAAGGGATGGGCGGCGCACTGGCCTGGCCGGCACTGCTGCGCAAACTCGATAAACAAGACCCGGGGTATAAACTGTAATGCCTCTCGCCGAGATTCCTCTGAGTGCCTGGCGCAAACGCAGCCAGACGTTTGTCTTTCGTGGCCAGCCGATCCGCTACTGGACGGCCGGGCAGGGCGAACCGCTGCTGCTGATCCATGGTTTTCCGACGGCCAGTTGGGATTGGCATTACCTGTGGCAGCCGCTGTCCCAGCGCTACCGGGTGATTGCCTGCGACATGCTCGGCTTCGGCGACTCTGCCAAACCGCTGAATCACACCTACAGCCTGCTGGAGCAGGCCGATCTGCAACAGGCCTTGCTGGCGCATCTGCAGGTCGAGCAACCAGTGCACATTCTGGCTCACGACTATGGCGACAGCGTTGCCCAGGAACTGTTGGCCCGGCATTACGATGACCTGATCGAGGTCGCCAGTTGCGTGTTCCTCAACGGTGGTCTGTTTCCGGAAACCCATCGGCCGCTGCTGACGCAAAAACTGTTGCTCAGCCCGTTGGGCTGGATGATCGGTCGCGCGTTTACCCGCGATGCGCTGGTAAAGAGTTTCCATCAGATCTTCGGCCCGGACACCCGGCCCAGTGAAAGTGAAATGGATGATTTCTGGAGCCTGATCGAGTGCAATCGCGGCCCGCGAATCATGCACAAACTGATCACCTATATTCCGGAGCGTCGGGTGCAGCGTGATCGTTGGGTCGCGGCGATGCAGCGCGGCGAGGTGCCGCTGCGGGTGATCGATGGCGCAGTCGATCCGATTTCCGGTGCGCACATGGTCGAGCGTTATCGCGAGCTGATACCCGACGCGGACACCGTGCTGTTGCCGGGCATCGGTCATTACCCGCAAAGCGAAGCGCCGGTGCAGGTGCTCAAGCACTACCTCGAATTTCGCGATCACTTCGTGTTGCCGCCGCGCAAGGTGGCGTGTTCCTGATCGCAGGGCGGAGGCGCTTTGCGCCTCTGCACGGTTTCATCATCCCCCAGCCTTATCGCGCACCATTCAGCCTCAGCCGTGTTCGTTGTGACCGCAGGCTCTGTGCCTGACACTCAGGGACACTGTCCCTCAGGCCTGCTGGAGTTGCCTCGATGAATGAGTCTGTGCGTTTCGAAGATAAAGTCGTGATCGTCACCGGAGCCGGCGGTGGCCTGGGACGCGCACATGCTTTGCTGTTCGCCAAACAGGGCGCCAAAGTGCTGGTCAACGACCTCGGCGGCTCGACCCAGGGCGAAGGCGCCAACGCCTCGGCCGCCGACCGCGTGGTGGCGGAAATCCGCGAGGCCGGCGGCATCGCCGAAGCCAACCATGATTCCGTCACCGACGGCGACAAACTGGTGCAGAACGCCCTCGATGTGTTCGGTCGCGTCGACGTGGTGGTCAACAACGCCGGGATCCTGCGCGACAAGACTTTCCACAAGATGGAAGACGCCGACTGGGATCTGGTCTACCGCGTCCACGTCGAAGGCGCCTACAAGGTGACCCGCGCCGCATGGCCACACCTGCGCGAGCAAAACTATGGCCGGGTGATCTTCACCGCATCGACCTCGGGCATCTACGGCAACTTCGGCCAGTCCAACTATGGCATGGCCAAACTCGGTCTTTACGGTCTGACCCGCACCCTGGCCATCGAAGGTCGCAAGAACAACATCCTGGTCAACGCCATCGCCCCCACCGGCGGCACGCGCATGACCGAAGGCCTGATCCCGCCGCAAGTGTTCGAACAACTCAAACCGGAACTGGTCAGCCCGCTGGTGGTGTACCTGGCCAGCGAGCAATGCCAGGAAACCTCGGGCCTGTTCGAAGTCGGCGGCGGCTGGATGGGCAAGGTGCGCTGGGAGCGCAGCCTGGGCGCCGGTTTCGATCCGCGCGTGGGGTTCTCACCGGAAGAGGTGGCGGCGCACTGGCAGCAGATCTGTGATTTCGAAGGGGCGGCGCATCCGAAGGACAACATTGAGGCGCTGAAGGAAATGATGGGGAATTTGCAGAAGTATTCGTTGTAGCTTGAAGTGGCCACCAGGCGGGAGCCTGGTGGCCTATTGGCCGGTCAGGAGTATCTGTTTTCGATCATGAATTTCGGAGGTGACCAGTTCGGGCCTTTGATTGCCAGACCATGCTCTCCAACGGCCAATACACCGGCGGCGAAGAGTCGGGAATAAGCGCTTTCGAGCGCACCATACCCTTTGAGGATGTCACGGTTGTAGAGCCTGATCATCCTGTCCAGATGTGGATTTGGTTTGATCAGCGCGAATACCGCAACGATGTCATCCAGAGACTCGTTTTTTACGATCTGTTCGACGGTGCTCATTTCCACATCTCCTTCAACAACTGCTGGTATGCGCGTTCTGCTTGTTCTGCGTCTGCTGCCAGCGCTTCAGGTGTATAGAGCAGAGAAGCGTCATCCTTCAATTTGAAGTCTTCCAATGTTGCTGTGTGCACATTGTTCCAAACAGGTGAATCTGGATCAGGCCGCTCGGTATCGCCATACCCCAAGGCTCTGAATCTTTCTAGCTCCCTTAACTCGTGAGTGTAGAAGCGCTTGTCTGTGTCCGTTATTTCAAGCTCTCCGCTGATGATTTTTTCCAGGCGGTCAATCATTACCTTATTGGCGGCCGATTCAGGAAATCTGGATATGTGCAGTTTTACGATAGTTGCTCCTTCTGATGTTGCAGTTACAGGTGTCCATGCCAAATCAAGAATTGAGCCGCCGGTTTCTTTGGGGTTGAATGCGCGGCCGCTGTGCTCGCCATCTTCGACGCCTCCGTCATAAGGACTGCTGAAAACCACATACAGCGGCGGTATCCCCGACTCAATCGGAAAAACCGTGATAAACCCACCCAACTCATACCGATCCAGTTCAGGAAACGGATCAATCCGTCCCTCTCCGGGAATCACTTCAGCTCCGTCGTAAACCGGCAGATCCGTATCGGCCTGCGGTAAATCCGTCGAAGGATTCAGTGGATTGACCAATGGCGTCCAGGTCAGCGTGGGGCCGTTGGCGTCGCTGGCAGTGGAAACGTAGGTGTTGGTGCGAGCGTCGAAACGGGCGACCCTGACGGGCACATTGGCAGGGACAGTCAGACCATCCGTGGTGACAACAACGAACTCGATTTTGTCGCCCATCGTCGACGAACCGAGCCTGACCGGCAGATCGACTTCCCCTCCAATGGCGGCCAACTGATACAGCTCATCGCTGCTCAAGTCGGGTGCGAGGTCTGACAGTGGAATGCTGGCAGAGTAAAGATCGCCATTGCCCAGTTTCGAGGGGGCGAGCAAAGCGGCGAATCCGACGATCACTGGTGCAGCCGCTGTGGAGATGGCCGCCAGCGCCAGGGACACCGCCGTTCGCAGCGACGTTCTGAGTGCCAGCGTGGTTGCCGGGTTGTTGCCAAAAACACCGAGCGGCCCGGTAAAGGTCGGGCCGAATGCGGCCATCGATCCGGCATTGGCAAAGACGGGAGATTGTCCGCTCAGGGCGTTTTCTGCTTGCCGTCGGGCTTGTTCCCTGGCGTTCTTGCGCGCTTTTTTACGGCGTCTTTTCTGTGCCTTTCGCAGCGCTTTCTGCTGTTTTTCCTGCCGTGTTTTTTCAGCCAGCAGCCGGCGCTCTTCATTGCGGCGCTGAGCATCGGCTTGCGCTTGCAGACGTGCCTGTTCGGCAGCAATCTGTTGCGCGGCAGCGTCGGCGGCGATTTGCGCCTGCTCAGCTGCGAGCCGTTGTGCTTCAGCCAGCGCTGCAAGGCGCGCCTCTTCACGAGCCTGGATTTCCTCTTGTTCCTTTTGCTGCCGTGCCGCCTCTGCGAGTGCTTGCTGACGGTGTTGTTCGGCGGCAAAGCGCTCTCGCTCGGCCACTACGCGTGCAGCTTGTGCCAGCGCTTCAAGTCGAGCTTGTTCATTGATCCGCGCCAGTTCGGCAGCAGCTCTCTGCGCTTGTTGCTCTGCAGCGATTCGTGCTTGATCGTTGGCCTGAACGGTCGCCAGCCAGTTGAGCACATTGACTTGCTGCTGGTTGAGCAACTGCAACGATTGCGACAACAGCCTCGCTTCGTGAGCGGCCCGGTATGAGAACGACCAGGTCTGAAAGGCAATGCCATCAGGCTTGAGAGGGCGCTCCATCGTTCGCGCCCGTGCGGTGAAATCGTTCAACGGCCGGTTCAGGGGATCGCTGCCATAAAACGTGTTGCCCAAGGCGGTCTGGCGATGAAACTCGGCAGTCTTGCGCGCCATCAGCGTATTGCGAACACCGAGCTCGCGAATGATTGCCTCGGCGGGCGGCAGAGGGTGAGTTGAAACTTCAAGTCTGGCGGCGGCAAGTTCATGTTCGAGGGTTTGTGCAAGTTGGCTGGCTCTGGCCTGAAACTCCTGATCCAGAACTTGAGCGGTGCCTTTCACGATATGTACGTTGCCCGCAAAGGCAGGCGGCCTTTGAAAGGCGCCGCTGCTGCTGACATCGAATGTCGTTGCCGGTAACGGGTTGTAGCCGGGAGGCGCTGGTGCTGTCGTGTGGACAGGTTCGGTCAGCTCCCATGCTGGAGGCCTTTGCATATTCATATCCTTTTGAATGTGCGCTGTTTAAAAGTGATGAGTTGTTCTGCCATTAGAAGTTACAGGTGAAACGTTGGGCGCGGGTCCGAGAGTCCTGTAGGCAGTTACAGAAGAGTGCGGCAGAAAATTCGGTGATAAATAACGAATAGAAGTTGTTCGTTATTTCAATAAGGAAGTTTCCGAAAAGGATTCAGGAAGCATCTGACAGTGGCGGGGGGGAGTGACAGATTGCTGACACGACGCGATAAACCAGCGCCCATAAAAAAGGCCGCTGCAAACGCAGCGGCCAAGGTAAGACGTTGGATCAAGGAGCTACAAATCAACGTCAGTGAACACCAGGGCGATGGAGCGAAAAACGCTTCGGTCCATCAGAAATCGGTTGCCGACGACTCGGTCGCGGACTTTGTGCTTCGTGGCGGTCTGCCTTGAAAGCCCGCTCAGAATAAGGGCTTGAAGCCAAAGGAAAAATAGCGATTCCGGACATGCACTGTTACGGGGCATGTAACAGTGCTGCGTCTTGAGGTGGGCATCATCCGTTGAATTGATCATGGGTTATCCAGCTTGCCCATGCCTCGCGGCAAGCCCCGTTCCAGGCGGGGATTCATCCTTTCGGGCGACAGCGCGAATACCTCCTTGGTGCGCTTATCGTCCCCGTGTGGCGGCAGTAGGGTGGGGCCTTCTGTCACTCACCGGGGAAGACGCATGACAAAAACAACAATGCGCGCCATCTTCAAACCGCAGGCGCTGGCGGCTGCGGTCGCCTTGGGTTGCTGTGCCCAGGCCCATGCGATCGATTTCAACATCGGCGAAATCGAAGGCACGTTCGACTCATCGCTGTCGGTCGGCGCGAGCTGGGGCATGCGCGATGCGGACAAGTCACTGGTCGGCACGGTCAATGGCGGTACGGGCCAGTCTTCGACCGGTGATGACGGGCGCTTGAACTTCAAGAAGGGCGAGACCTTTTCCAAGATCTTCAAGGGCATCCACGACCTTGAATTGAAGTACGGCGACACCGGTGTGTTCGTACGTGGCAAGTACTGGTACGACTTCGAACTCAAGGACGAAGACCGCGAGTTCAAGCCCATCAGCGACAAGGGCCGCAAGGAAGGCGCCAAGTCTTCCGGCGGGCAGATTCTTGATGCGTTCGTCTATCACAACTATTCAATCGCCGATCTGCCGGGCACCGTGCGTGCCGGCAAGCAGGTGGTGAGCTGGGGCGAAAGTACCTTCATCGGCAACTCGATCAACAGCATCAACCCGATCGACGTCTCGGCCTTCCGCCGGCCCGGCGCGGAGATCAAGGAAGGCCTGATTCCGGTGAACATGCTGTTCGGCTCGCAAAGCCTGACGGACAAACTTTCGGTCGAGGGCTTCTATCAGCTGGAGTGGGACCAGACCGTTCTCGACAACTGCGGCACCTTCTTCGGTGTCGACGTCGCGGCGGATGGTTGCAACCATGGTTACACCGTCGCCAATCCGGCGATCGCCCCGCTGGCACCGGTGGCCGCCGCTTTCGGACAACCCATCGAAGTCACGCGCGAAGGCGTCGTCGTGCCCCGTGGCGGTGATCGCGATGCACGGGATTCCGGGCAGTGGGGTACGGCGCTGCGCTGGCTCGGTGACGATACCGAATATGGCCTCTATTTCCTCAACTACCACAGCCGTACGCCCACGGTGGGCACCACCACGGCGGGCCTGTCGACTCTGGCGGCGCTGCCGGGGATGGTCAGCACCGCCAATCGCCTGGCCCCCGGCAGCGGTTCCGGGCTGGCGCAAAGCGTGATGCTCGGACGCGGTCAGTATTACCTCGAATACCCGGAAGACATCCGTCTGTATGGCGCGAGTTTCGCCACCACATTGCCCACCGGTACTGCGTGGACCGGCGAACTCAGCTACCGCCCCAACGCCCCGGTGCAGGTCAACACCAACGACCTGACCCTGGCCTTGCTCAACCCGATTGCCGGCGGCGCGGCGTCGCCGCTGACTACGTCGCCGGGGGCCGACAACAAAGGCTACCGGCGCAAGGAAGTGACGCAACTGCAGAGCACGCTCACGCACTTCTTCGATCAGGTGTTGGGTGCCGAACGCCTGACCGTGGTCGGTGAGGCGGCGGTGGTCCGGGTCGGTGGTCTGGAGTCGCGCAGCAAGCTGCGTTACGGCCGTGATTCGGTGTACGGCCAGTACGGTTTCGGCGGCGACACTGGTGGTTTCGTCACTTCGACCTCATGGGGCTATCGCGCCCGGGCCATCCTCGACTACGCCAACGTGATCGGCGGGATCAACCTCAAGCCCAACCTGTCCTGGTCCCACGACGTCTCCGGTTACGGCCCCAACGGGTTGTTCAACGAAGGCGCCAAGGCAATCAGCGTCGGGGTCGATGCCGACTACCGCAACACCTACACCGCGAGCCTCAGTTACACCGACTTTTTCGGCGGCGATTACAACGTCCTCACCGACCGTGACTTCGTGGCCCTGAGCTTCGGCGTGAACTTCTGATCTGCCCGAGAAGGATGAAATCAATGCGCAAGATGATTCTGCAATGCGGTGTCCTGGCCTTGAGTCTGCTGGCCGCCAACGTGATCGCGGCGGTGTCGCCGCAAGAGGCCGAGAAACTCGGCACCAGCCTGACGCCGCTGGGCGCCGAAAAGGCGGGTAACGCCGATGGCTCGATTCCGGCCTGGACCGGCGGCATCCCGAAAAACGCAGGGGCGGTGGACAGCAAAGGTTTTCTCGCCGACCCGTTCGCCAGCGAAAAACCCCTGTTCACTATCACCGCGGCCAACGTCGACCAGTACAAGGCCAAACTCTCCGAAGGCCAGGTGGCGATGTTCAAGCGCTATCCCGAAACCTACAAAATTCCGGTCTACCCGACCCACCGTACCGTCGCCGTGCCGCCGGAAATCTATGAGTCGGCCAAACGCAGTGCGCTGAACGTGACCTCGATAAACGACGGCAACGGTCTGGCCAATTTCACTGGCAATCGCTACTACGCCTTTCCGATTCCGAAGAACGGTGTCGAGGTGCTGTGGAACCACATCACCCGTTACCACGGTGGCAACCTGCGCCGGATCATCACCCAGGTGACCCCGCAGACCAACGGCAGCTACACACCGATCCGCTTCGAGGAAGAGATCGCCGTGCCGCAGTTGATGAAGGAGCTGGATCCGGAGCAGGCCGCCAACGTGCTGACCTTCTTCAAGCAGTCCGTGACTGCCCCGGCACGTCTGGCCGGCAACGTATTGCTGGTGCACGAAACCCTCGACCAGGTGAAAGAACCGCGTCTGGCGTGGATCTACAACGCCGGTCAGCGCCGGGTTCGCCGTGCGCCGCAAGTCGCCTACGACGGCCCGGGTACCGCCGCCGATGGCCTGCGTACGTCGGACAACTTCGACATGTTCTCCGGCGCGCCGGATCGTTACGACTGGAAACTGGTTGGCAAGAAGGAAATGTACATTCCGTACAACAGCTACAAACTCGATTCGCCGAAGCTCAAGTACGACGACATCGTCAAGGCCGGGCACATCAATCAGGACCTGACCCGTTACGAACTGCACCGGGTCTGGGAAGTGATCGGCACGGTCAAGCCGAGTGAGCGGCATATCTACGCCAAGCGTCACATGTACATCGACGAGGACAGCTGGCAAGTGGCGCTGGCCGATCACTACGACGGTCGCGGACAGTTGTGGCGGGTGGCCGAAGGGCATGCCCAGTATTACTACGATCACCAGGCCCAGGCCTACACACTGGAAGCGCTCTACGACATCATCGCCGGTCGCTACATTGCCCTGGGCATGAAGAACGAGGAGAAGCACAGCTTCGAATTCGGCTTCGAAGCCAAGGCGGCCGACTTCACACCTTCGGCCCTGCGCGCCGAGGGCGTCCGGTAAGGGGAGCGATACACTCGCGAGACAAAAGGCGACCGGTTGGTCGCCTTTTTTATGGGCAGCAATCAGCGTACTGAATACTCGTCAACAAGCATCGGGGAGAGGGCTAGGGTGAACGCACAACGATAAAAAGGCGCACCCGATGACCGCCATGACACCCCGTCTGGATCGAGCAGATTTTTTTCCGAGACTTTCTTCCCATCACCTGCCACGTCCGCGACTTTGCGATGCACTGCTTGAGTCGACGGCACGGGTCAAACTGATCTGCGCGCCGGCCGGCAGCGGCAAAACCGCGCTGCTCACCGAATGCCTGCTGCAAGCGCCCGTCAATTGCACCGTCTGCTGGTTGCCGCTGGCCGGTGCATCCTTGAGCGCTGGCGAATGTTGCGAACGACTTGCGCAAGCAATGGGGCTGACAACCTCGGACGAAGCGTCACTGCTGTATGAACTGGCGCGACGGTCTACGGTGACCTGGGTGCTGATCGACGATTATTGCCGATACCCGGAGCCGGCGCTGGATGCGTTGCTCGACCGGATGCTGGCGATCAGCAGTCCGGCCGTGACGTGGTGGATCGGCACGCGACGGCGCCCAACCTGCAACTGGCCGCGCCTGCTGCTCGACGATGCCTTGTACGAATGTGAAGGCACGGCGTTGGCGCTGACCCGGGACGAGATTGCACAAGTGCTGCGTCACTTGCCACCCGCCCAGGCCGACAGTGTGGCGGGGCGTATCTTTCAGCGCAGTGGCGGCTGGTGTGCCGGGGTGCGGATGCTGTTGATGCAAAAATGCGACTGGTCGCAAAAGACCTTGCCGCAGCAACGCATGGACACCTTGCTGGACTACCTGCAACACGAATTGTTCAGCGGTCTGAGTCCGGAGCTGGCCGAGGCCTGGCGGGTGCTGGCGCATTTGCCGCGGTTCAATGCCGGCCTTTGCGACCATCTGTTCGGTGCTGGTGACGGGGCGCAATGGATGCGCAGTCTGCAAACGCTCGGGTGCTTTATTGAACCCTGGCAAGACTCGCCCGAGTGGTTGCAAGTGTGTGCCCCGCTGTCGCGTTTGATGCGCGACGAACCCTGGCCTGCCGGACGTTCCTGGCATCGCCGGGCCTGTCAGTGGTTTGCTGCCGGACAGCATTGGAAATGCGCCTTCGAGCAGGCGTTGCTGGCCGAGGAATACGAGGTCGCGGTGAGCCTGTTGCAACACTTCAGTTTCGAGCATCTGTTCGAGGAGCAGACGGTTGTGCTGTTGCTGCGTCTTTATGAGCAACGCGGTGAAGAACTGCTGCTGGGCTCTGCGCAATTGGTCGGTTTGATCACGGCGGCGTTGCTGTTCGCCGGGCGATTTGCGCAGGCTGCAGATTGCATCGGGCAACTTTCGCGCTTTTTGCCGCCACCGTCGGCTGACCAGCAACGGCAATTGATCGCCCGCTGGCAGGCTCAGCAAGGCTGGCTGTCGCATCTGCAAGGACGGATGGAGGAAGCACGCGATCACTTCGAGCAAGCCTTGAACGATCTACCGCCGCAGGCCTGGACGGCACGCCTGCTTTGTCTGTCGGGTCGCACTCAGCAGGCGTTGCTGGGCGGTGATCTGGAGTTGGCTCATTCGATCAATCGTGAAGCGTTGTGTCTGGCCCGGGCTGAGGGTTCTCTGTTGTTCGAAGCGTTGCTGGAACTTGATCATGCCCAATTGCTGGAGCAACGTGGCGCGTCGGCTCGAGCCGAAGAACTACTGGCCAATCTGTATGAGCTGCTTGTTCAGTCAATCGAGCGACCGACGCCGCTGCTGGGGCGGATCGCCCTGCGTCGCGGGCGGCTGGCACTGAGCATGGGGCAGCAGGACCGGGCGGCCGGACTCTTTCAGCAAGGGCTCGACGACTGTCTGCGCAGCTTTGACAAGCGCGTGCTTTACGGCTTTCTCGGTCAGGCGCAACTGGCCGCCGATCAGGGTGATTACGCTTACGCCTTCATGCGACTGCGCGATGCTGAACGGTTGATGCAGCAGCGGCAGATTCCGGACACGGTTTATCGCGGCGTCCTGCTGCAGGTCAGCAGTGAATTCTGGCTGCAACAAGGACGACCCGAACTGGCTCGCGAGGCGTTGAGCCGGGTGCTCAGACATTATCGCGGCCCGCATGCAAGGCAAGCCCCGCCGGCGACGCTGGAGCTGATTCCGCGCATTGAGTGTTTGCTGATTCTGGCTGAGGCCCGGTTGCAGCAGGCGCAACAGCCAGTGGTGCGATTGCAGTCTTTGCTCGAGCAGGCTCACGCCAGCCGGATGATCGTGCTTGAAGCCGAGTTGCTGTTGGCGATGAGCGAGGTGGCCTGGATACTCAATGATCGGGAGTCAGCCCGGCATTACTTCGATAAAGGGCGAACGTTGGCCAGTCATATCAATCTGCAGCGGTTGTCGAAGAGGTTTGATGAGCAAGCGCTCAGTATCTGGCCCGTCTCAACGGTCGCTGATCCACTTTTTGATGAAGGGGATAACGAAGGCTCATTGAGTTTGAGAGAGTCGCAAGTTCTTGGGCTGATCGCGTCGGGAAGTTCCAATCAGCAAATCGCGGACACGTTGTTCATCTCGTTGCACACGGTCAAAACGCATGTCCGGCGAATTCACGCGAAGCTGGGCGTCGAGCGCAGAACTCACGCTGTGGCGCGGGCGAGAGTGCTCGGTTTGTGCCGTTGAATATTCACGCTGGCTGATACCCCATCCGCCAACTCACGGCCCGTGTCGCCGCCAGCAACCGCTGCGCCGCCGGGCCGTTTTCGTCGGCGTGGAACAGCGAGGTCGGGCCGACGATGGTCAACACCGCGGCGATCTGCCCGAGGGCGTTGAACACTGGTGCTGACAAGGCATCGACACCGGGCATCAGCAAACCGTGCACATGATGCAGACCGCGTTCGCGGATCTGTTCACATAACGCCGCATAGGCTTTTTCGTCCGCCAGCGGATGGCCGCCACTGGCGATTTCCTGTTCGCGCAATTCGTCGGTTTCCCGGTGCGGCAGGTAGGTGCTGAACACCAGACCGGTGGATGAACTGAGCAGCGGCAACACCGAGCCCAGTTGCGTCACGACCGTCACCGCGCGCACCGCCGGTTCGATGTGCACAACGGTTGCGCCCTGATTGCCCCACACCGCGAGGAAACAGGTTTCGTTGAGTTCGTCGCGCAGTTCGGCCAGCGGCAGGGCGGCGACTTTCAGCACGTCCATACTGTTGAGTGCGGCCAGGCCCACGCGCAGCGCTTCACGGCCGAGACCGTAATGGTTGGTGGCGGTGTTCTGCTCGGCGAAACCGCTGGCGATCAAGGCCTGCAGATAGCGGTGAACCTTGCTCGCCGGCATCTGCACATGTTCGGCCAGGCGCGACAGCGAAGTGGACGGCGACAACTCGGCCAGGGCCTTGAGGATGTCGGTGCCGACTTCGGCGGAGCGGACTTTCTGTTTGCCGTTGCTGTCGCTGGTTTTTTCCATGGTGCTGCCGTGTCCCGGAACGAATGGGCGTCTTTATAGCTTGACGCTGGATAGCGAGCAAATTACGTTATGCGTAATTGGATTACGATAAAAATAACCCCGGCGTGCCAAGACCTCTGATCCAGAGCGTCCGGCCATGCCGACTCCCTGTTCAGGAGGCTCCATGAACCTCGATTCAGCCCTGGCTTACCAGTCCGGTTTCGGCAACGAATTCAGCTCCGAAGCGTTGCCCGGCGCACTGCCCGTCGGCCAGAACTCCCCGCAGAAAGCCCCGTACGGTCTCTACACCGAACTGTTCTCCGGCACTGCGTTCACCATGACCCGCAGCGAAGCGCGGCGTACCTGGATGTACCGGATCCAGCCGTCGGCCAATCACCCGGCATTCGTCAAACTGGAGCGGCAACTGGCCGGTGGACCGTTGGGTGAAGTGACCCCCAATCGCCTGCGCTGGAACCCGCTGGAGATCCCGGCCGAACCGACCGATTTCATCGACGGTCTGGTGAATATGGCGGCCAATTCCGCTGCCGAGAAACCGGCCGGCATCAGCATTTATCACTACTGCGCCAACCGTTCGATGGAACGGGTGTTCTTCAACGCCGACGGCGAGCTGCTGCTGGTGCCGCAACTGGGGCGTCTGCGCATCGCAACCGAGCTGGGTGTGCTGGAAGTGGCGCCGCTGGAAATCGCCGTGTTGCCACGGGGCCTGAAATTCCGCGTCGAACTGCTCGACCCGCAGGCGCGCGGTTACGTCGCCGAGAACCATGGCGCGCCGCTGCGCCTGCCGGATCTGGGGCCGATCGGCAGCAACGGCCTGGCCAATCCACGGGACTTCCTGACTCCGGTCGCCGCCTACGAAAACCTGCAACAACCAACCACCCTGGTGCAGAAATTCCTCGGCCAGTTGTGGGGCACCGAACTCAATCACTCGCCGCTGAACGTGGTCGCCTGGCACGGCAACAACGTGCCGTACAAATATGACCTGCGCCGCTTCAACACCATCGGCACCGTCAGTTTCGATCATCCGGACCCGTCGATCTTCACCGTGCTCACGTCGCCGACCAGCGTCCACGGTCTGGCCAACCTCGACTTCGTGATCTTCCCGCCGCGCTGGATGGTGGCCGAGAACACCTTCCGTCCACCGTGGTTCCACCGCAACCTGATGAACGAGTTCATGGGCCTGATCCAGGGCGAGTACGACGCCAAGGCCGAAGGTTTCGTGCCTGGCGGCGCGTCGCTGCACAGCTGCATGAGTGCTCATGGCCCGGACGGTGAGACCTGCACCAAAGCCATCAACGCGGACCTGAAACCGGCCAAGATCGACAACACCATGGCCTTCATGTTCGAGACCAGCCAGGTGCTGCGTCCAAGCCGCTTTGCCCTCGACTGTCCGCAACTGCAATCCACTTACGACGCCTGCTGGGCCACGCTGCCCGCCACGTTCGACCCGACCCGGAGATAACCCATGACTCAGAATTCCATCACCCGCAGTTGGGTCGCTTCGGCCAACGGCCACACCGATTTCCCGTTGCAGAACCTGCCGCTGGGCGTGTTCAGCCTCAACGGCTCGGCGCCGCGCGCGGGCGTGGCGATTGGCGAACACATCTTCGATCTGCAAGTGGCGCTGGAGGCCGGGTTGTTCGACGGCGTCGCGCGCAGTGCAGTCGAAGCCATGCAAGGCGGCCAGTTGAACGCCTTCTTCGAACTCGGCCGCGACGCTCGCGTTGCCCTGCGCGAACGACTGCTGGAGCTGTTCAGCGAAGGCAGCACCCATCGCGGCAATATTGAAGCCCAGGGCGCAAAACTGCTGCCGCTGGCCGCCGATTGCCAACTGCACCTGCCGGCGCGCATCAGTGACTACACCGACTTCTACGTCGGCATCGAGCATGCGCAGAACGTCGGCAAGCTGTTCCGTCCGGACAACCCGTTGCTGCCGAACTACAAACACGTGCCGATTGGTTACCACGGTCGTGCGTCCACCGTACGTGCTTCCGGCACCGACGTGCGTCGCCCGAAAGGCCAGACCCTGCCGGCCGGTGCGACCGAGCCGACCTTCGGCCCGTGTGCGCGTCTGGACTATGAGCTGGAGCTGGGGATCTGGATCGGTCAGGGCAACGAGATGGGCGAGTCGATCGCCATCGGCGATGCCGCTGAACACATTGCCGGTTTCTGCCTGCTCAACGACTGGTCGGCCCGTGACATCCAGGCCTGGGAATACCAGCCGCTCGGCCCGTTCCTCTCCAAAAGCTTCATCACCAGCGTCTCGCCATGGGTGGTGACCGCCGAAGCGCTGGCGCCATTCCGCACCGCGCAACCGGCGCGCCCGGAAGGTGATCCGCAGCCATTGCCGTACCTGTTCGACAAGCGCGATCAGGATGGCGGTGGTTTCGATATCGAGCTGGAAGTGCTGCTGCTCACCGAGAAAATGCGCGAGCAGAACCTGCCGGCCCATCGCCTGACTCTGAGCAACACCCGCTACATGTACTGGACTGTCGCGCAAATGGTCGCGCACCACAGCGTCAACGGCTGCCAGTTGCAGGCCGGTGACCTGTTCGGTTCGGGCACTTTGTCCGGCCCTGAAAACGGCCAGTTCGGCAGCCTGCTGGAAATCACCGAGGGTGGCAAAAAGCCAATCGAGCTGGCTTCCGGTGAGGTGCGCAAATTCCTTGAAGATGGCGACGAAATCATCCTGCGCGCTCGTTGCGCCCGTGAAGGTTTTGCCTCGATCGGTTTCGGCGAATGCCGTGGCACTGTGCTGGCGGCGCGCTGACAGGAGCGGCTCATGGATCTCTATACCTATTACCGTTCCACTTCGTCCTACCGGGTACGGATCGCGCTGGCACTCAAGGGCCTCGACTATCAGGCGTTGCCAGTCAATTTGATCGCGCCGCCCGGCGGTGAACATCGGCAACCGGCGTACCTGGCGATCAATCCCCAGGGCCGGGTGCCGGCGCTGCGTACCGATGACGGCAAGTTGCTGATTCAGTCGCCGGCCATCATCGAGTACCTGGAGGAACGTTATCCACAGGTGCCGCTGCTGCCCGAGGACCTCGTTGCCCGCGCACAAGTGCGCGGCGTGGCGGCGGTGATCGGCTGCGACGTGCATCCGCTGCACAACGTCAGCGTGCTCAATCGCCTGCGTGGTCTGGGCCATGACGAGCCGCAGGTCAACGAGTGGATCGCTCACTGGATCGGTCAGGGGCTGGCGACGGTGGAGCAGTTGATCGGCGACAGCGGCTTCTGTTTCGGCGAGTGGCCGTGCGTGGCAGACGTGTACCTCATCCCTCAGTTGTATGCGGCCGAGCGTTTCAACGTTTCGCTGGAGGCGTATCCACGGATCCGTCGGGTGGCCGCGTTGGCTGCTGAACATCCGGCGTTCATCGCGGCGCATCCGGCGAATCAGCCGGACACGCCGAAGTAGCATTTGATGGCTCCCGTGCAGCGCACGGGAGCCATTCCGGTTACCCGCAAAAAAACATAAAAACAAAACAGGTACCTTGCGATGCATAACCAGATTGCCAGCTTCCGGGCGGCACTCGACGCCCGTCCTGTGTCCCGTTTTCAGTGGTTGCTCCTGATTCTTCTCGCCTTGTTGCTGGTCACCGACGGCTATGACGCCCAGGTACTCGGTTACGTGGTGCCCGCGCTGGCGCAGGACTGGGGCCTGGAGAAATCCGCGTTCGGCCCGGTGTTCAGCGCCAACCTGTTGGGCCTGACTCTAGGCTCGCTCGCCGTGACGCCGCTGGCCGACCGTTTCGGCGTACGGCGGATTCTGCTCGCCTGTGTGCTGATCTACGCCAGCCTCACGGTGCTGATGGTGTTCGCCGATTCCCTGAATACCTTAATGATCGCGCGCTTCATCTGCGGCATCGGCATGGGCGGCGCAATGCCCAGTGCCATGGCGTTGATGTCGGAGTACTCCCCGCCACGCCTGCGCACGTTGATGGTGACGCTGGCGGCGTGCGGTTTTTCCTTCGGCGGGGCGGCGGGTGGTTTTGTCGCGGCCGGGTTCATCGACCGGTTCGGCTGGCAAGCGGTGTTCCTCGCCGGCGGCGTTACGCCGTTGCTGCTGTTTCCGTTCCTCTGGTGGATGCTGCCCGAGTCACTGCCGCGCCTGCTGCGCGATGCGCCACCGTATGCGCGGCTGCGCAAGGTTACCGCGCGGATGCTGCCGGACTGGCAACCGCCCGCTGCGTCGGTCGAGCAGAACGAACGCGAGCAGGGCAGCAAACTGACCGTGGTTGAATTGTTCCGCAACGGCTACGCACGCCCGACCTTGCTGATCTGGGCGACGTTTTTCGTCAGTCTGATCCTGCTGTATTTCATGATCAGCTGGCTGCCGTCGCTGCTGCTGGAAAGTGGCCTGAAACTCAATGAAGCGAATCTGGTGACGTCGATGTTTCTGTTCGCCGGTACGCTGGGTGCGATCTGCATGGCGTGGTTCGCTGATCGTCTGAAGCGCAAAGTGCGGTTGCTGTCCGGTGTGCTGGCCGGCGCGGCGGTGTGCACGATTCTGCTGGGCCTGAATCACGACAACCCGCGCTATCTGGTGGCCTGTGTGTTTGCGGCGGGCTTCTGCATCATTGGCGGGCAACTGACGCTCAATGCGTTCGCCAGCAATTTCTATCCGGCGCACGTGCGCGCCACCGGCACCGGTTGGGCGTTGGGAGTGGGGCGTTTCGGCTCGATTCTCGGGCCGCTGTTCGGCAGCCTGTTGCTGGCGATGCACATTCCGGTGGAGCAGATTTTCTTCTTCTGCGCGATTCCGGCAGTGATTGCGGCGTTGTTGATCATTCAGGTGCGTTCGCCTGCTGCGGCGTCAGTCAGTGCACCACCGAATTGGGCGGCAGATGCCCCAGCCGCTCCGTCAGGCGAAGTCGCTGAATCGGGTCGTCACTGAGCAGCAGCGCGTGCTCAAGATCGAAGCGCTCGGCGTTCGGGCAGTCGAGACGCTGGTACAGGCTGGCCCGGGCCAAGTAGTCGGCGGCGCTGGCATCGCCCATTTCGAGCACGCGTTCGGCATCGATCAGCGCGGCGATGAAGTCATCGTGGGTCAGGTGCAACTGGCGCAGGTTGCGCGACAGGCGTTGAAGCATCTGTAGCGGTGTGGCGGCCAGCAGGTGATCGGCGTTGAGTTGCATCTGGTGGCCGTATTGGCGATGCAGCAGTTCGCGGCAATCGTTCGGATACAGGCGCCGCCCACCGCACGGATCGAGCAAGTGATCAGCCCCGGGCACCTTCAGCAGGAAATGTCCGGGGAAGTTCACACCCACCAGCGGGATCTCCAGACCACGGGCCAGTTCCAGCGCGATCAGCGCCAGGGCCAACGGTTGGCCGCGTCGGGTCTGCAACACCTTGTTGACCATCGCGGCCTGCGGGCGCAACGGCGCAAAATCATCCTGTGCAAAACCCAGATCGGTCATCCGCCGCAGGAGCGGCTGCGCCAGTTCGCTGACCGGCAACAGTGGCAAACCGGAACTGACGCGCTGTTGCAGTTCCTTGAAGTCCTGCAATAGCGCTTCGGGGTCGACGTGTTTGTCATGCTCGGCAGCCATCCACAACGCCGCCTCGAACAGCGCGGGCGGTGAACGGTGCAGACAGTCGAAAAAACGTTGGCGCGGACTCATCAAAATCTCCGGGGAATGCCTCGTTTTAGCCCCGTCTCCGTCATTCGTCCAGTGCCGCGCCGCTCTGCCACCGGGTTATGCCGCAACGCATTGGTCGCTGTCGGGCCTTATTCCCGTGCGCTTCAGCAATTTTTGGGCGCAAGCCTATACTGGCGTCTACCAGAAGTGATTCGGGGGCCTGCCGATGTTCGCTCTCATGCAAAGCACTCGCCTGGAATCGCTGCACCTTAGCGTTGATCCGGTCTCCGGATTGAAGGCGGTCATTGCCATCCATAACAGTCGCCTCGGGCCCGCCCTGGGCGGGTGTCGTTATCTTGCCTACCCGAACGACGAATCCGCTGTCGAGGACGCCATACGCCTGGCCCAGGGCATGAGCTACAAAGCCGCGCTGGCCGGTCTGGCCCAGGGTGGCGGTGTGGCCGTGATCGTGCGCCCGGCCCATGTGGAAAACCGCGCCGCGTTGTTCGAAGCTTTCGGCCGTTGCATCAATCAGCTCGACGGCCGCTACATCACTGCCATCGACAGCGGCACCTCGGTGGCGGACATGGATTGCATCGCCCAGCAGACCCAGCACGTCACCAGCACCACCTCTGCCGGCGACCCTGCGCCACACGCGGCAATGGGTGTGTTCACCGGGATTCGCGCCACCGCCATGGCGCGGTTGGGCAGCGACAACCTCGAAGGCTTGCGCGTGGCGATTCAGGGGCTGGGCAATGTCGGTTATGCCCTGGCCGAACAACTGCACGCCGCTGGCGCCGAACTGCTGGTCAGCGACATCGACCACGGCAAGGTGCAACTGGCGATGGAGCAGCTCAACGCCCACCCGATCGCCAACGACGCATTGCTCAGCACGCCGTGCGACATTCTTGCGCCGTGCGGCCTGGGCGGTGTGCTCAACAGCCACACCGTCACCCAGTTGCGCTGTTCGGCGGTGGCGGGATCGGCCAACAATCAACTGACGCATCTGGATGTGGCCGATCAACTGGAACGGCGCGGCATCCTGTATGCGCCGGATTACGTGATCAATGCCGGTGGCTTGATCTACGTTTCCCTCAAGCACCGTGGCGAAGAGCTGACGACCATCACCGCGCACCTGTCGAAGATCAGTTCGCGGCTGACGGAAGTGTTTGCTCACGCCCAGGCAGAAAAGCGTTCACCCGCGCGGGTGGCGGACGAGTTGGCGGAGAAGGTGTTGTACCGCTGAGGTTTTTCCGGGCATGAAAAAGCCCCTGAGTCTTGCAACTCAGGGGCTATTCAATTCAGGTATCGATTACTTTGCAGCCTTCGCCGCTTTGGCAGGTTTGGCAGGCGCTTCTGCCGCTTCGGCCGCGTCAGCTGTCTCGCTCGCCACAACCGGTTCGGCCGGTGCGTTGATCAGCTCCGACAGGGCATCAGGCTGGCTCTTGAACGCTCGGGCGAACACGTCGCGGTTCTTCGCCATGAAGATCCCGACTTCTTCCACTTGCTGCTCGCTCAACGATGGAACGGCTTTTTCCAGCACTTCGGCCAGCAACTCGGCCAATTCGAGCATTTTGTCATGACGGTCAGCTTCGGCTTTATCCATGAACAAGCGCTCCAGATCTCGGCTGCTGCGGTATACCACTTCGACGGCCATTCACCACCTCACATGCCTTCACATTAAGTTGTCTTTGCGACTACTGTATCTATATACAGCGAAAAGGATAAGCGAATCCCTGCGCTTTGGGTAGTGGCTTTTTAATGTAGACCGGATTCGGGTTTTGTCAGGCCTAATGCGCCGCGCAGGTGCGACCAAACGCCACGGCGCGGGTTTCGCGGCGCCTCGCCATGATGGCGTGGCCTCTTTTCTGCATGCATCCGTGTGCGTGCGCAATAACCGTCACATCCAAGCGTGCAACATCCGCTCGAACCGGGCTAAGGAACCTTCATCGTGAAAATCAACTGGGCCGAGAAACTGCGGCAAAACGTGCACCAACTGGCCGAGTCTCTGGGCAACCTGTTCGTCGAGACCTTCCACTACCTGGCGCTGTTCGCCATTGGCGCGGTGACCGCCTGGGCGGCAGTGATGGAATTTCTCGGGATGCTCGAGGAAGGGCACATCAAGATTGATGACATTCTGTTGCTGTTCATCTATCTGGAACTGGGGGCGATGGTCGGGATTTACTTCAAGACCAACCACATGCCGGTGCGCTTCCTGATCTACGTGGCGATCACCGCACTGACGCGGCTGCTGATCTCCAACGTCTCGCACCACAACCCGCCGGACATGGGCATCATCTACCTGTGCGGCGGGATTCTGTTGCTGGCGTTCTCGATCCTGGTGGTGCGTTACGCCTCGTCGCAATTCCCTTCAGTGAAAATCGAGAAGCCGCAACGCAAGCTCGGTGCGGGCTCCGGTGAACACCCCGAGATCGAGAAGGGCGAGCTCTAAAGACTGATCGATGGCCGGTGCTGGCCCTTGATCTGACGCGGTGGCGGGGCGAGCCCGTCGCCGCGGGTCATGGCTTCCAGGATCGCCATGGCGCTGTGGCCCTGTTCAATGGCGATGCCGAACTGAATGCTTTGCACCAGTCGTTTCAATCGTTTGGGGTCGTTGCGCTGGTCGGCGCTGATCATCCGTTTGGCGACGATTCGGCCGCTGTTGGAAAGGGTCAGCATGATGCTGCCGTCGAGGCCCTGAATGCTCAGGTTGATCTGATAGTCCGGCGCGAAGGCATCGGTAATGATCTGAAAAGGATTGTCCATGATGCGTCACCGCCTGATTGAACGTGCAGTTGTTGACCGGCCTTGATCGGGTTGGTTCGCCAAACCTGACCGTCGGCCATTCCGTGGTCCTGTCTCCTCCAGGGATGTAGCAAGGGACATGCCGGGAATTTTGTCGAACAATGAAATCGGCCAAAAAGAAGGCGAGCTCATGGCTCGCCTTCTTCGTTTGCGGCCCGTTTCAGGGCAGAACCGAGTAGATGATCGCTGACAGTGCAATCAGGCCGATCAGCACCACGAACACGTTCGACACCTGGCCCGAATACTGGCGCAAGGCTGGCACGCGGCGGATCGCGTACATCGGCATCAGGAACAACAGGCAGGCAATCACCGGCCCGCCGAGGGTTTCGATCATGCCCAGGATGCTCGGGTTGAAGGTCGCCACGGCCCAGCAGCTGAGGATCATGAACAACGCGGTCGCACGGTTCAGCCAGCTCGCCGACATCACCCGGCCACGGCCGCGCAGGCTTTTGACGATCATGCCCTGGAAGCCTTCGCTGGCGCCGATGTAGTGGCCGAGGAAAGATTTGGTGATCGCCACCAGCGCAATCAGCGGCGCGGCGTAGGCGATGACCGGGGTCTGGAAGTGGTTGGCCAGGTACGACAGGATCGAAATGTTCTGCGCCTTGGCCGCTGCCAGATCAGCCGGCGACAGTGCCAGCACGCAGCTGAAGCAGAAGAACATCACTGTCACCACCATCATGCCGTGGGCCATCGCGAGGATGCCGCTGCTCTTGCGTTCGGCCTGGTCGCCGTAGCGTTGTTTCTGCTCGACGGCGAACGCGGAAATGATCGGCGAATGGTTGAACGAGAACACCATCACCGGGATTGCCAGCCACAGGGTCTTGAAGAACACCGACATCGGCATCGCTTCCCGGGCGCTGGCGAAGAACGCGCCGTTCCAGTTCGGAATCAGGCTGATACCGAGCAACAGCAACGCGGCGACGAACGGATACACCAGCACGCTCATGGCTTTGACGATCACGCTCTGACCGCAACGCACGATGGCCATCAAACCGAGGATCAACGCCAGCGACAACACCGCGCGCGGCGGCGGGGCGATGTGCAACTGGTGTTCGAGGAAGCTGCTCAGGGTGTTGGTCAGCGCCACGCTGTACACCAGCAGGATCGGGAAGATCGCGAAGAAATACAGCAGCGTGATCAGTTTGCCGGCACCGACGCCGAAGTGTTCTTCCACCACTTCGGTGATGTCACCGGAGCGGCCCGACAGCACGAAGCGGGTCAGGCCCCGGTGCGCGTAGAAGGTCATCGGAAACGCCAGCACCGCCAGGATCAGCAACGGCCAGAAACCGCCGACACCGGCGTTGATCGGCAGGAACAAAGTGCCGGCACCGATGGCCGTGCCGTACAGGCCAAGCATCCAGGTGGTGTCGAATTTGCTCCAGCCCTTGTGGGCGATTTCGCTATTGCGTGTGCGGTCTACAGCGGGGGTTTCGGCAGCAGGTGTGCGTACATCGGTCATCGTTTTTGCCTCGTTATTATTCTTGCTCGGGCTCACGTGTTACAGGCGGTCAGGGAGCGCTCCTCAGCACTCCACCCAGCTCACGGCCAGGCCGCCCCGTGAAGTCTCTTTGTATTTGTCATGCATGTCGGCGCCGGTATCGCGCATGGTGCGGATCACGCGGTCGAGCGAAATGAAGTGTTTGCCGTCACCGCGCAGGGCCATTTGTGTGGCGTTGATCGCCTTCACCGCAGCGATGGCGTTGCGCTCGATGCACGGCACCTGCACGAGTCCGCCGACCGGGTCGCAGGTCAGGCCGAGGTTGTGCTCCAGGCCGATTTCGGCGGCGTTTTCCAGTTGCTCCGGGGTAGCGCCGAGCACGTCGGCGAGACCAGCAGCGGCCATGGCGCAGGCAGAGCCGACTTCACCCTGGCAGCCGACTTCGGCGCCGGAAATCGAGGCGTTTTTCTTGCACAGGATGCCGACCGCTGCCGCGCCCAGAAAGAACGCGACCACGTCATCGTCGGACGCATCCGGATTGAATTTCATGTAGTAGTGCAGGACGGCCGGAATGATCCCGGCGGCACCGTTGGTCGGCGCGGTGACCATGCGCCCGCCGGCGGCGTTTTCTTCGTTGACGGCGAGGGCGAACAGGTTGACCCACTCCATCGCCGACAGGGTCGAACTGATGACGTTCGGTTTGCCGATTTCCAGCAGGCTGCGGTGCAATTTCGCCGCACGACGCGGAACATTCAGACCGCCCGGCAGGACGCCTTCGTGACGCAAACCTTGCTCGACGCATTCGCGCATCACCGACCAGATATGCAGCAGGCCCTGACGTATTTCCGCGTCGCTACGCCAGGCCCGTTCGTTGGCCATCATCAGTTCGGAAACACGCAAGTTGTGTTTGTTGCACAGCGACAGCAGTTCAGCGGCGCTGGAAAAGTCGTACGGCAACACCACGTCGCCGGCCGGTGCTACACCGGATTCGGCTTCGGCCGCTTCGATGATGAAACCGCCGCCGACTGAGTAGTACGTCTGCTCGAACAGTTGCCCGGATGCACCGAAGGCTGTCAGCGACATGGCGTTGGGGTGGTAGGGCAGGCTCTCGTCCAGCAGCAGGAGATCGTCTTGCCAGTTGAAGGCAATCGAGCGTGTACCTGCGAGGGACAGTTGGCCGGTCTCGCGCAGTTGTTGGATGCGCGGTTCGATGGTCGACGGATCGATGCTGTCCGGCCATTCGCCCATCAGGCCCATGACCGTTGCACGGTCAGTGGCGTGACCGACGCCAGTGGCCGAGAGCGAGCCGTACAAACGGATTTCCACCCGCTGTACGTCGAGCAGCAAATGCTGGTCGATCAGGGCTTGGGCGAAGGTCGCGGCGGCGCGCATCGGGCCGACGGTGTGGGAACTGGACGGACCGATGCCGACTTTGAATAGATCGAAAACACTGATAGCCATGCTAAACCCTTACAAGCAATGGAGTAGGAATCGCTGCCATTTTTTGTAGGACAAGCGCAATGTCGGCGATACTGCCTACCTCGCTTCAACGTGACTAACGAAACTTCCTAAGTAAGCCTTTAGCAGGACTAAACCATGAGTCGTCAATTGCATGCCCAGACTTACGTCTGGCTGCAGGTGTTTTCCTGTGCCGCGCGGCACCTGTCATTCACCCGTTGTGCCGAGGAATTGCACATCACGCCGGGGGCGGTGAGCCAGCAAATCCGACAGCTGGAAGAGCGTCTGGGCTTTCGCCTGTTTCACCGTCGCGCCCGGGGCGTGGAGCTGAGTGCGGAAGGGCAGCGACTGGCGATCACGGTCAACGAGGCTTACGGCAGCATCGATGCTGAGCTGCGTCGTCTGGATGCGGGGATGATCAGCGGGACTCTGCGGGTGCGCTCGATTCCGTCGTTCCTCAGCAAATGGCTGACCCCGCGCCTGCCGCGTCTGCAACAGCGTTACCCGGACATCCAGTTGCGACTGGTGGCCGAGGACAGCAGCGTGCCGTTGCATGAAGGGGATTTCGACCTGGCCATCGACTTGAACGACGGCAGTTATCCGGGATTGTTATCCACAGCCTTGCTCGACGAGCAGATTTTCCCGGTGTGCGCGCCGAGCCTGCTGCGTGGACGGCCGCCACTGCACGGGCCGGCGGATCTGGTGCATTTCCCGCTGCTGCACGACATCACGGCCTGGCGCGGCAGTTATGAATACGCGGAGTGGGAGTTTTATCTCAATGCCATCGGATTCGATGGTGCCGACGTACGGCGTGGGCACACGTTCAATCGCAACCACCTGACCATCGAAGCGGCGATTGCCGGCATGGGCGTGGCGATTGCCCGGCGCACGCTGCTCAACGACGAACTGGAGCGGGGGACATTGATCGTGCCGTTCGGGATTTCGGTGCCCAATCACAAGCGCTATGTCTTGCTCTACGCGCCGGGGGCGCTGAGCCATCCGGGTGTGCGCGCAGTGCATGACTGGCTGGTGGAGGAGGCGGAGATTTTCCGTGGCCTGCACCCGTTGAGTGATGGCCAATTGTGAGCAGATTTTGCAGGGAACTGAGGCGACCCAACTCCCGACCTTACCAGCGCTTCACTCGGTTGTCCGGCTTTTTTTGCGTATGAATATTTATCTTTTTTCAGGGGTTGAAATGTTCGTCACACGGGCCGATTGTTGTAATCAAGAGGTCACGAAATCCTGTTCAAGGCCTCTTGCGAGCTAGCTGAAATAAGGGATGAACTATGCAAATCCAAGTCAACAGCGACAACCATATTCAAAGCAGCAAACGACTGGAGGAGTGGGTACGAACCACAATTGAGAGCACGCTCGACCGTTATGAGGAAGACCTGACCCGTGTCGAAGTCCATCTGAGCGACGAGAACGGTGACAAACCGGGTCCCCATGATTTGCGCTGCCAACTGGAAGCGCGGCCAAAAGGCCATCAACCGATTTCCGTCACCCACAAAGCCGATTCGCTGGAACAGGCGATCGATGGTGCAGCCGAAAAACTGGAGCACGCGCTGGAGCACCTGTTTGGCAAACTGCGGGGCAAACCGCGAGCCGCAGTGGTGCCATTTACCAGCAAGGCGAATGACGCGCTGCTGGAGGAAGAATTTCTGGAAAACGAACAGGCAGCGATCAACAGTTGATGCGCTGATTTTATAAGTCACCCAATGAGAACGGGCCTGCAATTGCAGGCCCGTTTCGTTTCTGGTGGGTTTTGTGAGTGGATCAGATATGAAACCCCTCTCCCTTCGGGAGAGGGCTGGATGCATGTAGATCTCAGAAGGCAACGGAAGTCTGCACATACACCGTGCGCGGCTCACCCACGTATTTGCCCTTGTTGTTGTCATCGAACGAACGGGTGAAGTACTGGGTGTTGAAGATGTTCTTCACCCCCACCGCCACGTTCAGGTCCGACAACTGCGGCCCGAAGTCATAACCGGCGCGGCTGCTGAACAGCATGTAGCCCGGAATCTTGCCGGTGCTGCCGTCGGCGCTTTCTTTCGAGGTGTTGGCGTTGTCGGCGAACTGGTCGCTCTGGAAGCTGCTGTCCAGGTTCAGCTTCCACGGCCCTTCGGTGTAACCGACGCCGATCGTGCCTTTGTGTTTCGAGGAGAACGGCACACGATTGCCCTTGTTCGGCCCGTCTTCGCGGATGGTCGCGTCGACATAGGCGTAAGTGGCGTAGACATCGAAGCCGGCCAGCGCCGGGCTCAAGTCATCCAGCGCGTAATTGACGCTGGTCTCGATGCCCTGATGGCGGGTTTCGCCACGGGCGATCACCGAATCGTTGGTCTGATTGCTTTCGTACTGGTTGTCGAAGTTGATCAGGAACGCGCCGATTTCCGCTCGCAGGGCACCGTTGTCGTAACGGGTGCCGAGTTCCCAGGTGCGAGCCTTCTCCGGTTTCACTTCACCGCTGCTCACGCGGTTGGGCATCTGGCTGTATTGCACGCTGCCGAAGGAGCCTTCGGTGTTGGCGTACAGGTTCCAGGTGTCGGTCAGGTGGTACAGCACGTTCAACGCCGGCAGCGCGGTGTTGTAGTCACCCTTGTATTTGACGTTGGTCAGATTGTTGGTCTGCTGCGACTCGATCATCTCGTAGCGCACGCCCGGGGTGATCGTCCACTTGCCGATGTCGATGCGGTCATCGACGAAGAACGCATTGGCTTCGGTACCGCCACGGGTGTCGCGGTCGTTGCGGCTGTTGGTGGTCGGGTATTCGTTGCTGGCGATCGGGGTGCGATAGCGCAACTCGTGGCCGGCCTCATTGATGTAGCGATAGCCGACGCCAACTTCATGGCTGGTCGAGCCGAGGTCGAAACCTTGAGCGAAACGGGTTTCCAGACCGCGAACCCAGTATTCGCGCGGCGACAGCGACAGGAATGTGCCCTGATCCAGATAACCGCTGCGCAGGGTCTTGGTGAAGAAGGTGTTGGCGGTGAATTCGCGGCGATCTTCCTGATAGCGGTAGCCGAAATTGAACATCGTGCGACGGCCCCAGAACTGGTCTTTCGGTCGGGTCGACTGATACGGATCGGCATCGTAGTCGGCGACGTTCAGGCCGCCGGGCATGTCAGCCTTGCCTTCGTAATACTGGGCCATGGCGTTGAAGCTGTTGGCTTCGTCGAGCTGGTATTTGCCCTTGAGGATCAGGTCGTCGATTTCCGTGTCGCTGTGTTCGCGCCAGTCGCCACCGCGAGTGCCGGAGTACAGCAGCGCGCCGCCCAGACCGTTGGCATTGGTGCCGCCGGCCAGCAGGTTGGCGCTGGTCTTGAAGCCGTCATGGCTGGACGAAGGACTGGTTTCGGTCTGGAAACCGCCCTTGACGGTCGGCTCGTCAGGAATCGCCCGGGTCACGAAGTTGACCACGCCGCCGACGTTCTGCGGGCCGTAACGTACGGCGCCGCCGCCTCGCACGACGTCCACCGCGTCCATGTTGCCCATGCTGATCGGTGCGAACGACAACTGTGGTTGCCCGTAAGGCGCGAAGGGCACCGGGATGCCGTCCATCAACACCGTCGAACGTGCAGCCAGGCGTGGGTTGAGGCCGCGAATGCCGAAGTTCAGCGCCATGTCGTGGCTGCCGGTACCGTTGTTTTCCGGGGCGTTGACCCCGGGAATGCGATTGAGCACATCGCGGGCCTGGGTCGCGCCCTGGCGTTCGAATTCTTCGCGGCGGATCACGTCACGGGCGCCGGGATGTTCGAAGACGTTGACCTGTGCGGCTTCACCCAGCCAGTCGCCGACCACTTTCGAGGTGTCCAGCTCCAGGGCGCTGTCGTTCGACGGTTGCAGGCTGAAGGCATTGCCGCCCTCGGCGCGGGCTTGCAGGCCGGTGCCTTCGAGCAGCGCGTTCAGACCTTGTTCCGCTGTGTAGCTGCCTTCCAGCCCACGGCTTTGCACACCGCTGGTGACCTGCGAGCCAAAGGAAATCAGCACCCCGGCTTCACGGCCGAACTGGTTGAGGGCGTTTTCCAGCGACGACGGGGCGATGTGATAAGCCTTGGTGTCGGCAGCCAGCGCATGGGGCAGGGCGCTGAAGCTCAGGCTGGCGCCGAGGATGAGATTGCGCAGGGTTCGGGCCAACGGCGTGAGGCGGGTGGGGTGCATGGAGGACGGTCCTGAGAAGGTTGAATCAAGGGGGGCTTTCCTTCTCTGTCACGCCAGATCTGAAAAACGGCTCATTTATTTTTACGGTTGATCAAACCTTGGCTTCGACCGTCACCCAGTAGCGAGTAAAACGCTTCACTTTTACCGGCAGGCTGATTTCCAGCAGATCGAGAATCCGCTCGCTGTCGTCCAGTGGATAAGTCCCGGAGATCAGCAAGTCAGCCACTTTTGCATCGCAATTGAGCTGCCCGCGACGGTAGCGACCGAGTTCGTCGAGGAAGTCGCCCAGGCGCATGTGGGCGGCCACGAGCATGCCGTCGGCCCAGGCGCCGCTGTTGGCGTCCAGCGGTTTTGCTTCGCTGATGGAGGTGGCGCTGAAGCTCAATTGTCGGGCGACCGGCAGCAACATCGGCGAGCGACCTTGTGCGTTCAACTCGACCCGACCTTCAAACAGCGCAACCTGCGTGCGGTCGGCAAACTGCCGCACGTTGATCCGCGCACCTTGAGTTTTCAGCACGCCTTGCGCGGTTTGCACTTCGAAGGATTGAGTGGCGGTCAGCAGCATTTCGCCTTCGAGCAGACGGATCAGTCCATCTCCCCGGACATCCGCCGCACTCGCGGTGTTGAGCTGCAACTGGCCACCCGCGCCGAGCGATATCTTGCGGCGCTGACCGATCGGGCTGCGGTAATCGGCCAGCAGCGACGGCAACGGATTGTGCTCGCGCATCCCCCAGGTGACTGCCGAACCGGCGCCGAGAAGCAGCAACAATTTGAGAGCCTGACGCCGACTGCCGGACTTTGGCGCGTTTAACGCGGCATGGGCCAGTGGCGATGACAAACCCCGCAACCGCGAATTGACCCGCTGAATGTGTTCCCAGGCGCGGCGGTGTTCGCTGTGGGCATCGATCCACTGTTGCCAGGCTTGTTGTTGACGCGGATTCAACGGGCCCTGCTGCATTTCCAGCAGCCAGTGCACCGCTTGCTCGGCAACCTGCGCGGAAAAATCCATCGGCGGATTCACAGAGCAAAGTAGCAGCGCATCGCTGCCTTGTTCAGATGACGTTTGACCGTGGCCACGGAGATACCCAGTTCGGCGGCGATCTGCGGATAGGTCAGGCCATCGACCTGCGCCAGCAGAAATGCACGTTTGACCGCACGCGGCAGGCCATCAAGCAACTGATCCAGCTCCATCAGGGTTTGCAGGATGATCGCTTTCTCTTCTTCCGAAGGCGTCACCATTTCTGGCATCTGCGCGAGGGTGTCGAGGTAGGCGCGCTCCAGATCCTGGCGACGGTAATGGTTGAACAACACACGCTTGGCTAGCGTGGTGAGGAACGCCCGAGGCTCGATGATGACCGGCGGTTCTCGTGCGGTCAGCACCCGAATGAACGTGTCCTGGGCCAGATCGGCGGCGCTGTCCGGGCAGCCGAGTTTGCGCCGCAGCCAGCCAGTGAGCCAGCTGTGGTGGGCCTGATACAGCGATTCGACGGGATGGGCGGACGACAACGGCATCACTCCGGGCGCATACGGATGCGTTAGAGAACAAGAATGGTTCGCATTGTAGGGCCGCGAATGCATGCCGGCAATCAGACTCTTTTGCGTATGAGAATATTTATCATTAATATTGCATGCCTGTCGTCTCGGCCTGTTGGCCGGGCGTTAACCGTTTCAGGGTCGAAACATGAAAGCCAAACTCGCCACACTCCCCATGTCCTATCGTCTGGCCGTCACTTCGCGGGTGCTCGCGGCAGTGTTTGGCGGCTATCTGGTCGCGGCGCTGGCCAGTGTCACGCTGACAATGTGGTTGCCGCTGAATCGCGCCGAAGCGGTCATCACCGGCATGACGGTTTCGTTCCTCGTGTATCTGGTGGCCGTGCTCTGGTGCTTCGCCTGCCGTAGTGCCTGGGCGGCGTGGGTCGGTTTGCTGGTGCCGAGCGTGATTCTGGCGACGATCTCCGGCGCCGCTCGGGGTCTGGGTTACGCATGAAAGAGGGTTTCCGGCAGGCGATGGCCTGGCTGCACACCTGGACCGGGCTGGTCTTCGGCTGGCTGCTGTTCGCGATTTTCCTGACCGGGACGCTGGCCTATTTCAAGGACGAGACCAATCACTGGATGCAGCCGGAAGTCCCGTCGCGCCCGCTCGATGCCGAAGCGAGCCTGACGCTGGCGCAAACCTATCTGCAACAGCGCGCGCCCGATGCGCCGAGCTGGCAGATCACGCTTCCCGATGCACGCGAGCCCGGGATCTCTGTCGGTTGGCAAGCCCCGACCCAACCCGGCCAGCGCGGCCGATTCACCGAAAAAATCCTCGACGCCCGGACCGGTGCCGAAGTGCCCGTGCGCAAAAGCTTCGGCGGCGAATTCTTCTACCGCTTCCACTTCCAGCTGCAAATGCCTTATCCGTGGGGCCGCTGGCTGGCGACCAGCGCGGCGATGGTGATGTTCATCGCACTGATTACCGGGATCATCACCCACAAGAAAATCTTCAAGGATTTCTTCACCTTCCGTCCGCGCAAAGGCCAGCGCACCTGGCTCGACGGGCACAATGCGGTGGGCGTGCTGGTGCTGCCTTTTCACCTGATGATCACCTACAGCAGCCTGGTGATCTTCATGGCGATGGTTATGCCGGCGAGCCTTTTGGCGTCCTACGGCAGCGATCGCAGTGCGTTTTACGATGAAGTGTTTCCCGAAACGCCGGCCCCGGAGCGCGCAGGCATACCCACCATGTTGCCGCCGATGGCACCGCTGCTGGCACGTGCAAGCGAGCACTGGGGCGGCGGACATGCCGCGCGGGTGACGGTGAATAATCCCGGCGACGCCAATGCCTCGGTGCAGGTGTCGCGTGCCAGCTCCGACAAGATCACCTACGAATACGGCAGCGACGTGACCTTCAATGGCGTGACTGGGCAAATCCTCGGTGCGACCCCGGCCAAACCGCTGCCGATGACGATTGCCGGCGGTTTCTATGGTCTGCACATCGGCCATTTCGCCGGCCCGGTGCTGCGTTGGCTGTATTTCATTTGCGGCTTGGCCGGCACGGCAATGATCGGCACCGGACTGGTGATCTGGCTTGGCAAACGTCAGCTCAAACATGCCAAGACCGGGGTCATGCCGTTCGAGTTGCGGCTGGTCGAAGTGCTGAACATCGCCAGCATGGCCGGGCTGGTCAGTGCGGTGGCGGCGTTCTTCTGGGCCAACCGTCTGTTGCCACTGAGTCTCGACGGCCGGGCCAAGTGGGAAGTGAACGCGTTCTTCATCGCTTGGGCTTTGAGCCTGGTGCATGCCTTGCTCCGACCCGGTCGCAAAGCCTGGGTCGAACAATTGACACTGGCAGCGCTGCTGTTCACCACGGTGCCGTTGCTCAACGCATTGACCACTGCGCATCACCTCGGCGTCACGCTGGCCCAGGGTGAATGGGCATTGGCCGGTTTCGACCTGACCTGCCTCGGCACCGGTCTGTTCCTGGGGTGGGCCGCCTGGAAAATGCAGCGTGCCGGCCACACCGTCCGCGTGAAAAAGACACCTCGCGAAACGCCCCGGCCGATCACGCTTGAGCAGGGGACGCACTGATGCTGCTGGCGCTGTTGCTGTGTTACGCCGGATTTACTGCGCTGTGTCTGTCGATGCCGCGACATCACGATGAGCTGCTGGGTCACAAGCCTTCAAACCGACGCGCAAAAAGTCTGAAGCTCGCCGGTTGGTTGCTGCTGTGTCTTTCACTCTGGGCCGCCGTGGCTGCCAACGGCTGGGGTTTCGGTCTGGTCGACTGGTTCGCTGTGTTGATGATCAGCGCATTGTTGCTGGTGCTGCTGATGCCCTATCGACCGAAACTGGCAATGGCGATGGCGGCGTTGAGCCTGTTGGCGACGCCGGTCGCCGCATGGGCGTGGTGATGCAATGCTGATCGGTCATCCCCCGGAATCCCGCGACGACGAACCGAGCGGCGCGCGCGCGCATTTTCTTCAGGTGTTCCTCTCGCAGCGCCCGCAAATGGAAGCGCTGGTGAACCGTCGCGTCGGTTGCCGGGCGACGGCAGCGGACCTGGTGCAGGATCTGTTCCTGCGATTCTGGCGCCGGCCGTTGGTACAAGTCGAAGAGCTCAGCACCTACCTGTTGCGCTGTGCCGGCAACATCGCCATCGATCATTTGCGCAGCGAAGGCACGCGGGTTCGGGTCAATGAAGGCTGGCAACCGGATGAACCGGACAGCAGCGCCAGCGAGCCGCAAGCCGCACTCGAAGCAGGCAATGATCTGCGCCACGTCGAAGCGGCGTTGCGTGCATTGCCCGAGCGCACGCGGCAGATCTTTTTGCTCAATCGCATCCACGGGCGCAAGTACGCCGAGATCGCCAAAGCCATGGGCCTGTCCCAAAGCGCTGTGGAAAAACATATGATGCGCGCCCTCGAGGCCTGCAAGGCCAGCCTGCGCGAACCCGCGCCACGCCTGCCAGGGAAAGCACCGTGAATCACACCGACCGCGTCACCCCGACGCCCGCTCAGGAGCAGGCGGCTTTTGCCTGGTTGAGCCTGTTGCACGACCGCCCCAGCACCGGTGACCAACTGACCTTCAGCCAATGGCTGCGAGCCGACCCGGCCCACGCCGAGGCTTACGCCCAGGCGCAAGTCATCTGGGAATTGAGCGAAGGGCCGGCCCGCACTCTGGCGGATGAAGAGTCGTTCGCCTTGCAGGGCTATCTGAATGCGATGGACCGGCCGCGCCGTCCGCAGATTCGACGTTGGGCCGGAGCGCTGGCAATGGCGGCCTGTCTGTTGTTGATGATCAGCCTCGGCACCGGTTGGCAGCCGCAGCGCTGGGTCGATGATCTGGGTGCTGATTATGTTTCGGCCCCCGGTGAAATCCGCACCGTGACTTTGGCCGACCAATCCCAGGTCACGCTGGATGCCGACAGCGCCATCGCCGTGGATTTCAGTCATGGCGAGCGGCATGTTCAGGTACGTCGAGGCGCCGGGTTTTTCAGCGTGACCCACACCGGCGAGCCGTTCGTGGTAGAGGCTGAAAAGGGCCAGGCGCGGGTGCTCGGCACGCAGTTCGAAGTGCGCCTGCAACCGCATGGCGCACAAGTCACCGTGTTGTCCGGGCGCGTTGGCGTGACGGCGGGGCGGGATACCGAACAGCAGATTCTCACCGCCGGCCAGCAAGTGGCGTATGGCGAAGGGACCGCGCAAAAACTGCACGCCGTGGACAGCGAAGCGCAACTGGCCTGGCGTCAGGGCTGGCTGACTTACTACAAGTCGACACTGGCGGATGTGGTGCAGGATCTGCGGCGTTATTACCCGGGACGGATCATGTTGCTCAATGATGAACTCGGCGCGCGCAAGGTCAGCGGAAGCTTTCCGAGCAAGGATCCGCAAGCCGTGCTGAATTCGCTGCAGGGGGTTCTGGGATTCGAGCAGCATCAGGTGCTGGGCAAGCTGATTATCCTGCGCTGAAAATATTTTCAAATTTGTGGTGAGGTAAATCCCGACGCCATCCGTGTAGTGACTGAAACTGCGAGTCATTCGCATCCGTTGCGGTTCTACACAGGTCATGAGCAATGAAGTCCAGGGCAAAATCGGGTTCGGTCAAACAGTGGTTCGGTGCCTCGGCGCTGAGTTTTGCGGCGTTGGCGTTGTTGCCGATGAGCGTGGCGCAGGCCGCCGAAAGCAACAGCAGCCAGCCACAGAAACAGTTCAGTTTTTCCCTGGCCGCCAAACCGCTGCCGCAAGCCTTGAGCGACTTCAGTCGCGTGACCGGCCAGAGCGTGGTCTACACCGTTGAAGCGCCGTACGGCCTCGACGCCCCAGCGGTCAACGGGCAGATGAGCGCGGAACAGGCGTTGCAACGTCTGCTCACCGGATCCGGCCTGACCTTCCGCCGCACCGACAGCCATACCCTGGCACTCGAACCGCAACCGACCGCAGGTGCGTTGAACCTCGGTGCGACCAACATCACCTCGGTTATGGATCAACCGATGAGTTACCAGCCACCGGAAACCAGTTCGGTGATGCGTTCCTCGGCCTCGCTCCAGGAAATTCCGCAGACCGTCAACGTGATCCCGGCCCAGGTCATTCGCGATCAGGCACCGCGCAACCTCGATGATGCGCTGGCCAACGTCAGCGGCATCACCCAGGGCAATACTTTAGGCAGCACCCAGGATTCGGTGATGACCCGTGGCTTCGGCGACAACCGCAATGGTTCGATCATGCGCGACGGCATGCCGGTGGTGCAGGGCCGTGGCATGAACGCGACCGTGGATCGCGTCGAAGTGCTCAAGGGCCCGGCCTCGCTGTTGTACGGGATTCAGGACCCGGGCGGCGTGGTCAACATGGTCAGCAAGAAACCCGAACTGACCCAGTACAACGCCCTGACCCTGCGCGGTTCCACCTACGGCGATGGCAAGAACGGCAGCGGCGGCTCGTTCGACAGCACCGGTGCGTTGGGTGATTCCGGACTGGCCTATCGCATGGTGCTCGATCACGAAGACGAAGATTACTGGCGCAATTTCGGTACCCACCGTGAAAGCCTGATCGCGCCGTCGCTGGCCTGGTACGGCGAGCGCACCAAGCTGTTGTTTGCCTATGAGCATCGGGAATTCCTGACGCCGTTCGACCGTGGCACGCTGATCGATCCACGCACCAACCATCCGCTGGACATCTCGCGCAACGAGCGTCTCGACGAGAAATTCAACGACATGGAAGGGCGCTCGGACCTCTATCACTTCGAGGCCGACCACGAACTCAACGACGACTGGAAAGCCCATTTCGGCTACAGCTGGAACCGCGAAACCTACGACGCCAGCCAGGTCCGCGTGACTGCGATCGACACCAAGAAAGGCACCCTGACCCGCAGCATGGACGGCACCCAGGGCGCGATCAGCACTGACCGTTTCACCACCGCCAGCCTCGAAGGCAAGGTCAACGTACTGGGCATGCAGCATGACCTGGTGTTCGGCGTCGATGACGAGTACCGCAAGATCTACCGCGCCGACCTGATCCGTCAGAAAAGCCTGAGCACCTTCAGCTACGTCAATCCGGTCTACGGCCGCGAAGTCGCCGGCACCACCGTCAGCCCGGCGGACAGTGCGCAGACCGATCTGCTGCGCAGTGACTCGGTGTTCCTGCAGGACTCGATTCACCTCAACGACCAGTGGATTCTGGTGGCCGGCGGGCGCTTCCAGGAGTACGACCAGTACGCCGGCAAAGGCGTGCCGTTCAAGGCCAACACCGACAATAACGGCCAGAAGTGGGTGCCGCGTGCAGGCCTGGTGTATCGCTACACCGACGCGTTGTCGTTCTACGGCAGCTACACCGAGTCGTTCAAACCGAACTCGACCATTGCTCCGCTGAGCGGCAGCAGCACCGTGCTCGACGGCAGCATCGCGCCGGAAGAAGCCAAGTCCTGGGAACTGGGCGCACGCCTCGACATTCCGGGGCGTGTCACCGGCAACATCGCTTTGTTCGACATCAAGAAACGCAACGTGCTGGTGGCCAACGCCGAAGGCCCGACCACGATCTACAGCGCCGCCGGTGAAGTGCGTTCCCGTGGCCTGGAAATGGACCTGACCGGCCAGCTCAGTGATCGCTGGAGCATGATCGGCAGCTACGCCTACACCGACGCCGAGGTTACGGAAGATCCCGACTACAAAGGCAACAAGCTGCAAAACGTGGCGAAGAACACCGGCTCGTTGTCGGCGGTCTACGACTTCGGCAGCGTGATCGGCGGCGATCAACTGCGCGTCGGTGCCGGTGCGCGGTATGTCGGTGAGCGAGCGGGTAACGCGGTGAATGATTTCGAGTTGCCGAGCTACACCGTGGCCGATGCGTTCGCCACGTACGACACCAAAGTCGAAGGGCAGAAGGTCAAGTTCCAGCTCAACGTGAAGAACCTGTTCGACCGCACCTACTACACCTCGGCGGCCAGCCGGTTCTTCGTGTCGATGGGCGATTCGCGGCAGATTTCGTTGTCGAGCACGCTGGAGTTCTGATCAGCGCAAAAACGCCTGGCGATACTCGCCGGGCGTTCCACCCAGCACCTGGCGAAAGCGGTTGGTGAAGTGGCTGGCACTGGCAAATCCACACGCCAGGGCAATCTCCCCCAACGGCAAAACCGTCCCTCGCAACAACTCCCGCGCCCGGCTCAAACGCCGCGCAAGCACATACTGATGCGGTGGCAAGCCGAAGCTCACCCGGAACATCCGCGCAAAGTGGTATTCCGACAACGCACACAACCCGGCCAGTTGCCCGAGGCTGATCGGCTCGGCCAATTGACTGTCGATGAACTCCACCAGTTGCCGGCGCTGGTGCGGCGCCAACCCACCTTTCAGACGCAAACCCTGACGCACGCCGACCTGGCTCAACAGGGTATGGCTGATCAATTCGTGGGCCAGGCTGCTGGTCAGCAAGCGCTCGGCAGGCTCGTCCCAATTCAAGGTGAGTAACTGGCGAAACCGTCGGGCCTGTTGCGGATCTTCGAGAAAAGTCTGTTCGCGCAACTGCATTTCCCGGGGCTCGCGATCCAGCAGGGTGACGCAACCCAGGGCAAATTGTTCGGCGCTGAAATACAGGTGGGCCAGACGAATATCGCCATTGATCACCCAACCCGATTCGTGGTCGGCCGGCAGGATGCACAGCTTGTCCGGGCCGCCCTTGTGGCCGGGTTCGCCACGGCGAAAAGTGCCGGTGCCGCCGGCGATGTAGCAGGAGAGGGTGTGATGGCTAGGCGCTTCGTATTCCTGGGCGTCGTGGTGGTTGGTCCACAAGGCAGCGGACAGGCCGTCACCCAACTCGGCGCTGTGCACAAGGCGTGCATTGGGCGAATTGTTGAGGGCTTGGAAGACTTGCAGGGTATCGATGGCGGCCATGATCGGTTCTCTTCAACGCCTTGCATCCTACTCCGTAGATTTCGCGCTGCCAGCCTGCGGTCCGACAAAAGCGCAAGTTTATGCAAGCGCGGGCAGAGGGGACGGGCGGACACTGAAACCCAATCGAGGAGTGTCTGCCATGAACCTGTCGTTGTATTTGTTGACCGTGCTGATCTGGGGCACCACCTGGATTGCCCTGAAGTGGCAACTGGGCGTGGTGGCGATTCCGGTGTCGATCGTCTATCGCTTCGGTCTCGCGGCGCTGGTGTTGTTTGCGCTGTTGCTGCTCAGCCGTCGTCTGCAACCGATGAACCGGCGCGGGCATCTGATCTGCGTGGCGCAGGGCTTGTGCCTGTTCTGCGTCAACTTCATGTGTTTCCTGACCGCCAGCCAGTGGATTCCCAGCGGTCTGGTGGCGGTGGTGTTTTCTACCGCAACGTTGTGGAACGCGCTGAATGCGCGGGTGTTCTTCGGCCAGCGCATCGCGCGCAATGTGCTGATGGGCGGGGCGCTGGGGCTGGGCGGTCTGGGCCTGTTGTTCTGGCCGGAGCTGGCCGGGCACCACGCCAGTCCGCAAACGCTGCTCGGCCTTGGCCTGGCACTCTGCGGCACCTTGTGTTTCTCGGCGGGCAACATGTTGTCGAGCCTGCAACAGAAGGCCGGCCTCAAACCTCTGACCACCAACGCGTGGGGCATGGCCTACGGCGCGGCGATGCTGTCGGTGTGGTGCCTGGTCAAAGGCATCCCGTTCGAGATGGAATGGACGTCGCGCTATATCGGTGCGCTGTTGTACCTGGTGATCCCCGGTTCGGTCATCGGTTTCACTGCGTACCTGACCCTGGTCGGTCGCATGGGCCCGGAACGCGCAGCGTATTGCACGGTGCTGTTCCCGGTGGTGGCGTTGAACGTTTCGGCGTTTGCCGAAGGTTATCAATGGACGGCGCCGGCGTTGGCGGGGTTGGTGCTGGTGATGCTGGGCAATGTGCTGGTGTTTCGCAAACCAAAACCCGACATTGCAATGGTCGCCAAACCTGCACATTGAATACTAAATGTTCAACTGTCGACTTTCATGACCAGGAATATAAGTGCCGGTAACAGGAAGTCGACAATACTTTGTGCCCACTTCATGGCATTCCAGTCTTTTGATTGATCCATGTCGAACCATTCATTACCAATGACTTGCAGGCAGAAGTAATAAATGAACAGCGCCACGAGAAACCCCAGCACGGCATATTTCTTGGCTTCATGAAACTGCTCGTCTGACGCGTTTATATTCTTTGCGAGTTGATAACCTCCCAGCAGGCAGGCTGAAGTAAATATGGTCTCCAGTGTCATGATCATCCAGTAGATCCGGTGATGCATCATTTCCGAGTTGATCGAGCGGTACATCAAATGGCTGCCTGTCGTATCCATGCTCAGGATGTGGCCAAGGTACACGTAGTTTGAGTTGTAATCGGTGGCATTGCTGAAAACAATCAGAACACCCAGTATTCCTACCATGAAAACGATTGCGACTTTACTTCTTCTGATAAGTTGTGAAGTTGTAAGGTTTGTCATTTGTTAGCTCTCCATGAATTGTATCTGTCCGTTGGCAGATGGTTCACGGGATTCTATAGAGAGTGGAATGAAGTTGGGTGGGGAGTCGTTTTCAAGTTGTGTAGTTTAAAGGGCTGTGAACAACACCAGGCCCTTTTAAAAACAGGTTGAAACAGGCGGGGCTGGAAAACGATGTTCCAGCCCCGAGTCATCAGTTCTTCCAGACTTGCGGATTCACCAGATCCCGAGGCCGTTCACCGAGCAGGGCGCTGCGCAGATTGGCCAGTGCGCGGTTGGCCATGGCTTCACGGGTTTCATTCGTGGCCGAGCCGATGTGCGGCAGGGTGACCGCGTTTTTCAGCTGGAACAGCGGCGATTCCGCCAGCGGTTCCTTTTCGTAAACGTCGAGGCCGGCGCCGCGAATGCGGTTGTTCTGCAAGGCCTCGATCAGTGCCGGTTCGTCGACCACCGGACCGCGGGAGATATTCACCAGAATCGCGTCCGGCTTCATCAGCGCCAGTTCGCGATGACTGATCAGGTGGCGGGTCTTGTCGCTGAGCGGTACCACCAGGCAAACGAAATCGGCTTCGGCCAGCAGTTGGTCAAGGCTGCGGAACTGCGCGCCGAGCTCCTGCTCCAGTTCGGTCTTGCGGCTGTTGCCGCTGTAGAGGATCGGCATGTTGAAACCGAAACGTCCGCGACGGGCAACGGCGGCGCCGATGTTGCCCATGCCGACGATGCCCAGGGTCTTGCCGTGTACGTCGCAACCGAACAGTGGTGCGCCGACGCTGGCCTGCCACTGGCCGGCCTTGGTCCAGGCGTCCAGTTCGGCGACGCGGCGGGCGCTGCTCATGATCAGGGCGAAGGCCAGGTCAGCGGTGCTTTCGGTCAGGACGTCCGGGGTGTTGGTGAGCATGATCCCGCGTTCGTTGAAGTAGGCGAGGTCGTAGTTGTCGTAGCCGACGGAGACGCTGGAGACCACTTCGAGTTTCGCGGCGTTTTCCAGTTGGGCCTTGCCGAGTTTGCGGCCTACGCCGATCAGACCGTGGGCGTGGGGCAGGGCTTCGTTGAACTGGGCGTTGATGTCACCGTTTTTCGGGTTGGGGACGATGACGTCGAAGTCCTGTTGCAGGCGTTCGATCATGGGTGGGGTGATGCGGCTGAAGGCCAAAACTGTTTTTTTCATTGGCTTGGGCTCGGCTGGGCGGCTGATGTGATTGCCAAGCAAGCTAACATTTTCTGTTTGGGGTTGTCTTGGCGGCCTCTGGGCCGACCAGGTTTTGGGTTGTTTTGTGTGAATATCCGTTTCTGCGGGTGCTGCCGCTGGCGGTTCCGCTCTTACAGCGGCTCACTTTTCCAAACGCCGAAAAGTAAGCAAAAGGCTTGGCCTCGGCGTTCGGCACCTCGCTTTGGCTCGGTGTTCCTTCGTTCCGGGATTCATCCGGGGGCATCGCCTACGGTTTGCTTCGCTGCACCTCCTCTCGATGCATGCGGCTGCGCCGCACGGCGCTGCGCGCCCACCCCCGGATGAATCCCTCCACTCAGCCTGCCGATGGGGCCGGCACGTCAAAAGCGGTACTCGAGCTAACGCTCATTGTGTTTAATTCGCCACCCGCGCCCCCGCCAGACTCCCGCTCATCTCATAAGCGGCCAACTCCGCCTGATGCCCCGCCAATATCTCCGGCAACGACCCACGCAGGTACTCGACCCAAGTCTTGATCTTCGCATCCAGATACTGCCGTGACGGGTAGATCGCATACAGGTTCAGTTCCTGCGAGCGGTAGTTCGGCATTACCCGCACCAGTGAGCCGTTGCGCAAGCCTTCGATCGCGGCATACACCGGCAATACACCGACACCCATCCCACTGGTGATCGCGGTTTTCATCGCGTCGGCGGAGTTCACCAGAAAGGGCGAGCTGTTGATGGTGACCATTTCCTGGCCTTCCGGGCCGTCAAAGGCCCATTTTTCCAGGGGGATCACCGGGCTCACCAGGCGCAGGCAGGCGTGGTTCAGCAGGTCGCTGGGTTTTTGTGCGCAGCCGTTGGCTTTCACGTAGGCCGGGGAGGCGCAGACGATGCTGTAGGTGATGCCCAGGCGTTGCGAGACGAAACCCGAATCCGGCAGTTCGCGGGCGAGGACGATGGACACGTCATAGCCTTCGTCGAGCAGGTCCGGCACGCGGTTGGCCATGGTCAGGTCGAAGGTCACGTCCGGGTGGGTCTTGCGATAGCGGGCGATGGCGTCGATCACGAAGTGCTGGCCGATACCGGTCATGGTGTGCACTTTCAGTTGTCCGGCCGGGCGGGCGTGGGCTTCGCTGGCTTCGGCTTCGGCCTCTTCGACGTAGGCGAGGATCTGCTCGCAGCGCAGCAGGTAGCGTTTACCGGCTTCTGTGAGCGCGATGCGCCGGGTCGTGCGGTTGAGCAGGCGGGTTTGCAGATGGGCCTCAAGGTTGGAGACCGCGCGCGAGACGTTGGCGGTGGTGGTGTCGAGTTGCACGGCGGCGGCGGTGAAGCTGCCCGCTTCGGCCACACAACTGAAGGCGCGCATGTTTTGCAAAGTGTCCATGGGGTGCTCTCAAGGGAGATGGCAAATTGTGACACGAAGTTTCAGGGGCTGAGACCCCCGACCAAGGGATTATCTCGTTAACGGTAACAAAGATTCACAGGAATCCCAGCTTATCGCCGTAAGGGCGCCCCCCTAGAATTGCGCCCACCTCGAAACATCCCCCACCTCAGGAATTCGCAGCAGTGCCGCGTCGCATCAACAGAGCGCTTTTGCCGCTCAGTGTTCTGGCTTTTACGTTAGGTCTCAGCGGCTGCATCGGAACCGGAGGCATTGCCCCGCAAGGCAAGGCACTGGAGGCCAATGAACTGGCCACCGACGACGCCATCGCCCACGCCGCCCGTGACGCAAACTGGCCCACCGCCCAATGGTGGCAAGCCTACGGTGACCCGCAACTCAATCGCTGGATCGACCTGGCCGTGCAAGGCAGCCCGACCCTGGCCATGGCCGCCGCGCGAGTGCGTCAGGCCAGGTCGATGGCCGGCGCTGCCGAAGCCGCCGAGTCGTTGCAGATCAATGGCGAGTCGACCCTCAAGCGTCACAACTGGCCGACCGACCAGTTCTACGGCCCCGGTGAACTGGCCAACAGCACCACCTGGGACAACAACGCCGCGCTGGGTTTCAGTTACGCCCTCGACCTCTGGGGCCGTGAAAGCAACAGCACCGAGCGGGCCGTCGATCTGGCGCACATGAGCGCTGCCGAGGCGCGGCAGGCGCAGCTCGAGTTGCAGAACAACATCGTGCGCGCCTACATCGAGCTCTCGCTGCATTACGCCCAGCGCGACATCGTCGCGGCGACGCTCAAGCAGCAACAGCAGATTCTCGAGCTGGCGCAGAAGCGCCTGAACGGCGGGATCGGCACGCACTTCGAAGTCAGCCAGGCCGAAACGCCGCTGCCGGAAACCCATCGGCAACTGGATGCGCTGGACGAAGAAATCGCCCTGAGCCGCAACCAGATCGCTGCACTGGCCGGCAAAGGCCCAGGCGCCGGCGCGCAATTGCAGCGTCCGACCCTGTCCCTCGGCGCGGCGCTGAAGTTGCCGTCGGCATTGCCCGCCGAATTGCTCGGTCAGCGTCCGGACGTCGTCGCCAGTCGCTGGCAAGTGGCGGCGCAGGCGCGCGGGATCGATGTCGCGCATGCCGGGTTCTACCCCAACGTCGATCTGGTCGGCAGCCTCGGCTACATGGCCACCGGCGGCGGGGCGCTGGAGTTCCTGACCGGCAAGAAGCTCAACTACAACGTCGGGCCGGCGATTTCGCTGCCGATCTTCGACGGCGGGCGACTGCGCGCTGAACTCGGTGAAGCCTCGGCGGGTTATGACATCGCCATCGCGCATTACAACCAGACCCTGGTCAATGCGCTGAAGAACATCTCCGACCAGTTGATCCGCCGCGAGTCGATGGACAAACAGCAGACGTTCGCCGCCGAATCGGTGGCCACGGCGCAGAAGACCTACGACATCGCGATGATTGCCTATCAGCGCGGGCTCACCGATTACCTCAACGTACTCAACGCCCAGACCTTGTTGTTCAAACAGCAACAGGTTCAGCAGCAGGTGCAGGCGGCGCGGTTGAGTGCCCACGCGGAACTGGTGACAGCATTGGGTGGTGGTCTTGGCGCGGGTAAAGACGTACCGACCGCCGAGCAGACCGCCGCACCGAAAACCCCGGCCCTTCTTCAAGCCCTCGACCACTGAGCAAGATTCAATGACTCCCTTGCCCGCACCTTTGCGCTGGCTCTACTCCCTGGAATGGCGCCGGGGTTTCTTCGACTGGGCACGTAGCGACGGCGTGACCTGGGTCTACATCTTCAAGGTGTTGATCGCCGCATTCCTGACTCTGTGGCTGGCGATGCGCCTGGAACTGCCGCAACCGCGCACGGCGATGATCACCGTGTTCATCGTCATGCAGCCGCAGAGCGGTCAGGTGTTCGCCAAGAGTTTCTATCGCTTCCTCGGCACCCTGGCCGGGTCGGCGATGATGGTCACGCTGATTTCACTGTTCGCCCAGAACACCGAACTGTTCCTCGGTTCGCTGGCGATCTGGGTCGGCATCTGCTCGGCCGGCGCCGCCCGTTGCCGCAACTTCCGCGCCTACGGTTTTGTGCTGGCCGGCTACACCGCCGCGATGGTCGGCCTGCCGGCGCTCGCCCATCCCGATGGCGCGTTCATGGCGGCGGTGTGGCGGGTGCTGGAAATCTCGCTGGGGATTCTCTGCTCGACGCTGGTCAGCGCCGCGATCCTGCCGCAAACCGCCAGCGCCGCGATGCGCAACGCCCTGTATCAGCGCTTCGGTGTGTTCGCCCTGTTCGTCACCGATGGCCTGCGCGGGCGCAGCAAACCGGAGTCGTTCGAGGCCAGCAACGTGCGTTTCATCGCCGAAGCGGTGGGGCTGGAAGGGCTGCGCAGCGTGACCGTGTTCGAAGACCCGCACATGCGGCGACGCAACGGTCGGCTCAGTCGCCTGAACAGCGAGTTCATGGGCATCACCACCCGTTTCAACGCCTTGCACCAGTTGCTTGAACGCCTGCGCCGCAACGGCGCCGATCATGTGGAAGCGGCGATCAAACCGGGCCTGCAAGATCTGGCCGAAGTGCTCGACGGCTTCAGCGGCCGCGCCCTGACCAGCCCGGATGCGGCGCGTCTGGTGCCGGCGCTGACGGCGTACAAGGAAGGCTTGCCGGCGCGGGTGCGCAGCCTGCGGGCGATCTTCCAGGAGAGCGAGCCGAGCGACGCCGAGCAACTGGATTTCCACACCGCGTATGAGCTGCTCTATCGCTTCGTCGATGACCTGCACAGTTATGCACAGACCCACGCCTCGCTGGCCGATCACAGCCACGAACGTGAGCGCTGGGACGAGCCGTTTACCCCGCAAACCAGTTGGTGGGCGGCGGCGGCTTCGGGGATTCGTGCCACGTTCATCCTGGTCGTGCTCGGCAGTTACTGGGTCGCCACGGCGTGGCCGAGCGGTGCGACCATGACCCTGATTGCCGCTGCCACCGTGGGCTTGTCGGCGGCGACACCGAACCCGAAACGCATGGCGTTCCAGATGGCGTGCGGCACGTTCCTCGGGGCGTTGATCGGCTTCGTCGAGATGTTTTTCATCTTCCCGTGGATCGACGGTTTTCCGCTGCTGTGCGTGATGCTCGCGCCGGTGATCGTGCTCGGCTCGTTCCTCGCATCGCGGCCGCAATACGCCGGCGTCGGCCTCGGTCTGCTGATCTTTTTCAGCACCGGTTCCGTGCCGGACAACCTGACGATCTACAACCCCTACACCTTCATCAACGACTACATCGCCATGGTCATGGGCATGCTGGTCTGCGCGGCAGCGGGCGCGATCATTCTGCCGCCGAACAGTCGCTGGTTGTGGCGACGCCTGGAGCAGGACCTGCGCGGGCAAGTGGTGTACGCGATCAGCGGCAAACTCAAGGGCCTGGCGTCGAGTTTCGAAAGCCGAACCCGCGACTTGATGCATCAGGCTTACGGTCTGGCGGCCGGTCAGCCACTGGTGCAGAAAAACCTGCTGCGCTGGATGTTCGTGGTGCTGGAAGTCGGCCACGCGATCATCGAGTTGCGCAAGGAGCAGGCGATCCTGCCGGTGCACCCGGCGTATGCCGAATCCCAGCCGTGGCGTCAGGCTATCCGGGTCATGGGGCGTTCGCTGGTGCGGCTGTTCCTGCAGCCGAATTCGAGCAATCTGGAACGCGCATTGGTCGCGGTCGATCATGCGATCAGCCGTGTCGCCGCCACCGATGAGCCGTTCGCGCCGCACTTCGATACCTCGGCGCTGCGTCGGGTGAAAAGCTACCTGCACTTCATCCGCACCTCGCTGCTCGACCCGCAATCGCCACTCGCTGCCTACGCCATCGCCAAGCCCGAAGGACTTGCCCATGCCTCGTGAAATCGCCTTCCACGGCGTGTACATGCCGACCATGACCCTGATGTTTTTTGTCGCCGCAGCACTGGCCTGGGCGCTGGACCGGTTCCTGTCGGGGTTCGATCTTTACCGTTTCTTCTGGCACCCGGCGCTGCTGCGCCTGAGCCTGTTTACCTGTCTGTTCGGCGCGATGGCGCTGACTGTCTACCGTTGAGTCTGAGAATTGTCCCGATGAAAAAGTTTTTCAGCCTGCTCGCGACCCTGCTGGTGCTGGCCCTGGCGCTGTGGATCGGCCGCACGTTGTGGGAGCACTACATGAACACCCCGTGGACCCGCGACGGTCGGGTGCGCGCCGATATCATCAACGTCGCTGCCGACGTCACCGGTGAAGTGGTCGACGTGCCAGTGCGCGACAACCAATTGGTGAAGAAGGGTGATCTGCTGATGCAGATCGACCCCGAGCACTACCGCCTGGCGGTGAAGCAGGCGCAGTCGCTGGTGGCTTCGCGCAAGGCCACGTGGGAGATGCGCAGGGTCAACGCCCACCGCCGCGCCGATATGGACGCCTTGGTGATTTCCAAGGAAAACCGCGACGACGCCAGCAACATCGCCGACTCGGCACTGGCCGATTACCAACAGGCCCAGGCGCAACTGGAAGCCGCCGAACTCAACCTCAAACGCACCGAAGTGCGGGCGGCGGTGGACGGTTACGTGACCAACCTCAACGTGCATCGTGGCGATTACGCCCGGATCGGCGAAGCGAAAATGGCCGTGGTCGACATGAACTCGTTCTGGGTCTACGGCTTCTTCGAAGAAACCAAGCTGCCCCACGTGCGCGTCGGTGACAAAGCCGACATGCAACTGATGAGCGGCGAAGTCCTCAAGGGCCATGTGGAGAGCATTTCCCGCGGCATCTACGACCGTGACAACCCGGAAAGCCGCGAGCTGATCGCCGATGTGAACCCGACCTTCAACTGGGTGCGCCTGGCCCAGCGAGTGCCGGTGCGGATTCATATCGATGAAGTGCCGGAGGGTGTGCTGCTGGCGGCGGGGATTACCTGCACCGTGGTGGTGAAGCAGGACGCTGTCGAGTAACCCTTGTGGCGAGGGAGGATGCTCCCTCGCCGGATAGGCTCGTTGTCAGCTCTGGCAAAACGTCTCGTGCAGATGCCGCCAGATCACCCGCCCGGATTCGGTTTTTTCAAACACCACGGTTGAACGCCGATCCGTGTGCAACCCGCTCGCATCGGTCTGCTGTTCGCGATAACTCACCGTCGCACCGCGTTCATGCAAGGCAATCCCTTGAAGCTCGCCGAGCTCGATCCTGAACCCGCTCTTCTTCCCGCCTGCCATTTGAAACAGCGCACGTAACGCCTCGAAGTCCAGCACACGCCCCAACGGCGTCACCATGGAGAACCGTGGCGAAAAACGCGTCAGCAATCGTTCCAGCGCAGCTTCTTCTTCCTCCACCGCAAACCATCGTTCGATGGCCTCGTGAGCCTGGATCACTTCGTCAAAGTAGTCGGTGTAGTCAGTCATGTGGATTGTTCCTGAAGGGCAGGTGAGCTCAGCAGAGCGAGTACTTTTGTCGAGTCGAAACGCAGCACGGCGGCCATCGGCAACAGCGTCAGCAACGCGGCGGCGAGAAAGCAGTATTTGAAACCGTTGGCGCCCAACGCGCCCAGCAATGAACTGAGCAGTGCCGCACCGAGGCAGAAGCCGAGTTGCCGGTTGATGTTCCACAAGGCGCTGGAGTGGCCCATTTTCTCTGGCGTGATGCCGACAAATGCCAGGGTCTGCGCGGTGACGCTGCACAGACTGCCGCCCAGCCCCATCAAGGCGTAAGCGAGGATCAACGGGACGCTTGCGGGCTGGTCGAGCTGCATCAGCACGACGATGCCAAGGCATTGCAACAGCATGCCGGCGATCAGCAATGGTTTGGGACCGATCCGGTTGAAACGGCGTTTGCCAAGCATGATCGCCACGCCCGAGGCGGCCGCCCAGGACAGCATCAGCGCCCCGGTGTGTGCTGCGCCGAAACCGAGGTCATGCAGGTACAACACGGCAATCATGTTGGTGCCGGTGAAGATGCCGGGCACAAACAGGTAGATCAGCATTGCCAGGCGCAGGGACGGGTTTCTGGTCAGTTGCAGATCCAGGACTGCACCCGGTTTGCCCCAGCCATCGCGCAGGTAGATCCACAGGGTCACGGCGCTGAGCAACAACACACCGCCTGCGAGGTGACGGGTTTCGGGTTCACTCGCCAGGCTGACGGCAATCAACAACAGACTCAGGGCCGACACCGCCAGCAGCAGGCCACATGCGTCCAGTGTCGGGCGTTCGCTCGTTGGCTGATTCGCTTTCAACCAGAGCAGGCCCAGACCGAAAGCAAAAAGCGCCACCGGCATGTTCAGGTAGAAAATCCAGCGCCACGACAACGCTTCAACGATCAAACCGCCCGCCGCCGGCGACAGGGCCGGCACCATTAGCGCCACCAGCAAAACCACACCCGTGAAGTGCGCGCGCTGAGTCGCTGGAAACTCTCGATAGGCCAGCGCCTGACCGACCGGCAGCAACAATCCGCCACCCAGCCCTTGCAGCAGTCGCCAGCCGATCAGGCTTTCAATCGAACTGGCCTGAGCGATGAGCCCGGAGGCGATCCCGAACACCAGCAACGAACCAAGGATCAGCCGCCGCTCGCCAACCTTTGCCGCCAGCCAAACGCTCATCGGAATGATCAGCGTCAGTCCGAGCATGTAGGCATTGGTGATCCACGCCAGTTGCGTCACCGAGGCGTGCAACTGCGCGGCGATGTCCGGGTAGGCGATGCTCGCGGCGAACATGTTCAGCAGGTCGAGGGCGAACCCCAACAGATACACCAGCGCGACTTTCGAGCGATAGGCCATGGCAGCTTCCCTGTGATGAGGCGTGCAGGGTAGGGCGCTTGTGGCGATAGAAATACGCTGGTTTGGCTGCTAGTTTGTCAAAATTATTTTGACAGTGGGCGCAGCGAATATGGTCAGCCTGGATCGATTCGATACTTTCAAAGCTGTGGTCGAGGCCGGCTCTCTGACCGCGGCCGCCGATACGCTGGGACAGACGCGTGCGGTGGTGAGCTTCAACCTCAAACGTCTTGAGGAAGAGTTGGGCGTCACCTTGCTCACTCGCAACACCCGGCAATTGGCTTTGACCGATGCTGGCGAACGTTTTTACCGACGCTGTCTGCGCACCCTGGACGAAGCGCGGTTGGCGATCGAGGAAGCACGTTCGGAGCACTCGCAGCTCAAGGGCACGTTGCGCATCACCACGACCGTGGAGTTTGCCCTGGCTCAGGTGGTGCCGGCGCTGGAAGTGTTTCGACAACAGCAGCCGCAACTGAATATCCACCTGTCCACGTCTTCGACCCATGCCGATCTGATCTCCGAACGCTTTGACATGGCGATCCGCCTGGGCCGCATGCACGACTCCAATCTGCGCGCGGTGCAGTTGTCGACGTTCGAGGTGTTTGCCGTGGCGGCGCCGGGGCTGGTCGAGGGTTTTACTCCGGTAAACACCTTGGCGGTGCTGGAGTCGATGCCGACACTGGGACATGGGCGAGTGCCGGAAATGACGGTCACCGACCCGGCCGGCACCGAGCATCTCTACCAGCCGAAACCGGGAACCACAGCCATTGTTGCCGACAACTCGGCGACCCTGCGTGCCTTTGCGCTGACCGGGCAAGGCGTGGCGATTCTGCCGCAATGGTTGATTCAGGAAGACCTCGACGCCGGGCGATTACAGCGTCTGTTGCCGGATTACCGTTTCGCCCAGCAAGGGGTTTATGCGTTGTACCCGGACACCCGGCACCTGCCGCTGAAGGTGCGGGCGTTCATTGATTTCATGAAAGGGTGGGGCTGACTCGATTTCAGAGTTGCCCGCGTAACCCGAAGCGCTTCATCAACGTCGACTCCAGCAACCCTTTCGGCAGCAAGGTCGCCAGCAATGGCAACGCCCGGCTGCCATTGCCGATGCGGATCAGTCGTGGCGGCTTGCTGTGTTGCACAGCCTTGAGCAACTCGGCGGCAAATTCGCTGGCCGGTGTTGGTTTGTCCTGGGACGCCTTGGCCCGTGCTCGAATGCCTTCGCGCAGGGGAAACCACGGCGATTGTTCGTTGATCAGTTGTTCGGCCTCATGGCCGGCATTCTTGGCGAAGCTCGATTGAATCGCCCCCGGCTGCACTTCCATCACGCGAATGCCGAACGGTGCGAGTTCCATGCGCAACGCATCGCTCAGCGCATGCACTGCCGCTTTCGACGCGCAATACGCACCAGCGAACGGTGTGACCAGAACCCCGGAAACACTGCCGATATTCACCACCAGGCCTTTCGCCCGGCGCAGCACCGGGAACAGCGCACGAGTCACGCCGACAATCGAAAACACGTTGGTTTCGAACTGGCGCTGCATGGCCGGAACACCGCCGTCGAGCAGCGGGCCCATGGCGCCGTAACCGGCGTTGTTGATCAGCACGTCGAGGCCGCCGTGTTGCTGGTTGATACGCTCGGCGAGTTGTTCCAGCGCTGCGTTGTCATTGACGTCGAGCTGCACGGCGGTGAATCCGGCGATGGCGAGTGCGGTGACATCTTCAGCCCTGCGCGCACTGGCCCAGACCTCAAAACCGGCCGACTTGAATGCATCGGCGAGGGCGCGGCCGATGCCGCTGGAACAACCGGTAATCAACGCAACGGGCATGGCGCATTCCTTGTGCAAAAGGGTGGGAGAGGTGATCAGTCGGAGAAACTACCCTGCAATCGCTCGGCGCGAAACTCCAGGGTTTGCGGGCGATAACCGGGACGTAGCGGCGGCATCGGCAAGCAGTCTTCCCAATTGCCGCCGGCCTGCAGTTCGCCGGGGCCGCGATAGCGTGGGGCGGCGTATTGATTGTCGGCCAGATTCACGGTGTCGCCCGGCGCGTACGCAGCAATGCGCCAGCGCAGTTCGGTCAAAGGCACGTCGTTGCCGTTGTTCATCTTCAATTGCAACGGGCGATCCGCCGGGCACTGCTCAGGTGCATAGGTGATACGCAACTCAAGCCGCGCCAGTTGCTTGATCTCGCGGTTGTCCAACCACACCACCCACATCGCCACCAGCCCGAGCCCGACAGCGGCGGCCATGGACACCGGCAAGGCCTTGGCCGGGTAGCGCAACAGCAGGATCAGCCAGGTGATGACCAGCAAGACGCCGATGAACATGTTCGAACGCTCCTTGAACTCGTGATGACCATCCTACCGAAGGGGCGCGGGAATGGACATTCGTGGATTGAGCGAAGGCGCCGTTGGTCGGGACTGTAATTTCTGACAGTAGCCGAAACAGCGCTGAGCTTGCTCAGATGCCAGAGTTATAACGAATGTCGGTCGCGCGGGGAGCGCGCTTCATGAGCTTGCACATCAATACGCCAAGGATGTCTGTGTTCGAGCCGCGCGGCTTGCCGGTTCGCACGGTCGACTATTGTCGAACCGTCGAGGGCGCCCCCGTCGAGTCCCGGATCAACCGCACGCTTCACGATCCGGCAGGGAATGCGGTGAAACAGTGGGATCCGCGGCTTTGGCTGTCACAAGTCGGCGACCCGCTGGCGCCGGCCAACCTGACGCAGGTGTTTGCTTTGGACGCCACGGTCATACGTTCGGACAGCGTTGATGCCGGTACGGAAACCAGAATGATGGGGCTCGCCACGCAAACGGTGTTCAGTTGGGACAGCCGTCAGACGCAGCGCGAGATCAAGCACGACAATTTGTTGCGCCCCGTCGCGATATTCGAAGAAGGAACAGGTGAGCCACGGCGTTGTGTCGAGCGCCTGACCTACGGTCATCCAGGCAGCGGGGATCAGTCGCGTAACCAGTACGGTCAGCTGATTCGTCATGACCATCCGGCCGGCAGCGTGCTGTTCAACACGTTTGCAATCAGCGGTCAGTGCACCGAGGACACCCGCTACTTCACGCTGGACCCGCTGACACCCGACTGGCCGGAGCGGGAGGCGGATCGTCAGCGGCTGTTGGAACCCGGCGTCGGTGCAACATCGCAGTGGCGCTATGGTGCGCTGGGCGATGTGCTGGAACAGACGGATGCCCGAAACAACCGGCATACATTTGCGCTGACCGTCGATGGCCGCTTGCACGAGCGCCGATTGCAGTTGAGGGGTGAGCCTGAACAGATCCTGATCAGCGATATTCACTACAACGCTTACGGCAGTATCGAGCAGGAAACCGCCGGCAACGGTGTGCAAATTACCCGCGCATACCGGCCCGAAGACGGTCGCCTGATGGTCCGTCTGGACGAAGACAATCACGGTGGAGTGCTGCAACACCTGAGTTATGAATACGACAGGATGGGCAATGTGCTGAGTATCGAAGACAAGGCATTGCCGATCCGTTACTTCGCCAACCAGCGCATCGAGCAGGTCAGCCGCTTTGTCTACGACAGCCTTTACCAGTTGATCATGGCGTCCGGCTGGGAAGCCGGCACTGTCAATCAGAGCCCACAATCGATGGGGCGCATCGATCCGATGGCGGTCAGCAACTATCAGCAGACTTACGAATATGATCCCGGTGGCAACCTGCGCAGGCTGACTCATGTCGGCGCACAAAGTCATGGGCGAAAACTGAAACCGGCGAGTTACAGCAACCGCGCTCTACCTTATGACGACACACCTCCCGACGACGCTCAAATCGAAGCCGCATACGACCGCAGAGGTAACCTGTTGCAGCTGGAACCGGGGCGGCTGCTGAGCTGGAACCTGCGCAACCAACTGCAATCAGTCAGCCCGGTGCAACGCGCCTCCGGGCTCAACGACCAGGAGGCCTATCTCTACGAGTCTGGCGGTCAGCGAGTACGCAAGATCCGCTCATTACGAACCAACGCCCGCACCCTGATTGCCGATGTGCGCTATTTGCCTGGACTGGAATTGCGCACCGACAACGGTACCGGCGAACGGTTGCAGGTCATCATTGCCGACAACGCTCAAGTACAGCATTGGGAAAACCCGCCGCCTTCGGGAATCAACAATCGGTATCGATATCAACATGTCGATCACCTGGGGTCAGTCAGCCTGGAAACCGCCGATGACGGTGCGGTGATCAGCCGCGAAACGTTTCACCCTTTCGGCACCAGCGCCTGGCAGGACGGCGAATTCAGCTACAAATTCGTCCGTTACTCGGGCAAGGAGCGCGATGCCACCGGGCTCGACTACTTCGGGCTGCGTTATTACATCTCGTGGTTGCTGCGCTGGGCCAGTGCCGATCCTGCGGAGTATGCCGACGGGGTGAATCTCTTTCGAATGGTTCACAACAACCCGCTTACCTTCATCGACGACGAGGGAGCGGTTACCCGCAAGAAACTGGCCAACGGTTTATGGCAACCAGTGATCGCCACGGGGACCGCTCGTGAGATTGCTGGCGCTGTGCAAGTCGACCGGGGCAATCCGCTGCGCAGCGTTCCCGCGACAGGCAAGCCCGGCAATATCCAGAAGGCGCTGGAGGTTGGCGAACTCGGCAAGATCGAGATCAGTACTCAGTTTCTTGATCCGGCGCCTGGCCGCTATTCAAGCGGCACGGTGGCTCAATTGACGCGTAAGGACGGCAAGGGCGAGTTGATCTTCAGCCTGGACCGAATCGCTTATTCGGGCACCAGCAAAGGCGAGTTCAATGCATTGAGAATTGTCGATATCGGCAAGGGCGAGATGCCCGACAAGCACAATGCAGTCTCGGGGTTCTGGGCGCCTCAGGGTGGCTATGTCGATATCCCGCTGCATCCGTCGGGAACGCAACCGGACCATGTATTTACCCCCGGTTTCAGTGGTTGCTCACTGACGGTGGATCAACTGAACGACAACGTGCTTCGTGTCCGGCATGTGGAGGGCGGAAAGGAAAATGCGCAATACAACGACCTTTCCGAAGGCAACGGGATGGGCCAGGCCGCTGCCATGGAGTATCAGGATTACGGCTATGCACCCGACGATCAGGGTCGTCAGGAAAACCTCACGACCGGTTTCGCCTTCATGAAATACGACCGCAAGCAGCAACACTGGAACATCCATTACCAGACCATTCAGGGCGCCAGCGGGATCGAGCGTTACAGCCCGGGCAGCACCGGTTTTTTCAAGAAAACCAATGCAACGGTTTCGGTTTATCCACAGACGCGCGTCAGGAAAACCATGAGCCGGGCGGTCATACCGAGCAACGGGCGAAAGACCGGTTAAAAAAAGCCCCCGCCCAACCCACTGCGGATAGGGGACGCAGCGGGCCGGGCGGGGGCTTTTAATTACAGAGCGATCACTGCGCGATGGTTTTCACCGACACGCCGCGTTCGATCGGGGTGGAGCGACCGTAGATATCTTCGAAGCGCTCGATATCGTCTTCGCCCAGGTACGAACCCGACTGCACTTCGATGATTTCCAGCGGGATCTTGCCCGGGTTGCGCAGGCGATGGACCGAGGCGATCGGGATGTAGGTCGACTGGTTTTCGCAGAGCAGGAACACGTTCTCGTCGCAGGTCACTTCGGCGGTACCGCTGACCACGATCCAGTGTTCGGCGCGGTGGTGGTGCATCTGCAGCGACAGGCATGCGCCCGGTTTGACCGAGATGTGCTTGACCTGGAAGCGCCCGCCCATGTCCACCGAGTCGTAGGAGCCCCACGGACGGTAGACCTCGCAGTGGTTCTGGGTTTCGCTGCGGCCCTGCTCGTTGAGGGTGTTGACCATCTGCTTGACGCCCTGAACCTTGTCCTTGTGGGCGATCATCATGGCGTCCTTGGTTTCGACCACCACGATGTTTTCCAGACCGATCACCGACACCAGTTTTCCGTTGCCGTGGATCATGCAGTTCTTGCTGTCCTGGATCACCACATCGCCCTTGCTGACGTTGCCGTTGGCGTCCTTCTCGTTGACTTCCCACAGCGACGACCAGCAACCGACATCGCTCCAGCCGGCGGTCAGCGGCACCACGCAGGCGCGCTGGGTCTTTTCCATCACGGAATAGTCGATGGAGTTGTCCGGGCAGCAGGCGAAGGTGGCTTCGTCGAAGGTGATGGTGTCGGCGTCCTGCTGGCTGCGCTCGAGGGTCAGCAGGCAAGTGTCGTAGATGTCCGGATCGTGCTTTTTCAGCTCTTCGAGGAAGCGGCTGGCACGGAACAGGAACATGCCGCTGTTCCAGTAGTAACCGCCGGACTCGACGTACTCGGTCGCGCGTTTGACGTCGGGTTTTTCCACGAAGTGCGAGACACGGCTCACGCCCTCGGGCAGCAGTGAATCGCCGGTGGACTTGATGTAGCCGTAACCGGTTTCCGGTTTGGTGGCCGGTACGCCGAACAAAACCATTTCGCCGTTTTCGGCGGCGACGGTGGCCAGGGCCAGCGCGCGTTGCAGGGCTTTCTGGTCTTCGAGGACGTGGTCGGCCGGCAGCACCAGCATCAGTTCGTCGCGACCTTCATTGACCAGCATCATCGCGGTCAGCGCCACGGCCGGCGCGGTGTTGCGGCCGAACGGTTCCATCAGGATGCGCTGGCATTCCAGCTTGCGATTGGCCAACTGCTCGTTGACGATAAAACGGTGATCCTTGTTGCAGACCACGATCGGGGTGTCCATGCCTTCGAACACCAGACGCTCGAGGGTTTGCTGGAACAGCGTGTGTTCGCCGGTCAGGGCGAGGAACTGCTTGGGAAACTGCTTGCGCGAAAGCGGCCAAAGACGTGAGCCGCTACCACCTGACAAGATCACCGGAATCATATTGTTTACTCCATAAAATCGATTGGGTCAGAGCCACGAACGTTGTGTCGTTTCACTCTTGTTGTTATTCCGTACCGGGCAGCGACGGCTGCCCGGTTTCATGTGCTTAGCGGGTCGATACCGGGCGTTTCACCCAGACTGGCGACAGGTTGCTGCCGTTGCCGGTGACGTACAGCACTGCGGCTTCACCGCGTTCCAGGGCGACCGGTTTCACGTCGCCGACTTTCTTGTCGCCCTCGTACAGCGCGAGGCTGACTTTCACCGGGTTGATTTCACGCTCGCCACGGCCCTTGGCGGCCACGTTCGGCACCACGTCGGTCTTGCCGTCGGCGGTCTTCAGGGTCAGCGGCTTGTCGCTGAGGTTCTGCACGCGCACCAGGGATTTCTGCTTGTTCTTGAACGGCGGTTCTTCGATCAGTTGCGGCGCGCCGGACGCGTTGTTGACCAGGGTGTAGTAGTGATCACCGGCGAGTTTCACCGGCAGGGTCTGGCTGCCGACCTTGGCGCTGTAGTCGCCGCCCGGCATGAAGCTGAAGTCGCTGCTGGCCAGTGGCGCGACGTCGCTCAGATTAGTGCTGCCGACAGTGGCGCTGACTTCAGCGTTGCTGGCGTTGTAGACGCGCACGAAGGTCGAGCCTTTCGGTGCGGTCGGGCCGTACAGTGCAGCGTCGCCACCGGCGAAGGCCTGGACCGACAGCACGCTGAGGCCAGCGACCAGTGCGAAGCGTTTTGCGAGACGACGAGGAGTAGTAGTGAAAGTCATGGTGTACCTCTCTTTCAGTTTTGCGCCCGATCGGGCGTCTCGGATTTAGTGTTGATTGCTACGTTTTGTTGGCGCGCGCCGGCTTGTTTGAGCTCTGCGACCCACTGCGGGTCGGCGTCGCCGATTTCGTTGTTCACAGGCAGATATCGTTCGGGAAACTCCCAGATCAGCACCTGTGGCGGGCTGTTCTTGAAGTCATCGCTTTTCAGGTAGCTGAGCATCGGCAGGATCGGGCCGTGGCCGTCCTCGGCGTAGTTGACGACGTCGCTGTGCAGCGCTTGCTTGAGCGCACCGACGAAGTTCCAGTTGGGGTTGGCGCTGTAGCTGGTGCCGATCAGCGCGACCGGCACTTCGCTGTTGGCGAACAGCGCGTCGTCACCGGCAGGCTGCTCGGCGGCGGCCACGGTGTTGCGCTTTTGCAGCGGCTCTTGCGCCGGCATCAGGTTTTCGAACAGCGGATCCAGCGGCAGGAACAGACGCAGGTCGCCCTTGTGCGTGACCTTCTCGGCAGGTGTGGTGACGAAACGCTGCGGCTCGCCGCTGAGCGGGAACTTGTCGGCGATGGTCTTGGCCAGGGTGTTGGCGGCGATTTCCGCGCCTTCCGGGGTCCAGTGGGTGTCAGTGCGCAGGAACACTTGCTGACCGTCCTGCTTGGCCTTTTGCAGCGGGCCGAGCAGGTCCGGGGCGAGGATCTTGTCCGCCGCGACACGGGCGTGGAAGTCCTGATAGAGGTTGGCGTGAATGCTCGCCGGTTTCACTTCACCCAGGTGTTCCGGGTACAGGCGAACCTTGGCCGGCACGATCGCCATCACCAGTTTCACGCCTTTCTCCTTCAGGGTCTGGCGCACGCCTTCGACCAGCGCGTAGTTGCCTTGCAGGTTCAGCTCTTCGTTGACGATCGGGTTGAATTCCTCATCGCTGTACAACCACTGATCGCGGCCGAGCACCACGCCCGGACGACCTTCGTTGAACAGTTTGAAATCCAGCGCGGCCCAGAGGTTGGTGCCTAGACGCTTGATCGGAAATTCATCGTCGTAGTGGGTTTCCACGGCTTTGGTCCAGCGGCCGTTGAGCACCGTCGCGTCGGCATTGGTGCTGAAGCCGAAGAAGCTGCGCACCGACCACAGACCGAGCACCAGCAGGGTCACCAGAAACAGCGCGATGTAGAAGATGCGTAATGAGCGGGTCATGTCAGATCCCTCAGAACTGGAAGTAAAGGAACGGCGAGAAGCTTTGCGCCGAGAGTTTGAGAATCGAGGCGATGAACAGCAGCAGGATCAGCCCGCGCATCACGTAGCGCGACCAGTCCGCCGTCCAGTACGCCGGTTGCACCTGGGCGTCGACGCCGACGGTGTAGCCAGGTTCGTGGATGCTGGCCGGGTTTTCTCCCGGAGCAGCCTTGATCAGGCCTGGTTGTGCGCCGGCAGGGCCGTCGCTTTCGACGTTCACCACAGGTTTGGTCTTGGCCGGAGGTTGATTGGTGTACAGATCACGCAGGCCGAAGAACGCCAGGGTCATGTAAGCCACCACCAGAGTCGCGACTTGCAGACCGGTGAGGCTGGCCTGGTTGAGTTCCGACAGCGACCAGTCGCCGAAGCTGAACATCGCACCGTACATGCGACCGGCAACGTGCAGGTTCTCGGCGCGGAAGATCACCCAGCCCATGACCACCAGCAGGAAGGTCAGCGCCCAGCGGATCGGATTGAGGCTGCGCGGCGAGGTGTTGAGGCCGAGCATTTTCTCGATCGCCAGCCACATGCCGTGCCACGCACCCCAGACGATGTAGGTGATGTTCGCGCCGTGCCACAGACCACCGAGCAGCATGGTCAGGAACAGGTTGCGATAGGTCATCAGCGTGCCTTTGCGGTTGCCGCCGAGGGTGATGTAGAGGTAGTCACGCAACCAGGTCGACAGGCTGATGTGCCAGCGGCGCCAGAACTCGGTGATCGACTGGCTGATGTAAGGCTGCTTGAAGTTTTCCATGAAACGGAAACCCATCATCAGGCCCAGGCCGATGGCCATGTCGCTGTAACCGGAGAAGTCGAAATACAGCTGCGCGGTGTAAGCCAGCGCGCCGAGCCAGGCATCGCCCGTGGTCGGGTTTTGCAGGGCGAAGCAATGGTCGGCCACAACAGCGAGGGTGTCGGCGATGAAGACTTTCTTGATGAAACCCTGCATGAACCGCGTACAGCCCTCGGAGAACTTGTCGAGGGTGTGGGTGCGGTTGTTGAACTGGTCGGCCAGGTCGCGGAAGCGCAGAACCGGACCGGCGATCAGGTGCGGGAAGATCGCTACGAACGCCGCGAAGTCGATCAGGTTGCGGGTGGCCGGGGTGTCGCCGCGGTAGACGTCGATGATGTAGCTGATCGACTCGAAGATGTAGAACGAGATACCGATCGGCAGCAGTACGTGGGTCAGGATGAACGGCTCAAGACCGACCGACGTCATCATCGCGTTGATGCTGTCGACGCCGAAGTTGGCGTACTTGAAGTAGCCGAGGATGCACAGATCCACCGCCACGCCGAGCAACAGCCAGCGCTGGGCCGGTTGGGTCCGCACACCGGCGGCGCCGACTTTCAGGCCGATCCAGTAGTTCCACAGGGTGACGCCAGCGAACAGCGCCAGGAAGTCCACCCGCCACCACGCGTAGAACACGTAGCTGGCGATCAGCAGCAGCAGGTTGCGATAGCGTTGCCCGCTCAGGTAGTACAAGCCGAGAAAGATCGGCAAGAACAGAAACAGGAACACGTTGGATGAAAATACCATCCCGATCTCTCCATGTTTGAACCAACAGTCAAGGGCCAAAGCCCCCCCAACCCCCCCGTGGAATTGGAGGGGTGAAACGATCAGCGACTAACTGCCCTTGTTGCCTTTCTCGTGGGACGGGTCGTAGACCTTGGTCAGGTCGCCGCCGAGGCGGAAGGTCTTGAACGGCTGCATGCCGTGCTTCTTCTCCAGCACATCCGGCGAACAGGTGTAGAGCGTGCAAAACGGCTCAAGCCAGGCGAATTTCATGTCCTCTTTCAGATCGGTCATGTCCTGTTCCTTGCCATTCTTCTTCTCGAAGTCCTCGGGATCTTTCACCCCGGCCAGCACCCGATCACCCAGGCGTTTCAGCGCGCCGTTGTTTTCCTGACGCAAGTCGACACCGTTGACCTGCGCAAAACTGGCGATCATCGCCAGCGGCGGCAGGGCGTAGTTGTGATAGGCGAGGGCGCGTTGCTGGCGCTTGAGTTCGTTCGGCAGGTAGCCGTCGGCGTCGATCTGATTGGCACCGACCTTGTATTCCTTGACCGCCCAATCGAACAGGTCGCGGCGGTTGGTGGCGATGGACGTCGCCATCACCGACCAGGCGGCCCAGTACGAGTGGTTGTTGGTTTTTTCCAGCGGCAGGTTGTCCCAGTCGCTGACCACCTGATCGGCCATCTTGCTGAACCAGGCTTCGATCAGTTGGGCTTCCTGCTGGTGCTGGGCCAGCGGATGGGAGTCGGAGAACTTCAGGCGAATGTACGAAGAGGCCATGCTGCCCAGCGCCCATTTGCGCATCGACTTGCCGGTGTGGTTGAAGTCCTTGGACATCAACGCGTCTGCCTTGGCCCACGCGGTGAGCCAGTTGAGCGTGCAATCGAGCTGCTCCGGACGACCGTCGCGCATGAACTGCATCACCCGTTTGGCAGTGCCGCGTTCCAGGGTGGTGATGTCTTTGGTGGTATCGCGAAAGGCTTTTTCCGACTGCACGTTCAGCGTCGCGCGGGCCTTGTCCGAGCCTTCGTACTTGCTGCGAAATTGCAGCGGCCCGGTGTACGGTGCCGGCATCGCATCGCAGCCTTCGCTCTTGTCGCCGGTCTTGAATTTATCCACAGGCGCGAAATAGCCCTGTGGCGGACGCAGTGGTGCAGCGGCCTGCGCGGTGCCGGCGAAGATCGCCAGCCCGAGCAGCGTCGGCGCTAAAAGAGTTTTCAGTTTCGGATTTCGCATAGCAGACCTCATTGCCCGACCTGAGCCGTTTGTTGCCCAGCGCCCGGGAATACGTTGCGTTTGCAGATTTTCGCTTCGACTTTCTGTGGCGCGGTGCCCGCTTCCGGGCCCTGGACTTCGACGGCCAGCAGATTCTGCGATGCCCAGTCTTCGTCCGTGCGCAACTCAAAGGCGAAACGACCGTCGGTGTCGGAGGTTTCCGGTTTCTCGATCTTGATGTCCTCGTGGCGACCGTTCATGTACCAGAGGGTGGCTTGCAGTTTTTTCACCGAGGGGTCGGCGAAGCGGATGTCGACCTGATGGCTGCTGTTCTGCAGGTTCAGGTTCTTGCTGTTGACCAGCAGTTCCTGTTTGCCGCCGGGTTTGAGCGTGGTGCTGGTGGACATTTGTGCGTCTTTGCCTTCGCAGCCGTTGTCGAGCAGGGACATCATCTGGCGATAGATGGTTTCCTGGTCGAGGCGGTACAGCGGCGAGAACTCCCAGATGAGAATCTTCGGCGGCGTCTTCTGGAATTCGTCGCTGCCCAGGTACTGCAACATCGAACCTTCCAGACCACCGCCGGGGAACGCGACGTTGAGAATGTCGGCGCCGATGGCTTCTTCGAGGAACCCGGCGAAGTTGTAGTTCTTGCCGCTGTGAGAGGTGCCGACCAGGGTGATCTGCGGGTTGCCGGAATCGCCGAACAGATCGCCGTCACCGGCTTCGCCTTTAGGCTCGGTGGTGAACTGGTCCATGTACTGGATCGCGTAACTGGTGCCGCACAGTTGCCCGGCCATGTTGTGCAGGGTGCCGGTCTTGCCCATGCGCCCGGAGCGTTTGGTTTCGAATTCACGCTTGGGAATGTCGGCGAAGGCCGGGATCTGCTTGACCTTCTCGGCGACGATTTTCGCCGTGCGCTGCGCACCGTAAGGCGTCCAGTGCTGGTCGCCACGGAAGTAGAAATCGTGAGCGGGCAGGGTGTCGGGCAGCGACTCGTTGGTCAGCGGCGACAGGTCCGGCACCACGTAACCCATCTGCGCGAAACGGCCGAGCATGGTCTTGTAGTTGCCCAGCGCTTTCTCGTAATCGAACGCGGCTTTTTCCTGCGGGTTGAGCTTGTTGCGGTTCACCAGACCACGGGTGGGCTGGTAGACAATCACCAGTTCGACGCCTTTGGCCTTGAACGCGTCGTGCAGCTGTTGCAGGCGCTTGTAGCCGGCCGGGGTGGTGTTGAACTCGGTGCGCAAATCTTCCTGGGTCCGGAACAACCAGTCGCCCTGCGCCTGCACCAGGGTGGTGAAGTTCTGCTGGTAACGGGTGGTGTAGTTCTTCGCGTCATGCGCCGCCGGGCACAGGCTGCAGCACGGTTCGGCGGTGAACTCGGGGGCTTTCACTTCGTCCGCACGGGCGCCGTTGCTGGCCGCCAGAATGCCCACGGTCAGGGCCGACAGGCTGAGTAACTTGATCAGGTGTGGGTGCATAAAATTGTCCTCAGTCCCGCATTTCGGTCTGGCGTTCGACAGGGTCGATCAGCACGGCTTTCTGCTGGCGCACCAGCAGGTCGAGAATTTCATCCTGGCGCTCGCCAAGGATGCCGTTGAAGCTGATGCCGCTGGATTTGGTCGGCGCCAGCATCGACACGCGATACAACTCGACACTCAAGGGCGAATCGATCGACAGCGGGCCGCTGCCGTTGGCGGCCAGCTCACCGCCGACCACGATCAGCGAAACCTGAGCGTCGAACGGGTCGAGCTTGATGTCACGGTCGGTGTCGGTCAGGTCCTTGATGTGGCCGTAGACGCCGGTCAGGCCGTTGGCCATGGCGACGTTTTCGTAGAGGCGGATGTTCACGCTGTTACGAATGCGGATGCCGTGGCGCTTGTTGCTGATGACCTTGTTGCCCCACAGCAGGTTGTCAGCGGACTCGTAGAGGGTGATGCCGTCGGTGTGGTTCTTGTAGATCTCGTTGTAGGCAATGATGTTGTTGACGCTGTTACGGTCGATCACCAGGCCCGAGAGGTGGTTGTCGAAACTCTTGTTGTTGAAGATGAAGCTGTCGTTCACCTCACGGGAAATGATGATCCCGTGCTTCTTCTTCGTGCCGTACACCGTGTTCTCGGCAATGATCAGACCGTGGGAACGGTCGTGGGGGTCGATGCCGTAGACGATGTTGTCCTTGTAGGTGTTGCCCTTGACCACGAAGTCGCGGGTCTCGTAGCAGTAGAAGCCGTACCACATGTCCGAGAACTCGGAGCCGACGATCCAGCCGGTCGGCTCGGGACGCTTGAGCACCTTGGCCATGTTCGGCGTGTACTGGGAAATACTCACGCCGTAGGACTTACTGTTGGCGTAGCCGAAGCTGGCCATCTTGCTGTTGACGATATAGGTCTCGGTGCCACCCCAGGCCAGCAGGAACGGGCGGAATTCCTTCGGCGAACGGAACGTCGCCGGGCCGTTTTCCTTCTCGCGCCAGCCGGTGACTTTGGTGTCACGCACGAACAACTGACCGTCGTTGACCAGGAACGAACCGGCCTCCTGGGACAGGCGCAATTCCTGGGTCTGGCCATCGATTTCGAGGATGCCTTTGCGGCCGACCACGATCGGCAGCTTGGCCAGGTAAACGCCCGGCGAGGTTTCGCTGAAATACTGCTTGGGCAGTTTCTGCGCCAGCTCTTTCAGGTTCAGGTAGCCGTCGTCGACGAAGATCGCCTGTGGGATGCCGTGCTGACGCACCACCCATTCGGCCATCTTGTTGTCGCCGCCGATGAAGTCCTTCAGGGCGTCTTCCTGCATCATCCGGCGTACGCTGATCTTGCCCGGTTTGCTGCGCACGATTTTCGCGGCGGCGGCTTCGGCGGTGAAACCGGAGAGGTCGGGCAATTTCGGCTTGGCCAGTTCCAGCGCTTCGGTCGGGGCGCTGCTGACGGTGTAGGTCTTGGCCTGTTGCAGCTCTTTCGCCGTGGTCACAGGCTTGCCTTGTTGAGGGGCAGCCGGCTCCACGTTGGCGAAGGCCCCAGCCGAGGCCAGCAGCAGGGCGCCGGCCAACAGGCTGAGCGAGCCTTTCCTTGGGTTGTTCATGTCGGGCACTCCCTTCGCGGTTTGCATCAGAAGCGCCAGATCACGTCGATGAACGCGCGGTGCATGTACGAATCGACCTGGCTGCCATAGGCATCACCCGGCTTGAACACGCCGCCACGGAACCGCACCAGTGCCGCAGGCTCGTCGATCGACTGGCTCAGCGCTGCCGGCAGCAGGCCTTGCTTGAAGTACTTGGTGACCACCAGATCCATTTCCTGGCCGAGGTCTTTCTTGCCATCGTCCAGTGGCAGGGAGGTGCTGGAAAGGATCGCGCCGGTGACGTCGTCGGTGTTGTTTTCCACGGCGTTGATGCCGTTGCTGCCCACCGGTTTGTTGCCGTCCACACGCCAGAACTTGTGGTAGATCAGACTGGCGTCGTACTGGTCGTTGAGCATCCACGAACCGAACAGCGTGGCGGTCTGCATGTTGTTCATTTCGCCACGGAAAGCCTCGCCGAAACGGTGAACGCGGGAGCGGGTACCGGTGTAGTTCGAGCGGTTGCTTTCCAGGCCGTTCTGTTCGTAATCGGCGCTGGCACGGGCATACGCCGCACCGACCTGCCACTGCGGATCGAGGCGCAGACGCACGCCGATGTCGGTGGCCCAGCCGTTGATGTCTTCACTGCGCTTGGCTTGTGCCGGACGGCTGCCATCGGCGTTCAGCGGGTTGACCGTGTCGCGGTCGCCGCTCATGCCGGTGATGCTGCCCCAGTAGTTGACCGTGTTGGTGTTGCGCCAGTTGTACGCGTCGCTGTCGGCGGTCAGGCCGAGCCAGCTGATGTCGCCGTTCTGGGTTTTGTCGAGGGTGTCGCGGGGCACACCCGGTTCGGCGTAATCGAGCTTGCCGTCATCATGGGTGTGGTGACCGCGAATGCCGACCCAGTTGCCCGGCGTCCACTGATAGGCAGCGTCGGCGTAGGCGTGCAGGCGGTCCTTGTCTTTCGGCGCCAGCTCTTTGAGGTCGGTGCGGTATTCGCTGAAGCGTTCGGCAACACCGGCGTTGGCGCGCAGCAGGGTGGTGTCGAAGGTCCAGTTCAGCGCTTCGATGTTGGTGTCGCGCCACTGGCCGTCGTCGTTGCGCAGGCGCTGGCGACCGAACTTGAGGATCTCGCCGGGGTAGGGCGTGAAGCCGCTGTAGCCGACCCAGAACTCGCGCATCGCCAGGTAGTTCTTCTTGGTCTTGCGATCACCGCTGTCGGTGTTTTCGGCACCGTCGGACTGCTGCAGGGTGTCGGTTTCGATGATGTCGCTCGAGGCGACCGCCTGACCCATGGCGTAGGCGCTCCACGCACCACTTTCGCCGTAGACCCACGGGCGCAGGTCGAGGCCGACGCCGTTGACGTCGCCACCCTTGGCAGTGCCGAGGTCGCGGTCGTCTTCGGACTGGCCGGTGATTTTCACTTCGAGGCCGAAGTTCTTGGTTTCAGTGATCGCGGCCAGTGTCGGGCAAGACCAGATCAGCGCGAACGAAAGGCCAAGGCCGGCCTTCACGAATGGATTCAGCTTCATAATTTTTCCTCGCCGTCTTCTTCTTGCAGGGCGTGCAGTTGCAGCGTGTTCTGGTTCAGGGCGCCTCGGCTGGCTTGTTCCTGCTGCAACAGACGCTGGGCTTCGGCCAGGCGCTCGGGCGGCAATTGCGCCGCGAGGGTGGTCGCCAGCTCATCGGCTTGCGGGGTGTTCTGCGCCTTGGCCAACTGGCTGAATACGTAGGCGTTGAGTGGGTCGGGTTTGGTGCCCTTGCCTTGGGAGAACAGCTGGGCGATGGCGAAGTCGGCGCTGTTCTGGCCGTTGCGCGCAGCAGTCAGCAGATGGTCGAGAGCCTTCTGCGGATAGACTTTGCCGAGATAGCCACGGCGGTAGATCTGGCCGAGGTAGTAGTCGGCGGCGACTTCGCGGCCGACGGCTTTCTGGAAATGTTCCTCGGCGACTTTCGCATCGGCCGGCACCTGTTTGCCTTCGTAGTAGAGCTTGCCCAGCAACAGTTCGGCGCGCGGCTGGTCAGCGGCGCGGCCGTTGTCCAGGTACTTCATCATCTGGTCGGTGTCGCCGAGTTCCGGGAAGTCGTAGAGCAATTGCGCAAGGGTGACCCACGACGCCGGGTAGCCCGGAGCGATCGGCTCGAGCAGCGACTGCGCGGTTTTTTCGTCGGTCTTGCCCAGGGTCGAATCGGCGAGCACACGGGCAACGGAATCCACGCGCTGGGCGCTGACGCTGCCACGGCTGTGAGCAGCCTGCAGTTGTTTGATCAGCTCGGCCTGTTGCTCCGGCGCACCACGTTTCTGATAGACCGTGGCCAGTTCGACGTAGCAGATGTCGGTGGTGTTGAGCGCGGCCTTGCAGATCTTTTCCACTTCATCCAGATGCTGGTCGTAAGTACCCTGGGTGCGATACAGCAACACCTGCGCCAGACCGGCTTCCGGGTAGCCGGATTTGCGCCACTGGTCGATCTGCTGCTGGGCGTTGATGTTCGGGAAGCTGTGCGGGTATTGCAGGTACAGCATCGCCAGCGGGATCAGCGTGTTGCCTTCGCCGTTGGCGGCGGCTTTCTTCAGCAGGGTTTCGGCTTCCTGATGCTCGGCCTCGGTGGCGCCGGGCTTGGCCACCAGCAAGCGACCGAGACGGGCCTGGGCGCGCGGCGAAACATCGGCCGCTGCGCGGTAGGTCGCCTCAGCCTGTTTGATCTGCGCGGGGTCACGGCTGTCGACCTGAATGTCGGCCAACCCGACCTGAGCTTCGCTGTAACCCAGGTCGGCCAGTGCACGGTAGTTCTGCGCGGCGGTCGCGGTGTCACCGCGCTTGAGCGCTTCGTTGGCCAGACGCTGGTCGGGCAGGCCGGCGCAACCGGCCAGGGCGATTGCCATGGCCATGGCCAGGCTCAGCGGGGCCGGCGGGATTCTGATAGGGCTCGTCATAGGCATGTCCTCGACTTAAAGACCGGCAGCCATGGCTTTGTCGATCAGCCAGTTCAGGTTCGGACCACGGTCGCTGTTCACTTCCACCGGGCGGCCGGCGAAGCTGCTGTCCAGCGGCTCGTCAGGCTGGATCTGCACACGGATGTCGGAGGACAGGTCGGCGCTTTTCAGGCTGGTGCTGCTGACGATCTTGCCGGTGCGGGTCTTGTCTTCGCCGGCGATCTGGAAGCTCACCGGGGTGCCCGGGCGCACGTCGCCGAACTGGCGATAGGAGAAGCGTGCATCGACGGTGGCCAGGGTGTTGCGTGGTACCAGCGAGAAGATCACATCACCTTTGCTTGCGTATTGACCGTCAGCCACCAGTTGCTGAGCCACGGTGCAGTCGCAAGGCGAGGTGAGGGTGCCGGTCATTTGCTTGCCGAACAGTTCTTCAACCTTGGCCGGTTGCAACTGGTCTTCGTCCAGATGTCCCTTGAGCACGTCGAGCATGCTGGTGCTGAACGTCGCCAGCGGTGCGCCCTTGGCGGCGACGCCGTCGGATTTCACCAGGCTCTGTACGGTGCCGTCGCGCGGCATGGTGATGTTCATGCCCGGCACGCTGACCAGACCGGCCTGTGCGTGGCTGACGAAATACATGCTGTACACCGATTTGAAGACGAAACCCGCTGCCACGAGGCCGATCGCGAAAATGCCGGCGCTGAAGGTCACGGCTTTCAGGCGCCCGAACGGGGTCATGCCGTGGCCGCCGTCCTTGACCTTGCGCGCCTTGGTGAAGTTGTCGCGCTGCAGGGTTGCCAGCACTTCGCCGATGCTGACGATGTCGCCGGCCAGGTGCGAAGTGATCAGGTGGCGCAGGGTCGAAATGTCCTGCGGTTCGAGGTTCTGGAACTGGCAACCGGCGCGGCCGGTCTGGCGGTCGTATGAGCGCACTTGCAGTTCAACGTCCATGGCAATGCCGAGGTTGTCGATGACGAATTGCAGACGTGCCTTGCGCACCTCGCCAATGGTCAGCGGCAATTGACCGGCATTGAACGCCAGACCACCGGCAGACAGGTCGATGACCCGTGCTTCGACCGGTGTCCGGTCGGGACCGAAGAACCGCAGCTTGGCCGGGATTTTCACCCGGGCGTGTTGGCGCTGGGCTTCGGATTCATGCACTACGTTGGCGTTGACGGCGGTATTCATAGGGGCGATTTCCTTGTTAATTCAAGAGGGGCGGGTCAGACCATCATCAGCAGCACGGCGACGAAAATGCTGCCGGCGGAGAAGGTCATGGTCCGAGACGACCAGGTGTTGAACCAACGTTGAAAGCTGGCGAGGTCACGGGTCAGGGAAGTGGGCTGGCGAGTCCAGGATTGTTGGTCGAGACGGAAGAACACGTAGATCTTCACCAGCGCACCGACGATCTGGTTGTAATAGAGAATCACCGGGTACGCCGGGCCGATGCGGTGGCCGGAGCACGACAGCAGCAGCGTCAGAATCAGGCGGGTGATGCCGATCCACAGCAGGTACGCGAGGATGAACGCGCCGCCGTATTTGAAGCTGGCGATGATTGCCACGGTCAGGCCGAGCAGCGAGGTCCACATCGATACGCGCTGGTCGAACAGCACCACCGAGGTGAAGGCGCCGAGGCGTTTCACACCCAGGCCCAGCGCCCGGGAGTTCTGTCGCAGGTTGTTGCCGTACCAGCGGAACATCAGTTTGCGACTGGCCTTGATGAAGCTCTTTTCCGGCGGATGTTCAACGGTGTTGATCGCGGCGTCCGGTACGTAGAAGGTGTCGTAGCCCAGACGCATCAGGCTGAACCAGCTCGACTTGTCGTCGCCGGTCAAGAATTTGAAACGGCCCAGACGCCAGTGTTGCAGTGAGTCGCTTTCAACGTCGGCGATAAATTCCGGGTTGGTGACCACGGTGGCGCGGAACACCGACATCCGGCCGGTCATGGTCAGCACGCGCTTGGACAGGGCCATCGAGCACATGTTGATGTGGCGCTGGGCGAAGCGCAGCTTGTGCCACTCGCTCATGATGTAGCCGCCGCGCACTTCGCAGAATTCGTTGGTGGTCAGGCCGCCGACGTTGCCGAACAGCTGGAACCACGGCACGGTCTTGCGCACGGTGCCTTCGCCGAGCACGGTGTCGCCATCGATCACGGCCACCACGGCACGGTCGTCCGGCAGGTGACGGGAGATCGCGCGGAAACCATAAGCCAGGCCGTCGCGCTTGCCGGTGCCGGGAATGCGCACGAAGTCGAGCTTCACCCGCTCTGGCGGATTCATCCGCGCCCACAGCGCCTTGACCAGCAGCTCATCGGACATTTCGACGATGGAGCAGACCACTGTGGTCGGCAGTTCGCAGTCGATGGCTTCGCGGATCACCGAGCTGTAGACCTGCGCGGTGGTCAACGCGTCGATACGGAAGCTGGTGACCATCAGAAACACATGCGACGGGTCCGCCGCCTTACCCAGCTTGCGAACCTTGCGGCGCAGGTGCGGGTAGACGATGTAGAGAAAAATCATGCCGCGCACAAAGTGCGTGGCACCCATCGAGTAGCGCCAGATACCCACGGCGCCAATCAGGAAAATGAAGTCCTTCGACTCGGAGTCGAACGTGGACGTGGGCAGCATCAGGGCCAGGCCCATCAGCAGGCTCAGAAACAAAAGCCAGCCGGCGGATTGCAGAAAAAAATGTTTGAGCTTGGACATGACCGTCATCCGAAGGTGATGGGGGCTTCAAGCCGCCTGCCGATTCACGGCATGCGGCTTGAAGCTCGAGGCTTGCTGCTGCGTTACCAGCAGATGCCTTCGGTGCGGGTGCCGGCATCGGTGGCCTTGGCCATGAAGCCGACCAGGTCGATGACCTGTTTGCCGTGCGGGGCCTGCTGGGCCAGCGCGCGGAACTTCTCGTCGCGGTTGCCGAGGATGATCACGTCGGAGTTGTCGATCACCGAATCGAAGTCCGCATTGAGCAGGGACGACACGTGGGGGATCTTCGACTCGATGTAATCCTTGTTCGCGCCGTGGACACGGGCGTACTGGACGTTGCTGTCGTAGATGCTCAGGTCGTAACCCTTGCCGATCAGCATTTCGGCCAGTTCCACCAGCGGGCTTTCGCGCAGGTCATCGGTGCCGGCCTTGAAGCTCAGGCCGAGCAGGGCGACTTTGCGTTTGTCGTGGCTTTCAACGATGTCGAAGGCGTTCTGCACTTGCGATTCGTTACTGCGCATCAGCGAGTTGAGCAGCGGCGCTTCGACGTCCAGGGAACCGGCACGGTAAGTCAGGGCGCGCACGTCTTTCGGCAGGCACGAACCGCCGAAGGCGAAGCCCGGGCGCATGTAGTACTGGGACAGGTTGAGGGTCTTGTCCTGGCAGACCACGTCCATCACTTCGCGGCCATCGACGCCCACCGCTTTGGCGATGTTGCCGATCTCGTTGGCGAAGGTCACTTTGGTCGCGTGCCAGACGTTGCAGGTGTACTTGATCATCTCGGCGACGGCGATGTCCTTGCGGATGATCGGGGCGTCGAGTTCTTCGTAGAGCGATTGCAGAACGTCGCCCGAAGCCTTGTCGAACTCGCCGATGACGGTCATCGGTGGCAGGTCGTAGTCGGCGATCGCGGTGGATTCACGCAGGAACTCAGGGTTCACGGCTACACCGAAATCAACGCCGGCTTTCTTGCCGGAGCAGTCTTCGAGGATCGGGATCACCACGTTGGCCACGGTGCCCGGCAGCACGGTGCTGCGCACGACGATGGTGTGGCGGGTGGATTTTTCACGCAGGACAAAACCGATCTCGCGGCACACGGCTTCGATGTAGTTCAGTTCCAGGTCGCCGTTCTTCTTGCTCGGCGTGCCGACGCAAATCATCGACAAATCGGTGTCACGAATCGCCTCGGCGAAGTTGGTCGTACCGCGCAGACGACCGGTCTCGATCCCTTGCGCCAGTAACTCGCCCAGGCCCGGTTCGACAATGGGGGATTTGCCCGCGTTGATCATATCGATCTTGTCTTTGGCAACATCGACGCCAACCACGTCATGGCCCCGTGCAGACAGGCAACCGGCACACACTGCGCCGACGTAACCCAAACCAAATATGCTGATGCGCATCGCAATTACCTCTGTATATATCAGGCCGTTAAAGGGCCGGAGTTAATGGTGTTCAGCGGTCTTAGTGCACTCGAAAGTGTGACTTGCAGGCGCCACAATGCCGTGTGCAGGCATACTAAGTTTCGAGTGTCTAAATAAGTGCACTCAAGATGTGCGCAACCAGGCCTTATTGTTGTGACGTGCCCTGTTATGCAGCTGATCCTCTGGCAAGAGGGCTCTTGTGCAATCTCGTATTGCGCGCTCGATGTCAGGCGCAGGCCTGTGGATCGGGCGGTTGGGTGCTCAGGCGAGCACGTTTATAAGGGCGCGGCCTTGGCCTTGTAGGGGATATTGATGGTGCGTATCTCCTGTCCTTCGATAGTTGTCCAGAGTTGTTATCCATTCAGGCAAGTTGCTGTGACAACTTGGTTACATGGTTTTGATCTCTGCGTAAGTTATCTCGTACATGTTCGGCGAGAATCGTTACCGGTGGTATGAGCTATGCATTTGGACATAGTTCCAGTCCGCCCATCGCCAAATCTGAAATTTCTTGAAATATTGAGAAAGATGGCACTGCTCTCATATTGATAGCACTTTCGATTTCGCCCTTTATTGATAGGCAGATAATCGCGTTAGATGGTTTTGTGCCACTACCGGTAAAAAATTTACGTGCCACTACTGAAAAAAATGACAACTGTCGAGTGAAAGAAAAGATAGAAATCGAGGCGATGTTTTTATGGCGCCAATAAATCGGCGAAAAGAGGGGAGGTTTTTTTGACGTCGTGCGAGCTGCACGACTCTCACTATAAAGAGTCGTGCAATGAGCATGCTTTATTCCGGGGCGTGGTCGCGCAGAAACACCAGATTGTCCGGTTTCGACTGTTCGGCACTGTAGCGATAACCCTGAGCATCGAACTGTTTGAGAGCGGCCGGATCGTTGATGCGCTCCTGGATCACGAAGCGACTCATCAGGCCGCGGGCCTTCTTGGCGTAGAAGCTGATGATCTTGTACTGGCCGTTCTTCAGGTCCTTGAACTCGGTGTTGATGATCCGCGCGTTCAGGGCCGTGCGCTTGACCGCCGAGAAGTACTCGTTGGAGGCCAGGTTCAGCAGCACGTCATCGCCCTGATCGACCAGCGCTTCGTTCAGCCATTCGCTGATGCGCGTGCCCCAGAATGCGTACAAGTCCTTGCCCCGGGCATTGGCCAGTTTGGTGCCCATTTCCAGACGATACGGCTGCATCAGGTCGAGCGGGCGCAGCAGGCCGTAGAGGCCGGAGAGCATGCGCAGGTGCTGTTGCGCGTAATCGAAATCGGCTTCGCTGAAGCTCTGGGCGTCGAGCCCGGTGTAGACGTCGCCCTTGAAGGCCAGCAGCGCCTGTTTGGCATTCTCGGGGGTGAACGCCGGTGTCCAGCTGCCGAAACGCGCGGCGTTGAGGCCGCCGATCTTGTCGGAGACGTGCATCAGTTCGCTGATCTGCGCAGGCGTCAGCTCGCGCAATTGCTGGATCAGCTCCTGGGAATGGTCGAGGTATTGCGGCTGGGTAAAGCGCTGGGTCGCCGGCGGTGTTTCGTAATCGAGAGTCTTGGCGGGGGAAATCACCATCAGCATGAAGTCGTCTCCTTTAATCGTGGGGGCGATTCTAGGGGGTTGAGGCGGATGACTCCAGCTATCAGGTCCATAGGTGATCGGCGGTTTGCGGGCCGGATCGGCTATAGTGCCGCGCGGGTTTTGTTATGGAGACACCCCTTTGCGCATTGTTCTTTTATTCACCGTGTGGCTGTTGAGCTTCGGGGCCGTTGCGGCACCGGGCGATATCGCCACGCTCGATCGCAGCACCTGGCCGGAGAAACTCGACAACCCGACCCTGTTCGACGTCGCCTCGCGGGCAGAAATCCTGATGTTCGCCCGGGGCCTGCTGGGCAGCGAGTCGCTGGATGAGGCCGCGCTGGCCCAGCGTCTGGGGCTGCGCACGGTCAATCTGGAGGCGATCAACAGCCTGCGTGAGCGTCTGTGGCAGCGGCTGCTCGCCAATTACAACTTCGCCCAACAGAGCTGCGATCAGGATGCCTCGTTCTGCTTCCTTGTCGAAGACCTGCCGACCCTGCGCGAGCAGGCGACCAAGTTCGTGGTCAGCGACGAAAGCTATTACACCCAGTGGGCCGAGCCGAGCCGGATCTTCCATCTGCAGTACCTGGACGAACTGATGCGCAAGGCGGCGCTGTCGCCGCAGACCACCAGCGAAGTCGATCATTTCGGTGACTACGAGCGCAACGGCGACGAGATGCACGACCGATTGTTCCTGCTCAGTTTCGACAGCGCTGCGAACCTGCAGCCGGACAATACCGACTGGATCGCCGACTACCTGCGCAAATCCAGTCTGAGCGGCACCTTCTTTTTGCTGGGCAAGGATGTGCAGGCGCGGCTGGCGGATCGCTCGGTGAATAACCTGCAATCGGAATTCTCGAAACTCTGCGTGGGCGTGCAGGGTTGGGAGTTCCGTTCCCACAGCCACTGGCAGGACTGGCAGGACTCGGTGCGCCGCAGCAGCGATCTGGTGAAGAACAAGCTGCCGGAGAACTACGTGCCGCTGTTCCGTCCACCGGATGGCCAGCGCCGCAGCGATGCCGGCAGTTTCTTCCGCAATCAGGGCCTGCAAGTGGCGCTGTGGGACATCGACGCCCAGGACGGTGCCGGCAAGCTCAAGGGCAATCCGAGCGCACAGCGGGTGCTGACCCTGATGCTGTTGTGGCGCCACGGGGTGATCAATTTCAACATGAAGCAGGATGCGGTGAAGACGGCGTTGCCGTGGCTGATCACGCAAACCGCGCAAAGCGGCATCGGCTGGGAAGACTGTCAGGACGCTTTTCGCTGACAAGCGGCGAGAGCCCGGAAACATTGGGCTTGGGGTGAATTTTTTGCAAAATTCGATGCAGGCGGACTTCCGACTCTAACGGGGGCGGGGCGGTCCGCCAAGGGCTTTTCGTCACTTTGCAAAATAAACTTCAAAAAAGCGTCAAAGTGCTTTTTTCTGTCACGGGTTTTGGAGTATTACGAAGTCAGACCGCCGAAACCTGCAACACAGGTGGCGTCTTCCAAGACCCATTTTGTGTGCGGTTCACCTGCTATCCCGACAAAAGCTGTGCAGGTGGATTCGGCAGTCACTTCGAGGCGCAGCACCGTCCAGGTATTGCGTCGAATGGCTCCCACAAAGGTGACCGAGTATGGATGATCACGGACGTAGCCCTTCCTCCAACCAGCCAATCCTTTATGTACTCGATACCAACGTACTGATTCACGATCCAAACGCCCTGCTGAATTTCGAAGAACACCACGTCGCGATCCCGATGACCGTGCTTGAAGAGCTGGACAAGCTCAAGAGCGGGCATCACAGCGTGGCCGCCGAATGCCGCCAGGCCATCCGGCTGATCGACAAGACGCTGGGCGATGCCTCGCCCGAAGACGTCGAGCAAGGGGTGCCGATCCAGCGCGGAAAGAGCGGGCCGAAGGGGTTGCTGTCAATTCTGATGAGCAAGCAGGCGGAGTCGAACCTGATTCTGCCCGAGCACCTGAACGACAACAAAATCATCAACCAGTTGATCGATCTGCACACCCGCGACCCGAAGAAGCCGGTGGTGCTGGTCACCAAAGACATCAACATGCGCCTCAAGGCGCGCGCCTGCGGGATTGCGGCCGAGGACTACAGCACCGACCAGTTGGTCGACGACGTGTCCCTGCTGCCCAACGGCTACCACAACATGACCGGCTCCTTCTGGGACCGCGTGAGCAAGGTCGAAACCCGTCAGGACCATGGCCGCACCTGGCACCAGGTGCAATTGATCGACAACCTGCCGGCCGTGCACATCAACGAGTTCATCATCGATGAGCAGGGGTTCGTCGGCTGGATCAAGGAGATTGAAGAAGACCGGCTGCTGATTCTCGATCTGCACCAGGAACCGCTGCTGCATCAGGAAGCCTGGGGCCTCAAGCCGCGTGACATCTATCAGAGCCTGGCGCTGTACGCCTTGCTCGACCCTGACATTCATCTGGTCAACCTGTCCGGCGCCGCCGGTTCCGGCAAGACCATCCTGGCGCTGGCCGCTGCGATCGAGCAGACCATGGTCAGCAAGCGTTATCGCCGCATCATCGCCACCCGCAGCGTGCAGGGCCTGGACCAGGAAATCGGCTTCCTGCCCGGCACCGAAGCGGAAAAAATGGAGCCCTGGCTGGGGGCCATCACCGACAACCTCGAAGCCTTGCACATGGATGACGAAAACACCCATGGCAGCGTCGACTACATCCTCAGCAAAGTGCCGTTGCAGTTCAAATCGCTCAACTACATTCGCGGTCGCAGCTTCCAGCAAAGCCTGATCCTGATCGACGAATGCCAGAACCTCACGCCGCACCAGATGAAAACCATCATCACCCGGGCCGGCGCCGGTTCCAAAGTGGTGTGCCTGGGCAACCTGGCACAGATCGACACCCCTTACCTGTCCGCGACCAGTTCCGGGCTGACCTACCTGACCGAACGTTTCAAAGACTTCCCCAACGGTGTGCACATCACCCTGCAAGGGGTGCCGCGTTCGATTCTGGCCGAATACGCCGAATCGCATCTGTAACCCTTACAAAGGAACCGGGCGACTGCAAAGTCGCCCGGTTTTTTATGTGCGGAAATTTGACCCGCAGGTTTACAATCGGTGCTCCTGATCAGGAGTAATCCCGTGCTGACTCATCTCGATTCCCAAGGTCGCGCCAACATGGTCGACGTCACCGAAAAAGCCGTGACGTTCCGCGAGGCGACGGCCCAAGCGCTGGTGCGCATGCTGCCCGACACCCTGCAGATGATCGTCAGCGGCGGCCATCCCAAAGGCGACGTGTTCGCCGTGGCGCGCATTGCCGGCATTCAGGCAGCGAAGAAAACCAGTGATCTGATTCCCCTCTGCCATCCGCTGATGCTGACCGGCGTCAAGGTCGAACTCAGCGCCGAAGGCGACGACGCCGTGCGCATCGTGGCTCGCTGCAAACTGTCCGGGCAGACCGGCGTCGAGATGGAAGCGTTGACCGCCGCCAGCGTCGCCGCCCTGACCATCTACGACATGTGCAAGGCCGTGGATCGCGGCATGACCATCGAAAGCGTGCGTCTGCTGGAGAAAGTCGGCGGCAAGAGCGGGCATTTCCAGGCGGAGCAGCCATGAACCTGACCGTGAAGTTTTTTGCCCGTTACCGTGAGGCGCTGGGCGTGGATTCGGTGAAGGTCGAGGGCGATTTCGCGACGGTCGACGATGTGCGCGCATTGCTCGCCAAGCGTGACGGCGCCGAGGTGCTGAGTGAACAGAACCTGATGTGCGCGCGCAACGAAGACCTTTGCCAGCTCGACGAGCCGGTGGTCGATGGCGACGAAGTGGCGTTTTTCCCCACCGTGACCGGAGGCTGAGACATGGCGATTCGTGTGCAGTCCACGGCGTTCGATCCCGGCGCTGAAGTCAACGCGATGCACGCGGCCAATGTCGGCGTCGGCGCGGTGGTGAGTTTTGTCGGCTACGTGCGCGACTTCAACGATGGCCTCGATGTTGCCGGAATGTTTCTGGAGCACTATCCGGGCATGACCGAAAAGGCCCTGGGCAAGATTGCCGTCGAGGCCGAACAGCGCTGGCCACTGTTGAAGCTGGAAGTGCTGCACCGCATCGGCGCGCTGGAGCCGGGTGAGCCGATCGTGTTCGTCGGCGCCGCAAGTGCCCATCGTCAGGCGGCATTCGACGCCTGCGCCTTCGTCATGGATTACCTGAAAACCCGCGCGCCGTTCTGGAAGAAAGAGAACACCAGCGACGGCCCGCGTTGGGTCGAAGGTCGTGACAGCGATCATGCGGCGGCGGATCGCTGGAAGCAGTAATTCCTCTCCTCAATCAATCTCCCCTCGACTCCCGACCATCGGCTGACGCCGATGGCGTTTGTCCAATTGACGGCTTGTACGTAAAAGTCCAGTATGGATTTACAAGTACAAATAAAGCTTTTCCCTGTTTCAGCTCTTTCTTCTGTCTTGCCAAACCAACAACAACCCGCGAGAGAACGAACATGAAGAAATTCCCCCTCATCACCGGTCTGGCGCTGAGCCTGTTGGCGTGCAGTAGCGTGTTTGCCGCCGAGAAAACCCTGCGCATCGGTATCGAAGCGGCGTATCCGCCCTTCGCCTCAAAGACCGACCAGGGTGAAATTGTCGGTTTCGACTACGACATCGGCAACGCCCTGTGTGCGCAGATGCAGGTCAAGTGCGTGTGGGTCGAGGGCGAGTTCGACGGTCTGATTCCTTCCCTGAAAGTGAAGAAAATCGACATGGCGCTGTCGTCCATGACCATCAACGAAGATCGCAAGAAGTCGGTGGACTTCACCCACAAGTACTATTTCACCTCGTCGCGGCTGGTAATGAAGGAAGGCGCGACCGTCGATGACCAGTACGCCAGCCTCAAGGGCAAGACGGTCGGCGTGCAGCGTGCGACCACCACCGATCGTTACGCCACCGAGGTGTTCGAGCCCAAGGGCATCAACGTCAAGCGCTATGGCAACAACGAAGAAATCTACATGGACCTGGCGGCCGGGCGTCTCGACGCGATTTTCGCCGACACCATTCCACTGACCGACTTCCTGTCGATGCCGCGCGGCAAGGGTTACGCGTTTGTCGGGCCGGAACTGAAGGATCCGAAGTACGTGGGCGAGGGCGCCGGGATTGCGGTGCGCAAGGGCAACGCTGAACTGGTCAGCCAGTTGAATACCGCCATCGACGGCATTCGTGCCAGTGGTGAGTACCAGAAGATTTCCGAGAAGTACTTCAAGTCGGACATCTACGGCGACTGATGTTGAAAACCGTGCGGCCTTTGCAGGCTGCACGGTTTCAGCCCTTCAATTCCTTCAAATGCTTGTACACCGTCGCCCGCCCCATGTTCAGCACATTGGCCACATAGTTCGAGGCACTCTTGCCCTTGAACGCCCCCTCGGCGTGCAGCGCCAGTACCAGCTCACGTTTGTGGTCGCGGGTCAGCAGATTCAGGCTCAGTTGCCGCTCGCGCAGCCAGGCGTGCAGGAAGGTGTTGATGCGCTCCTGCCAGTCATCGCGAAACAGTGAGTCCGGTTGCGGGATCAGCTTGCTCGGCGAGAGGAACAGGTCCAGCGCAGCCTTGGCGTTCTCGAACAGCGAAATATTCAGGTTGATGCACAGCACCGCCAGCGGATGCCCTTCGCTGTCCCGCAGCACAGTGCTCAGGCTGCGAATCTTCTGACCGTCCCAGTTGAGCTTTTCGTACGGGCCTATGTTCCGTTCGCTGACGTCTTCGCTGAGCATATCTTCCAGCGACGATTCATCACCGACCACCCGTTTCGACAGGTTGTTGGCGATGTAGTCGACCTTCTGTGTGCGCAGGTCATGCAACACCACTTCGGCATGTGGAAAGAACAGCGTGGCAATGGCGTCGGCGATGGCGTGGTAGTTATCCAGCGCGGCGTCATTCAGCTCGGGAGATTGTTCGGGGGTGGTCATTACTGTGGAGCTCCAGGCAACGTCAACGCCCCCGTGGTCCGGGGGCGTTGCGAGTGTGCCGCAATCCGTTGGGCGCGTCATCCGGGGGCAATCAGGCCAGGCGGGCGGGGGAGAGCATGGCGGCGGACAGACCGAACTGCTTGAGGTGCTCGGGCAGCGACTCACCGCGCACCAGCGCCGCGCTGGCCTGGCCCATCGCCGGCGAAGTCTGGATGCCGTAACCGCCCTGGGCCGCGACCCAGAACAGTCCTGGCACCTGCGGATCGAACCCGGACAACAAATCCCCATCGGCGACGAAACTGCGCAGGCCGGCCCAAGTGCGCGTCGGGCGGCGGATGGTCAGGGTCGTCGCTTCTTCGATCTGGTAGATGCCCATGGCGATATCCAGTTCTTCCGGCTGCACGTCGTGCGGCTCGACCGGGTCGGCGTTGGCCGGCGAGCCGAGGAACATGCCGGCGTCGGGCTTCATGTAGAACGATTCGTCGAGGCTGACCAGCATCGGCCAGTGGTGAATGTCCACGCCTTCGGGGCCGGCAAAGATGAACGCGGCACGGCGTTTTGGTTGCAGGCCCAGCGGCCGGGCGCCGGCCAGGGCACCGATCTTGTCGGCCCAGGCGCCTGCCGCGTTGATCACGATGGGCGCGCTGAAGGTCTGGCCGTTGGTCTGCACTTGCCAGACGCCGTCGGCATCACGGCTCAGCCCGAGCACTTCGCAATCGGTCAGGACTTGCCCGTTGTTGCGACGGATACCACGCAGATAGCCTTGGTGCAGAGCGTCGGTGTCGATGTCGCTGGCGGTCGGGTCGTAGATTGCGCCGTGGACCCTTTCCTGGCGCAGGATCGGCAGCCGCGCGCACGCTTCTTCCGCGCTGAGCAGTTGCATCTCCGGCACCGTGGCCTTGGCGCTGAGGTATTGATTGTTCAGTTCGGCGGCGTCACCGGTGAAGTCCACAGTCATTTCGCCGCGCGGAGTCAGTAGCGGGTGTTCACAGAAGCCGCTGGGCGGGTGATCGAAAAACGCTCGGCTGGCCTGGGTCAGCGCCCGAACCTGCGGGGTTCCATAAGCGGCGGTGAACAGCGCAGCCGAACGTCCCGTTGAGTGATAGGCAGGGTGCGACTCGCGCTCCAGCACCACGACCTTGCCATGTTGCGACAGCCAGAAACCGGTGGACGCGCCGGCAATTCCGCCGCCGATGATGATGAAATCTGCATGACTCATGAAAATCTCCGGTGTCAGCGCTGCAATTGATAAACGGCGTTGGCCAGGGCGATGTCTTCCAGACCCAGACCGATGGAGCGGAAGAACACGTGACGGTCGTAACCCGGACGCTGCACTTTCTCGCTGAGCAGATCCGCGAGGTCACCGATGATCGCGCTGTTGTCCCAGCCATGCTGTTCGGTGGCGATCAGCATCTCGCCGGCCGAACCCGGCGTGGTCAGACGATAGTCGCAGAACACCTGCATGTCGTTGAGGCTCTGCGGCGGCACTTCGTGGGCGCGCGGTGCGTTGGTGCTGATCGAGGTGATCAGCGCCGGTTTGTTCAAGGTTGCCGGGTCGATCACAGGTCCTGCGGACGAGGTGCAGAGCATGATCACGTCTGCGTCGGCAATGGCGGCCTCGCGGCTGTCAGCGATGCTCACGCGCGGATCGAGGGTTTGCAGCAGGCGGGCGGTTGCCGGGTCTTCATTCAAGGTGGGCGAGTACACGCGGATGCTCTGCCATTCGCGCAACGTCTTGACGTAATGCAGGTGCGCCTGGGCGACCTTGCCGCTGCCGATGATCGCCAGGCGCGAGGCTTTCAAAGGGGCGAGGGCGTCGACGGCGACAGCTGTGGTTGCCGCCGTGCGTGCGGTGGTCAGTTCGCTGGCATCGCAGAGCAACAGCGGCTGGCCGGTCTGCATCGACATCAGCAGCGTCCACGCCGTCACCAGCGGGCCCTGTTCGCGAACGATGTAGGGCGAAGTCTTGACCCCGTACACGCCGTCTTCGGCCAGCACGCCCAGATAGTTGATGAAGTCCCCGGCGCCCTGGGGGAATTCCACCAGTTGCTGCGCCGGTTGCACCGCATGCCCGGCCGCCAGATCGCGGAACAGCTTGCGCAGGATCTGCGGCACATCGATCCGGGCCAGAAGCTCACGGGCCTGGGTTTGATCAATCACGTACGGCGTGCTGGACATGTCGGACTCCGGAGATTGTTTTTAAACTAATTTGTCCATTATGGACTTTTAGTTTTATTGAACAATATCCGGGCGAAAAAAAAGCGCAGTCCGTTGCCGGCTGCGCTTCTCTTTTTGGCGTCGCTTACTGTGGGCGCTTGCGCTCAACCGCCCGCAACAGATGGGTCGGTGGTGTTTCACAGCTGATCTTGCGACCGAGTTTTTCTTCGATGGACGGCAACTGATAGGAGTCGTCTTCACCGGCGAAGCTGATCGACACGCCGTCGGCGCCAGCACGACCGGTACGGCCGATGCGGTGTACGTAGTCGTCCGGGACTTCCGGCAGGGTGAAGTTGATCACGTGGCTGATGCCGTCGATGTGAATGCCGCGACCGGCCACGTCGGTGGCAACCAGAACGCGGATCTTGCCTTCGCGGAAGCCTTCCAGCGTCTTGATCCGCTTGTGCTGCGGCACGTCGCCGGACAGTTGCGCGGCGTTGATGCCGTCGCGTACCAGGCGTTCTTCGATGCGCCGCACTTCATCCTTGCGGTTGGCGAACACGATGACCCGCTCCCAGCCGTTGTCGTTGACCAGGTTGAAGAGCAGTTTGTATTTGTCAGCCCCGGCCACCGCGTAGATGTGCTGTTCGACGTTCTCGTTGGCCACGTTGGTGACTTCGATTTCGACGATGGCAGGGTCGGTGGTCCACTGCTTGGCGAGGTTCATCACGTCTTCGGTGAAGGTCGCGGAGAACAGCAGGGTCTGGCGTTCGCTTTTCGGCGGGGTCTGGCGAATGATCTGACGCACTTGCGGGATGAAGCCCATGTCGAGCATGCGGTCGGCTTCGTCCAGCACCATCACTTCGACCATGTCCAGGTGCACGTCGCCACGCTGGTTGAAGTCGAGCAGACGGCCCGGGGTGGCGACGAGGATGTCACAGTGGCGGGCTTCGAGGTGCTTGAGCTGCTTGTCGAAGTCCATGCCGCCGACGAACGTCATGACGTTGAGGCCGGTGTACTTGGTCAGGTCGGCGGCGTCTTTGGCGATCTGCACTACCAGTTCACGGGTCGGCGCGATGATCAGCGCCCGTGGCTCGCCCATGTAGCGCTCTTTCGGCGGCGGGGTCTGCAACAGCTGGGTGATGATCGAGATCAGGAACGCGGCCGTCTTGCCGGTACCGGTCTGGGCGCGGCCGATGGCGTCTTTGCCGGCGAGGGTGAAACCCAGCACCTGCGCCTGGATCGGCGTGCAATACGGGAAACCCAGGTCCTGGATGGCGTGCATCAGTTCCGGGGCGAGTTTGAAATCGTGGAAACGGGTCTTGCCTTCCTGTGGCTCGACGACGAAGTCTTCGAGTTTCCAGGGAATGACCGGGGCCTTGGGCTTCGGTTCGCGGCGTGGTTTGGCCGGTTTGGGTGTTTCGCTGCGGGCGCTTTCTGGAGCGGGAGCGGAAACAGCAGCGGGTGCCGGTTCGCGTTTCGGTGTGGCTACGGGAGCCTGGCGGTCCGCCGGTTTGGCATCGCTGCGATGACCGGGGGCGTGCGACGGCGCACTGGGAGCTGGCGCGAGCTGCTCAGCCTCGCTTTTTCCGAACATCTTTTTGAGTGCTTTGAGCACGGTCATCTCATCAATTGGTTAAGGAATGTACGCCGGCCAGTGTAATGCAAGAAACGGGCGCGGCGTAGTGGGATGATCAAAGGGGCCCGACCACTGGAAAATCGAGCCCCGGACGATCAGCGCAGGCGTTCGCTCAGCCACACGCCGATGTCGCGAATTTCTTCGGGTAACACTTCGTGCTCCATTGGGTATTCCTGCCATGTCACGGTGACACCATGGGCCTTGAGATACTCATACGCCGTGCGGCCCATGGAGTTCTGCACCACGTTGTCGAACTGGCCGTGCAGCGCCAGCACCGGAATCCGTTGCTGGCTGGCGGACAACTCCAGTTCGTCGCTGAACGTTGGCGCGTAGGTCGACAACGCCAACACGCCACCCAACGGCCCCTGCCATTTCAGAAACGCGGTGTGATAGACCACGGCACCGCCCTGGGAAAATCCGGCAAGGAAAATCCGCGAAGCGTCTATTCCGCTGGCGCGCTGTTGTTCGATCAATTCGATGACGTGATCGGCGGACGCTTCCAGCTCATCGCGGTCGATGGCACGAGCCGGGCTCATCGCCTTGATGTCGTACCAGCTCGGCATGGCATAACCGCCATTTATTGTCACCGGACGGGTCGGTGCCTGGGGCAAAACGAAGCGCGTGCTCAGCAGGCTTTCCTGCAAGGCCTCGGCCACCGGCAGAAAGTCATAGCGGTCGGCGCCGAGGCCGTGCAGCCAGATCACGCAGGCGTCGGCTGCCTTAACAGGCTGAAGAATCAAGGGCTCGGTCATGGCTGCTCCAAAAATGTGCGGGCGCTCTCATTAAGTGCGTGATTGGGGTGCGCGCCCGGTTGATCCGTTAAGAAGATGTCGCAAGGCTACAAGTTTTGCTATTGACCTGTCGCTCAATCGCTTCAGCGAGCGGTGTGGTACGGGCTTTGCTATGAGGTAGTCGTGCAATCGATCTCGCGCCTGGCGGTAACACTATCAGTGAACGCCCGGCGACGGGATAGCAAAGAATCCGGTGATGGATGTTCGCCAATGGCCGCAATGGGCTTCGCGAACGTGAAAGGGCTACAGCCCGTTCGGCCGACTGGTGAGAAGTGAGTTGTCCATGATGTGGATTTTCTCCTACTAGACTCATAGCGAAGGTCCTGCGTCGGTTGACCCCATAAAAAGCCAACACGGGTCAACAACGCCTCAAAAGGGTGCGACTGGACTCAAGCTCCGACACAACAAGAGCAAAACTGGAGGTTTGAATGAAGATGTTGAAATCCACTCTGGCGGTCGTGACTGCTGCAGCAGTCCTCGGCGTCAGCGGGTTCGCTCAGGCGGGTGCAACCCTGGATGCGGTACAGAAGAAAGGTTTCGTGCAGTGTGGCGTCAGCGACGGTCTGCCGGGCTTCTCCGTACCGGATTCGACCGGCAAGATCCTCGGCATCGACGCCGACGTCTGCCGTGCCGTGGCCGCTGCCGTGTTCGGCGATGCGACCAAGGTCAAGTTCAGTCAGTTGAACGCCAAGGAGCGCTTCACTGCTCTGCAGTCCGGCGAGATCGACATCCTGTCGCGCAACACCACCATGACCAGCTCCCGTGACGCGGGCATGGGCCTGAAATTCCCTGGCTTCATCACTTACTACGACGGCGTGGGCTTCCTGGCCAACAACAAGCTGGGCGTGAAAAGTGCCAAGGAACTCGACGGCGCGACCATCTGCATTCAAGCCGGTACCACCACCGAGCTGAACGTGTCCGACTACTTCCGCGCCAACGGCCTGAAGTACACCCCGATCACTTTCGACACCTCCGATGAAAGCGCCAAGTCGCTGGAATCCGGTCGTTGCGACGTGCTGACCTCCGACAAGTCCCAACTCTTCGCCCAGCGCAGCAAGCTGGCCTCGCCGAAGGACTACGTGGTTCTGCCGGAAACCATTTCCAAGGAACCTCTGGGCCCGGTCGTGCGTAACGGCGACGACGAGTGGCTGGCCATCGTGCGCTGGGTCGGCTACGCGCTGCTCAACGCTGAAGAAGCCGGCATCACTTCGAAAAACGTACTCGAAGAAGCCAAATCCACCAAGAACCCGGACGTTGCCCGTCTGCTGGGTGGCGACGGCGAGTACGGCAAGGATCTGAAACTGCCGAAGGACTGGGTCGTGAAAATCGTTTCCCAGGTGGGTAACTACGGCGAAATCTTCGAGAAAAACCTCGGCAAGAGCACTCCGCTGGAAATCGACCGTGGCCTGAACGCGCTGTGGAACAACGGCGGCATTCAGTACGCACCACCAGTGCGCTAATGGTTCTATCACCCGGCGGGCCAACCGCCGGGTGATGTTCTGTTCCATTTCTTGCGGGGCACTTCATGCAAAATTCAATCGGCGCACCAAAGCAGAGGTTCAGCCTCAGCGATCCACGTGTGCGTGCGTGGCTATTCCAGATCATCACCGTTGTGGCGGTGGTCGCCATGGGCTGGTATCTGTTCGACAACACCCAGACCAACCTTCAGCACCGGGGCATCACGTCCGGGTTCAGCTTTCTGGAGCGCAGTGCCGGGTTCGGCATCGCTCAACACCTGATCTCCTACACCGAAGCGGACAGCTATGCCCGCGTGTTCGTGATCGGCCTGCTCAACACCTTGCTGGTGACCTTCATCGGCGTGATCCTGGCGACCCTGCTGGGCTTCATCATCGGTGTGGCGCGGCTGTCGCCGAACTGGATCATCAGCAAGCTGGCGACCGTGTATGTGGAAGTCTTCCGCAACATTCCGCCGCTGCTGCAAATCCTGTTCTGGTATTTCGCGGTGTTCCTGACCATGCCGGGGCCGCGTAACAGCCACAACTTCGGCGACACTTTCTTCGTCAGCAGCCGTGGCCTGAACATGCCGGCCGCGCAGATGGCCGACGGCTTCTGGGCGTTCGTGGTCAGTGTCGTGGTGGCTATCGTCGGCATCGTGCTGATGAGCCGCTGGGCCAACAAGCGCTTCGAGGAAACCGGCGAGCCGTTCCACAAGTTCTGGGTCGGCCTGGGAATCCTGCTGGTCATTCCGACGCTGTGTGCGCTGATCTTCGGCGCGCCGCTGCATTGGGAAATGCCGAAGCTGCAAGGCTTCAACTTCGTCGGCGGCTGGGTACTGATCCCGGAACTGCTGGCCCTGACCCTGGCCCTGACCGTGTACACCGCGGCGTTCATCGCCGAGATCGTGCGTTCGGGGATCAAGTCGGTCAGCCACGGCCAGACCGAAGCGGCCCGTTCCCTCGGCCTGCGCAACGGCCCGACCTTGCGCAAGGTGATCATTCCGCAAGCGCTGCGCGTGATCATTCCGCCGCTGACCAGCCAATACCTGAACCTGGCGAAGAACTCCTCGCTGGCGGCCGGTATCGGTTACCCGGAAATGGTTTCGCTGTTCGCCGGCACCGTGCTGAACCAGACCGGTCAGGCGATCGAAGTCATTGCCATCACCATGAGCGTGTACCTGGCGATCAGTATCAGCATTTCCCTGCTGATGAACTGGTACAACAAGCGCATTGCGCTGATCGAGCGGTAAGGAATAGCGCATGAGTACTCATACTTTCAAACCCGACATGCCACCGCCGGCCAAGGTCTTCGGCCCGATGGCGTGGATACGCGCGAACATGTTCTCCAGCTGGCTCAACACCCTGCTGACCCTGTTTGCGTTCTACCTGATCTACCTGGTGATTCCGCCGTTGCTCAGCTGGGCGATCTTCGATGCCAACTGGGTCGGCACTACCCGCGCCGACTGCACCAAGGCGGGCGCTTGCTGGGTGTTCATCGAACAGCGTTTCGGTCAGTTCATGTACGGCTACTATCCGGCGGATCTGCGCTGGCGCGTGGACCTGACCGTGTGGCTGGCGGTCATCGGTGTGGCCCCGCTGTTCATCAAGCGCGTGCCGCGTAAAGCGGTATACGGGCTGAGCTTCCTGGTGGTGTATCCGATTGTTGCCTGGTGCCTGCTGCATGGCGGCGTGTTCGGTCTGAGCGCCGTTGCCACCAGCCAGTGGGGCGGCCTGATGCTGACCCTGGTGATCGCCACCGTCGGCATCGCCGGCGCGTTGCCGCTGGGGATCATGCTGGCGCTGGGACGGCGTTCGAACATGCCGGCCATTCGTGTGGTCTGCGTGACGTTCATCGAGTTCTGGCGCGGCGTGCCGCTGATCACTGTGCTGTTCATGTCTTCGGTGATGCTGCCGCTGTTCCTGCCTGAAGGCATGAACTTCGACAAGCTGCTGCGGGCGCTGATCGGCGTGATCCTGTTCCAGTCGGCCTACGTCGCCGAAGTGGTGCGCGGCGGTCTGCAAGCGATCCCCAAAGGTCAGTACGAAGCCGCTGCCGCGATGGGCCTCGGTTACTGGCGCGCCATGGGCCTGGTGATTCTGCCGCAAGCCCTGAAGCTGGTGATTCCCGGCATCGTCAACACCTTCATCGCGCTGTTCAAGGACACCAGCCTTGTGATCATCATCGGCCTCTTTGACCTGCTCAACAGCGTCAAACAAGCCGCTGCCGATCCGAAATGGCTGGGCATGGCCACCGAAGGCTACGTGTTCGCCGCCCTGGTGTTCTGGATTTTCTGTTTTGGTATGTCGCGCTATTCCATGCATCTGGAACGCAAGCTCGACACTGGCCACAAGCGTTAGGAGTTTTTTCGATGAGCGAAGCAATCAAAAAGCCAGTGGGCCCTGAAGGCATCATTCAGATGCAGGGCGTGAACAAGTGGTACGGCCAGTTCCACGTGCTGAAAGACATCAACCTCAACGTCAAGCAGGGCGAGCGTATCGTGCTGTGCGGCCCGTCGGGTTCCGGCAAGTCCACCACCATCCGCTGCCTGAACCGTCTGGAAGAACACCAGCAGGGCCGCATCGTGGTCGATGGCGTCGAGCTGACCAACGATCTCAAGCAGATTGAAGCGATCCGTCGTGAAGTCGGCATGGTGTTCCAGCACTTCAACCTGTTCCCGCACCTGACCATTCTGCAGAACTGCACCCTGGCGCCGATGTGGGTGCGCAAGATGCCCAAGCGCAAGGCCGAGGAAATCGCCATGCATTATCTGGAACGCGTACGCATTCCGGAGCAGGCGCACAAGTTCCCCGGGCAACTGTCCGGCGGTCAGCAACAGCGTGTGGCGATTGCTCGCGCGCTGTGCATGAAACCGAAAATCATGCTGTTCGACGAACCGACCTCGGCGCTCGACCCGGAGATGGTGAAAGAAGTTCTGGACACCATGATCGGCCTGGCCGAAGACGGCATGACGATGCTCTGCGTGACCCACGAAATGGGTTTCGCCCGCACCGTGGCCAACCGCGTGATCTTCATGGACAAAGGCGAAATCGTCGAGCAGGCGGCACCGAACGACTTCTTCGACAATCCGCAGAATGAGCGGACCAAGTTGTTCCTGAGTCAGATTCTGCATTGATATCAGATGGGTAAAACAAACCCGGCCTTGTGCCGGGTTTGTTTTTTGAGGGATCAGGACATGGTGAGGGTTTCGTGTTCTTTGTGCTCGGCATACTTGAAGGCGTTCCTCAGATCCGCCCCTTCACCCAAGGCTTTCGCATCGGCAAGCAAGTGCGGATAGCGATCGAGCAGGCGCATCAGCAACATCAACGCCTTCGGCGGAAGCACTTCGCCGCGCTCATAGCGGGAAAATGCGTTGTGTCCGCCACCTGACAGCAGTTGCACCGTTTCTTTTTGCGTCAGGTGCAATTTGCGCCGGATGCGCTTCATTTCGTTACCGATCATTTGTCGGGCAGCGATCACCAGATCATCACCGGCTTGCGTGTAGCGTTCTGCACTATCGGTATCGGCGTCCCACTCGACCTCACCGCATTTCCGACATTCCCAGCCAGCAAGATCATCGATACGACGTTCCATGCCTTTGACACTGATGGTTTCGCCGCGGCCCTCGAAATGTGTCATTCCCTCACGTGCACCGCAGCTGAAACATTGCCGGGTCTTCATTGGTTTTTCTCCTTGAAGGAGATTATCGGTGGGCCACCTTCGGGGCGGTATGTCACCTTGATGTAAATCTCCAGATCGTGTGAGTGGATGTGATACACGTCTTGCCAGACTCGATGATCGTCATAGGTGGTCATTGACTTGTACAACATCCTGTTCTGCAATTCGAAAACGATCTCTTGCATCTCCAGGATGCTGAAACCGAGATCCAGTCCGGTTTTTTCTGCGCTCTTGGTGAATGCCTGTCTTCCACGTCGTCTGACCTCAGCCTTGATCACCGCCAAGTCGTAATGGGGTGTGTTCTTTTCCATAAGAAACCAAAACCCTGTCCCTGAAATTACCCTTAAAGGGTAATTTTGACCAATCGAAAATCCCGCTTCATTTGCCTCCTAATCAACCTAGGTGGTTGCCGTCCTACATGGAGCTGACTAACATGTCAGAAAATTCATCCCATGATTGGATGAAAGGGCGAATCCTATGTCAGACATTTCTCCACTCATTAAGCGATCCCTGGTCGATCAGGCCCTGGATCTATTGCGACAGCGCATCACCGACGGCACCTGGCAGGTCGGTCAGCGCTTGCCGACCGAGCCTGAGCTGTGCGCCGAACTCGGTATCAGCCGTAACACCGTGCGCGAGGCGATGCGGGTGCTGGCGTTCTCCGGATTGATCGAGATCCGTCAGGGCGATGGCAGTTATCTGCGGGCGGTGGTCGATCCGATGGACACGCTCAAGGCGCTGTCCAAGTGCTCACTGGATCAGGCTCGGGAAACCCGGCACATCCTTGAAGTCGAAGCCATCGGCCTGGCGGCGTTGCGCCGTACCGATGAGGATCTGGCGGGCCTGCGCGAGGCGCTTGGCGTTGCCGGCAGCCACTATCACGGCGATCTCGACAGTTACATTGCCTGTGACCTGGTGTTTCACCGCCGCCTGGTGGATGCCGCGCACAACCCGACGCTCAGCGAGCTGTATCGCTATTTCTCCAGCATCGTCGGCGCGCAATTGCGCCAGACCCTGAACATCGTCCCTCGTCGACAGGAAGTCTTCGATTTGCACATCGCCCTGTTCGAAGCCGTCGAACAGCGTGATCCGGAACGGGCCAAAGCCCTGTCGAGGCAACTGATCAATGAACCCTGAAACCGAGAAAACCATGTCCCGCCCTGAAGCCGTCAACGCCCCGAAGCGCACCGCCGAACTGGAGGAGTTGCTGATCGATGCCGAGGCCGACGACGAGCAGGTGCAGCAAAGTCATCCGCTGGTACGTCGCCCATGGCTGTTGCTGTTGGGCCTGATTCTGGTGGCGCTGAACTTGCGTCCGGCGCTGTCGAGCATGGCGCCGCTGCTCAGTGAAGTGTCGAAAAGCCTTGGCTTGTCCGCCGCTCAGGCGGGGTTGCTGACGACGTTGCCGGTGTTGTGCCTCGGTCTGTTCGCCCCTTTGGCTCCGGTGCTGGCGCGACGTTTCGGTGCCGAGCGGGTGGTGCTGGGGATTCTTCTGACACTGGCCGGCGGCATCATCCTGCGCAGCAACTTCGGTGAAATCGGTCTGTTCGCCGGCAGCGTTCTGGGTGGCGCGAGTATCGGCATCATCGGCGTCTTGCTGCCCGGTATCGTCAAACGCGACTTCGCCAAACACGCCGGCACCATGACCGGCGTCTACACCATGGCCCTGTGCCTGGGCGCGGCGATGGCGGCGGGTTCGAGCGTGCCGTTGAGCGAACACTTCGACCACAGCTGGGCCATGGGCCTGGGTTTCTGGGTGATTCCGGCGCTGGTTGCTGCGGTGTTCTGGCTGCCACAAATCGGTCAGAAGCATGGTGCACACAATGTCGCCTACCGGGTGCGCGGCTTGCTGCGTGATCCGCTCGCCTGGCAGGTGACCTTGTACATGGGTCTGCAATCGTCGCTGGCCTATATCGTGTTTGGCTGGTTGCCGTCGATTCTGATTGGACGCGGGCTGACGCCGACTCAGGCCGGTCTGGTGTTGTCCGGTTCGGTGATCATTCAGCTCGCCAGTTCTCTGGCAGCGCCGTGGCTGGCTACGCGTGGCAAGGATCAGCGGCTGGCAATCGTGGTGGTGATGGCGCTGACCCTCGGCGGTCTGTTCGGTTGCCTGTATGCGCCGATCGAAGGGCTGTGGGGCTGGGCGATTCTGCTGGGCCTGGGGCAGGGCGGGACGTTCAGTCTGGCGTTGACCCTGATCGTGCTGCGCTCGCGCGATTCCCATGTCGCGGCGAACCTGTCGAGCATGTCCCAGGGTTTTGGCTACACCCTCGCGTCCATGGGGCCGTTCGCGGTCGGCGTGGTGCATGACTGGACCGGCGGCTGGAACGCCGTGGGCTGGATCTTTGGCATCGTCGGTGCGGGTGCGATCCTTGCCGGTCTCGGTGCCGGGCGCGCGCTTTACGTGCAGGTCGAAAGCGAAAAGGTCTGACGCGCACACACTGTCGGTATTCGGAATGCGAATGCCGATAGTGTTTCGGGCGTTTGCGGATTATCGTGCTGGCAATCTGTACCTTTCCTGGAGATTGCCCATGAGTGAAGAAGCCCACAGCGCGTTGATCACCCGTTTCTATCAGGCTTTCCAACGCCTCGACGCCGAGGCCATGGCCTCCTGCTACACCGACGACGTGGTGTTCAGCGATCCGGCCTTCGGCGAACTGCGCGGCCGCGATGCCGGCGACATGTGGCGCATGCTCACCACTCGGGCCAAGGACTTCTCCCTGACTTTCGACAACGTCCGCGCCGACGAGCGCAGCGGCGGCGCCCACTGGGTGGCGACTTACCTGTTCAGTCAGACCGGCAACATCGTGATCAACGACATCCAGGCACGCTTCGTCTTTCGCGACGGCAAGATCTGCGAACATCACGACCACTTTGATCTGTGGCGCTGGTCTCGCCAGGCACTGGGCTTCAAGGGCTTGCTGCTGGGCTGGACGCCGCTGGTGCGCAACGCCGTCCGCGCCCAGGCGCTGAAAGGGCTGAAGGCATTTCAGGCGAGTCGCTGATAAGATCGCGGCCTGTTCTTCACACGCCTTTATTGCCCAGTGACCAGCCTCAGCGAAAATCCTCTCGAAGCCGACGTTCCAGTGAGCAAATCCTGGTTCGTCTACCTCGTGCGCGCCGCCAATGGTTCGCTGTACTGCGGGATCAGCGATGATCCCGTGCGTCGCTTTGCCAAGCATCAGAGCGGCAAGGGCGCGCGGTTCTTTCTTTCAAGCCCGGCGATGGCGCTGGTTTACACCGAGCTGTGCCGCGACAAGGGCGATGCATTGCGCCAGGAACGGTTGATCAAGAAGCTCAGGAAGAGTGCGAAAGAATGCCTGGTGGCGTCTTATCGGCCTGATTGATCTGGTGTTTGCGAGCGGTAGAAATCACTGCACGTTGAAGCGGTGTCCTCAGACAAACGACAGGCGAAAAAAAACCGCCTTTGCGGGGCGGTTTTTTCTGTAAACCTCGGTTTGCGGCCGGGTTTACTGCGTCTCACTGGACACACTAGCGTGGACGAAGATTATTCGTCTTTATGCCATCGAGCAAGTCTAAAAGCACTCGTTCAGAAAAATGCGGTTTTTGATTCATTTGTTTAAGCAGTGTGTCAGAAACCCGATTACGATCTGTCCGCTCGCATGACAGTGCAACCATTGAGGTCTGGCCGATTGGCGTAACGGTTTCATGCCCTCTGACACGGAGTTGCTCCCGTGCCGGAATGATTTTTCAGGGGGTATCACAACCGGCCGCCTCACTGGACACACTAGCGTGTCTTCCGAAGGCGTACGTGGTCCGGTAAGCGCGCTGGAGGTTTGGCCCCCAACCGGAGGCCAAAACGTATGAAGCTTTTGCTACGTACTCTGAGCCTCGTATGGAGGTCGTTCAAAGCGTTTCGCTTTTACGAGTTCCTGCGAGATCACTTCGATGACCTGATGTAAGGATTGTCGATGTGAGAACAACCGTCTCGGTTTCGGCTGAGGCGGTTTTTTCATTCTGGAGTTTTCGGTCGTCTTATCAACCTGACTGATCGGTTCCCATCAGCCGGATCCGTAGGCCGCCAACGAATTGCGCGCTAAGCTGCTGATTCACTTTCTGTGCGGCGGAGCCGAGCATGTCCGAGTTGATTCTGCATCATTACCCGACCTCTCCATTCGCCGAAAAGGCCCGGCTGCTGTTGGGTTTCAAGGGTTTGTCCTGGCGTTCGGTGCACATCTCGCCGGTGATGCCGAAACCGGACCTGACTGCCCTGACCGGCGGCTACCGCAAGACCCCGGTGCTGCAGATCGGCGCCGACATCTATTGCGACACCGCGCTGATCGCCCGTCGCCTCGAGCAGGAGAAGGCCCAGCCTTCGTTCTTCCCTGAAGGTCAGGAAATGATCGCCGCCAGTTTCGCTGCCTGGGCCGATTCGGTGGTGTTCCAGCATGCGGTGAGCCTGGTGTTTCAGCCGGAGTCGGTAGCGGTGCGTTTCGGCAAGTTGCCGCCGGAAGCGATCAAGGCGTTTCTGGCCGATCGTGCCGGGCTGTTCAGCGGTGGCAGCGCGACCAGACTGTCGGCCGAGCAGGCCAAACATCAATGGCCGACCATCATGGCGCGCCTGGAGCAGCAGTTGCAGCGCGAGGACGGAGACTTCCTGTTCGGCGAGCCATCGATTGCCGACTTCGCCATGGCGCATCCGCTGTGGTTCCTCAAGGCTACGCACGTTACCGCACCGCTGGTGGATGACTACCCTGCAGTGTCCGCGTGGCTCGGGCGGGTGCTGGGCTTCGGTCACGGTGCAGCCAGCGCCATGAGTTCCGAAGAAGCGCTGGAGGTTGCGCGCCATTCGACGCCGGCAGCGTTGCCTGATGAGCAGTTTGTTGATCCGAACGGATTTGCAGCGGGTCAGCAGGTCGTGATCGCGGCTACTGATTACGGCGTTGATCCGGTTGCTGGGGAATTGGTGTTTGCCGGTCGCGAAGAGCTGATCCTGCGCCGTGAAGACGAACGCGGTGGTGTGGTGCATGTGCACTTCCCGCGTTTCGGTTTCCGTATCGAGAAACGCTGAAACAAATGAGGAAGCTCAATGGCTCCCTCGTTCATTTCAGTGCAGCAAGAATTTCGTCCGGATCAAACCCGCGAATCAACGTGCCATTGACGTCGATCAGCGGAATCCCGCGCCCGCCCAGCGCTTCGTACGCCTTGCGCGCCTCGGCGTCCTTCTCGATATCGAATTCCTTGAACGCAATCCCTTTCTGATCGAGAAAGCGCTTGGTCTGCTTGCAGTACCCGCACCAGTCCGTGGTGTACAGCACGACCTTGGCGTTGGCGCGGACCTGCTCCGATGCCATCTGCGACGGGTTGAACACCCGCTCGATCTTGCCCCAGTTCTGATAGACCACGACCACCAGCAGAACCAGTGCGACCTTTTTCAGCACATTGCCGAGCATCAGTTGCGGCGCTTCAACTGATCGGTGAGCGAGGTTGGCAGGCCTTTGATGACCAGCGTGCCAGCTTCTTCGTCGTATTCGATCTTCGAGCCCAGCAGGTGCGCCTCGAAGCTGATCGACAGGCCTTCGGCGCGGCCGGTGAAGCGCCGGAACTGGTTGAGCGTGCGCTTATCCGCCGGGATCTCCGGCGACAGGCCGTAATCCTTGTTGCGGATGTGGTCGTAGAAGGCCTTCGGGCGTTCTTCGTCGATCAGCTCCGAGAGTTCTTCCAGGCCCATCGGCTCGCCGAGCTTGGCCTGGCTGCTGGCGTAGTCGACCAGGGTCTTGGTCTTCTCGCGGGCGGAATCTTCCGGCAGATCTTCGCTCTCGACGAAGTCGCTGAAAGCCTTGAGCAGCGTGCGGGTCTCGCCCGGGCCGTCGACGCCTTCCTGGCAGCCGATGAAGTCGCGGAAGTATTCCGAGACCTTCTTGCCGTTCTTGCCCTTGATGAACGAAATGTACTGCTTGGACTGCTTGTTGTTCTGCCACTCGGAGACGTTGATCCGCGCCGCCAGGTGCAGTTGACCGAGGTCGAGGTGGCGCGACGGGGTCACGTCCAGTTGATCGGTCACGGCCACGCCTTCACTGTGGTGCAGCAGAGCGATGGCCAGGTAATCGGTCATACCTTGCTGGTAGTGGGCGAATAGTACGTGGCCGCCGACGGAGAGGTTCGACTCTTCCATCAGCTTTTGCAGATGCTCGACCGCGACTTTGCTGAACGCGGTGAAGTCCTTGCCGCCTTCCATGTATTCCTTCAGCCAGCCGCTGAACGGAAACGCACCGGACTCCGGATGAAACAACCCCCAGGCTTTGCCCTGTTTGGCGTTATAGCTCTCGTTGAGGTCGGCGAGCATGTTCTCGATGGCGGCGGATTCGGCCAGTTCAGAGTCACGGGCGTGCAGAACGGCGGGCGTGCCATCGGGTTTTTTGTCGATCAGGTGGACGATGCAATGACGGATCGGCATGGGCTTCTCGGCAAGTGGAAGGGAGGAGGGCGGGCTCCCCCGAAAAAGCGCCCAGTGTACCGCAACCACTGGTTTTGGCGCGGGCTGAAGGGCAATTCGGGGTCATGGGGTGGCGCTTATGCATTTATTTACCGATTTAGCGCAATAAACCTGACCATTTGGCTAGCTAGAGGCGGATATTTCCTTGTCTCTGTGCTAGTTTTGCCCGGTCTTACGCGTAGTCACTGCGTTAAGCGTGCATTCAGCATTTGTCAGGTCGAACCAAACCCTGATTTCGGCATCTATAACCCCGACTCGTCGTGGTTATCGCCGAGGGTGCCAGATCCAGAAGATCGGGCTCGATGGCTGACACTGCACTCTGCAATCCATATGAATTTGATAGGGAAGGAACACTACATGGCTCTTACTAAAGACCAACTGATCGCCGACATCGCTGAAGCTATCGACGCGCCGAAAACCACCGCGCGTAACGCTCTGGACCAACTGGGCCAAATCGTTGCTGATCAGCTGGAAAACGGCGGCGAAATCACCTTGCCAGGTATCGGCAAGCTGAAAGTGACCGAGCGTCCTGCCCGCACTGGCCGTAACCCATCGACTGGCGCTGCCATCGAAATCCCTGCCAAGAAAGTGATCAAGCTGGTTGTGGCCAAAGGCCTGACCGACGCTGTGAACAAGTAAGACGCAGCGATAAAAAAAACCGTGCGCCGGAGTGATCCGAGCACGGTTTTTTTGTGCCTGCCGATTGTGTTTCAGCAGAAGTGGCGGCTGCTTTGCGATCAAGCGCCGCCCCAGTTGAAACGTATTACTTGCGAACCCAGCGTTCGCGACGCCAGATCTGCTGCTCGGACTTGGTCTGGAAGGTCCAGGCGACGAAGCGGCTCTGCTTCTGGCCCTGGGACATTTCCACTACCTGGCTTTCCAGCGCGCCGACCTTTTTCAGCGCGGTTTCGATGGCAGGCAGGTTCGAGGCTTTCGAGACCAGGGTGCTGAACCACAATACCTTGTGCGCAAAGTTCGCACTTTCGGCGATCAGTTGCGTCACGAAGCGCGCTTCGCCGCCTTCACACCACAACTCGGCTGATTGACCGCCAAAGTTCAGCACCGGCAATTTGCGTTTCGGATCGGCCTTGCCGAGGGCGCGCCACTTACGCTCGCTGCCCTTGGTGGCCTCTTCCATCGACGCGTGGAACGGCGGGTTGCACATGGTCAGGTCAAAACGCTCGCCAGGTTCCAGCAGGCCGATCAGGATGTGCTTGCGGTTCTCTTGCTGGCGCAGCTTGATGACCTTGTTCAGATCGTTGGACTGGACGATGGCTGTTGCGGCAGCCACGGCCGTCGGGTCGATTTCCGAGCCCAGGAAGTGCCAGCGGTATTCGCTGTTGCCGATCAGCGGATACACGCAGTTGGCGCCCATGCCGATGTCCAGCACGTTGACGATGGCGCCGCGCGGAACCACGCCGTCGTTGTTGCTGGCCAGCAGGTCAGCCAGGAAGTGCACGTAATCGGCACGACCCGGTACTGGCGGGCAAAGGTAATCGGCCGGGATATCCCAATGCTGGATGCCGTAGAACGACTTGAGCAACGCCCGGTTGAACACGCGCACCGCGTCGGGGCTGGCGAAGTCGATGCTTTCCTTGCCGTACGGGTTGGTGATCACGAACTTCGCCAGCTCCGGCGTAGTCTTGATCAGCGCCGGGAAGTCGTAACGACCCTGATGGCGATTGCGCGGGTGCAGGCTGGCCTCTTTGCGCGGCTCCACGGGCTTGGCCGGGGTAGCGGAGTCAGGCTTCTTGCGCGCGGGGCGAGGTGTGCGGGGGGCGTTCATGGGCGTGGTCGATTCGGGTATGGCTGAAAGTGGCGGCTATTGTCCCACAGGGAACCGGGTTGTAGGCCGGAAAAGTGCCGGGCACAAAAAAGGGAGGCCGCATGGCCTCCCTTTTTCAGTGCGATTTGCCGTTACAGGCTGGCAATCCGCGCGTGCTGCTCGGCCAGTTTGCCCAGGGCCTGTTCGGCCTCGGCCAGCTTGGCGCGTTCCTTCTCGATGACTTCGGCCGGAGCCTTGTCAACGAAACCGGCGTTGGACAGCTTGCCGCCGACACGCTGGACTTCGCCCTGCAGACGCAGGATTTCCTTGTCCAGACGCGCCAGTTCGGCGTTCTTGTCGATCAGACCGGCCATCGGCACCAGCACTTCCATCTCGCCAACCAGTGCGGTGGCGGACAGTGGCGCTTCTTCGCCGGCCGCCAGTACGGTGATCGATTCCAGACGCGCCAGCTTCTTCAGCAGCGCTTCGTTCTCGGTCAGGCGGCGCTGGTCTTCAGCGGTGACGTTTTTCAGGTAAATCGGCAGCGGTTTGCCCGGGCCGATGTTCATTTCGCCACGGATGTTACGCGTGCCGAGCATCAGGCCCTTGAGCCATTCGATGTCGTCTTCGGCTGCCGGATCGATGCGCTCTTCGTTGGCCACCGGCCAGGCTTGCAGCATGATCGTCTTGCCCTGAATGCCGGCCAGCGGCGCGATGCGCTGCCAGATTTCTTCAGTGATGAACGGCATGAACGGATGCGCCAGGCGCAGCGCCACTTCCAGTACGCGAACCAGCGTGCGGCGAGTGCCGCGCTGACGCTCGACCGGCGCGTTTTCGTCCCACAGCACAGGCTTGGACAGTTCCAGGTACCAGTCGCAGTACTGGTTCCAGATGAACTCGTACAGCGCTTGTGCCGCCAGGTCGAAACGGAACTGATCCAGTTGGCGGGTCACTTCGGCTTCGGTGCGTTGCAGCTGCGAGATGATCCAGCGATCCGCCAGCGACAGCTCGTAAGCTTCGCCGTTCTGGCCGCAGTCTTCGCCCTTGTCCAGAACATAGCGCGCAGCGTTCCAGATCTTGTTGCAGAAGTTGCGATAGCCTTCGACGCGGCCCATGTCGAACTTGATGTCGCGACCGGTGGACGCCAGCGAGCAGAACGTGAAGCGCAGGGCGTCGGTGCCGTAGCTGGCGATGCCGTCGGCGAACTCGTCGCGGGTCTGCTTCTCGATCTTCTTCGCCAGTTTCGGCTGCATCAGACCGGAGGTGCGTTTCTGCACCAGGGTTTCGAGCTCGATACCGTCGATGATGTCCAGCGGGTCCAGGACGTTGCCCTTGGACTTGGACATCTTCTGGCCCTGACCATCACGCACCAGGCCGTGCACGTAAACGGTCTTGAACGGAACCTGCGGCGTGCCGTCCTCGTTCTTGATCAGGTGCATGGTCAGCATGATCATCCGGGCGACCCAGAAGAAAATGATGTCGAAACCGGTGACCAGAACGTCGGTGGAGTGGAATTTCTTCAGGAACTCGGTCTTTTCCGGCCAGCCCAGGGTGGAGAAGGTCCACAGGCCCGAACTGAACCAGGTGTCGAGAACGTCGTTGTCTTGTTGCAGCGCAACGTCCGGGCCGAGGTTGTGCTTGGCACGCACTTCGGCTTCGTCGCGACCGACGTAGACCTTGCCCGACTCGTCGTACCAGGCCGGAATCCGGTGGCCCCACCACAGTTGACGGCTGATGCACCAATCCTGGATGTCGCGCATCCACGAGAAGTACATGTTTTCGTACTGCTTCGGCACGAACTGGATACGGCCGTCTTCAACGGCAGCAATCGCAGGCTCGGCCAGCGGCTTGGTGGACACGTACCACTGGTCGGTCAGCCACGGCTCGATGACGGTGCCGGAGCGGTCGCCTTTCGGCACTTTCAGGTTGTGGTCGTCGACGCTGACCAGCAGGCCGGCGGCGTCGAACGCAGCCACGATCTGCTTGCGCGCTTCGAAACGCTCGAGACCGGCGTACTCGGCCGGAATCTTGCCGTCGATGCTGTCGTTCAGCGTGCCGTCGAGGTTGAACACCTGCGCTGCCGGCAGCACGTTGGCGTTCTTGTCGAAGATGTTCAGCAGCGGCAGGTTGTGGCGCTTGCCGACTTCGTAGTCGTTGAAATCGTGGGCCGGGGTGATTTTCACGCAGCCGGTGCCGAATTCAGGATCGCAGTAATCGTCGGCGATGATCGGAATGCGGCGGCCGACCAGCGGCAGCTCGACGAATTTGCCGATCAGGGCTTTGTAGCGCTCGTCGTTCGGATTCACCGCGACGGCGGAGTCGCCGAGCATGGTTTCCGGACGGGTGGTCGCGACGATCAGGAAATCGTTGCCTTCAGCAGTTTTTGCGCCGTCGGCCAGCGGGTATTTCAGGTTCCACAGGAAACCTTTCTCGTCGTGGTTTTCCACTTCGAGGTCGGAAATCGCCGTGTGCAGCTTGGTGTCCCAGTTGACCAGGCGCTTGCCGCGATAGATCAGACCGTCTTCGTGCAGGCGCACGAACGCTTCTTTAACGGCTTCCGAGAGGCCGTCGTCCATGGTGAAGCGCTCGCGGCTCCAGTCCACGGACGAGCCGAGGCGGCGGATCTGACGGCTGATGTTGCCGCCGGACTGTTCCTTCCACTCCCAGACTTTCTCGAGGAATTTTTCGCGGCCCAGATCGTGGCGATTCTGGCCCTGGGCTTCGAGTTGACGCTCCACCAGCATCTGCGTGGCGATACCGGCGTGGTCGGTGCCCGGTTGCCACAGGGTGTTGCGACCCTGCATGCGGCGGAAACGGATCAGGGCGTCCATGATCGCGTTGTTGAAACCGTGACCCATGTGCAGGCTGCCGGTGACGTTCGGCGGCGGGATCATGATGGTGTAGGAGTCGCCCGCGCCTTGCGGGGCGAAGTAGTTCTCGGACTCCCAGGTGTTGTACCAGGAAGTTTCAATGGCGTGCGGCTGGTAGGTCTTATCCATGCGCGGCGGGACCCTATTGGCATTTATTCAGGAAAAGCCGGGAAGTATAGCGGGGCATGGGGCGCAGGGCGAGCGGGGCGGGCCGGGTGGGGATCTAAAAGTGGGAGCAACCGTGCGACGGCTCCCACCGTCGATTATTCGTACTGGCTCAGAAGCCGTTCCATCCGTGCCTCGAGGCGACGTTTGATTTCGGTTTCGATGTGCGGGGCGAAGTCGTCGATCACGTCTTGCATGATCAGTTGCGCAGCGGCGCGCAGTTCGCTGTCCAGGTGCAGCAGCGCGTCGGGGCCTTTGTCCACAGGTGCGACGGGCGCGGTGGCGGGTTTCGCGACGGTAGCAGGTGGCGGTTCGACGGCGGGTGGCTCAGTGGCGACCGAGTCGAACAGCATCGGAATCTGTTCCTGTTCGCCATCATCGACCGTATCGGTCAAAAGCGGCGGTTGCAGGTTGTCATCGCCCAGCAACTGGCGGATCGACTCGAGGTCATCCAGCAAGTGCGCGGGTTTTTGCAGCGGTTTTGGAGTGTCCATCGGCGTACTCAGAGTCGCTGTAAACGGTGGTCTTGCAGAGGATAGCCCTGTTCCCGGTAGAAACGGAAACTCTCCCGCGCAGCCGCACGGATCGCCGGATCTTCCACCACCACTTCCGCCACTCGGGCGAACTTGTTGGCGAAGGCCGGGACCTTCAGGTCGAGGTTGACCAGCAAGTCCGCGTGCTGGCCGCAGTCATCGCCCAATCCCAACACAATCAAACCTTCCGGTTCGCTCTCGGCCGGGCCATGGGGCACGAAGGTTTCGCCCTTGAACGCCCACAGTCGCGCATCGAGGTCTTCGCGTTGGGCGGCATCGCTGCAATGCAGGTAGATGCGGTGGCCCATGCGCCAGGCTTTCTCGGTGAGCTTGCAGGCAAAATCCAGACGCGCCGAAGGATCGGCACTGGGCAGGATGTAGAAGTCGACTTTGGTCATTGCGGTTCCTGAGCTGAAAGCGGCGCCCCTCGAAAGAGGCGCCGCTCGCAGTCATCGGTTTCAGGCTTTGGCGCGATCCAGCAGGTACTGGGTCAGCAGGGGAACCGGACGGCCGGTGGCACCCTTGTCCTTGCCGCCGCTGGTCCACGCGGTGCCCGCGATGTCCAGGTGCGCCCAGTTCAGGTTCTTGGTGAAGCGCGACAGGAAGCACGCGGCGGTGATGGTGCCGGCCTTCGGCCCGCCAATGTTGGCGATGTCGGCGAATGGGCTGTCCAGTTGCTCCTGGTACTCATCGAACAGCGGCAGTTGCCAGGCGCGGTCGTCGGCAGCCTTGCCGGCGCTCAGCAGTTGGCCGATCAGTTCGTCGTTATTGCCCAGCAGGCCGGAGGTGTGCGCACCCAGGGCAACCACGCAGGCGCCGGTCAGGGTGGCGATGTCGATCACCGCTTGCGGCTTGAAGCGCTCGGAGTAGGTCAGTGCGTCGCACAGCACCAGACGGCCTTCGGCGTCGGTGTTGAGGATTTCCACGGTCTGGCCGCTCATGGTGGTCACGATGTCGCCCGGACGCGAAGCGGTGCCGCTCGGCATGTTCTCGGCGCAGGCCAGGATGCACACCAGGTTGATTGGCAGCTTCAGTTCCAGCACGGCGCGCAGGGTACCGAACACGCTGGCGGCGCCGCCCATGTCGTACTTCATCTCGTCCATGCCGGCGCCCGGTTTCAGGCTGATGCCGCCGGTGTCGAAGGTGATGCCTTTACCGACCAGTGCGTACGGCTTCTCGGATTTCTTGCCGCCGTTGTATTGCATGACGATCAGGCGCGGCGGCTGGGCGCTGCCCTGACCGACGGCGTAGAACGAACCCATGCCCAGGGATTTGATTTTCTTCTCGTCGAGCACTTCGACTTTCAGATCCTTGAACTCTTTGCCCAGGTCCTTGGCTTGCTCGCCGAGGAAGGTCGGGTGGCAGATGTTCGGCGGCAGGTTGCCCAGGTTGCGGGTGAACGCCATGCCGTTGGCGATCGCGGTGGCGTGATTCACGGCGCGTTGCACTTCGGCTTGAGCGGCCTTGATGGTCAGCAGGGAGATTTTCTTCAGAGCGCGCGGTTCGGCTTTCTGGCTCTTGAACTGGTCGAAGGTGTATTCGCCGTCGACCAGGGTTTCGGCCAACAGGCGAGTCTTGCCGTAGCTGTCACGGCCCTTGACGATGATTTCATCCAGCGCCAGCACGGCATCGCTGCCGCCCAGACCCTTGAGGGTGTTGAGGATGCCGGCAACGATCTTGCGGAACGGGCGGTCGCCCAGTTCTTCATCCTTGCCCACGCCGACCAGCAGCACGCGTTCGGCTTTCAGGTTCGGAAGGCTGTGCAGCAACAGGCTCTGACCGACTTTGCCGGCCAGATCGCCACGCTTGAGGACAGCGCTGATGGCGCCGCCGCTCAGTTCGTCGACCTGCTTGGCGGCGACGCCGAGTTTGCGGCCTTCACCGACGGCAACCACCAGGGTGGCGGTTTTCAACGTTTCTGGGCTAACGCTTTTTACAACCAGTTCCATGTCCGGATCCCTGAATGAATGGTCAACACGCAGGCGTTCGGCGGTGTCCGCAGTCGCCTGCTTATAGAGAGAAAAGGCGCAGGCCAGCGCCTGCGACAAGGGCCGCAGTTTGAACCTCGCTCACTGCGCCTGACAACCCTCCTCGGAACGATCTTCAACCGATTGCACGCTTGCGTGAGTGTGCGCAGTGACAGGCGCCCTCAATCACAGGATAATGCCGCATCTTTTTTCGACGGCTCTGCCTGGCGGGCCTGTCGATACGTTTGCTTGTTTGGCCGCCTTAGCCTGACAACCCTGGAGTGTCTGGTTTGATCGTCTTCCGTTATCTGTCCCGCGAAGTCCTGTTGACCCTGAGTGCGGTGAGTGCCGTACTGCTGGTCATCATCATGAGCGGTCGCTTCATCAAATACCTTGCCCAGGCCGCTGCAGGCCAGCTCGATCCGGGATCGCTGTTCCTGATCATGGGCTACCGTCTGCCGGGCTTCATGCAGTTGATTCTGCCGCTGGGTCTGTTCCTCGGGATCCTGCTGGCGTACGGCCGGTTGTATCTGGAAAGCGAAATGACCGTGCTGTCGGCCACTGGCATGAGCCAGCAGCGCCTGTTCCGCATGACCCTGTTCCCGGCCACGCTGGTGGCACTGGTGGTGGCATGGCTGAGCCTGAGTCTGGCCCCGCAAGGTGCCAACCAGTTCCAGCTGCTGCTGAACAAGCAGGACGCCCTGACCGAATTCGACACCCTTGAGCCGGGCCGCTTCCAGGCGTTGCGCGATGGCACGCGGGTGACCTACACCGAAAACCTGAGCGACGACCGGGTCAACCTGGGCAGCGTGTTCATCTCGCAGAAAAACCTCGGTGCCAACCAGGCGGATCGCGGGATTTCCGTGCTGGTGGCCGAGAAAGGCCGGCAGGAAGTCCGTCCTGACGGTAACCGTTACCTGATCCTGCACAACGGCTACCGCTACGACGGCAGCCCGGGACTGGCCAACTACCGCGCCATCCACTACGAAACCTACGGTGTTCTGCTGCCCAAGCCCGATGTCAGCGAGGAAGTCACCGACCGTGACGCCATGCCGACTTCGACACTGATGGCCAGCGATGACATCCGCGCCAAGACCGAACTGCAATGGCGCCTGTCGCTGCCGCTGCTGGTATTTATCGTGACTCTGATGGCGGTGCCGCTGTCGCGGGTCAATCCGCGCCAGGGGCGCTTCCTCAAGCTGCTGCCGGCGATTCTTCTTTATATGGCTTACCTGACCATCCTGATTGCCGCTCGCGGCGCCCTCGAAAAAGGCAAGATCCCGGCGAGCCTGGGTCTGTGGTGGGTACACGGGATCTTCCTGGTCATCGGCATCGGCCTGCTGTACTGGGAACCGCTGCGCCTGAAAATGGCCAGCCGTCGCAGCGCTGCGCTGGAGGTGGCTCGTGGTTAAACTCGACCGCTACATCGGCAGCAGCGTGTTCATGGCGATCATCGCAGTGCTGGCGATCATCCTTGGCCTGGCTACGTTGTTTGCCTTCATCGACGAGATGAGCGACGTCAGCGATACCTACACCCTGGCTGATGTGCTGAGTTTTGTACTGCTGACCGCACCGCGCCGGCTTTATGACATGTTGCCGATGGCAGCACTGATCGGCTGTCTGATCGGCCTCGGCAGTCTGGCGAGCAGCAGTGAGCTGACGGTGATGCGTGCGGCGGGTGTGTCCATCGGGCGCATCGTCTGGGCGGTCATGAAGCCGATGCTGGTGCTGATGCTGGCCGGCGTGCTGATCGGCGAGTACGTTGCGCCGGCTACCGAGAGCATGGCTCAGGCCAATCGTTCGCTGGCTCAAGGCAGTGGCGACGCGCAAAGCGCCAAGCACGGTATGTGGCACCGTCAGGGCGAGGAATTCATCCATATCAACGCCGTTCAACCCGATGGCCTGTTGTATGGCGTGACCCGCTATCACTTCGACAAGGAACGCCACCTGCTGAGCTCGAGCTTCGCCAAGCGCGCCGAGTTCGATGGCACTCGCTGGCAGCTCACCGACGTGACCACCACGTTGTTCCATGAGCGCAGCACCGAAGTCGTCAACAAGCCGACCGAAGACTGGGATGTGTCCATCAGTCCGCAGCTACTGAACACCGTGGTCATGGCACCGGAAGCGCTCTCGATTACCGGGCTGTGGGGGTACATCCACTACCTGGCCGATCAAGGTCTGAGCAACGGCCGTTACTGGCTGGCCTTTTGGGTCAAGGTGTTGCAGCCGCTGGTGACCGCCGCGCTGGTGCTGATGGCGATCTCCTTCATTTTCGGCCCGCTGCGCTCGGTAACCCTCGGTCAGCGGGTGTTTACCGGTGTGCTGGTGGGGTTCACCTTCCGCATCGTCCAGGATCTGCTCGGTCCGTCCAGTCTGGTATTCGGCTTCTCGCCGCTGTTCGCAGTGCTGGTGCCGGCAGGCGTCTGTGCCCTGGCGGGTGTCTGGTTGCTGCGTCGAGCCGGTTGATGAACAAGGTTTCACCCTTGCTCCAGCCTTGAAAACGCCCCGGTCGCAAGACCGGGGCGTTTTTGCATGCAATCCGGGTGACAGGCGAACGTGACGCTTGCGCCGTGTATCAGGTACAATTCCCGGCTATTTTTCGGCGGGCCAAGCCTGCAGCCTTTTTGAGTGTTGATCCGTGAGTGATTTGAGTCATATCCGCAATTTCTCCATCATCGCCCACATTGACCATGGCAAGTCGACGCTGGCTGACCGTTTCATCCAGATGTGCGGTGGCCTGGCCGAGCGTGAAATGGAAGCCCAGGTACTGGATTCCATGGATCTGGAGCGCGAACGCGGGATCACCATCAAGGCCCACAGCGTTACCCTCTATTACAAAGCCAAAGACGGCGTCACCTACCAGCTGAACTTCATTGACACCCCGGGCCACGTCGACTTCACCTACGAAGTCAGCCGTTCCCTGGCCGCGTGTGAAGGTGCCTTGCTGGTGGTCGACGCGGGTCAGGGTGTTGAAGCCCAGTCCGTGGCCAACTGCTACACCGCCATCGAGCAGGGCCTCGAGGTCATGCCGGTACTGAACAAGATCGACCTGCCGCAGGCCGAGCCCGACCGCGTCAAGGACGAGATCGAGAAGATCATCGGCATCGACGCCACCGACGCCGTCACCTGCAGCGCCAAGACCGGCCTGGGTGTCGACGAAGTGCTCGAGCGTCTGGTCGCGACCATTCCTGCGCCGACCGGCAACATCGAAGATCCGCTGCAAGCGTTGATCATCGACTCCTGGTTCGATAACTACCTGGGCGTTGTCTCCCTGGTGCGCGTGCGTCATGGCCGCGTGAAGAAGGGCGACAAGATCCTGGTGAAATCCACCGGCAAGGTCCACCTGGTCGACAGCGTCGGTGTTTTCAACCCGAAACACACCGCCACCGCAGACCTGAAGGCCGGCGAAGTGGGCTTCATCATCGCCAGCATCAAGGACATTCACGGTGCACCGGTCGGTGACACCCTGACCTTGAGCTCGACGCCGGATGTTCCGGTACTGCCGGGTTTCAAACGCATTCAGCCACAGGTTTACGCCGGTCTGTTCCCGGTCAGCTCCGACGACTTCGAGGACTTCCGCGAAGCGCTGCAGAAGCTGACCCTGAACGATTCGTCGCTGCAGTACACCCCGGAAAGCTCCGACGCCCTGGGCTTCGGCTTCCGTTGCGGCTTCCTCGGCATGCTGCACATGGAGATCATCCAGGAGCGCCTGGAGCGCGAATACGACCTGGACCTGATCACCACGGCACCGACCGTAATCTTCGAACTGGTGCTGAAAACCGGTGAAACGATTTACGTCGACAACCCGTCGAAGCTGCCGGACGTGTCCGCGATCGAAGACATGCGCGAGCCAATCGTGCGTGCCAACATCCTGGTACCGCAGGAGCACCTGGGCAACGTCATCACCCTGTGCATCGAAAAACGCGGTGTGCAGGTCGACATGCTGTTCCTCGGCAACCAGGTCCAGGTGACCTACGACCTGCCGATGAACGAAGTGGTCCTGGATTTCTTCGACCGTCTGAAATCCACCAGCCGCGGCTATGCTTCGCTGGACTACCATTTCGATCGTTACCAATCGGCTAATCTGGTGAAACTGGACGTGCTGATCAACGGCGACAAGGTCGACGCCCTGGCGCTGATCGTGCACCGTGACAATTCGCACTTCAAAGGTCGCCAGTTGACCGAGAAGATGAAAGAACTGATTCCTCGTCAGATGTTCGACGTGGCCATCCAGGCTGCCATTGGCGGTCAGATCGTCGCCCGGACAACCGTCAAGGCGCTCAGAAAGAACGTATTGGCCAAATGCTACGGCGGTGACGTCAGTCGTAAGAAGAAACTGCTCGAGAAGCAAAAGGCCGGTAAGAAACGCATGAAGCAGGTCGGCAACGTGGAAATTCCACAAGAAGCCTTCCTTGCCGTGCTCAGGTTGGAATAGTCAGGTCCTATGTCACTAAATTTCCCGCTGTTGCTGGTTATCGCCGTGTTCGTCTGCGGCCTGTTGGCGTTGCTCGATCTGTTGATCCTGGCACCGCGTCGGCGCGCCGCCATCACTTCCTATCAGGGCAGCGTCAGCCAGCCTGACGTGGTGGTGGTCGAGAAGCTGAACAAGGAACCGCTGCTGGTCGAATACGGCAAGTCGTTCTTCCCGGTGCTGTTCATCGTGCTGGTGCTGCGTTCGTTCCTGGTGGAGCCGTTCCAGATTCCGTCCGGTTCGATGAAGCCGACCCTGGACGTTGGCGACTTCATTCTGGTGAACAAGTTTTCTTACGGGATCCGCCTGCCGGTGATCGACAAGAAAGTCATCGAAGTCGGTGATCCGCAACGCGGCGATGTGATGGTGTTCCGCTACCCGAGCGACCCGAACGTCAACTACATCAAGCGTGTGGTGGGTCTGCCGGGTGACACGGTGCGTTACACCGCCGACAAGCGTCTGTTCGTCAATGGCGAGTCGATTGCCGAGCAACTGGTCGGTTCCGAACCGGGCACCCTTGGCAGCGCTGAGCTCTACAAGGAAAAACTCGGCGCCGCCGAGCACCTGATCCGCAAGGAAATGAGCCGCTACCGCGCCACGCCGGACCATACCTGGACCGTGCCGGCCGGGCACTACTTCATGATGGGCGACAACCGCGACAACTCGAACGACAGTCGCTACTGGGATGATCCGAACATTCCCAAGGATCTGCTGGGCATGGTTCCCGACCAGAACATCGTCGGCAAGGCCTTCGCGGTCTGGATGAGCTGGCCGGAACCGAAACTCAGCCACCTGCCGAATTTCTCGCGGGTCGGCCTGATCAAGTAAACAATCACGGCGCTGTTGACCACAGCGCCGAATGCATTTCTGGCGTCGGCACAACCGGCTCCGGGGCATGAAGCCACGATATTCAGGACGTCATTTTTGAACACAGCGTTAATTGTCCCAGGCCTGCGCCGTATCCCGGCGATGGCAGTGGAATCCAGCCACGAACTCAGCGTGGGTAAACCGTGAGCGTTTCTCTAAGCCGTCTCGAGCGTCAGCTCGGTTACACCTTCAAGGACCAGGAACTGATGGTCCTGGCCCTCACGCACCGCAGCTTTGCCGGACGCAACAACGAGCGTCTGGAATTCCTCGGCGATGCGATCCTCAACTTCGTCGCCGGCGAGGCACTCTTCGACCGCTTCCCGCTGGCCCGCGAAGGCCAGTTGTCGCGTTTGCGTGCACGTCTGGTGAAAGGTGAGACCCTGGCGGTATTGGCCCGTGGTTTCGATCTGGGCGAATACCTGCGCCTGGGTTCCGGTGAGCTGAAAAGCGGCGGTTTCCGTCGCGAATCGATTCTGGCCGATGCCCTCGAAGCGCTGATTGGCGCGATCTACCTCGACGCCGGCATGGAAGTCGCCCGCGAGCGCGTTCTGGCCTGGCTGGCTGGCGAGTTCGAAGGTCTGACACTGGTCGACACCAACAAGGATCCGAAGACCCGCCTGCAGGAATTCCTGCAATCGCGCGGTTGCGACCTGCCACGCTATGAAGTGGTGGATATCCAGGGTGAGCCGCACTGCCGTACCTTCTTCGTCGAGTGCGAAGTTGTCCTATTGAATGAAAAAAGCCGGGGTCAAGGTGTGAGCCGTCGCATTGCCGAACAGGTAGCGGCCGCCGCAGCACTGATTGCCCTGGGTGTGGAGAATGGCAATGACTGATACAAACGCAACTCGCTGTGGCTATGTTGCCATCGTCGGCCGTCCCAACGTGGGCAAGTCCACGCTGCTGAACCACATCCTCGGCCAGAAGCTCGCGATCACCTCGCGCAAGCCGCAGACCACTCGCCACAACATGCTCGGGATCAAGACCGAGGGCGACGTGCAGGCGATCTATGTCGACACCCCGGGCATGCACAAGGGTGGCGAAAAGGCCCTGAACCGTTACATGAACAAGACCGCTTCGGCGGCGTTGAAAGACGTCGACGTGGTGATCTTCGTGGTCGACCGCACCAAGTGGACCGAAGAAGACCAGATGGTGCTGGAGCGTGTGCAGTACGTGACCGGCCCGCTGATTGTCGCGCTGAACAAGACCGACCGCATCGAGGACAAGGCCGAGCTGATGCCGCACCTGTCCTGGTTGCAGGAACAGCTGCCGAATGCGCAGATCATTCCGATCTCGGCGCAACACGGGCATAACCTCGATGCACTGGAAAAGGTCATCGCTGACCATCTGCCGGAGAACGATCACTTCTTCCCGGAAGACCAGATCACCGACCGCAGCAGCCGTTTCCTCGCCGCCGAACTGGTGCGCGAGAAAATCATGCGCCAGATGGGCGCCGAGCTGCCGTACCAGATCACCGTGGAAATCGAAGAGTTCAAGCAACAGGGCAAGACTCTGCACATCCACGCGCTGATTCTCGTTGAGCGTGACGGCCAGAAGAAAATCATCATTGGCGACAAGGGCGAGCGCATCAAGCGCATCGGCACCGAGGCGCGCAAGGACATGGAGCTGCTGTTCGACTCCAAGATCATGCTCAACCTGTGGGTGAAGGTGAAGGGCGGCTGGTCCGACGACGAGCGTGCGCTGCGTTCGCTGGGTTACGGCGACCTGTAAAGCGTCTGGCATTACATCGATCCATTGTGGGAGCGAGCGTGCTCGCGAAGACGATGTAACATTCAGCATTGATGTTGACTGTTGCACCGCTTTCGCGAGCAAGCTCGCTCCCACATTGGTTTTGGGTGATGAGTAAAACCGCGTTTCCCTCAACGAGAAATCCATGTCTCAAACGCCTCCCGCCCAACCCGCCTACGTCCTGCACTCCCGCGCCTATCGCGAAACCAGCGCGTTGGTGGACTTCCTCACGCCGCAAGGTCGGCTGCGGGCGGTGTTGCGCAGCGCGCGGGGCAAGGCCGGGACGCTGGCTCGTCCGTTCGTGCCACTGGAAGTCGAGTTCCGGGGCAAGGGTGAGTTGAAGAATGTCGGGCGAATGGAAAGTGCCGGCAATGCGACGTGGATGGTCGGCGAGGCACTGTTCAGTGGCCTCTATCTCAACGAGTTGCTGATCCGCCTGCTGCCAGCCGAAGACCCGCACCCCGCGGTGTTCGATCATTACGCGGCCACCTTGCTGGCCTTGGCTGAAGGCCGGCCACTGGAACCGTTGCTGCGTTCCTTCGAATGGCGCCTGCTTGACGACCTCGGTTACGGCTTCTCCCTGAACACCGACATCAATGACGAGCCCATTGCTCCGGATGGCCTCTATCGCTTGCAGGTGGATGCCGGACTTGAGCGGGTCTACCTGCTGCAACCCGGTCTGTTCAACGGCACCGAGCTGCTGGCCATGGCCGAAGCGGACTGGTCGGCCCCAGGCGCGTTGTCCGCCGCCAAACGCTTGATGCGTCAGGCACTGGCTGTTCACCTGGGCGGTCGTCCCCTTGTCAGTCGCGAGCTGTTTCGCAAGCCCTAAGGGTCTGTTGACGTCTGGGCACGGCGCGACGGGCGCTCACTGCGCCCAGGGCTGCGTTGCTCGGAACTCATTTGGGGAAACCAAACTTCGTTCCTCGCGCCTTGCCCTGTGCTCAGTGAGCATCCCGTCGCCGCCGCGCCCAGACGTCAACAGACCCTTCACCGTGTATGCTGTGCGCCGAATCTTTCCCTTCAGGAGCGCATCCGTGACCACCAGCAATCGCATTCTTCTTGGCGTGAACATCGACCACGTCGCCACCCTGCGTCAGGCTCGGGGCACGCGCTATCCGGATCCGGTCAAGGCCGCGCTGGACGCGGAAGAGGCGGGCGCCGACGGCATCACCGTGCACCTGCGCGAGGACCGTCGCCACATTCAGGAGCGCGACGTACTGTTGCTCAAGGATGTGCTGCAAACCCGCATGAACTTCGAAATGGGCGTCACCGAAGAAATGATGGCGTTCGCCGAGCGCATCCGTCCGGCCCACATCTGTCTGGTGCCGGAGACGCGTCAGGAACTGACCACCGAAGGCGGTCTGGACGTGGCGGGGCAGGAAGAGCGCATCAGGGCGGCGGTGGAGCGTCTGTCGAAGATCGGCAGCGAAGTGTCGCTGTTCATCGACGCTGACGAGCGGCAGATCGCTGCTTCGAAACGAGTCGGCGCACCGGCCATCGAGCTGCACACCGGGCGCTACGCCGATGCCGAAACACCGACCGAAGTGGCTGAAGAGCTCAAGCGTGTGGCGGACGGCGTGGCATTCGGTCTGGCCCAGGGCCTGATCGTCAATGCCGGTCACGGTCTGCACTACCACAACGTTGAAGCTGTGGCGGCGATCAAGGGCATCAACGAACTGAACATTGGTCATGCGCTGGTGGCGCATGCGTTGTTCGTCGGCTTCAAGTCGGCAGTATCGGAGATGAAGGCGCTGATCCTGGCGGCTGCAAAGGCCTAAGCATCAACACAGATACTGTGGGAGCTCGCTCCCACAGTATTTATCAGAGCGGCGGGTTTTCCTGCGCCGGTTTGGATTTGTCGATCCCCGGCACATGCAGATTGCCTTCGGCGACCTGATCGCCCTCGAGTTGCGGCTGGGTCACCCAGGTCAGGATGTCGTAGTAGCGACGGATGTTGGCCACGAAATGCACCGGTTCGCCGCCACGGGCGTAGCCATAGCGGGTCTTGCTGTACCACTGCTTCTGCGACAGGCGCGGCAGCATCTTCTTCACATCCAGCCACTTGTCCGGGTTCAGGCCTTCCCGGGACGCCAGTTTGCGCGCGTCATCCAGGTGGCCGCTGCCAACGTTGTAGGCGGCCAGTGCAAACCACGTACGATCCGGCTCCTGGATCGAATCGTCGAGCTGATCCTTCATGTAAGCCAGGTACTTCGCACCGCCCATGATGCTTTGCTTCGGATCGAGGCGGTTGGACACGCCCATGGCCTGGGCGGTGTTCTGGGTCAGCATCATCAGGCCGCGCACGCCGGTCTTCGAGGTGACGGCCGGTTGCCACAGCGATTCCTGATAACCGATGGCCGCGAGCAGGCGCCAGTCGACTTTCTCTTTCTTGGCGTAAGTCTTGAAGTGCTGTTCGTATTTGGGCAACCGCTGCTGCAAATGCTGGGCGAAGGTGGTGGCGCCCATGTAGCCGAGGACGTCGACGTGGCCGTAGTAGCGGTCTTTCAGGCGTTGCAGGGTGCCGTTCTTCTGCACCTTGTCCAGATAACTGTTGATCTCGTTGAGCAGGCTGTTGTCTTCACCGGCGGCCACTGCCCAGCTCTGGCTGCGCGCATCGCCGAGGTCAAAGGCCACGCGGATATTGGTGAAGTACACCTGGTTCATCGCCACTTCGTTGGAGTCGACCAGGGTCAGGTCGATCTGGCCTTCATCGACCATGCGCAGCAGGTCGACCACTTCAACGGCGTCGGATTCTTCGTATTCGATCCCGGGATATTTCTGTTTCAGCTCGGCGAGTTGCTCGGCGTGGGTGCTGCCCTTGAGCACCATGATCTTCTTGCCGACCAGTTCACTGGCGTCGGTCGGGCGGGACTGACCGTTGCGATAGATGATCTGCGGGGTGACTTCGAGATAGGCGTGGGAGAACCGAACCTGCTTCTTGCGCTGATCGCTGCTGACCAGGCCGGCGGCGGCCAGTACCGGACCGTTGGGTTTGCCGACCTGGTCGAACAGGTCGTCGAGGTTGTCGGCGGTCTCGATCTTCAGCTCCACCCCCAAATCGTCGGCGAAGCGCTTCACCAGCTCGTATTCGAAGCCGGTTTCGCCGCTGCGATCCTGAAAGTAGGTGGCGGGGCTGTTACGGGTGATCACCCGCAGCACACCATCCTCCTTTACGCGCTCGAGGGTGTTGGGTTTATCAACACAGCCACTGAGCATCAGGAAGAGTCCGGTTGCGATCAGCCATTTGGCGTACCGCGGACGCAAAGCCGTTGGGGAAAACATGTGCGCAGTATACGCAAAGGACAACGGGCGCCATATCTCGACAGTCGAGGGCTTGTCTGCTAGGGATCACAAAACCGCTCGAAACCCCGCAGGAATGGGCCCGAAAGGCATTTTGTGACAGAAAAAATAACCCGCGTTCCAACACCCGATAAATTTGACCTTCGAGGCAAGAACACCACTCGACATCCGGGTGCAACCGTGCGTAGCGTTTCGGGTGATGTTGAGGGCGGTTTAGGCTAGAATGCACGGCCTCAAAGCACACCCCTTCCCGAGGCTGTCCCGAAGATGTTGATCCTGCGCGGCGCTCCTGCCCTTTCTGCCTTTCGCCACAGCAAACTCCTTGAGCAACTGAGCCAGAAGGTTTCGGCTGTCAGTGGCTTGTATGCTGAATTCGCTCACTTCGCCGAAGTCACCGGCGTCCTGACCGGCGACGAACAGCAGGTGCTTGCGCGCCTTCTGAAGTACGGTCCAAGCGTTCCGGTTCAAGAGCCGACCGGTCGTCTATTCCTGGTGTTGCCGCGTTTCGGCACCATCTCGCCATGGTCGAGCAAGGCCAGCGACATCGCCCGCAACTGCGGCCTGAGCAAGATCCAGCGCCTGGAGCGCGGCATCGCGTTCTACGTGGCCGGTCAGTTCAGCGAAGCCGAAGCACAGCAGGTTGCCGATGTACTGCATGACCGCATGACGCAGATCGTTCTGGCCAACCTCGAGCAGGCCGCCGGTCTGTTCAGTCACGCCGAACCGAAGCCGCTGACCGCCATCGACATCCTCGGCGGTGGTCGCGCCGCGCTGGAAAAGGCCAACGTCGAGCTGGGCCTGGCCCTGGCCGAAGACGAGATCGATTACCTGGTCAACGCCTTCAACGGTCTCAAGCGCAACCCGCACGACATCGAACTGATGATGTTCGCCCAGGCCAACTCCGAGCACTGCCGCCACAAGATCTTCAACGCCAGTTGGGATATTGACGGCGAGAGCCAGGAAAAAAGCCTGTTCGGCATGATCAAGAACACCTATCAGATGCACAGCGAAGGCGTGCTGTCCGCTTATAAGGACAACGCTTCGGTGATCGTCGGCAACGTCGCCGGCCGCTTCTTCCCGGATCCGGAAACCCGCCAGTACGGCGCGGTGCAGGAGCCGGTGCACATCCTGATGAAGGTTGAAACCCACAACCACCCGACCGCGATCGCACCGTTCCCGGGCGCATCTACCGGTTCCGGTGGCGAGATCCGCGACGAAGGCGCGACCGGCCGTGGCGCCAAGCCGAAGGCCGGCCTGACCGGTTTCACCGTGTCGAACCTGCAGATCCCGGGCTTCGAACAGCCGTGGGAAGTGCCGTACGGCAAGCCTGAGCGCATCGTCACCGCGCTGGACATCATGATCGAAGGCCCGCTGGGCGGCGCTGCGTTCAACAACGAATTCGGTCGTCCGGCCCTGACCGGTTACTTCCGTACCTTCGAACAATCGATCACCACCCCGCACGGTGACGAAGTTCGCGGCTACCACAAGCCGATCATGCTCGCTGGCGGCATGGGCAACATCCGTGAAGAGCACGTCAAGAAAGGCGAGATTCTGGTCGGCTCGAAGCTGATCGTCCTCGGCGGCCCGGCGATGCTGATCGGTCTGGGTGGCGGTGCAGCGTCCTCAATGGCGACCGGCACCAGCTCGGCGGATCTGGACTTCGCATCGGTTCAGCGCGAAAACCCTGAAATGGAACGTCGCTGCCAGGAAGTCATCGACCGTTGCTGGCAGCTGGGTGACAAGAACCCGATCAGCTTCATCCACGACGTGGGTGCGGGCGGTCTGTCCAACGCCTTCCCGGAACTGGTCAACGACGGCGACCGCGGTGGCCGTTTCGAACTGCGCAACATTCCAAACGACGAGCCGGGCATGGCCCCGCACGAAATCTGGTCCAACGAATCCCAGGAACGTTACGTTCTGGCAGTCGGCCCGGCCGACTTCGAGCGCTTCAAGGCCATCTGTGAACGTGAGCGTTGCCCGTTCGCCGTTGTCGGTGAAGCCACCGCCGAGCCTCAACTGACCGTGACCGACAGCCACTTCGGCAACAACCCGGTGGACATGCCACTGGAAGTGTTGCTGGGCAAGGCACCGCGCATGCACCGTTCGGTGGTTCGCGAAGCCGAGCTGGGCGATGACTTCGATCCGTCGAACCTCGACATCAGCGAAAGCATCGAACGCGTTCTGCACCACCCGGCCGTGGCGAGCAAAAGCTTCCTGATCACCATCGGCGACCGCACCATCACCGGCCTCGTGGCCCGTGACCAAATGGTCGGCCCATGGCAGGTTCCGGTGGCCGACGTGGCCGTCACCGCCACCAGTTTCGACGTCTACACCGGTGAAGCGATGGCAATGGGCGAGCGTACTCCGCTGGCGCTGCTGGACGCTCCGGCGTCGGGCCGCATGGCCATCGGTGAAACCCTGACCAACATTGCCGCTTCGCGCATCAACAAGCTCTCCGACATCAAACTGTCGGCGAACTGGATGTCCGCTGCCGGCCACCCGGGCGAAGACGCGCGTCTGTACGACACCGTGAAAGCGGTGGGTATGGAACTGTGCCCTGAGCTGGGCATCACCATCCCGGTGGGCAAGGACTCGATGTCCATGGCCACCCGCTGGAACGACAACGGCGAAGACAAGACCGTCACCTCGCCGATGTCGCTGATCGTGACCGGTTTCGCGCCAGTGGCTGACATCCGTCAGACCCTGACCCCGGAACTGCGCATGGACAAAGGCACCACCGATCTGATCCTGATCGATCTCGGTCGCGGCCAGAACCGCATGGGCGCCTCGATCCTGGCTCAGGTTCACGGCAAGCTCGGCAAGCAGGCTCCGGACGTCGATGACGCCGAAGACCTGAAAGCCTTCTTCGCGGTGATCCAGGGCCTCAACGCCGACGGTCACCTGCTGGCGTACCACGACCGTTCCGACGGTGGTCTGCTGACCTCCGTGGTGGAAATGGCCTTCGCCGGCCACTGCGGTCTGAGCCTGAACCTAGACAGCGTTGCCGAAAGCTCCGCTGAAATCGCCGCCATCCTGTTCAACGAAGAACTGGGTGCCGTGATCCAGGTTCGCCAGGACGCCACCCCGGACATCCTCGCGCAATTCAGCGCGGCCGGTCTGGGCGACTGCGTTTCGGTGATTGGTCAGCCGATCAACAACGGCCAGATCAACATCACCTTCAACGGTGACACCGTGTTCGAAGGTCAGCGTCGTCTGCTGCAACGTCAGTGGGCCGAGACCAGCTACCAGATCCAGCGTCTGCGTGACAACGCCGACTGCGCCCAGCAGGAATTCGACGTCCTGCTGGAAGAAGACAATCCGGGCCTGAGCGTCAAGCTGAGCTACGACGTCAACCAGGACATCGCCGCGCCTTACATCAAGAAAGGCATTCGCCCACAGGTTGCCGTGCTGCGTGAGCAGGGCGTCAACGGTCAGGTGGAAATGGCGGCGGCGTTCGACCGCGCCGGTTTCAACGCGATCGACGTGCACATGAGCGACATTCTGGCCGGCCGTGTCGACCTGAACGAGTTCAAAGGTCTGGTGGCCTGCGGTGGTTTCTCCTACGGCGACGTACTCGGCGCCGGTGAAGGCTGGGCCAAGTCCGCACTGTTCAACAGCCGTGCCCGCGATGCGTTCCAGGGTTTCTTCGAGCGTAACGACAGCTTCACCCTCGGCGTGTGCAACGGTTGCCAGATGATGTCCAACCTCCACGAACTGATCCCGGGCAGCGAGTTCTGGCCGCACTTCGTGCGCAACCGCTCCGAGCAGTTCGAAGCGCGCGTGGCGATGGTTCAGGTTCAGGAATCGAACTCGATCTTCCTGCAGGGCATGGCCGGTTCGCGCATGCCGATCGCCATCGCTCACGGTGAAGGCCATGCCGAATTCGAAAGCGAAGAGGCACTGCTCGAAGCCGATCTGTCCGGTTGCGTGGCGATGCGTTTCGTCGACAACCACGGCAAGGTCACCGAAGCCTATCCGGCCAACCCGAACGGCTCGCCGCGCGGGATCACCGGCCTCACCAGCCGCGACGGTCGCGTAACGATCATGATGCCGCACCCGGAGCGTGTGTTCCGCGCCGTGCAGAACTCGTGGCGTTCGGAAGAGTGGAACGAAGACGCTCCTTGGATGCGTATGTTCCGTAACGCTCGTGTGTGGGTGAACTAAGCGCTGTGTACAAGCTCGCGTTTTTTGTTCCCGACAGCCATGTCGAGGTGGTCAAGGACGCTGTATTCGCTGCCGGTGGCGGGCGGATCGGTGACTATGACCACTGTGCGTGGCAGGTGCTTGGTACTGGTCAGTTTCGGCCTTTGGACGGCAGTCAGCCGTTCATTGGTGAGGCGGGGCAGGTTGAGCGGGTCGAGGAGTGGAAGGTCGAGCTTGTTGTTGGCGATGAGTTGATTCGCGCGGTAGTGGCGGCTCTTAAGTTGAGCCATCCCTACGAGACGCCGGCTTATGAAGTGTGGCGGTTGGAGGATTTTTGATCTTCTGATTGCAGTTATGGAAAACCCGCTGAGAGTGATTTCAGCGGGTTTTTTGTTGTTCTCGGTTTGGGTTGGGTGAATATCCGTTGCTGCGGTAACGGCGGCTTATGGTTTCGCCCTTACGGCGAGTCCCTTTTGGCAAACGCCGGAATGCCGGCCCAGCCCAAAGGAACCAAAAGGTCTTGGCCCCGGCGTTCGGCACCTCGCTTTGGCTCGGTGTTCCTTCGTTCCGGGATTCATCCGGGGGCATCGCCTACGGTTTGCTTCGCTGCACCTCCTCTCGATGCATGCGGCTGCGCCGCACGGTCGCTGCGCTCCCACCCCCGGATGAATCCCTCCACTCAGCCTGCCGATGGGGCCGGCACGTCAAAAGCGGTACTCGAGCTAACGCTCATCGTGTTGAGTGGTGGTCCTAAACCTTGGCACTCACCTCACTCCGATTAACCAACCCCTCCAGCGCCGCACTCAAACTCTGCGCCCGATCCCCCACCAGCAAGTGCCACACGCCATCTTCCAATGCGCTCACGCCCAGGCAGCCCAGTTCTTTCAATCGGCTTTCCGACAGCGCTTTGCCATCGGCCAGTTGCAGGCGAATCCGGCTCATGGCGATGCAATCAAGTTGTAGCACATTGTCGCTGCCGCCCAGGGCAGTCAGCCATTGCTGTGCCAGCGGTGCAGCGACTGCAACCGGTTCACTGGTTTCGATGACGGCGACAGGTGCAACCACGACGGCACGTCCCAATGCGGGCATCGCCAGGCGAATCTCATCGGCAATGCTGTCGGCCATCGGCCCTACAACCACCTGCAAACTCCCGCCCTTGCCCGGACGCACAACGGCCATCGCACCCAGCGCTTTCAAATCCGCATCCGAAGCTTTGTTGCGATCGACCATTTCCAGTCGCAGCCGCGTGGTGCACGCGCCAACCGTGACCAGATTCTCCGCACCACCGAGTGCCTTGATGTAAGCCCCGGCGCGTTCGTTTTCGGTCAGAACCGCTTTGTCGGCGGTGGCGACGTCTTCACGCCCCGGCGTCTTCAGGTTGAAGCGACGGATACAGAAATCGAACACCACGTAATAGATGACCGCATAGGCCAGGCCCACCGGGATCACCAGCCAGCCATTGGTGGACTTGCCCCAGCCGAGCACCATGTCGATGAAGCCACCGGAGAAGGTGAAACCCAGATGAATGTTCAGCGCATTGGTGATCGCCATCGACAGCCCGGTCAGCAGCGCATGCACCAGATACAGCAGCGGTGCGAGGAACATGAAGGCGAATTCGATCGGTTCGGTTACCCCGGTCAAGAACGAGGTCAGGGCCATCGACAGGAAGATCCCGCCCATCACTTTGCGTCGTTCCGGCAGGGCGTTGCGGTACATCGCCAGGCACGCCGCGGGCAGGCCGAAGATCATCATCGGGAACATGCCGGTCATGAACTGGCCGCCCTTCGGATCGCCAGCGAAGTAACGCGACAGGTCGCCGGTGACCAGGGCGCCGGTGGTCGGGTCGGTGAAGTTGCCGAACACGAACCACGCCATGTTGTTGAGGATGTGGTGCAGGCCGGTGACGATCAGCAGGCGGTTGAACACGCCGAAGACGAAGGCGCCGAAGCTGCCGCTTTCCATCATCAGGCTGCCGAAGCTGTTGATGCCGTGCTGGATCGGCGGCCAGATGTAGCCGAACACCACGCCCAATCCCACCGCCGCAAAACCGGTCACGATCGGTACGAAACGCCGGCCGCCGAAGAACGCCAGATACTCTGGCAACTTGATGTCCTTGAAGCGGTTGTACAGCGCGCCGGCCATCAGGCCGCTGACGATCCCGGCGAGCATGCCCATGTTGATGCTCGCGTCGAGCACCTTCAGCGTGGAGATCATCACCAGGTAACCGATCACCCCGGCGAGGCCGGCGGTGCCGTTGTTGTCCTTGGCGAAACCGACCGCGATGCCGATGGCGAAGATCATCGCCAGGTTGGCGAAGATCACCTGACCGGCGTCGTGGATGATCGCGATGTTCAAGAGGTCGGTGTCGCCCAGGCGCAGTAGCAGGCCGGCGATCGGCAGGATCGCGATCGGCAGCATCAGCGCTCGGCCGAGGCGTTGCAGGCCTTCGATGAAGAGTTGGTACATGGCGTTTGTCCTTGTTGTTTTTGTTAGCGCAGAGGCCAATGTTGATGACAGGCATGACGCACCGCGGCGGCGCTGCTCAGCTTGAGCAAGTCCCGGGCGAGGCGTTGGCATTCGGCTTCGTGCACCTGGCGCACGCGATCCTTGATTTCACTAATCTGTACCGGGCTCACCGACAGTTCGGTCACGCCCAGGCCGATCAACACCGGCGTCGCCAGCGGATCGGAAGCCAGGGCGCCGCACACGCCGACCCAGCGTTTATGCACCGCCGCGCCTTCGCAGGTCATGGCGATCAGGCGCAGCAGTGCCGGGTGCAAGGCATCGACCCGTGCGGCGAGGCCGGCGTGGTCGCGGTCCATGGCCAGGGTGTATTGCGACAGGTCGTTGGTGCCGATGGACAGGAAGTCCGCGTGCTCGGCCAGTTGCTCGGCCTGCAAGGCGGCGGCCGGGACTTCGATCATCACGCCGATTTCCGGACGTAGGCTGATGCCCAGTTCCAGGCACAGCGCATCGACCCGTTGGCGGATGTGCAGCAGTTCGTCGACTTCGGTGACCATCGGCAGCAGGATCCGGCAGCGTTGCAACGGGCTGACTTGCAGCAGGGCGCGCAGTTGCTGATCGAGGATTTCCGGGCGGGCCTGAGCCAGACGAATACCGCGCAGACCCAACACCGGGTTGGCTTCCACTGGCAGCGGCAGGTAATCGAGTTGTTTGTCGCCGCCGACGTCGATGGTGCGGATGATCACCGACTTGTCGCCCATGGCATCGATCACCGCTTGGTAGGCGGTGCGCTGTTCTTCGACGTCCGGCGCGGTGTGGCGATCGACAAACAGGAACTCGGTGCGCAACAGGCCGACGCCATCGGCGCCATTGGCAAACGCATCGGCCGCTTCATGGCTGGAGGCGACGTTGGCGACCACTTCGATGGCCACGCCGTTGCGGGTTTCCGCCGGCAGATGGGCTTGGGCTTGCTGGGCTTCGCGACGTTGTTGGCGGTCGATCTGGGCTTGCCGGACTTCGGCCAGTCTTTCGCCATTTGGCGTCAGTTCGAGGCGCCCGCCGTCGGCATCGAGGACCACCGATTGGCCTTGCGCTTGATCCAGCAAAGCCGAGCCCAGTGCGACCATGCACGGCAGGCCTTTGCCCCGGGCCAGAATCGCCACGTGGGAAGTTGCGCCCCCTTCGGCCATGCACAACCCGGCGACACCTTGCGCGCTCAGTTGCAGCAAGTCCGAAGGCGTCAGTTCGTGGGCGGCGACGATGGCGCCGGCCGGCACGTCGTAATGCCAGGCTTCGCCGAGCAGGGCACGCAGCACCCGTTGTTTCAAGTCGCGCAGATCGTTGGCACGTTCGGCCAATAGCGCGCTGCCGGTGTTCTGCAGCACCTCGCATTGCACATCGATCGACTGACTCCAGGCGTGAGTCGCCGCAGTACCGGTTTCGATCGATTGCTGCGCGGCATCTAGTAGTGCTGGGTCTTCCAGCAATGCCAGATGCGCGGCGAAGATCGCTTCTTCGTCGGCATTACGCTGTTTTTTCGCCTGGGCGAGGGTGCCGTTGATTTCGCTGCGAACCTGATTCAGTGCCGCGTCGAGGATCTGCAATTGGTGTTCGGGCTGATGATTGCCAGCGTCCGCCGGCAGGCTGATCGCGTTCAAGCGAAACAGCGGCCCGCCGACCAGACCCGGTGCGGCGCACACACCGTGCAACACGCCGGCCTCGGCCGGGCGATTGCGTGGTGCAGAAACAACCGGTGCTGTGGCGTGATGATCGTCGGGCAGAGCGGTGGCCAAGGCCGTGAGCAAGGCTTGCAGCGCCGCTTGCGCATCGGAGCCCTGGCAGCTGACTTGCACTTCGTCCTGCTCGCTAATCGCCAGGCCCATCAAGCCGATGAGGCTGTTGCACGGCGCCGACTTGCCGGCGAAATGCAGCTGTGACTGGCTCTTGAAACCCTGCGCCGTCTGGCGGATCAACGCGGCCGGGCGTGCATGCAGGCCACCGCGATGGGCGACCCGCACGTGACCGTGAACTTCAGGGCCGCCGGTTTCTTCTGCATTCGCCGCCGTGCTGTGACGAGCAACTATGTGCAGCAGCGGTTCGCCAACCTTCACCGTTTTCAGGGTGATGGGGCGCGCCTGAAAGTCCTGGCTGTTGGTCAGGATCAGCAGGCTGACCAGGCTTTTGCACTGGCGGCCGACCTTGTCCAGGTCATAGCGCAGCAACGGCTGGCCACTGCTGACCCGAGTGCCTTCCTTGACCAGCATCGAGAAACCTTCGCCCTGCAACTCGACCGTGTCGAGTCCCAGGTGCAGGAGGATTTCCGCGCCGTTGTCGGCACGCACGGTCAGCGCGTGGCCGGTGCGGGCAACGTGGATCACCACCCCGGCGCAGGGCGAATACAAGGTGTCGTTCAGCGGATCGATGGCAATGCCGTCGCCCATCGCGCCGCTGGCGAACACCGCGTCCGGAACTTTGGCGAGCGTGAGCACCGGGCCGCTGAGCGGGGCGCTTAAAGTCAGCTCTTTATTGTTGTTGTGCATGGCTCGGTCTCATCAGGAAAACGTTCGGTTCGGACTCAGTGCGTACGAGTGACTTTGCTCAGGTGTCGCGGCTGATCCGGGTCCATGCCACGGGCCACGGCCAGACCGGCCGCCATCACGTAGAAACTCTGGATCGCCAGGATCGGGTCGAGCGCCGGATGCTCCGCGCGGCTCAAGGTCAGGTCGCGTTCGCTCACGTCATCCGGTGCGGCCAGCAGCACGCGGGCGCCGCGTTGGCGCATTTCGGCCGCCAGGCTCAGCAGACCGGCCTGTTCGGCACCGCGCGGGGCGAACACCAGCAGCGGATAGTGTTCGTCGATCAGGGCCATCGGGCCATGACGGACTTCGGCGCTGCTGAAGGCTTCGGCCTGGATCGCCGAGGTTTCCTTGAATTTCAGCGCGGCTTCCTGGGCGATGGCGAAACCGGCACCACGGCCGATCACCATCAGGCGTTCGCAATCGCGCAGGGCGTCGATGGCCAGGCTCCAGTCCTGTTGCGCGGCGTCGCGCAAGCCTTCGGGCAAGGCGTTGTGTGCTTCCAGCAATTCGCTGTCTTCTTTCCAGTGCGCGATCAGACGGGCGCTGGCACTGAGGGTGGCAATGAAGCTCTTGGTCGCGGCGACGCTGCTTTCGGTGCCGGCCAGCAGCGGCAGGCTGAATTCACACGCGGCCTCCAGCGGCGAGTCGGCGGCGTTGACCATCGACACGCTCAGGGCACCGCGCTTGCGCAGCAGACGCAGGCTGTTGACCAGATCCGGGCTCTGGCCCGACTGGGAAAACGCGAACGCGACCTGACCGCTGACTTTCAACGGCGCCTGTTGCATGGTCACCACCGACATCGGCAGCGACGCCACCGGAATGCCCAGTTGCTGCATGGTCAGGTAGGCGAAGTAGCTCGCCGCATGATCGGAACTGCCACGGGCGACGGTCATCGCCACTTGCGGCGGCTGACGGCGCAGGCGCCCGGCGATCTCGATCATCGAGCCATCGAGCTGTTGCAGTTGGGCTTGCACGGCCTCGAACGAGGACAGCGCCTCCTCAAGCATTTTTGAAGTCAATGTCTTCTCCTTCGACCATGACGGCGGTCAGTGTGAGTGAGCGATCCAGCCGCACGCAGTCGGCCCAGGCGCCCGGTTGCAGGCGCCCGCGTTCGGTGATGCCGAGGTAGTCGGCGGGGAATTGCGAAAGACGTTGCGAGGCCTCGGCGATCGGCAGACCGATCTTCACCAGATTGCGCAAAGCCTGATCCATGGTCAGGGTGCTGCCGGCCAGCGTGCCGTCCGGCAGGCGCACGCCGCCCAGGCATTTGGTGACGGTGTGGCTGCCGAGCTTGTACTCGCCGTCGGGCATGCCGGCGGCGGCGGTCGAATCGGTGACGCAATACAGGCAAGGAATCGAGCGCAGGGCCACGCGGATCGCACCGGGGTGCACGTGCAGCAAGTCCGGGATCAACTCGGCGAATTTGGCGTGGGCGAGGGCGGCGCCGACGATGCCCGGTTCGCGGTGATGCAGCGGGCTCATGGCGTTGTACAAGTGCGTGAAACTGGTGGCGCCGGCTTCGAGGGCGGCGACACCTTCCTCGTAACTGCCGAGGGTGTGGCCGATCTGCATGCGGATGCCACGGCGGCTCAGTTCACGAATCAAGCCGTCGTGGCCGGCGATTTCCGGGGCGATGGTGATCACACGGATCGGCGCGAGTGCCAGATACTCTTCGACTTCGGCCATCAGCGCGGTGTGGGCAAAGTTCGGTTGCGCGCCGAGTTTGCCGGGATTGATGTACGGACCTTCGAGGTGAACACCGAGGACCCGGGCGGCGCCTTTCGGACGCTGCTCGCAGAATTCGCCGACATCCTTGAGCACGCTGGAGATCTCGGCACTCGGCGCGGTCATCGTGGTGGCCAGCAGCGAGGTGGTGCCGAAACGCACGTGGGTCTTGGTGATGGTCTCGAAGGCGCTGGTGCCTTCCATGATGTCCTTGCCGCCACCGCCGTGGACGTGCAGATCGATGAAGCCCGGCAGCAGATAAGGCAGGTCGTTGTCCGCCGGCTCGCAAGGCACGCCTTCGATGGACACGACTCTGCCGTGTTCGTGGATCAGCCGGCCGCGAATCCAGCCGTCAGCGGTAAGGATGTTGTCTTCGGACATTTCGCTTCTCTCGTTTGGCCTGGCTGCTGATCAGCGGCGAAGCTCTGCAACAAAGTCGTAGTAGTCGTTGCGGCAATAGGTGTCGGTGACTTCGATCGGCGTGTTGTCTTCCAGGTAGCCGACCCGGGTCATCAGCAGCATCGCGGTGCCGGGGGCGATGCCGACCAGCGCGGCGAACTCGTCCGAGGCGTTGATCGCCTGGATGTGCTGCAAGGCGCGCACGATCGGTTTGCCGATGCTGTCGAGGTGTTCGTAGAGCGAATCGCCCACAACCTGCGGCTTGGGCATGATCGAGGCGGGCAGGGTGCTCATCTCGATGGCCATCACCGTGTCGTCGGCTTTGCGCAGGCGTTTCATGCGCGCGACCTTGTCGTTCGGCGACAGGCCGAGGCGGATCAGTTCTTCGTGGGTTGGCAGGGTGATTTCCCGCTCGAGCCATTGCGAGCTGGGCACGAAGCCCTTGAGACGGAGCATTTCGCTGAAACCCGACAGGCGCGACAGCGGTTGTTCAAGGCGTGGGGTGATGAAGGTGCCGGAACCTTGCAGGCGGCGGATCAATCCTTGATCGAGCAAGACTTCCAGCGCCTTGCGGGCGGTAACCCGAGAAATCCCCAGCATTTCGCTGAGATTGCGCTCCGACGGCATCGCCTGTTCGGCTTTCCACTGGCCGGCATGGATCGCGGCTTCCAGGTTGCGCGCCAGTTGCAGGTACAGCGGCGTCGGCTGGGAGTCGTCAGGGCGCAGGGCGTGTAGATCATTCATACAGGCATTTCCGGAGCTGATATTGGATTGTTGTCGCTCGCTGTTTCGGCGAAAACTAATACCACTTGCATACCATGTCAACGCGGCGGAAAGGCCTGTAGTCCTTTGGAATCGGGTGTTTCAGGGTGGGTGGTTTCAAGTGGTATTAGAGGTGGGCTCTGGAATGCAAAAGATCGCAGTCTGCGGCAGTTCTGGCGGGTGAAAGTGGTATCACCGTTCAGACGTTGCCGCAGGCTGCGATCTTTTGAATTTATTTTTTGCGGGCGACCAATGGTCAGAGGGAAGGGCCGCTTCGCGGCCCGGAGAGAGCAGGCGCCCTGGTGACAGAATCAGGGGCGGATTTCGATCATCGTGCCGTCTGGCACCAGGTTCCAGACTTCGCGCATGTCGACGTTGCGCATGGCGATGCAGCCGTCGGTCCAGTCCAGGGTGTGGAACAGGTTTTCCGGGTTGTCTTCGGAATCCGGCGTGCCGTGGATCATGATCATGCCGCCAGGCTCGACGCCTTCGCGCCGGGCGCGGGCGGAGTCGCTGATGTTCGGGTAGGAGATGTGCATCGACAGGTTGAATTTGTCGCTGGTCTTGCGCCAGTCGATCCAATAGAAACCTTCAGGTGTGCGTTTGTCGCCTTCAATCAGTTTCGGCCCTTTTTTCGCGCCCTTGCCCAGGGAAATGCGATAGCTCTTGAGCGGCTTGCCATCGGCGATCAACTGCAGTTGATGAGCTGATTTGAGCACCAGTATTTTTTCGATGAGCGGGGTGTTCGAAGGCGTCACGGTGGTCACGAACGACGCTTGGGAGACGGTGACGAACGACAGGCAAAACAGGGCAAGCAACCAGCGCATTGAAACGATTCCCCAGAAGGTGATGCAGATAATTTATTTATAGATCTTATGCAGGCGCTGTCGCGGGCTGCGCACGCGGGTTATCGGCCGGCTGGCGCTGAAATCAAGTGATGGCCGGTTGAGCGAGCGGCGGGATCGATTCCGAGCGCACCGGGTAAGTCTCGGTGCGGCGGTCAGCGAAGAAGCATTCTAAGGTACGGCCCACTGTGCGGAAAGCCAGCTCGTCCCATGGAATCTGCGCTTCGTCGAACAGTTGCACTTCGAGGCTCTCGGGGCCGGCGGAAAAGTCCAGGTCCGCCAGCTCTGCGCGAAAGAACACATGCACCTGACTGATGTGCGGCACGTCGATCAGGGTGTAGATGCTCAGGTTACGCACCCGGGCGCAGGCTTCCTCGGCGGTTTCGCGGATGGCGGCCTGCTCGATGGTCTCGCCGTTCTCCATGAAGCCGGCGGGCAGCGTCCAGTAACCGAGGCGCGGCTCGATGGCACGGCGGCAGAGCAGGACTTTGCTGCCCCAGGTCGCCACGCATCCGGCCACGATATTGGGGTTCTGGTAGTGAATGGTCTGACAGCTGTCGCAGACAAATCGCAGCCGCGAGTCGCCTTCGGGAATGCGCTGGGTCACCGGGTTGCCGCACTGGCTGCAAAATTTCATGCTGGGGTTCCTGAATGCTGCGCCTATCTTGGCGTGCAGCGGTGTCAGTCGGCAAGTTGTCGTTTCGCGACATGACCCTTGTTCGGGGCTTGGGCGGTCGCATTGATTGGTGCATGATGCAGGGCAAGGCACAGATCGAGAACACTTATGCTGGACGAGCTACTGCACCGGGTAAGCAATCACACGCCGCGCACGCTGGAGACCGATACGCGTTTCCCCGAGGCCGCCGTCCTGGTGCCGATTACTCGCAGTGACGAACCCGAGCTTGTCCTGACCTTGCGCGCCAGCGGGCTCTCGACCCACGGTGGCGAAGTCGCTTTTCCCGGCGGTCGACGGGATCCGGAGGATCCGGACCTGATCTTTACCGCGCTGCGTGAAGCCGAAGAAGAAATCGGCCTGCCGCCCGGCCTGGTCGAAGTGATCGGCCCGCTCAGCCCATTGATCTCCCTGCATGGCATCAAGGTCACACCGTATGTCGGGGTGATTCCCGATTTCGTCGAATACCAGGCCAATGATGCCGAGATCGCTGCGGTGTTCAGTGTGCCGCTGGAATTCTTCCGCAAGGATCCGCGCGAACACACCCATCGCATCGACTATCAGGGTCGCAGTTGGTACGTGCCGAGCTATCGTTATGGCGAATACAAGATCTGGGGGCTGACGGCGATCATGATCGTCGAGTTGATCAACCTGCTCTATGACGCCAAAATCAGCCTGCATCAGCCGCCCAAAAGCTTTATCAACACCTGAAGCCATCGTTCGAATGGCCAGCCATCGTGAGCCCTGAGGAAAACAAGATGAAATACCGCCTGGGCGACGCCCGTGTCGAGACCCATCCGCAGAGCTGGGTCGCCCCCAATGCCGTGCTGGTGGGCAAGGTCAGACTGGAAGAGGGCGCCAACGTCTGGTTCAACGCCGTGTTGCGCGGCGACAACGAACTGATCCTGATCGGCAAGAACAGCAACGTGCAGGACGGCACCGTGATGCACACCGACATGGGCTACCCGCTGACCATCGGCACCGGCGTGACCATCGGCCACAACGCCATGCTCCACGGCTGCACGGTCGGCGACTACAGCCTGATCGGCATCAACGCGGTCATTCTCAACGGCGCGAAAATCGGTAAAAACTGCATCATCGGCGCCAATTCGCTGATTGGCGAAGGCAAGGAAATTCCCGACGGTTCGCTGGTGATGGGCTCGCCGGGCAAAGTGGTGCGTGAGTTGACCGAACAACAGAAGAAGATGCTCGAAGCCAGCGCCGCCCACTATGTACATAACTCGCAGCGCTATGCGCGCGATCTGGTCGAGCAGGAAGAATGAATACGGTTGAGCGGCCGGTGGCCTCGCCCTGCGTGAATATTTGCGCGTTGGATGACGATGACATTTGCACCGGTTGCCAGCGAACGGTCGAGGAAATCACCCGCTGGAGCCGGATGACCAACGACGAGCGGCGGGCGGTGCTGGGGTTGTGTCATGAGCGGGCGAAGTCTAGTGGGCTGGTCTGGATGATCGGCAAAACGCCTGGGCAATAGCCGATTTGATTGGCGTCCTCGAAGGGCTGAAGTAACCTGTGCGCCAAATTGACAGGTCACGCCCATGATTTTCCTCATCGCTTACATCAGCAGTGTCGTGCTGATCAATTTCGCCTTCTCCACCGCGCCGCACCTGGACATCATCTGGTCGGCCTGGGGCGGGCTGGTGTTCGTGTTGCGCGACATGGTGCAGATCCGGTTCGGCCACGGTGCGATTGCGGCGATGCTGGCGGCGCTGGTGCTGTCCTATGTCACCTCCGATCCATCGATTGCGCTGGCCAGCGCCACGGCGTTCGCGGTGTCCGAGTGCATCGACTGGCTGGTGTTCACCGTCACCAAGCGGCCGTTGCGTGACCGCCTGTGGATCAGTTCGGCGCTGAGCATTCCCCTCGATACCTTCATCTTTTTCGGCATGATCGACCTGCTGACGCCACCGGTGATCATCACTGCTCTGGCCTCGAAGTTCGTCGGTGTCACCGCCGTCTGGCTGATCATGGCTTGGCGCGAGCGTAAACAGGCTGTCGCCGGCTGAAGCCAAACCCTCAGGTTCATGTAAAATGCCGCGCTTTCTCCCCATGGAAAGCGCGTCTGGCGTTGCTTTCCTCGATGATCCGCTTCTTTGAGGACCTGAGATGACCCGTATCGGAACTCCATTGTCGCCGACCGCGACCCGCGTATTGCTGTGTGGCTGTGGTGAGTTGGGCAAGGAAGTGGTGATCGAGCTGCAACGCCTGGGCGTTGAAGTGATCGCCGTTGACCGTTACGCCAATGCGCCGGCCATGCAGGTTGCTCATCGCAGCCACGTGATCAACATGCTCGATGGCGCAGCCCTGCGTGCGGTGATCGAAGCCGAGAAGCCGCACTTCATCGTGCCGGAAATCGAAGCCATCGCCACCGCTACCCTGGTCGAGCTGGAAGCTGAAGGTTTCACCGTGATCCCGACTGCTCGCGCCGCTCAACTGACCATGAACCGCGAAGGCATCCGTCGTCTGGCCGCCGAAGAGCTGGATCTGCCGACTTCGCCGTACCACTTCGCCGATACCTTCGAGGACTACAGCAAAGCCGTTGAAGACCTGGGTTTCCCGTGCGTCGTCAAACCGGTGATGAGTTCGTCGGGCAAGGGCCAGAGCCTGCTGCGCAGCGTCGATGACGTGCAGAAAGCCTGGGATTACGCGCAAGAGGGCGGTCGCGCTGGCAAAGGTCGGGTGATCATCGAAGGTTTCATCGATTTCGACTACGAAATCACCCTGCTGACCGTTCGTCATATCGGTGGCACCACGTTCTGTGCGCCGGTCGGCCACCGTCAGGAGAAAGGCGACTACCAGGAATCCTGGCAGCCACAGGCCATGAGCCCGATTGCACTGGCTGAATCCGAGCGCGTTGCCAAAGCGGTAACTGAAGCCTTGGGTGGTCGTGGCCTGTTTGGCGTCGAATTGTTCATCAAGGGCGATCAGGTGTGGTTCAGTGAAGTGTCGCCGCGCCCGCACGACACCGGTCTGGTGACCCTGATTTCCCAGGACCTGTCGCAGTTCGCCCTGCACGCCCGGGCGATCCTCGGCCTGCCTGTACCGCTGATCCGTCAGTTCGGCCCATCGGCTTCGGCGGTGATTCTGGTGGAAGGTCAGTCGACCCAGACCGCATTCGCCAACCTCGGCGCTGCACTGAGCGAGCCGGATACCGCGCTGCGTCTGTTCGGCAAGCCTGAGGTCAATGGCCAGCGTCGCATGGGCGTGGCCCTGGCGCGTGACGAGTCGATCGAGGCCGCTCGTGCCAAGGCGACCCGTGCTTCTCAGGCAGTCGTTGTAGAGCTGTAATCTCGCTATCTGATCGCTCCCGCCTGTGCGGGAGCGATCATTGCGCTTACGACACCTGATTCAGGTCGTTATGGCGCGTCTCCTTCAGGCACAGCACAGCGATCAAGCTGAGCACCGCGGCCGCAGACACATACCCGCCGACATAACTCAAACCACCCATCGCCACCAGTTTCTGCGCGAAGAACGGTGCCGCCGAGGCCCCGACAATCCCGCCGAGGTTGTAGGCCGCCGATGCGCCGGTATAGCGGACGTGCGTCGGAAACAGTTCCGGCAGCAGCGCGCCCATCGGGGCGAACGTCACACCCATCAGGAACAGCTCGATGCACAGGAACAGCGCCACGCCCCAGGTCGAGCCCTGAGTCAGCAACGGCTCCATCAGAAACCCGGAAAGAACTGCCAGCACCCCACCGACGATCAGCACCGGTTTGCGCCCGTAACGATCGCTTGCCCAGGCAGACAACGGCGTGGCGGCCGCCATGAACAGCACTGCGAAGCACAGCAGCCCGAGGAATGTCTCGCGGCTGTAGCCCAGCGTCGACACGCCGTAGCTCAGGGAAAACACCGTCGAGATGTAGAACAGCGCGTAGCACACCACCATGGCGGCAGCGCCCAGCAACGTCGGTGCCCAGTATTGGCTGAACAGCTCGACCAGCGGCACTTTCACCCGCTCCTGACGGGCAATGGCGTTGGCGAACACTGGCGTTTCGTGAAGTTTGAGGCGCACATACAGCCCGACCATCACCAGCACCGCGCTGAGCAGGAACGGAATCCGCCAGCCCCAACTGCGGAACTGTTCGTCATTGAGCGTCATGGCCAGGGTCAGGAACAGGCCGTTGGCCGCCAGAAAACCGATCGAAGGGCCCAACTGCGGGAACATGCCGAACCACGCGCGTTTGCCTTTCGGTGCGTTTTCGGTCGCCAGCAGCGCCGCCCCGCCCCATTCACCACCCAATCCCAGGCCCTGGCCGAAGCGCAGCACACACAACAGGATCGGCGCCCACGCCCCGATGCTGTCGTAACCCGGCAGCACGCCGATCAGCGTGGTGCAGACACCCATCAGCAGCAGGGAAGCCACCAGTGTTGATTTGCGTCCGATACGGTCGCCGAAGTGGCCGAACAGTGCCGAACCCAGCGGGCGGGCGAGGAAAGCGATACCGAAAGTGAGGAATGCCGAGAGCATCTGCGCAGTGCCGGATGTCTGCGGAAAGAATACCGGCCCGATCACCAGTGCAGCAGCAGTGGCGTAGACGTAAAAATCGTAGAACTCGATGGCCGTGCCGATGAAACTCGCGGTAGCCACGCGGGTGGCGGAGTTGGTCGGTTGGGCAGGCGCGGTGTCGCTGTAAGCGGTACTGGTCGTCATGCGGTGATCCCTGACAGTCATGAGCTCCGTTGGAGCGAATTATTATGGTCGAACACCCAGGGATGTGGGATGAGGCACGAGCGCTGTTTCGAGTAGGAACAGTCGTCGGTGTGATGCGGAAAGCGGCGATGAACCGGCCGGAACCAGTCGGGTGCGGGGTAAGCACGCGGTTCGGCGGGGCTTGGGTAAGCGCCCCGATTATAGGAAGGTGGCTAACGATTGAACAAGGGGCGAGCTAGCGGACGGGTGTGAGTGCCGGTGCCGAGCTGGTGTGCCAGATGAGCACTTTGCTTACGCGGTTCTCCTCGGTTTCGAGGATCTCCAGGCGATAGCGCCCGATCTTCAGGCAGACCGCGCTTTCCGGGATGGTTTCCAGAGCTTCTGTCACCAGACCGTTGAGAGTCCGGGGGCCGTCGCTGGGCAGGTGCCAGCCCAGGCATTTGTTCAGCTCGCGGATCGAGGCGGCGCCGTCGATCACCATGCGACCATCGGCCTGCGGATGAATATGCGGGTTGTCGAGGCTGTGCTCGCTTTCGAATTCGCCAACGATTTCTTCGAGAATGTCTTCCAGGGTGACGATCCCCAACACTTCGCCGTACTCGTCCACCACCATGCCCAGGCGCCGCTGCTGCTTGTGGAAGTTCAGCAACTGCAGTTGCAGAGGCGTGCTTTCTGGGACGAAATACGGCTCGTAGCTGGCGGCGAGGAGCGCTTCGCGGGTCAGGGCGTGATTGTCCAGCAAGTGGCGGATCTGCCGGGTGTTGAGGACGGCCTCGACCTGGTTGATGTCGCTGTGGAAAACCGGCAGGCGCGTGCGCTTGTTGTGGCGCAATTGCTCGATGATCTCTTCGATCGGGTCATCAAGATTGATGCCGTCGACGTCACTGCGAGGCACCAGGATGTCGTTGACCGTGATGTTGTCCAGCGCATGGATGCCGGAAACCGGGTGCGGGCGAGACGAGTGCTCCGGGTCGTCATGGCGATCAGCGGGGACGTCGTCTTCGCTCTGCTGCACGACCTGAGGCTTGCGCACCAGCGGACGCAACAGCAAACCACTGATGCTGCTCAGCAGCCATGCGAGCGGATAGATCACTTTCAGCGGAACAGCCAGCAACGAATTGCCGAATGACAGCACGGCGTCCGGATAACGTTGGGCGAGGGTGCGCGGGAAATAGTCGGCAAATACCAGCAATACGGCGCTGGCGCCCAGGCAGGCTGCCCAGGGACCGTTCTCTTCACAGAGGAAAATCGCCAGTAGCGTGGCAAGCACCACGGCGAGAGCGCGGCACAGGGTGTTGCACAGGATCAGGCTGTCGAGCGGGAAGCTGAGTTTTGCCAGTGGTTTGTCACTGGCGCGCGACGCGGTGCGTTGCGCCAGCAGATGCTGTTGCGCCACTTCGATGGCGGTAAACAATCCCGACCAGAGAATCAGCAGGACAAATACCGCGAGCATCGGCCCTATGGGCAAACCGTCCATTTATGCCGCCCGTCAGATGTGCAGGATGTATTCACGGACCAGTTTGCTGCCGAAATACGCCAACATCAGCAGGCAGAAACCGGCGAGGGTCCAGCGGATCGCTTTGTGGCCGCGCCAGCCCAGGCGGTTGCGGCCCCACAACAGCACGCTGAACACGACCCAGGCCAGGCAGGCCAGCAGGGTCTTGTGCACCAGGTGCTGGGCAAACAGGTTTTCGACGAACAGCCAGCCGGAAATCAGCGACAGCGACAGCAGCGTCCAGCCGGCCCAGAGGAAGCCGAACAGCAGGCTTTCCATGGTTTGCAGCGGCGGGAAGTTCTTGATCAGCCCGGACGGGTGCTTGTTCTTGAGCTGGTGATCCTGCACCAGCAGCAGCAACGCCTGGAACACGGCGATGGTGAACATGCCGTAGGCGAGGATCGACAGCAGGATATGCGCGAGGATGCCCGGCTCTTCGTCGATGATCTGCACGGTGCCGGTGGGTGCGAACTGCGCCAGCAACACGGTGATCGCACCCAGCGGGAACAGCAGGACCAGCAGGTTTTCCACCGGGATCCGCGAACAGGCCAGCAGGGTCAGGGCAATGACTGCCGCGGCAATCAGGCTCGAAGCGCTGAAGAAGTCCAGGCCCAGACCGATCGGCGTCAGCAGGTGAGTCAGCAGGCTGGCACTGTGGGCCAGCACGGCGAGCACGCCGAGCGTGACCAGCAGGCGCTTGTTGGCCTTGGCGCCAGTGGCCAGGCGGGTGCCCTGATAGAGGGTCGCAGCGGCATATAGAAGGGCGGCGGCGAGGGTGGTCAGCAAACTCGGTGACAAGGGGAGCATAAATCCTGTTAGGCAAGCCCGAAAGGCGCTGAGTTTGGCATAGAACCGCCATGGCACGAAAGACTCAGCAAGCTGACAGCGAGGTGTCCGCCAGACGCAGTCTTCGCTATAATCCGCGACCTGCCCACGCCGCAGGCTCGCCGAGCACATGTTGATTCCGGTCTGGGCCGCCATTATCCCGGTCTACACAGGGCCTGAAAGGATCGCGCAATGTTTGAAAACTTAACCGACCGTCTCTCGCAGACGCTGCGCCATGTCACTGGCAAGGCGAAGCTGACCGAAGACAACATCAAAGACACCCTGCGCGAAGTGCGCATGGCGTTGCTCGAAGCCGACGTCGCCCTGCCGGTGGTCAAGGACTTCGTCAATTCGGTCAAGGAGCGCGCTGTCGGCACCGAGGTGTCGCGCAGCCTGACGCCGGGCCAGGCGTTCGTGAAGATCGTCCAGGCCGAGCTCGAAAGCCTGATGGGCGCGGCCAACGAAGATTTGAACCTGAGTGCCGTGCCGCCAGCCGTCGTATTGATGGCCGGTCTGCAGGGTGCCGGTAAAACCACTACCGCCGGCAAGCTGGCGCGCTTCCTTAAAGAGCGCAAGAAGAAGTCGGTCATGGTCGTGTCGGCGGACGTCTATCGTCCTGCGGCGATCAAACAGCTGGAAACCCTGGCCAACGACATCGGCGTGACGTTCTTCCCGTCCGACCTGAGCCAGAAGCCGGTCGACATCGCCAACGCGGCTATTAAAGAAGCAAAACTGAAATTCATCGACGTGGTCATCGTCGATACCGCCGGTCGTCTGCACATCGACGAAGAGATGATGGGCGAGATCAAGGCGCTGCACGCCGCGATCAACCCGGTCGAAACCCTGTTCGTGGTCGACGCCATGACCGGTCAGGACGCCGCCAACACGGCCAAGGCCTTCGGCGACGCTCTGCCGCTGACCGGTGTGATCCTGACCAAGGTCGACGGTGATGCCCGTGGCGGTGCCGCGCTGTCCGTTCGTGCCATCACCGGCAAACCGATCAAGTTCATCGGTATGGGCGAGAAGACCGAAGCCCTCGAGCCGTTCCACCCGGAGCGTATCGCTTCGCGGATCCTCGGCATGGGCGACGTGCTCAGCCTGATCGAACAGGCTGAAGCGACCCTCGACAAGGACAAGGCCGACAAACTGGCCAAGAAGCTGAAGAAGGGCAAGGGCTTCGACCTCGAAGACTTCCGCGATCAGCTGCAACAGATGAAGAACATGGGCGGTCTCGGCGGCCTCATGGACAAACTGCCGAGCATCGGTGGTGTGAACCTGTCGCAGATGGGCAATGCCCAGAACGCCGCAGAGAAGCAATTCAAACAGATGGAAGCCATCATCAATTCCATGACCCCGGCCGAGCGCCGCGACCCTGAGCTGATCAGCGGTTCGCGCAAGCGCCGGATCGCCATGGGTTCCGGCACTCAGGTGCAGGACATCGGTCGCTTGATCAAGCAGCACAAGCAGATGCAGAAGATGATGAAGAAATTCTCCGCCAAGGGCGGAATGGCGAAAATGATGCGCGGCATGGGCGGAATGTTGCCCGGCGGCGGCATGCCAAAGATGTAAAGACTTCGCCGGTCGTCGCACCGGCGCAGACCCTGCAAGGACGCAGGATCAACAGCAAACCCGCACTCGGCGGGAGCTGACCGGCCGTTTTAAAAGACGGCCCTATATGCAAATCTGCACGGCCTGCCATAGGCGCCGGAAAAAGTCATTTGCAAAAGTCCGGATATTCCTTAGAATATGCGGCCTTTCGGGCACCCATGCCCGCTGTGCATTTAGATTTGCAGCACCGACTACAGGAACGATGTTCACATGCTAACAATCCGTCTTGCCCTTGGCGGCTCCAAAAAGCGCCCGTTTTACCACCTGACCGTAACCGACTCCCGCAACCCGCGTGACGGTTCCCACAAAGAACAGGTTGGTTTCTTCAACCCTGTTGCCCGTGGTCAGGAAATCCGTCTGTCCGTGAACCAAGAGCGCGTTGCCTACTGGCTGAGCGTTGGTGCACAGCCTTCTGAGCGTGTTGCTCAGTTGCTGAAGGAATCGGCTAAGGCTGCGGCCTGAGCAATATGAACGCGACGCCTGCTATTGCCGATGATTTGATCGTTATTGGCAAAATTTACTCTGTTCACGGCGTTCGCGGCGAAGTGAAGGTTTATTCCTTTACTGATCCGACTGAAAACCTGTTGCAGTACAAAACCTGGACGCTCAAGCGCGAAGGCAATGTCAAACAGGTCGAGCTGGTCAGTGGACGCGGGAGCGACAAGTTCCTGGTCGCAAAGCTCAAGGGTCTTGATGATCGTGAAGAAGCTCGTCTTCTGGCCGGTTATGAGATCTGCGTGCCGCGCAACCTGTTCGCTGAATTGACCGAAGGCGAGTACTACTGGTACCAGCTGGAAGGTCTGAAGGTCATCGACACGCTTGGGCAATTGCTCGGGAAAATCGATCATCTTCTGGAAACCGGCGCCAATGATGTAATGGTAGTCAAGCCTTGCGCTGGCAGCCTGGATGATCGCGAACGCCTGTTGCCCTATACGGAGCAATGCGTGTTGGCCGTCGACCTCGCAGCGGGCGAGATGAAGGTGGATTGGGACGCGGACTTCTAAGCGTGGCTAACTTGCGCGTAGAAGTGATCAGTTTGTTTCCCGAGATGTTTTCCGCCATTGGCGACTACGGCATCACCAGTCGTGCGGTCAAACAGGGGCTCTTGCAGCTGACCTGTTGGAATCCGCGGGATTACACGACGGATCGGCATCACACTGTGGACGATCGCCCGTTTGGCGGTGGTCCGGGCATGGTGATGAAGATCAAGCCCCTGGAAGATGCTCTGGTTCAGGCCAAGGCAGCAGCCGGGGAGGCGGCGAAGGTGATTTACCTGTCCCCCCAAGGCCGTCAACTGACTCAGTCGGCGGTACGCGAACTGGCGAAATCGGATGCACTGATCCTGATTGCCGGTCGCTATGAAGGCATTGACGAGCGTTTTATTGAAGCTCATGTCGATGAAGAGTGGTCGATTGGCGACTATGTACTGTCTGGCGGCGAGCTGCCGGCCATGGTCCTGATCGATGCGGTTACACGACTGCTGCCTGGAGCTTTAGGGCATGCGGACTCCGCCGAGGAAGATTCCTTTACGGATGGTCTGCTGGATTGCCCGCACTACACCCGACCTGAGGTGTATGCGGATCAGCGTGTACCCGACGTGTTGCTGAGTGGCAACCACGCGCACATCCGGCGTTGGCGTTTACAGCAGTCCCTTGGTCGGACCTATGAACGACGCGCCGATCTTCTGGAAAGCCGCTCGCTTTCTGGAGAAGAGAAGAAGCTGCTCGAGGAATACATCCGCGAGCGGGACGATAGTTAACAACGTATCGATGGTAAATCCGACGATTTACCTTAGGAGCACAGCATGACCAACAAAATCATCCTTGCACTCGAAGCAGAGCAGATGACCAAAGAAATCCCTACCTTTGCCCCGGGCGACACCATTGTCGTTCAGGTGAAAGTGAAGGAAGGCGATCGTTCCCGTCTGCAAGCGTTCGAAGGCGTTGTAATCGCCAAGCGTAACCGCGGCGTGAACAGTGCGTTCACCGTTCGTAAAATCTCCAACGGTGTTGGCGTAGAACGTACTTTCCAGACCTACTCCCCGCAGATCGACAGCATGGCTGTTAAACGTCGCGGTGACGTACGTAAAGCCAAGCTGTACTACCTGCGCGACCTGTCGGGTAAAGCAGCTCGCATCAAGGAAAAACTGGCTTAAGTCCAGCTTCCGATGCAGAAAAAAGCAGCCTACGGGCTGCTTTTTTGTTGTCCGCAATTTATCCACAGCACTATTGCTTCAGGCCGTATCCATGACATCTCGTGAGCAAGAAATCGAACGCCGCACCGAACTCTCGGTGACCCGCGTGACCAAGGCGGTTTTCCCGCCGACCACCAACCATCACAACACCCTGTTCGGCGGCACGGCGCTGGCCTGGATGGACGAAGTGTCCTTCATCACCGCTACGCGTTTCTGTCGCTTGCCACTGGTGACCGTGTCGACCGACCGTATCGATTTCAACCACGCGATCCCGGCAGGTTCCATCGTCGAACTGGTCGGGCGGGTGATCAAGGTCGGCAACACCAGCCTCAAGGTCGAGGTGGAAGTGTTCGTTGAAAGCATGAGCTGCGACGGGCGCGAAAAAGCGATTCACGGGCAGTTCAGCTTCGTCGCGATTGACGACGACAAGCGTCCGGTACCGGTTCTGCCTGGTTTTGCCGCCTGAAGGTTCCGTGTACGGGCGGGCTATGAAAGACTGTCCGCCATCTCTGCCTTGCCTGAGCTTTTATGCCCGCCATCGACCACCCGCTGATTGACCAGTTTCTCGACGCCCTATGGTTGGAAAAAGGTCTTTCCGACAACACCCGCGACGCCTATCGCAGTGATCTCGCACTGTTCAACGGCTGGTTGCAGGAGAAAAATCTCGATCTGATCAACGCCGGTCGTGAATTGATCCTCGATCACCTGGCCTGGCGCCTGGAACAGAACTACAAACCCCGTTCTACCGCGCGATTCCTCTCGGGTGTACGTGGCTTTTATCGCTACCTGTTGCGGGAAAAACTGATCTCGGTCGATCCGACCTTGCGCGTCGACATGCCGCAACTCGGTCGGCCGTTGCCCAAATCCCTGTCAGAAGCCGACGTTGAAGCGTTGCTGAGGGCGCCAGACTTGAGCGAAGCCATCGGCCAGCGTGACCGCGCCATGCTTGAAGTCCTTTACGCCTGCGGCTTGCGGGTAACCGAGCTGATCAGTCTGACCCTGGAGCAGGTCAACCTGCGTCAGGGCGTATTGAGGGTAATGGGCAAGGGCAGTAAAGAGCGCCTTGTACCGATGGGCGAGGAAGCGATTGTCTGGGTCGAGCGTTACCTGCGCGATGGTCGCGGCGAGTTGCTGGGCGGACGCCCCAGCGATGTGCTGTTTCCCAGCCAGCGCGGCGAGCAGATGACTCGCCAGACCTTCTGGCACCGTATCAAGCATCAGGCCAAGGTCGCCGGTATCGGCAAATCGCTGTCGCCCCACACGCTGCGTCACGCTTTCGCCACGCACTTGCTCAACCATGGCGCCGACTTGCGGGTGGTGCAGATGTTGTTGGGCCACAGCGACCTGTCGACCACGCAGATCTACACTCACGTCGCCCGGGCGCGGTTGCAGGATCTGCATGCCAAGCATCACCCTCGAGGCTGAGCGCAGTTTGTCTTGCGACAGGCGCATTCGGTCACGCGAACCTTATGTGGTAGGCTTTGCCGGTTTGCACGATGGACGGTTATGACCCGGTGTTCCGGCACGGGCGTTCTGAACGTTCCATTTGTCCGCCTTCAGGAGTTCTCATGCGTCTGACCCAGATTTTCGCCGCCGCAGCCATTGCGTTGGTCAGCACCTTTGCCGTCGCCGATGATGCGGCCGACAAAGCCATCCGCCAGAGCCTGGAAAACCTCCAGCTCGACGTGCCGGTGGACACCATCACCGCCAGCCCGCTGCCGGGCCTGTACGAAGTCAAGCTCAAGGGCAGCCGCGTGCTCTACGCCAGCGCCGACGGCCAGTACATCGTTCAGGGCTACATGTTCCAGCTCAAGGACGGCAAACCGGTCAACCTGACCGAGAAGACCGAGCGCCTGGGCATTTCCAAACTGATCAATGCGATCCCGGTGGCCGAGACCGTGGTTTACCCGGCCGTGGGCGAAACCAAGTCGCACATCACCGTTTTCACCGACACCACTTGCCCGTACTGCCACAAGCTGCACGCCGAAGTGCCGGAGCTGAACAAGCGCGGCATCGAAGTGCGTTACGTGGCGTTCCCGCGCCAGGGCCTGGGTTCGCCGGGTGACGAGCAACTGCAAGCCGTGTGGTGCTCGAAAGACAAGAAAGCGGCCATGGACAAGATGGTCGATGGCAAGGAAATCAAGGCTGCCAAGTGCGAGAACCCGGTTTCCAAGCAGTTCGCCCTCGGTCAGTCGATCGGCGTGAACGGCACACCGGCCATCGTATTGGCTGACGGACAAGTCATTCCGGGCTACCAGCCTGCGCCACAAGTCGCCAAACTGGCGCTGGGCGCGAAGTAATTCGCATCGTCACGCTCAGGCGCTGACGAGCGTGGTCCGGCGGCAACATGGCCGGGCCATCAATAGAGAGCCGCGATTGCGCGGTTGTTTTCACGGCCGGCCTCGCGTCGGCCGTTTTATGGGGAGTTCACAGTGAAACCGGTCAAAGTAGGCATCTGTGGGTTAGGGACCGTCGGTGGCGGTACCTTCAACGTACTTCAGCGCAACGCCGAGGAAATTGCTCGTCGTGCCGGGCGTGGAATCGAAGTGGCACAAATTGCCATGCGCACGCCAAAGCCTCAGTTCCAGACGACCGGTATTGCGATTACCAACGATGTCTTCGAAGTGGCCACGAACCCTGAGATCGACATCGTCATAGAGCTGATGGGCGGCTACACCGTTGCCCGCGAGCTGGTACTCAAGGCCATCGAGAATGGCAAGCATGTGGTCACCGCGAACAAGGCTCTGATTGCCGTTCACGGTAATGAAATTTTCGCCAAGGCACGCGAGAAAGGCGTGATCGTGGCATTTGAAGCGGCGGTAGCCGGTGGCATTCCGGTGATCAAGGCGATCCGTGAAGGCCTGTCCGCCAACCGCATCAACTGGGTCGCCGGGATCATCAACGGCACCGGCAACTTCATCCTCACCGAAATGCGCGAGAAGGGTCGCACCTTCGAAGACGTGCTGGCCGAGGCGCAAGCGCTGGGCTACGCCGAAGCCGATCCGACGTTCGACGTCGAAGGCATCGACGCGGCGCACAAGCTGACGATCCTGGCTTCGATCGCGTTCGGTATTCCGTTGCAGTTCGACAAGGCTTACACCGAAGGCATCACCAAGCTGACCACCGCCGACGTGAACTACGCCGAAGCGCTGGGCTACCGCATCAAGCACCTGGGCGTGGCACGCAGCACCGCCGCGGGTATCGAGTTGCGCGTACACCCGACGCTGATCCCGGCCGATCGCCTGATCGCCAACGTCAACGGCGTGATGAACGCGGTGATGGTCAACGGTGACGCTGCCGGTTCGACCCTGTTCTACGGCGCTGGCGCCGGCATGGAGCCGACCGCTTCGTCGGTGATCGCGGATCTGGTGGACGTGGTTCGCGCCATGACCTCCGACCCGGAAAACCGCGTGCCGCACCTGGCCTTCCAGCCGGACTCGCTGTCGGCCCACCCGATCCTGCCGATCGAAGCCTGCGAAAGCGCCTACTACCTGCGCATTCAGGCCAAGGACCATCCGGGCGTACTCGCTCAGGTGGCGAGCATCCTGTCGGAGCGCGGCATCAACATCGAGTCGATCATGCAGAAGGAAGTCGAGGAACACGACGGCCTGGTGCCGATGATCCTGCTGACCCACCGCGTGCTGGAACAGCACATCAACGATGCGATCGCCGCCCTCGAAGCCCTGGCGGGCGTGGTCGGTCCGGTTGTGCGGATCCGCGTCGAGCACTTGAACTAAGTTGATCTCCTTCACAGGGCCCGCCTGCGGGCCCTGTGTTGCGAACACTGTCCATTGGAGTCAGTCATGCGTTACATCAGTACCCGCGGCCAGGCACCGGCCCTTAATTTCGAAGACGTCCTGCTGGCCGGTCTCGCCACCGACGGCGGTCTGTACGTCCCGGAAAACCTGCCACGTTTCACCCAGGAAGAAATCGCTTCCTGGGCCGGCCTGCCGTATCACGAGCTGGCCTTCCGGGTGATGCGCCCGTTCGTCACCGGCAGCATTCCGGACGCCGATTTCAAAAAGATCCTCGAAGAAACCTACGGTGTGTTCTCGCACAACGCCGTGGCGCCGCTGCGTCAGTTGAACGGCAACGAATGGGTGCTGGAGCTGTTCCACGGCCCGACCCTGGCGTTCAAGGACTTCGCCCTGCAACTGCTCGGTCGTTTGCTCGACTACGTGCTGGAAAAGCGCGGCGAGCGCGTGGTGATCGTCGGCGCCACCTCCGGTGACACCGGTTCGGCCGCCATCGAAGGCTGCAAGCATTGCGAAAACGTCGACATCTTCATCCTGCACCCGCACAACCGTGTGTCCGAAGTGCAGCGTCGGCAGATGACCACCATCCTCGGTGAGAACATCCACAACATCGCCATCGAAGGCAACTTCGACGACTGCCAGGAAATGGTCAAGGCCAGCTTCGCTGACCAGAGCTTCCTCAAGGGCACGCGTCTGGTGGCGGTGAATTCGATCAACTGGGCGCGGATCATGGCCCAGATCGTTTACTACTTCCACGCAGCGCTGCAATTGGGCGGCCCGGCACGTTCGGTGTCGTTCTCGGTGCCGACCGGCAACTTCGGCGACATCTTCGCCGGTTACCTGGCGCGCAACATGGGTCTGCCGATCAACCAGTTGATCGTCGCCACCAACCGCAACGACATCCTGCACCGCTTCATGAGCGGCAACCAGTACGTCAAGGAAACCCTGCACGCCACCCTGTCGCCGTCGATGGACATCATGGTCTCGTCGAACTTCGAACGCCTGCTGTTCGACCTGCACGGTCGCAACGGTGCGGCGATTGCCGGTCTGATGGATTCGTTCAAGCAGGGCGGCGGTTTCAGCGTTGAACAGGAACGCTGGACCGAGGCGCGCAAACTGTTCGACTCGCTGGCCGTGGATGATGCGCAAACCTGCGAAACCATCGCCGAAGTCTTCGAACAGACCGGTGAGGTGCTCGATCCGCACACGGCCATCGGTGTGAAAGCCGCACGCGAATGCCGTCGCAGCCTGGATATCCCGATGGTGATCCTGGGCACGGCGCATCCGGTCAAATTCCCGGATGCCGTGGAAAAAGCCGGTGTAGGAAAAGCTCTCGAGCTACCTGCACATCTTTCTGATTTGTTTGAGAGAGAAGAGCGCTGCACAGTTTTGGCAAACGAGCTGAAAGCCGTGCAGGCCTTTGTCAGCCAGCATGGCAATCGCGGCAAGCCGCTTTAAGCCCTGAAAGCTGTCACATTTTGAAGCCCGTCTCCTGACGGGCTTTCTTGTTTTTGCATGCCACACTGCTCGGGTTTCGCCCACGAAGGACGGGCGAGTCGATGACGAAGGATGTGGCAATGCGGTTTTATTCAGGATTGAGGCCAGCGCTGAGCTGGTTGTTTTTGTTGGGGCTATCGGGGTTTCTGCAATTGACCGAGGCAGCTCATCTGACGATGCATTCAGAAGGGATGGAGTTGAATATCCAGCCCATCGAGCTGGACGCGCAAGAGCGACAGTGGATTCGTGAAAACCCCAGGGTGACAGTCGCCTCGGTGCAATATCCGTTGTATCTGTTTCAGGACGAACACGGTCAGTGGAGTGGCTTGAACAACGATGTGCTCAAGCACATCAGCGCCATGACCGGTTTGCAGTTCGTGCATCAGGAATCGTTCTCCACCAACCACATGCTGGAACGCCTGGAAAGCGGCGTCGCCGACATGAGTACGACACTGGCCATGAACGAGGAGCGCAGGCAGTTCCTCGATTTCAGCCATGCCTTCGGAGGAGCGGGGTGGGTGTTCGTCGGGCGGGCAGGTTTGCCGGCGGTGCAGTCGCTTGACGAGCTGGAGAAACGGGTCCTGGTGTTGCCGGCCAGGCATGCGCTGGAGGACAGTATCCGGCGCGACCACCCGTTGATCGAAATTCGTTCGGTCAAGACCTACGCCGAGGCCCGGGCGCTGGTGGAGAGTGGCGAGGCTTACGCCACGATTGAAAACGAGATCGGTGCACAGCTGTTTCCATCAGGCTTGCTCAAGGTCGGTGGTCTGGTCGAGGGCAAGTGGGAGGCGGATCATCTGGCGGTGCGCAAAGGCCTGCCTGAGTTGCTGAGCATTCTCAACAAGGCCCTCGGTGCTTTTTCGGCCGCCGAGTTGCGGGCCATGCGCCTGAAGTGGCTGGACGGTATTTCACCTGCACCTGCACCGTCGTTCGTGGCGCGGCTGATCAAGTGGGGATGCTGGGCGATGGGGGCGCTCGGGGTATTGGGCCTGCTTTCGCTGTTTTGGAATCGTCGGCTTGCTACCGAGATAAAACAGCGCCGGGAGGCCGAAAAGGGCTTGGGCGATCAACTGGCCTTTCAGCATGCACTGATCGATGCGATGCCCGATCCCGTGTTCGTGCGTGATCTGCAGGGACGCTTGATCATGTGCAACCGCAGCTATGAAGAAGCACTGGGCGTCCGTTTCGAGCAAGTGCAAGGACGGACGCTGTATGAATTCGATGCGCTTCCGCCAGCCACCTCACTGATGCTGCATGACGAGTTCATGGTGCAACTGCGCACACGCAAGACGCGCTTCAGCAAACGACAGTTGTTGTTCAGGAGTGGCTCCCGGCACATCTATCAATGGACGGTGCCTTTTTACGGTGTCGATGGAAAACTGCGCGGTTTATTGGGTGGCTGGACGGATATCACCCAGCGGCGGACCGAGAGCGGGTGTCGTTGTCCGCAGTGAAGTTGGGAAATGTCCTATAAAGCGTGGCTACTTTTCTGATGGGAGGCTTAGGACGACTGCCCTAGAGTGACAAACCACTGCGGCGAGAAACCGCGATTGTCGTTCCAGAGGTCGTCCAATGCGCTCGCTCAAAATCCTGCTTCTCGAACCCAACCCGTTCCAGTTGATGGCGTTGCACCAGATGCTCAACGCCATCGGTATCTATGACGTGTTGACCGCGCCTTCGCTGAGCGCGGCAAAACGTTCGCTGGTGCGCCGCGGGACTGTCGATATCGCCATCTGCAATCCGCAACTCAAGGGCGGCGAGGGGGTGGCACTGATCAGGCATCTGGTGACCCGGCAAGAGGCGCGGGCGCTGATTCTGTTGGGGGTGGTGGCGCCCAGCGTACAGGCCGACCTGGAACCTTTGCTCGGCGATGAAGGGATGAAGCTCCTGGGACGCCTGCACACACCGGTTTCGGCCGTGCTGATGCGCAATCTGCTCGACAGCTATCTGTCGTCGCCCCGACGTCCGGTCACAGTCTGAAGCCATTGGTTATTTTTCTGTCATCTTCACCCTGCATGCTCCGTCAGGCAGGTGACGCTCCGGGAGAGGCCGCCGACATGCAGAACTTTCTTCTCGGGCCGGTGGTCATTTACTGTGGACACGCCCCAGGCACTGTGTTTTCGGACTATTGAGTGGAGATCGAGATGGAAAGTATCAGTCTATTGCTCGGTGAGGCTCTGAGCCCGTATCAGGTGACGCTGACCCCTCGCGGTCTGCAGGGTGAATGCCTGGTGACACTGAAGAACGGCAGTGGTGCCATCATGGTGGAACGCGAATTCAATCGGGCGCAGCTGAGCGACAAGCGCCAACTGACGGATGTGGTCGATGGCTTGCATCGCGACATCCTGATCGCCGAAGGTCGGCTGGAGCCCTGTGTGATTGCAGCGTTGCGCAACGCTGCCCGCGACAAGCACCCGGGTCTCTGAAACTGATTTGTCTTTTGTGGGAACCTTCCTGCACCCGGGTCAGTCAGACCCCATAGCAGCAGGATCAAGCATTGTGCTCCGGTGCTTGTCGCTTGCTGCTACGGGTCTTTGATAAAGACCACGTTTAACCCCGAGTCGTCTCCCCACTTCTCGGGGTTTCTTTTGTCCGGGATTTACTGCGTGGCCTGCTGCTGGAAGAAGATCCGCGCCTGCTCCAGATAGTCCTGACGCCTTTCAGGGTCCAGCCAGTCGGCGTAGAGCTGGTCGAGATGTTCGTGGGGCAGGGTACGCAACAGTTGATCGATTTCACTGATCGCCTGCCGGCCCTGAGTGGTGTCGGTGCAGCCGACGTGCCCCGAAATGTACTTGCCCGACCCGCGAATGGGGAAAAACTCCAGCTCATCTTCAGCGATCTGTGCCTGACGGGCCTGATAACGGATTTCCGGCCAGTAACCCAGCACCACCTGCAATCGCCCGAGCCGTTGCATCGACAGCAGACTGCTTAACGCGTCATTCCCGTAATGCGGTGTCAGCGCGCCGCCCGGGGCCTGTCGGAGCAGGCCGTCGATGTATTCGCCATAACTGCGCTCGGCCACCACGCCGACTTTCTTGTCGCTGTTGGCCAGGAATGCGGACAGATCGACTTCACCGTCGGAAATGAACGGCGCCAGCACTTCGCGATCTTTCTGACGCACCACCAGGCCATTGCTGACCGCTCGAAATGCCGGGATGGAGAACGCGATCCATTGCGCGCGCTCCTTGTTCCAGATCAGCGAAGGATCACAGGCGAACGGGTGTTCATGGAGCATCTGGATGCCGCGGGCGCGGTTGACCCGCATCAAGGTGTGTTCGTATTGCGGCATGCCGGCAATCAGCATCGGCATCAGTTGATCGATGACGCCCTGGCCCTTTTTCGGGCCTTCGAAAATGGTCAGCGGCGGCAGGTCGCGCAGCAGCCAGATCAGCGTCGGCTTCGCCTGCGCCCAGGCCGGAAGCATCAGCAGAAAAAGCAGGCCGAACAGCCGCCACGTCCACCAGTGGTGGGCGCGGTTGGAGGCTGAGGCCGGTCGGCGCTTCAGCTCAGACGGCTCCGTCTTCGCGCAGCCGGGCGATCTGCTTCTCGTCGTAGCCAAGATCGTGGAGTACCTGCGCATTGTGTTCACCGAGCTGCGGTCCGACCCATTCGGACGTGCCGGGTGTATCAGAGAGTTTCGGCACGATGCCCGGCATCTTGAAGGGTTTGCCGTCCGGCAGTTTGGCCTGCAGGAACATTTCCCGGGCCAGGTACTGCGGATCGTTGAACATGTCTTCGGCGCTGAAGATCCGGCTGGCCGGGACTTCGGCCTGGTTCAGCAGGTCCAGCACGGTTTGCAGCGGCAGCGAATTGACCCAACGATCGATCACCCCGTACAACTCGTCACGGCGGGTGTCGCGCCCGTCATTGCTGGCCAGCGCCGGGTCATTGGCCAGATCTTCACGGCCGATGATCAGCATGAAACGCTTGAAGATCGCATCGCCGTTGGCGCCGATCTGCACATGTTTGCCGTCGGCGCTGGTGTGGATCGACGACGGCGTGATGCCCGGCATGATGTTACCGGTGCGTTCACGAATGAACCCGAACACATCGAACTCCGGCACCATGCTTTCCATCATGGCGAAGATCGCTTCGTAGAGCGCCACATCAACGACCTGGCCAAGCCCGCCGTTGACCTCGCGATGACGCAGGGCCATCAACGCGCCGATCACACCCCACAGGGCGGCAATCGAATCGCCGATGGAAATTCCGGTACGCACCGGCGGGCGGTCTTCGAAACCGGTGATGTAGCGCAGGCCGCCCATGGATTCGCCGACCGCACCGAAACCTGGCTGATCCTTCATCGGCCCTGTCTGGCCGAAGCCTGAAAGGCGCACCATCACCAGTTTCGGGTTCAGCGCGTGCAGGGTTTCCCAGCTCAGGCCGAGTTTTTCCAGGACGCCTGGGCGGAAGTTCTCGATCAGGATATCGGCTTCACCCAGCAGTTTTTTCAGGATCGCCAGACCGTCGGGGTGTTTCAGGTTCAGCGTCAGGGACTTTTTGTTGCGTGCCTGGACGAACCACCACAACGAAGTACCTTCATACAGCTTGCGCCACTTGCGCAGCGGATCACCGCCGTCCGGCGATTCGATCTTGATCACTTCAGCACCGAACTCGCCGCAAATGCGCGAGGCAAACGGCCCGGCAATCAATGTACCCAATTCGATGACTTTCAGACCGCTGAGCGGTTTGTTGGCGAACGGCATGCGAGATCCTGTAGGACAAGGCTGAACGGATACAGCGTTTTAACATAGCCGGCTGTCAGTCGCGCAAGGTTGATCGCCATCAATTCGTGGATTGCCTACGGCATCGGTTAGACTTGCCGACTTTCCTCGTATCAAGAAGCCCGTTCATGGCCCAGCCGTCCACCACCTACAAATTCGAACTGAACCTCACCGATCTCGACCGCAGCGTCTACGAGAACGTGAAGCAGACCATCGCCCGCCACCCTTCGGAAACCGAAGAACGCATGACCGTGCGCCTGCTGGCCTACGCGCTCTGGTACAACGAGCACCTGTCGTTCGGTCGTGGTCTGTCGGACGTGGACGAACCTGCGCTGTGGGAAAAGAGCCTGGATGACCGTGTCCTGCACTGGATTGAAGTCGGCCAGCCGGATGCGGATCGCCTGACCTGGTGCTCCCGTCGCACCGAGCGCACCAGCCTGCTGGCCTACGGCAGCCTGCGCGTCTGGGAAGGCAAGGTGATCCCGGCGATCAAGAACCTGAAGAACGTCAACATCGCTGCTGTCCCGCAGGAAGTGCTGGAAACCCTGGCCAAGGACATGCCCCGCGTCATCAAGTGGGACGTGATGATCAGCGAAGGCACGATCTTCGTCACCGACGACCGTGGTCAGCACGAAGTTCAGCTCAGCTGGCTGCAAGGCGAGCGCGGCTAAGTCCGCAGCGCTCCCGAAAAATCCCACGTACCCAAGAGAAGCTCCTGTCACCCCATGCGTATCGATCCTCGCCCGTTGCCCGCCACTCTGCCGTTTCTCGGTGATCTGCCACCGTTGCTGACCCGCCTGTACGCGGCGCGGGGCGTGCAGTCCGAGGCGGAGCTGGACAAAAGCCTGGCGCGGCTGATTCCGTTCCAGCAACTCAAAGGGATCGATGCGGCGGTGGATCTGCTGGTGACGGCGCTGGAGCAGCGTCAGCGGATCCTGATCGTCGGCGACTTCGACGCCGACGGCGCGACGGCCAGCACCGTGGGCGTGCTTGGCCTGCGCCTGCTGGGCGCGGCACATGTCGATTATCTGGTGCCGAACCGCTTCGAATACGGCTACGGCCTGACCCCGGAAATCGTCGAAGTCGCGATGACCCGCGAGCCGCAACTGTTGATCACCGTCGACAACGGTATTTCCAGCGTCGAAGGTGTGGCGGCCGCGAAGCGTCACGGTTTGAAGGTCTTGATCACCGACCACCACTTGCCCGGCGATGAACTGCCGCAAGCCGATGCGCTGGTCAATCCGAACCAGCCTGGTTGCGAGTTTCCGAGCAAGGCGCTGGCCGGGGTCGGGGTGATTTTCTACGTGTTGATGGCCTTGCGTGCACGCCTGCGCAGCCTCGGCTGGTACGAGAGCAAGCCACAACCGAACATCGGCGAACTGCTGGATCTGGTGGCGCTGGGCAGCGTCGCCGACGTGGTGCCGCTGGATGCCAACAACCGGATTCTGGTGCACCAGGGCCTGGAACGAATTCGCGCCGGACGTGCGCGGCCGGGGATCAAGGCGATCCTTGAAGTAGCCAAGCGTGAAGCCTCGCGCATCACGTCGACCGACCTCGGGTTCATTGTCGGCCCGCGCCTGAACGCGGCGGGGCGTCTGGATGACATGAGCCTCGGGATTGAGTGCCTGCTGACCCAGAATGCAGAACTGGCTCGGGAAATGGCCGCACAACTGGACGGTATGAACCAGGATCGCAAATCCATCGAGCAAGGCATGCAGCGTGAAGCGCTGGCACAGCTCAAGGACTTGCCGGTCGAGTCGATGCCGTTCGGCCTTTGCCTGTTCGACCCGGAATGGCACCAGGGTGTCATCGGTATCCTCGCCTCGCGGATGAAAGAGCGTTATTTCCGCCCGACCATCGCCTTCGCCGATGCCGGCGACGGCCTGCTCAAAGGCTCGGGGCGTTCGGTTCAGGGTTTCCATATTCGCGATGCGTTGAGCGTGGTGGCGGCGCAGCATCCAGACCTGATCAGCAAGTACGGCGGTCATGCGATGGCGGCTGGCCTGACCTTGCCGCAGGAGAATTTTCCGTTGTTCGCCGAGGCATTCGACGCCGAAGTGCGCAGGCAGCTTCGCGAAGAAGATCTGACCGGGCGCCTGCTGTCGGACGGCACCCTGGCTGTTGAAGAGTTTCATCTGGAACTGGCTCGTGCCCTGCGTCATGCCGGGCCTTGGGGCCAGCATTTCCCGGAGCCGCTGTTTCATGGCGTGTTTCAGTTGGTCGAGCAGCGGGTGGTCGGCGAGCGGCACCTGAAAGTGGTGCTGAAGAGCGAATGCGGTTCGGTGAAACTCGATGGCATCGCGTTTGGCATTGACCGCGATATCTGGCCGAACCCGACAATCAAATGGGTCGAGCTGGCCTACAAGCTCGATCTCAACGAGTTTCGCGGCAATGAAACCGTGCAACTGATGATTGCTCACATCGAACCGCGCTAAGGGCTTTGCGCCCCTTTCTGAAGGGGCGCAGGTGTTTTCAATTGTGCTGTTTCATTTCTGAACCCTCCCTCATCCCCGGATGTCGACTAGGCTCTAAGCACTGCTTGATTGGCCTTGTGACGTCTTGTCGAATTTTTTGCCCGCGGGGGCGGGTGCTGCACCTTTTTCCTGTCACTCGTCGACTTTTCAAACAGAACCCTGGAGCCTGCCCACTGATTTGAGAGGTGCCCCATGAGTCTGCTGCTTGAACCCTTTACCCTTCGCCAACTGACCCTGCCCAACCGCATCGCCGTATCGCCAATGTGCCAGTACTCAAGTGTCGATGGCCTGGCCAACGACTGGCATTTGGTGCATCTCGGTAGCCGTGCAGTGGGGGGCGCGGGCCTGGTATTTACCGAAGCCACGGCGATCACGGCCGACGGGCGGATCACCGCCGAAGACCTGGGCCTGTGGAAAGACGAACAGATCGCACCGCTGCAACGCATCACCCGTTTCATCAACGCGCAGGGGGCAGTGGCCGGCATTCAACTGGCCCACGCCGGACGCAAGGCCAGCACCCATAGGCCGTGGATCGGCAAGCACGGCAGCGTCAAACCGGATGACGGCGGCTGGACGCCGGTCGGGCCTTCACCGATTGCCTTTGACCCGCAACATACCCAACCCAAACAGCTTGATGAAGGGCAGATCGCCCAGGTCATCCAGGATTTCGTGGCCGCGGCCAAGCGTGCGCTGGCAGCCGGTTTCAGCGTGGTCGAGGTGCATGCGGCGCATGGTTATCTGTTGCACCAGTTTCTCTCTCCGCTGAGCAATCAGCGCCGCGACCAGTACGGCGGTTCATTCGAAAACCGCATCCGTCTGGTGTTGCAAGTAACCGAGGCGGTACGTGCCGTCTGGCCGGAAGAACTGCCGGTGTTCGTTCGTCTGTCGGCCACCGATTGGGTGGAAGATGGCTGGAACCCCGATGAAACCGTGGAGCTGGCGCGACGCCTGAAAACCCTCGGCGCGGATCTTATCGACGTATCGTCGGGTGGCACCGCAGCGAACGCGGAGATTCCGGTGGGACCGGGTTATCAGACCCGATTCGCGGAAAGGGTGCGCAAGGAATCAGGCATCGCTACCGGCACCGTGGGCATGATTACCGAGCCTGCGCAAGCCGAGCACATCCTGCGGACCTGTCAGGCCGACATCATCTTCCTCGCCCGTGAGTTGCTGCGTGATCCGTACTGGCCGTTGCATGCGGACGACGACCTGGGCGGGCGCAAAGCAGTGTGGCCGGCGCAATATCAACGTGCGACCCATCGGGATCAGCCGATTCACGAGTCTGATCTGCGGGATTGATTCCGACCGGTCGCAAAGCCTATAAAACCCGCCATTGAACCGGCGGGTTTTTTCTTGCCTGTCGCTTGGAATTGCAAAGGAATGGACCGCAATGTTGATCGAACGAGCGTTGACCGAACTCGACTTGCCGCTGCTGGCGCAGATCGACCGCAGTGAACGGGTCGAAGCATGTTATCGCGTGGAAAACGGTGGGCTGATTCTGTATCCGGCGCATTTCGATATGCGCGGATGGCCCGAAGGCGAAGCGGAGGAGAATGCGCGGGTATTGGAGAAGTGCTGGCGCAGCGGCGGGTGGCTACACGGGATTTTTGATGAAGAGACATTGGTGGCGGCAGTGGTTGTGGATAACCGGGTTATTCACAATCAGGGCCTGAAGATGCGGCAGTTGAAGTTCCTGCACATCAGCCGCGCCTGGCGTGGGCAGGGGCTGGGCGGGCGATTGTTTGCCCTGGCCTGCGAGCATGGCCGACAGGTAGGTGCCGAAGCGTTGTACGTCTCGGCGACCGAGTCGCGTAATACCGTGGAGTTCTACCAGCGCCAGGGTTGCCGGTTGCTGGAACAACCGGATCCCGAACTGTTTGATCTGGAACCCCACGATATCCACTTGTACTGCCTGTTGGCCTGACGGCTCAAGCCATCAAGGGTACTTGCGCTTGTCCGGCGCCGGCGGGAAGTACTGGTACAACCAGGTCTCGCTCAGCGTGCGGTCGTTGGTGCGGATGAACAGCCGCAGTTCCACCGGGTCGATGCTGTCGTTGGTCGGGTACCAGTCGAACAGAATCCTGTAACCCTTGATGTCATCCAGCACCAGCACGCTGAAGTCCTGCACCTTGCCGTTGGAGCAGGTGACCACCGGTTCGATCCCGGTGCCCTGCGGCAGGCGATCCAGACCGCCACCGGTAAAGTCCACGGCAAAACGACGGGCCCAGACCGGCGGGTAATGCTCGCCTGGTGCCCAGCCTTCGACGAATCCACCCATGCCGGAACGGGTCGCATGCACCCGCGCCAGCGGTGTGCCGACTGGAGGCAAGGCGCTCCAGTAGAGCTTGTAGCCGTAGTTCAGCGAATCGCCGGCGGCCACCGGTTTTTTCGGCGTCCAGAACGCAACGATGTTGTCGAGGGTTTCACCGGTCGTAGGGATTTCCAGCAGATCGATAGAGCCTTCGCCCCATGCAGTTGTAGGCTCTACCCACAGGCTCGGGCGCTTGCTGTACCAGTCGACGGTGTCCTGGTAGTTGGCGAATTCGTGGTCGGTCTGTACCAGGCCGAAACCTTTCGGATCGGTGTCGGCGAAGGCGTTGAATTGCAGGGTCGCCGGGTTGTTCAACGGACGGCAGATCCACTCGCCGTTGCCACGCCACATGGCCAGACGATCCGAGTCATGGATTTGCGGATGGATGGTGTCGCACATCCGGCGCTCGTGGGTGCCACAACTGAACATGCTGGTCATCGGTGCGATGCCCAATTGTTCGATGGCGGTGCGGGCGTTGACGTGGGCATCGACTTCCATCACCACGCGCTCGGCCTGGCAATCGATGTCGAAGCGATAGGCACCGGTCGCGCTCGGTGAGTCGAGCAGGGCGTAGACCACAAAGCGGGTCGCGTTCTGATCCGGGGTCTCGAACCAGAATTTGGTGAAGTCAGGGAATTCTTCGCGTTTCTTGGCGTAGGTGTCGATGGCCAGGCCACGGGCGGAGAGGCCATATTGGCCAGTGGCATCCACCGCGCGGAAGTAGCTGGCGCCGAGAAACGACACCACGTCATGCCGATCCAGCTCCGGCGCCTTGAACAGCTTGAAGCCGGCAAAACCCAGATCGCCCTTGAGCTGCTGGGTGTCGACCGAGGTGTTTTCATAGTTGAACAGCTGAGGGCGGAAATGCACCTCGCGGGCCGTGCGGGTCTTGGGATCGACGCTGTACATGCGCACCGGCTGGCGGAAACCCATGCCGACGTGGAAAAACTGCACATCGAGCTGACCCTTGTTCTCCTTCCACAGCGAATGCTCGCCGTCGTAGCGGATCGCGTTGAAGTTCTGCGGGGTCATGGTCGCCAACGTCGGCGGCAGCACCTGTTTGGTGTCCTGATAGGCATTGCCGGCCAATTGCTTGGCCTGACGCTTCAGCGCTTCGAAGTCGAAGGCCTGGGCTTCACCGTCGGCGGCACCGCCAGAGGCGGCCCAGGCGCGTGCGGCAAGGAGGCCGGAGGCGGAAAGGCCGGTGTAAGCCGCAATGGCCATGGACGCTTTGAGCAAATTCCTGCGGTGCATAGATACAACCTGTCGTGGACAATCCCGCGCCGTTCCTGGCACGTACTGGATCAGAAATTACGGTTCGGACAAGCCTTCGGCCAAACGCTACGGACTAGTAACAGATGCCCGCTAGCTTAATCCGTTCGCTGATTTTGCAAAATTCATTGATAGCACGGCGACAGCCTCTCAATGAAACAAGACGTTACGGTTACTTATCCCACAGCCTTTTCTGATTTACAGGGCATAACTGCTTATTTCGACTAATTACTCTAAAAACAGCTTTTCAGCGCCGATTTAATTTCTATTCTATGGGTATGGCCGGTCTCGACCCATCCGACCGGCAGGGCTCAAATCGCTGCTTGCAGGAGCAGGGCGAGGCGGTTTCAAAAAAATGCTGAAGTAATGGAAAAGGACATCGTCCATGGCAAAGGTGCAATGCATTACCGAAATGTTGGGAATCTTTCCGTGCCTGGGAGGCAGACGCAGGAAGCGGCTCAACTCTGAAGAGCGCAAATTGGTCGAGCGCTACCGAGAACTGTCGGAAAGTGACCGGATTGCGATGCGCTATCTGGTGGATGCGATGCACAGCGTTTCACGGTTTTGAGGGTGTAATGCATAAGGGGCAGGCGTTGAGTCTGCCCCTTTTTTGTGTGTTTTTCGGTCAGGTGAGCATTGCCCCGGCGGGGAAGCCCGGTAATTTTCACATGCGGAAATGTATTGCTGGTGGACGCTCCGTTTGGCTCGCCAGCAGAATATCAAGAGTGAACTCCCGAATTGATTCAACCCCCCATGTAAAAACTCGAAAACAAATCTACTTCCCAAGGCCTTCGCGCGCCGACTTTGCGGCCCGATGACCCAAATCTGCCATCAGTTGATATTCATCCAGTTACTATTGCGCGGGCGCATCAATCAGCGAGTATCAAATGATCTGGTTTCTAGAAGGGCAATCGAGTCAGCGTGACGTCATCATCGGCGCGCGCGAGGCACTTCCGGCGGATGTAAAAATCTTCGCCTCTCATCGTCAGGATCGCCCTGAAATCACGTCGCTTGCCGACGTCAGTTTTACGGAGCCAAGTGGCAATGAAGAGCGTATCGACTGGGTCATCGCCACTGCAGTAGCGCACAACATCAAACTGATTCTGGCTGGACGCGTCGGTAATGTTTTCGAGATCGAACGGGCGCGCTTTGAACAGGCGGATCTTGAATTGGTGACTGGCGGTACGTCGATGGCGACCTTCGACATGGTCGACGACAAGAGCCGATTCACCGCCGAAGCAGAGCGTGTCGGCCTGGCTTGTGTCCCGGCGATCACAGCATTGAATGCCGAAGAAATGTTCGCTGCTTACAAAACCCTCTCCGCCAGTGGCGAAGTGTGCGTCAAGCCTGCGGTCGGTATTTATGGCCAGGGTTTCTGGCGATTCAAGGCGGATACCGATCCGTTCCGCTGTTTTGCCAACCCGGATGCGCGTGAAGCCAATTTTGAAACTTATATGCGTGCTTACTGTGAAGCCGAAGCTCCGGCACCGATGCTGATGATGCCGTACATGGCCGGCAGCGAATGTTCGGTGGACATGGTCTGCGAAGCTGGCCGTCCGGTTGCGTTCGTCAGTCGTCGAAAGGCGGGTGTGCATCAGACTTTCGAGCGTGAGGGCCCGGCTGTCGAGTTGGCACTCAAGGCTGCCGAGCATTTCGGTTGTGACGGAATCGTCAATGTGCAGACCCGCGACGACGCTGATGGCCAGCCGCATTTGCTGGAAATCAACCCGCGATACTCGGGCGGCATCGGTTACACCCGGGCGACCGGGACCAATCTGCCGGGCATTTTCGCGGCTCGACGGTTGGGCTTGCCGGAGCCTGCGACCGTCTGGAGGGCGAACGTCCGGGTCAAGGGCGTGACCGTGGCGGCTGTGGCATCCTGATATTAAAGCGACATCTATTTTTGCTACAATTTGCCGCGCTGCATGTGAAGCAGCTGGTCGTTAGCAGTCAAGGAGAGATCAGGGAATGATGGTGCTGGCGCCTGGCGCAAATGCCGTAATATCGAGCGCACAGAGTGAATGGACTCTTGAATGCGGTAAGTCCTCGGCTTTCGGGGACTATGCAGCAGTCGCTATATTGCCGGTTGACGAGAAACGCCGCCCGACAGGTGATCCCGCCCTGTTCCAGACCTCCCATGGCTGGATGGAGTGGAAAGGTGATCAGGAAAAGGTCGGCTGTGCGATGAACCTGGCAGAACTGCCGTCAGGCAGCGATCGCGTGCTGATCATCGTCTATACCTTCTCTGCTGCTGGTCCGGTCAGTGATCTGAAGACCCTGCGTTTTCAGGTTGATGGCCAGCTCGATTACAGTCTCGATCTGCGTGATAACGGCGAATCGGCGATCATCATCGGCGAGTTTTACACGCGCAATCAGCAATGGAAGTTCCGGGCTCTGGCTGAAGGTTCAGCTTATGGCCTGGCGGCTTTTGGCCGGCGAATCGGCCTCGATATCAACGATGCCCATCCCAAGGGACGCTCAAGTCCTTCCGAATCCGGACGCGGCAGTGCGACCGGCACCGGTTTTGCCGTTTCGAGAAATCACATCCTGACCTGTGCTCACGTCATCGAGGACATGCAGGAAATTCATATCTCCTCCTTCGAAGGACGTTACCGTGTCGAACCCGTTGTGGTCGATCGGCGCAACGACATCGTTTTGTTGCGAGTGCTGGATTGCCCACCGCTGAAACCGGTGGCGTTCAAGGAAGGTTTTGGCTGCGACCTCGGCGACAACGTTGTGGCGTTGGGATTCCCGCTTGCGGGGTTCGCTGGCGGCGGCGTGCAAGTGACGCAGGGTGGTGTGTCGGGTCTGTTTGGCCTGCACAATGATTCGAGCCTGCTGCAGTTCACTGCCCCGATTCAGCCCGGTTCCAGTGGCAGCCCTCTTTTTGACTCCTCGGGTGCGGTGGTCGGTCTGGTGACCTCAACTCTGCCGGATGCGCAAAACATGAATTTTGCGGTCAAGGCGCCATTGCTCCTCTCATTCCTTGACGCTTGTCGCGTCGAGGCCAGCAAGATCCCTGTCGGCAAATCTTTCACAACAGCGGAACTGGCGCGTGAAGCCCAGGCTTCAATGTGGCGTGTCGAAGCGCGAAATTTCTGACTTCTCTTGATTTGAAACATTTGGTACCGGCGCGCGGTTAATCCCCAGCGCCATTTAGGAATTTTTGCTCATGGAAAGTAACGCAGCTACACAAACGCTCAGTGCGCAACTGATGCGCGGGCGACTCGATGTCAAAGTAGATGATTCACTCATCGCTCCGAACGCTTTGTTCGGCTTTGCCGAGCGCCGTAATCCCAAGCGTGCGTTCCTGTTCGTGTCCAAAGTGCTTGGCCGCCATATCCCGGTACGCCCCTCGGCAATGAATAGCAGTTTCGCAAGCCTCGCGGCGCAGATCCCTGCGGATCTGCCCGGCCCGGTGCTGGTGATCGGCATGGCCGAGACCGCCGTTGGCCTCGGTGCTGGCGTGCATCGCGCGTTCAGCGCGACCCGGCCTGACACGGTGTACATGGTCAGCACACGGCACCCGACCGGCACCGAACTGTTCACTCGTTTCGAAGAAGAACACAGCCACGCCAGCGCCCATTTGATCCACTTGCCGGTCGATCCCGACGTGCGCGAAATGATGTTGAATGCGCGCTCGCTGGTGCTGGTAGACGATGAAGCCTCCACCGGCAAGACCTTCATCAATTTGCACCGCGCCTTGGTCGACTCGGGTCTGACCCAGGTCGAACGTGTCGTGACCTGCGTGCTGACCGACTGGTCGAGCAACGCGGTGCGCAACACCATTGGCGAGTCCGCGCATCAAGTCTCGTTACTGCAAGGCTCCTACGATTTCCATCAAGACCTCGAAGCGCCGCTGCCGGAGATGCCGGCCGTCGGCACCGTCGCCGCCGGTGAGTGGCCGTTGTCGGCACACAACGACTGGGGCCGGCTCGGTGTGCGCAAGGTCGAAGACACCTTGGCCCCCGATCTGCAAATCAAGGCTGGCGAGCGAGTGCTGGTGGTCGGCACCAGCGAGTTTGTCTGGCGTCCGTTCCTGCTCGCCGAACGTCTGGAGCGTGCCGGTGCCGACGTGCACTTCAGCTCGACCAGCCGTTCGCCGATCGCGCTGGGCCATGCCATCGGTCACGCATTGTCGTTCTCGGACAATTACGGTCTGGGCATTCCGAACTTTCTCTACAACGTGCGCCCGGGGGAGTTTGATCGCGTGCTGATCTGCTCGGAAACGCCGACGCAGGCGGTATCTGCCGAACTGGTTGCCGCCCTGAACGCCGAGGTGATTGTCGATGCTCAGTAATCGTCCGCTGGCCTTGGTTGACCTTGATGACACGCTGTTCCAGACCGCGCGCAAAATGCCTGAAGGCACGCCACGCCATCCTGCGACCTTTGACATTGAAGGCCAACCGAACGGGTACATGAACCCGGTGCAGAAAACTCTGGTGGAATGGCTGTTGTCCTCGACCGACGTCGTGCCTGTGACTGCGCGTAGTGTCGAAGCTTTCAGTCGAGTCAAACTGCCTTTCGACAAGGGCGCCGTGTGCTCGCACGGCGGGGTGATTCTCGGCGCCGACGGCAGGATCGATGAGCAATGGCGGGCGCACATGACTGTCGTCCTGGCAGACTTTCAACACCGGCTCCCCGATCTGAGCGCCGCGACCCTGGCCATTGGCAAGGCGCTGGGCATTTCGCTGCGCGGCTGGGTAGTTGAAGAAGAAAACCTGCGCCACTACGTGGTGACCAAGCACAACGAATCCAACGATGAAGTCCTGCAAACCGTGCTGGCTGAAGTCCAGGCGCGCGGCTTGCTGGAGGGAATGCACGTCCACGGCAACAGCAACAATCTGGCCTTTTTGCCCGCCGGTCTGTCGAAGCGCGTGGCCGTTGAGGAACTGTTGCGCCGTGACCGTGAAGTCAACGGTGAACGACCCGTGCTGGGCTTCGGCGACAGCATTACCGACCTCGGTTTCATGGATGCCTGCCACCTGTGGGCAACCCCGTCCGGCAGCCAGCTGGCGAGGTTTGTGGGGCATGCGCTCAATGACTGAGTCCATCGCTGACCTCAAGACTGTTGGTAGCGGCAGCTATTTGCAGGACGACGTGCACTTCCTGCTCCAGCCGGTGCAGATGGAGGTGACCGACGTCGTAGAGAAAGAGCGGCTGATTCAGACGCAGCAGAAGCACTACTCGGAGATGATCAGCTTCGAGAGCGCGCCGACACCTGTGCACAAAGCGCTGTACGAGAGAGCGCTCGCGCAGAATGGCGTGCGCATGGCCAGCGACGTTCAGGCACTGGCGCTGGCGTTGAATGGCGCTTGCACAGGCCCATCGATTGTTCTGGTGTCGTTTGTCCGCGCCGGGTTGCCGCTGGGTGTGCTGCTGCGTCGGGCGCTGATCGACATGGGCCGCGAGACACATCATTACGGCATCAGCATCGTGCGGGATCGCGGCATAGACCTCATCGGTCTTGAGGCGATCATTCAGGCCCACGGCGCGCAAAACATCGTGTTCGTCGACGGCTGGACTGGCAAAGGTGCGATCTCCGGTGAAATTCAGCGCAGCCTCAAAGGCGATGCTCGATTCCCTGAGGAGCCGCGTCTGGTGGTGCTGGCCGACCCTTGCGGGCGAGCCTGGCTGGCGGCCTCGGCGGAAGACTGGGTGATTCCGTCGGGCATCCTTGGCGCGACCGTCTCGGGTCTGGTATCGCGTTCGATCTGGCCGGCTGATGGCGGGCTGCATGGCTGCGTGGTCTACGACCACCTGACTGAACACGATGTGACGCGCGAGTTCATCGAGCACATCGAGCAGCAGCGCAAAACCCTGGGCCCGGTGCCTGCTGCGGTGCCGTGGACGGCCAACAAGCGTGCCAAGCTGCAAGCCGCCGCCACGCAAGTCGTGGAGTCGCTGGCTGCACGTTTCGATATCAGCAATCTGAACCGGGTCAAACCGGGCATCGCCGAGGCCACTCGCGCGGTTTTACGCCGGGTGCCGGATCATGTGCTGGTGCGAGATCGCAACGACAGTGACGTGCAATTACTGATGCACCTCACCGAAGGCGCTGGCGTTTGCGTCGAAGAAGTCGGCGCCGCACTCGGCCCGTACCGAGCCGTGACCATCATTCGGAGCGTGAGCTGATGAAGAAGCTTTCTCCTTACGCCTTGGGTGCCACGCTGTACATGCCGGCCACGCGCGCCGATCTGCTGGATGTGGTGTTCGCCACCAAGCTGCCGGAACTGCGTTCGCTGGTGGTATGCCTCGAAGACGCAGTTGCCGAGATCGATGTCAGCACCGCGTTGAGCAACTTGCATTGCCTGTTGTCGGCAATAGATGAGCGCGGCGGGCGGCCTGCCGAGGGGCCGGTGCTGTTCGTGCGTCCGCGTGATTCGGCGATGGCGGCGGTACTCAATGACTGGCCGTTGATGAAGCACGTCGACGGCTTCGTTGTGCCGAAACTGACGCTGCGCAACCTCGACGCTTGGGAGCGGGCGGTGACCAGTCCTGAGCTGTTCCTGATGCCGACTCTGGAAACTGTCGAGGTGTTCAGTCCGGTGGCGATGCTCGAGTTGGGTCAGGCGCTCAAGGCCAATCTGAATCACCGGATCATCGCCCTGCGTATTGGCGGTAATGATCTGATGGGCAGCCTCGGCTTGCGGCGTAACCCGGCGACCACGCTGTACAACACGCCGATGGGTTACGTGATTCCGATGTTGGCCGGGGTGATGGGGTCGCAAGGTTTTGCACTGACCGCGCCGGTGTTCGAACAACTCGCCACGCCGAATCTGCTGTGTGAAGAGCTGGAACTGGACATCGCCCACGGTCTGGTGGGCAAGACCGCGATTCACCCGAGCCAGATCAGCATCATTCAGGATGCGCTGCGAGTCAGCCTCGAAGACCTGAACAGTGCGAAGTTGATCGTCAGCGACGTGGCCCCGGCCGTGTTCAAGCACAACGATGTGATGTGTGAACCGGCGACCCATTACCAATGGGCGATGAAGATTCTTGAGCGCGCCGAATGGCATGGCGTGCGCCAAACCGATGCCGCCCACGGTGAAGCACCCATTCGACTAGCCGAGGCCATTCGATGATTCAGGCAAATACTGGCCCTGACCAGCCGGGGAAAAAGGTGCTCTGCGTCTTTGACTTCGACGGCACACTGACCCGCCATGACAGTTTTGTACCGTTCTTGAAGTTTGCCTTCGGCAAACGTGAGTTCGCCCGGCGTGTGCTGACACTCGCGCTGCCGAGCATTCGATTCCTCGCCCGACGCATGAGCCGCGACGAACTCAAGGCGCAGTTGATCAGCCGCTTTCTCAGCGGCGTGGACGCGGAGTGGGTGAGCCAGCAGGCAGCGAAGTACTGCGCAGCTTTCTGGACCAGGCTGATGCGCCCGACAGGCTTGATGGCGATTGCCAGCGAGATCGCCGCCGGTTCGCAGGTGACCCTGTGCTCGGCGTCGCCTGCGCTGGTGCTGCAACCCTTCGCGGATCGCTTGGGTATCAAGCTGATCGGCACCGAACTTGAAGTGATCGACGGCAAGTTGACCGGACGTATATCCGGCAACAACTGCCGCTGCGAGAACAAGGTGCTGCGGCTGGAGGCGGTCTATGGGCCGCTGACTGAATACCGACTCAAAGCCTGGGGCGATACCCGTGGCGATCACGAATTGCTCGCTGCGGCGCAAGACGCGCACTGGCGACACTTTCATCCGGCATGGCGTCGTGGACGTCTGCGGACAGCAAAAAGCGCGATCAGACCTGATCGCGACGTGAACACTGACGATCAACAAGGAGCGTAACGATGGCACTTACCCTGAGCAAACAGCAAAGCATTTCTCTGGAAAAAACGGCCGGCAGCGCGTTGACCCGCATCAGCCTTGGCCTGGGTTGGGACCCGGTGAAAGCAGGTTTTCTCGGCAAGCTGATGGGCAGCGGCGGAGAGATCGATCTGGACGCTTCGTGCATCCTGCTCGACGAAAGTCTGCAAGTGATCGACCTGGTCTGGTTCCGTCAGTTGAAGTCGCAGGACGGTTCGATTCAGCACTCTGGCGACAACCGTACCGGTGAAGGCGATGGTGATGACGAAACTATCCACGTTGATCTGTCGCGTCTGCCGGCCGCCGTCAAGCATCTGATCTTCACCGTGAACAGCTTCACCGGGCAGAACTTCGACAAAGTCGAAAAAGCCTACTGCCGCATCGTCAATGCCAGCAACAAATCGGAACTGGCGCGTTTCAACCTGTCCGAGAAGGGCGGTCATACCGGCATCGTGATGGCGAGCCTGTCGCGCAAAGGTTCCGATTGGGAATTCAAGGCCATCGGCGAAACCACTCGTGGGCGAACCGCTGACGACCTGGTCAATCTGGCCGTGCAGGCGCTGAGCTGATGGCCGCTCTCGTACCTGGTGGTAATGCGCCGGTTGCCTGCGGCCAGCTTCGCGTGGATATCAACTACACGCCAATTCCGGGCGTCGACATTGATGTGTCGGCTTTCGTCCTGAACGCTTCGGGTAAAGTCCGTGGCGATGGCGACATGTGCTTCTATGGCCAGAGCAGTGTGCTCGGCGGCGTGTTGCAGATGACCGAGGCGACAGCCGGGCGTGCGGTATTCACTGTCGATCTGAGTCGTCTTGAAACGGCGGTCGAGAAAGTCGCGCTGTCGGCGACGATCCATGAGAACAAGGCCAGTTTCGAGCGCGTCTCGCACTTGTCCGTGGCAGTCTCGGGCGGCATCGAGGCTCAGTTGCCAACTGCCGGGATGAAGGAAACTGCGTTGATCCTTGGCGAGTTTTATCGTCGCCAGGGTGAGTGGAAATTCCGCTGTGTCGCGCAAGGTTTCAACGGCGGTCTGGAGCCCCTGGCCAAGCATTTTGGTGTTGAAATCGCGGCTCCGTCCGCTGCACCGACGCCTGCGCCCGTTCCGCCTGCACCAGCCCCGGCACCGGTGCCTGCGCCCGCGAAATCGACGATCAGTCTGAGCAAGATCACGCTCGACAAGACTCGCTCGTCGATCAGCCTGGAGAAAACCGCCAGCGGTTTCGGCGAAATCAAGGTCAACCTGAACTGGAACAAGGGCAGCGGCGGTGGCTTCTTCAGCCGCAACAAATCCGTCGACCTTGACGTTGGCTGCCTGTACGAACTGCAGGGCGGCGAAAAGGGCGTGGTGCAGGCCTTGGGCAACTGCTTCGGCAGCCTGAGTGGCGCGCCGTACATCCAGCTCAAGGGCGATGACCGCACCGGCTCGGTTGCCGGTGGCGAGTGGATGCACATCAACGGCGCGAAGTGGGGCGAGGTCAAACGCATTCTGATCTTCGCCTTCATCTACGAAGGCGCGCCGAACTGGAAAGAGACTGACGGCATCGTGACCATCTACATCCCCGGCCAGCCGGACATCGAGGTTCGCCTCAATGAAGAAGGTGGCCGCGAAGGCATGTGTGCGATTGCCATGCTCGAGAACGTTGACGGGGCGGTGAAGGTTTCGCGCCGCGTCGACTTCCATCGTGGTCATTCGGCAGTCGACAAGGCTTATGGCTGGGGCATGAGCTGGCGCGCCGGCTCGAAATAATACGGATGGCGGGGCCTTCCGGTCCCGCCCCTTAAGGAGATTTGACATGCTCGCATGGCTTAAAGAAAACGCGACGGCGGCTCGCGACAAACTGACAACTGAAGTCGGTAAATTCAAGAACCAGAAGTTCATGGAAGCGATGACGGCCAGCTGCGCCATCGTCTCCGCAGCGGATGGCGATATCTCTTCGGCGGAAAAGCAGAAGATGATCGGCTTCATCAATATCTCGCCTGAATTGAAAGTGTTCAACACGGCAGACGTGATCAAGTCCTTCTCGGCGCATTGCGAGAAGTTCGAGTTCGACTTCCAGATCGGTCAGGCGGAAGCACTGAAAGTCATCGGCAAGATCAAGAGCGACCCGGGTGCTGCTCGCCTGTTGGTGCGTGTTGCCTGTTCCATCGGCGCATCGGACGGCACGTTCGATGAAAAGGAAAAAGCGGCGTGCCGTTTGATCTGCGCCGAGCTGGGTCTGAACCCGGCTGATTTTGATCTTTAAGGAGCGGTACCTGTGGAAACGCAAATCGGATTTCCCCCGCTGACCATGGCGGTGTTTGTAGGGCTGGCGCTTGGCGCCCTGCTGCTGGACATGGTCACGCACCGTGGAGGCAAGCCTATTTCGCTGATGAAGGCCTCGATCTGGTCGATATTCTGGATCGCGATTTCGCTGGCGTTCGCAGGTTTCCTGTACGTGCAGCACGGCCCTGAAGTGGCCAGCCTGTTCGTCACCGGTTATGCGCTGGAAAAAGTCCTGAGTGTCGACAACCTGTTTGTCTTCATGGCGATCTTCGCCTGGTTCAAGGTGCCGGATGGCCTGCGTCACCGCGTTCTGTACTGGGGCATCATCGGTGCCATCGTGTTCCGTGGCGTGTTCGTCGCGATCGGCACCGGCCTGCTGGCTTTCGGGCCGTGGGTGGAAATTGTCTTCGCGGTGATCGTTGCGTGGACGGCCGTGATGATGTTGCGCGCCGGCGGGGACGATGACGAGGAAGAAGACTACTCCAAGCACATGGCGTATCGCTTCGCGCAGAAGTTGTTCCCGGTGTGGCCAAAACTGTACGGCCACAATTTCTTCGTGACCCGCAAGGTGCTCGAAGGTGAGCTGCAGAAACCGGAAAACCAGGGCATGACCCTGGCCGCCAAAGGCACGCTGTTCGCCACGCCGCTGTTCCTGTGCCTGGTGGTCGCGGAAGTGTCCGATATCCTCTTCGCGTTCGACTCGGTGCCGGCAGTGATCGCTGTCAGCCGTGAACCGCTGATCGTCTACTCGGCGATGCTGTTCGCGATTCTTGGCCTGCGAACCATGTACTTCGTGCTCGAAGCGCTGAAACGCTACCTGGTCCATCTGGAAAAATCGGTGATTGCACTGTTGTTCTTCATCGCAGTGAAACTTGGCCTGAACGCCACCGACCACATGTTCCACCACGGCTACACCATTGACGCGAATACCAGCTTGTTGATTGTCATGGTGGTCCTGGCAATCGGCGTAGTGGCGAGCCTGATCTTGCCGGGTCAGGAAGAAACCCAAACCGAAAACAATTGAGTAGCAGCATCAACCACAAGGAGATGTACCGATGGCTTTGACACTTCAAAAAGGTGGCAACCTGTCCCTTACCAAAACCGACCCGAGCCTGACCAGGATTCTGGTTGGCCTGGGCTGGGACCCGCGCGCTACCGACGGCGCGGAATTTGACCTGGACGCCAGCGCGTTTCTGGTAGGCGCCAGCGGCAAGGTTCGCAGCGACGCAGACTTCATTTTCTACAACCAGTTGAAGAGTGCGGACGGTTCGGTTGAGCACACGGGTGACAACCGTACCGGCGCTGGCGACGGCGACGACGAAGTGCTGAAAGTTGACCTGAGCCGTGTTCCGGCCGACGTCGAAAAAGTCGTGTTTGTCGTAACCATCCATGACGCCGAAGCCCGCAAACAAAGCTTTGGCCAGGTCGGTGGATCGTTCATTCGTGTGGTCAACGAAGTATCCAGCGCCGAAGTCGTTCGCTATGACCTGGCTGAAGACGCTTCCACCGAAACCGCGATGATTTTCGCTGAGCTGTATCGCAACGGTGGCGAGTGGAAATTCCGCGCTGTTGGCCAGGGTTACGCTGGCGGCCTGAAGGCTGTTGCCAACTCTTTCGGTCTGAACTTCTAAGGTTCGGCATCTTGCCAATTGATTTGCAAGGCCCTGAATTCAGGGCCTGACTCACCACAACCAAGAGGAATTTGAACATGGCGGTATCACTGAGCAAGGGTGGCAATGTCAGCCTGTCCAAAGAGGCTCCAGGCCTGTCTGAAGTTATCGTTGGCCTGGGCTGGGACCCACGCGTCACCGACGGCACCGAATTCGACCTCGACGCTTCGATATTCATCGTTGGCGAATCCGGCAAAGTGCTCGACGACAACAGCTTCATTTTCTACAACAACAAAAAGTCTGCTGATGGCTCGGTCGAGCACATGGGCGACAACAAGTCGGGCGCAGGCGATGGCGATGACGAACAAGTCACCGTCAAACTGACCGGCCTGGCGCAAACAGTGAAGAAGCTGGTATTCGCTGTAACCATCCACGATTCGGACGCGCGCAAGCAGAGCTTCGGCCAGGTGCAAAACGCCTACATCCGCGTCGTCAACAAGGCTGACGGTAAAGAGCTGGCACGCTTCGACCTGAGCGAAGACGCTTCGACCGAAACCGCGATGATCTTCGGCGAGCTGTATCGCAACGGCGAAGAGTTCAAGTTCAAGGCCATCGGCCAGGGCTTCGCTGGCGGCCTGGCGCCGTTGGCTAAAGAGCACGGCGTAAACATCGGCTAACCCGAAAGGGTTGCGAGAGCCCCCGGCGTTTGCCGGGGGCTTTTTCTTGTCTGCAGAATTTCCACGAACCAGCAATTCGCTGGTTATTCAACTTATGTACAACCATTTCGCCAAGCGCGACTGCCTCGGATCAACGGGCAGTTCAGCAGGATGAGGCACTGATAAGGATTTTTTCAATGGGACTGCTTCGCGGGGTCATGGCGGTTGGTGTATTGGCAGCCTTGTCAGGCTGTGGCGCTTACGACGACTTCAAAGCCAATAATGCTGTTCAGGAATACCGGCAGAATTGCTTGGGCAACTACACCAACGAATGCGAAAGCAAATTGGTCGACACCAACATCATCATGCTCGAACTGGCTCGCAGAAACGTGGCGCGCGAGAAGGATACGTTGATCAAAGCCGTTGGCCAGGATGGCTATGAACGCTTTGCCAAAGCGGCCAACGAAGTGATCGACGATCTGGTCGATCGCCAGGAAAAGAAACGTCCGGGAATCTTCGCTCGCTGGGTACTGGGCGACGCTCAGCCGTTCGGCGATACGCGAAACCAGCTATTTCTCGAATCGGACATGCTGGCACTCAAGGCTGCCGTACTGAAGAAGATCAGCGATTCCAATCCGGTCGCGCAACGCCAGGCAATCACCGAACAACCTGTCGCTGCAGCTCCTGTAGAAACTCCGCCGGCAGCACCTGATGTTGCTGCTGTCACCGCGTTGCTCGAAGCTGCGATTGACCGTGAAATCGCCAGCGAAATCGCACAGGACGGCGGTGACGAGTACAAGGACGGCCGACAAATCATTTTGACCGATCTGAACGGTGACGGAACCAACGACGCGGTGGTGCTTTACACCCTTGAAGGGCAGGGGGGTGGCAATGGCTACTTCCAGTCGCTGGCGACGTTTTACGCGACACCTCAGGGCTGGATTCACCGCGCAAAACTGGTCGTGGGATCAGGTGTGCAAAGCGTTGAAGTCATCGCGCCGAAAACCCTCGCAGTGAAAATGCTCAGCGTCGGCCCGGACGATGCCAACTGCTGCCCAAGTGTCGAAAGCACGCAAAAATTCACATGGAACGGCACCACCTTCCTGCAATCACCTGGTACTTGAGGCGAGCGCATTCTCCCCCCGACTCAGGCATAGTTCAGAGACCCTTGGTCGGGCAGTACAAACAACAAGAAAGGACTCGATCATGTCTCGCTCAAGCATAAGCACCGGTATTGCTCTGGTGTTCGCATTTATTTCATTGCACTCCCATGCCACCAGTTTCGACTGCGCCAAAGCGGTGAGCTTCGCGGAAAAATCCATTTGTGCCGATACTGCACTGAGTCTTCTCGATGAACAGCTGAACTCGCAATACGTGCGTGCGCTGGATTCTGCGGCTAACCGTAATCAGGTTCGTATCGAGCAACGTGAATGGCTGCGCTTGCGCGATAACTGCGTAACCGAAAGTTGCCTGAGCACATCAATGTCGCAGCGACTCAATCAACTCTCCGGCGCGATACCGCAGTCCGCCAGACCGGCACCCACCAGCGACATCAAACGTACTGAACCGCGTGTACCTGCTGCGACTGCTCAAGTACCAGCGGTGGCAAGTCCTGTCCCGGCAAACAGTAACGCGCAGGATAATCATCGGGCCGTTCTGTATCTGAAGATCGCCCTGTTCTGCATGGCGGTGTTGTTGCTGATCTGCATCTGGCTACACCGACGTGGCTCGATGACGATCTATCAGGACTACACCGATGCGCTTTTCACCAGCATCACGCCGATTCTGGGTATCGGGTCTTATTTTGTATTTAGCGTCTGGCTGGAGATTCCGAAGAATTACGCGCTGATTGCCGCTTGCGTGCTGGCAGGCCTGATGTCGCTGCAAGTGATCATTCAAACCTACCGCAGCAATGGCGTGTCACTGTTTTTCCTGCTCTCGCTGTTTGCCAAAATCGCCTTGCTGACCTTTTATTTCCTGATGATGGCGTTGCTGCTGTGTGGCGGCGCACGTACCCGGCAAGACGCACGTCGCCGCCGGGGATGGGCGGTATTTGCAACGACGGCGTTCGTTTTCCTTTCTGGCTGGATGTGTCGTAACCGGCAGTTCTCTTCGATCGACGACTACATCGCCGGCCGAACCTGAACTGCAGAGCGCTGGCCGGGATAGATGCCCCGGCCTTTCAGGATCAAGGAGCTGTTCATGGGGTTTCGTTTCTCCAAACGCATCACGATCATTCCCGGCGTTCGCCTCAACATCAGCGGTTCGGGCGTCAGCACCTCGATTGGCCCGCGCGGCTTGAGTCTCACCATGGCGCGCAACGGCACTTTCTTGAATGCCGGTTTACCCGGTACCGGCTTGTCCTGTCGCGAGCGCATTGATCGGCCGTCGCGTGCCGCTGATCCCCAGGCTACTGGCAACGCCGGCGATTACGCTGGCCAGTTGAAGGTCAAGGTCAGCGACCAGGGTTTGCTGCTGATTACCGACATGGATGACAACGAGTTGTCCCCCGCAATCATCAAGCGTGTGAAGTCGGAGCGTGCGGACTCAATTCAGGCGTTACTGGAGAAAGCCGCGGAAAAAATCAATCGCGATCTTGAAGACTGCCTCGGTGTGCACCTGAGCACGCCGCGCCCTGGGTCGATGCCGCTGATCCCCGCGCCGTTTGCCATCGAGGCGCCGCAGCAACCAGCGCAGAAAGCCCCAGGCCTGATGGACCGAATGTTGCTGCGCAGTGGCAAGATGGCGCGTGATGCGGACGCAGCGCAGCGGCAATATGTTGAGGATCTGAATCGTTGGCAGGCGACTCGGGATGCCCACGAATTTGAGCGCGGCGAGATTGAAAAAACCTTTCGGCTCGCCGCGCGCGGCTTTAGTGCCCAGATGGAGAAGGCATTGAATTACGTGTTGAGCGGAATTGCCTGGCCGAAGGAAACTCAGGTCACTTACGCGTTCTCGCAGGACGTCACCGGCGTCGCACTTGATGTGGATCTACCGGATGAGGGGGACGTGCCACGGCGCGTTGCGGAGGCGCGGGGCAATGGCAAGCTGACATTCAAGAACCGCACAGATGCACAGGTGCGGCGTGACTTTGTTGCGCTGTGCCATGGCTCGCTGTTTCGGGTAATTGGCGAAGTGTTTGCTTTGCTACCGGGGATCGACAAGGTATTGGCGTCTGGCTACATCCAGCGTAATAACGCCGCGAACGGTGTAAGCGAAGAACATTATGTGATCTCCGCATTGGTAACACGATCGCAGTGGGACTCACTGGACTTCGATCAGTTGGAAGCAATTGACCCGGCGGCGACGCTCAACGCGTACGGCGCACGGGTCAAGCTTGATCGTTCAGCTCGTTTTACGCCGGTGTTGCCAATGGAGCTCTCGGTGCTGGACTGAGTGTGATGCCCGCGAAGCAAAGTTGCAGCGCGGGCAGCCAGAGTGGCTGGCTCAAACGTAGCGTTTCGAACCGCTGTTTTGCAGTGGCTCGCCCTTGAACACTTCGGGGCCATCCATTGTGAGCTTGAGTTTTTCGCCGTTGCGGGTCAGCCACGGCGTGGCTTCGCTGCAAGACTCGGAGGTGGCGCCGGACGGGCTGAGCACGATGTGCTCTTGGTCGATTTCGATCAGACCGATCACATAGGTGTAGATCATGTCGCTGTAGTCCTCATCCTCATCATCATGATCTTCGGGGAATTCGAAAGCGCACTCGACGACCTGGTTGCCGTATTCCATGCGCATTTTCGGTTTCAGCGAGGCCACCGACACCGCACCATTGTCGACCGCTGAGTACACGCTGCACACCAGCGCCACTTTACCGCCCATGAGCTGCGAGATCGCCGGGTTGATGTCGACGGTCTCCACCGCCGGTTCGCCGGCGCTCGCGCTCATCACATCGCCGGTGTGGAACACGTAAGGATCGAGATCGAACTCGCCACGTTTGTCCGGTGCCTGGATGATCGACATCCGCCCATCAGGGCGCAGGATACCGATGCGCAGATCGAGGTCGTCGTTGTCGCAGTCGTCACCGTTATCCACCCAAGTGGCACTGACGCGAATGACTTTTGGTGCGGACGGGCCTTTTTCCAGCGAAACCTTGTGGCTGCTGCCGACCTTGTCGAGGGTAATCAGCGACTTTTGCATGCTGACGGCTTTGGCCGGTGGCGGAGGTGGCGCTTCTTCTTCGACTTCAACACCATACAAACCACACAGCCCCGCCAACCCCGAAGCGAAACCCTGCCATACCGAACGCGCCTTGAACTGGCCATTGCGCACGTACAAATCGAGGACGATGATCCCGGTCTCTTTGGCGAAAGGCTCGGGAGCCAATTCCAGCACTTGAGCACCGGCAATCACCGTGGCTCGCAGGTCCTTGACCGCTTCAAACCCACCGGCACTGCCGTCTTGCGTCAGGGTGATGGCAACTTTCGTGATGTTGGCCGGCAGGCGCGCCAGATCGAAACTGATGCTGTGACTGATCACACTTCCCTGCACCACCGGCGCTGCAAACGTAGCTGCGCCGGACGGATGTTCAGGAACGTTGAAGAACACCATGCCGCTGTCATCCAGCACCTTGCCGGTGTCGCCAAGCAGAAACGCGGTCAGATTGACGTCCAGATTGGCGCCTGCCGCGTGCGTAACCACGACCCGCCCTTGGGCGAGGCTGAGATTGGTGTTTTCACCGGGCTTGAGTGACTGATTCAATTGAGATCCCTATTCCTTGGATAACGTGCAGTACACCGCGCTTGCGATGTGCCTGAGGTGTTGAGCGTTTCGTCGGTCAACGAATGATGTTTTTGGCTTTGGCTTCCTTGAGCCAAGAGGGGAATTCAGCCATCAACTTGTCGTACAGCTGTTCTTCGCTGATGTCGTGCAAGTCATCCAGTGCGAAGAAGCCGCAGTTGTCGACCACACGTCCACTCAGGGTGTCGAGCTTTTCCAGGACACCGTAGTTGGAGCCGCCGATGCCGACGAACTGCCAGAAAATCCCCTGCTTGGCAGCGTCTACCATCAGTTTGGTAATTTCGCGGTTTTTCGACACGCCGCCGTCACTGATGAAAATCACGAACATTGGCGTCTGCTCATCGGACTGCTGAAACGATGCCAATACTTTTTCGATGACTCGCGGTTCATCGTTGAAGCGACCGCCGACATTCCATTTCTTCCAGCCTTGGCTGTCGGTGTCGATGAAACGCTCATAGTTGCTGAGCGTGACGGGGGAGAGTTGCAGTGGTTTCTCGGCGAATGCCCAGCATTCCAGTTCGCCGTCTTCATCGAACGATACGGCCAGCGGGATGACCCGGTTGAGCACTTCCTGCACCCGGCCACGGGAATACTGGCCGTTCATCGAGCCGGTTGCGTCGAGCACCAACACCACGCGGGCTTTGGTTTCAGTGAGGTTGGCTTTCTCCAGGCTGACTTGCGCTTTCTTGGCCAGGCTGACCAATTGCGGGGCAGCATCGCCGACGCGTTTCTCCAGAGAGACCTTCGCTGATATCGGCGCCGGTGGTGCTTCTTCAGCAATTTCACCACCAAAATGTCGAACCAGCGCATCCAGACCTTCGGCATAACCTTGCAGGTTGGCCGCGATGCGCCACTCACCGTCCTTACGATACAGATCGGCGACCATGATCGCCTTCTCGCCAGTGAAATCGGCCCCCGAGAACGGGCAAGTTGCAAGCGTCTCGCCGACCGGGCTGAGCACTTCGAAGCTACTGGCGAGAATGTCCTTCATCGCGCCAGCGCCGTCGATTGAGGCTGTGAACACCAGACGCTCGATCGATGCCGGGAGCGAATCGAGGTTGATGGCGAAGCGGCCGCCATCGGTGATCCTGATGCTGGCGCAGGGCGTACTCGGCTGATTGAAAAAGACCATGTAGCGGTCATCCGAAAGCTTGCCTTGCGCATCGACGCCGAAGCAGACGAAGTCGATCACTTGCGCGGCGTCGATCCTGATCGAGAGCGTCAGTGCGCGTCCCTGAAGAATCTTTGATAACGGCAACCGTTGCCCTTGGCTGATCTGCATGTGTGACTTCCTTGAAATTTTGAATTCGGTGCCTTTCGACGCGACGGGTAATCTCGCCGAAAAGCACTGCGAAATCAAATTGACCAGGCGTCTCCCGCCGGCGCTTTGCCGTGGTCATACGGCTTGCCAATCCACATGTAAACCAGCCCCAGACCAATCACGATCGCCGTGCTCAGCACCATCGCGTAATTGATGTACCACGCCGCATCCGGCGTGCGTGGCCAGGCCATGTTGATGATTGCGCCGACGCCGTACACCAGCGCGCCGATGTTCACCGGCCAGCCCCAGGCGCCGAGGGTGAATTTGCCGCTCGGTTTCCAGCCTTTGCTGCGGGCGTACAGGGCGGCGAGGACGATCATCTGGAACGCGAGGTAGATGCCGATGGCGGCGAAGCTGACGATGGTGGCCACGGCGTCTTGCAGGAAGAAGCCGAGGGCGATGATCAGGCCGGGCAGGACGCCGGACACGAACAGCGCAGCAACCGGCACCTGGGTCGTAGGAGAAATCTTTTTCAGCAGTCGGCTGCCGATGACCATTTCATCGCGAGCGTAGGAATACAGCAGACGACTCGCCGCCGCTTGCAGGCTGATGACGCAGGAGATAAAGGAAATCATCACCACGCCCATCACCACTTTCGAGCCGACCGGGCCGAAGGCATTGTTGAGGATGGTGGTGACCGGGTCCTTGTCGGTGCCGTTGATCACCGCTTGCATGTCCGGCACGGCGAGGATCAGCGCCAGGCAAGCGAACATCGCCGCGATGCCGCCGATGTAGATGGTCATGCGCATGGCCACCGGGATTTTCTTGCTCGGGTTCGGGGTTTCTTCGGCCACGTCGCCGCAGGCCTCGAAGCCGTAGTAGAGGAACATCCCCGCCAGCGACGCGGTGAGAAACGCCGGAAGATAGGAGCCGTCGACACTGATGTCGAAAGTGTTGAACAGCACGCTGATCGGTTGGTGGCGCTCGAAAATCAGCAGGTACACGCCGACGATTACCGCACCCACCAGTTCACAGAGGAAGCCGAACATGGCAATCCGCGCCAGCACTTTGGTGCCGCTGAGGTTGACCAGTGTGGCGAACAGCGTCAGCACCAGGGCGATGACGATGTTGGTGTTGTTGCTCGGCTCAAACCCCAGCATGGCGGCGAGGTACGGGCCGGCGCCGACCGCAACAGCGGCGATGGTCACGCACAGGGCGATGGAGTAGATCCAGCCGACCATCCATGCCCATTTCTTGCCCACCAGGCGACGTGCCCAAGGATAAACGCCGCCGGAAATCGGGAACTGCGACACCACTTCGCCGAAGATCAGGCACACCAGCAATTGACCGCAGCCGACCAGCAAGTAAGCCCAGAACATCGGCGGCCCGCCAGCGGCCAGGCACAGGCCGAACAGGGTATAAACCCCTACGACCGGTGACAGATAAGTGAAGCCCAGCGCGAAGTTTTCCCACAGGCTCATGCTGCGGTTGAAGTTGGAGGTGTAGCCCAGTTGGCGCAGTTGTTCGGCATCGCTGTCGGCAACGGCGGCTGAGAGATCGGGTGATGCACTCATGTGTGTTTGCTCCGTGAAATCGGCAGATTTCGGATGGCCGAAACCGTGGCGGGGCTTGGTGAGCGCCGCCCGGATCGGTAGTTATTGTTTTGAATGCCTGGTGATGCGGATGACCGGTTTCTGCCTTGAATCCGGGGGAATGCTTTTAGTGCTTGAACATCACATGCCGAACCGTGGTGTAGTCCTCTAGCCCGTACATGGACATGTCCTTGCCGTAGCCGGACAGTTTCTGACCGCCATGAGGCATTTCGCTGACAAGCATGAAGTGCGTATTCACCCAGGTGCAGCCGTACTGCAAACGGGCGGACAGGCGATGGGCGCGCCCTACATCCGCCGTCCACACAGAGGAAGCGAGGCCGTAGTCCGAATCGTTGGCCCATTCCAGCGCCTGGGCTTCATCGGTGAATTTGGTCACCGACACCACCGGCCCGAACACTTCGCGGCGGACGATTTCGTCGTCCTGCTGCGCGTCGGCCAGCACCGTCGGTTCGAAGAAGAAACCGTTGCCGTCCACAGCCTTGCCGCCGGTGATCAGGCGGATGTGCGGTTGCGCCACGGCGCGTTCGACAAACCCGGCCACGCGGTCGCGATGTTGGGCGGTGATCAGTGGCCCGAGTTCGGTCGACGGATCATCCTGCAAGCCGTACTTGATGCTGCTGACCGCCGCGCCGAGCTTCTCGACGAACTTGTCGTAGATGCCTTGCTGGGCATAGATCCGGCACGCAGCGGTGCAGTCCTGGCCGGCGTTGTAGAAGCCGAAGGTACGGATGCCTTCAACCGCTGCATCGATGTCGGCGTCGTCGAAGATGATCACCGGGGCCTTGCCGCCCAGTTCCATGTGCATGCGTTTGACGCTGTCGGCGGTGCTGGAAATGATGTTCGAACCGGTGGCTATCGAGCCGGTCAGCGACACCATGCGCACTTTCGGATGGGTCACCAGCGGACTGCCCACGCTCGGCCCACGACCGAACACCAGATTGAGCACACCGGCCGGGAAAATATCCGACGCCAGTTCGGCCAGACGCAACGCGGTCAGCGGGGTTTGTTCCGACGGCTTGAGCACCACGGTATTACCGGCGGCGAGGGCCGGGGCGATTTTCCAGGCGACCATCATCAGCGGGTAGTTCCACGGCGCGATGGAGGCGATCACGCCCACCGGGTCGCGGCGGATCATAGAGGTGTGGCCGGGCAGGTATTCGCCGCCGGCCGAACCGCTCATGCAACGGCTGGCGCCGGCGAAGAAACGGAACACGTCGGCTATCGCCGGGATCTCGTCGTTCAGCGCAGCGCTGTAGGGTTTGCCGCAGTTGTCCGATTCCAGTTTCGCCAGTTCTTCGCGGTGGGCTTCGATGGTGTCGGCGAGTTTGAGCAGCAACAGCGAACGGTCTTTCGGCGTGGTCTGCGACCATTCGGCGAAGGCACTGTCGGCGGCGCGCACGGCGGCATCGACCTGGGCTTCGCTGGCCTCGTTGATTTCCACCAGCACTTCGCCACGCGCCGGGTTGAGCACCGGTTGCGCCGGGCCTTCGCCGTTGACCAGTTGGCCGTTGATCAAGAGTTTGGTTTGCATGTTGTTGTCCTCTTTCTACTGCAAATTCAGGGTGGGGAAGTTCAGGGAAATCATTTACCGCCGCTGCCGGCCACGCTCTCGCCACCTCGGGTCAGGTAGTAGGCGCCGAGGATCGGCAGCATGGTCACCAGCATCACCAGCATCGCCACGACGTTGGTCACCGGCACGTCCCGTGGGCGGCTCAGTTGATTGAGCAACCACAGCGGCAAGGTGCGTTCGTGGCCGGCGGTGAAGGTGGTGACGATGATTTCGTCGAACGACAGCGCAAACGCGAGCATGCCGCCGGCGAGCAACGCCGAGCCGAGGTTCGGCAGGATGATGTAGCGGAAGGTCTGCCAGCCGTCGGCACCGAGATCCATCGACGCCTCGATCAGGCTGTGGGAGGTGCGGCGCAAACGGGCGATGACGTTGTTGTAGACGATCACCACGCAGAAGGTCGCGTGGCCGACGATGATGGTGAACATCCCCGGCTCGATCCCCAGTGTCTTGAAGGTCGCCAGCAGCGCGATCCCGGTGATGATCCCCGGCAACGCAATCGGCAGGATCAGCATCAGCGAAATGCCCTGTTTGCCGAAGAAGTCCCGACGGTACAACGCCGCCGAAGCGAGGGTGCCGAGGACCATGGCAATCAGCGTGGCGATGCTCGCAATCTGCAGCGACAGCTTGATCGCTTCCAGCACGTCCGGCCGGGAAAACGCCACGCTGAACCAGTGCAGCGTGAAGCCTTTGGGTGGAAAGCTGAACGCCGCGTCTTCGGTGTTGAAGGCGTAGAGGAAGATGATGAGGATCGGGAAGTGCAAGAACACTAACCCACCCCAGGCTGCAATGCGCAAGCCTATTGAAGCCTTTTCAGAGTGCATCGAAGGCCCCCAGTCGTTTGACGATGGACAGGTAAATGGCGATCAGCACGATCGGCACCAGCGTGAACGCCGCAGCCATCGGCATGTTACCGATCGCGCCTTGCTGGGCGTAAACCATGCTGCCGACGAAGTAGCCCGGCGGGCCCACCAGTTGCGGCACGATGAAGTCGCCCAAGGTCAGCGAAAACGTGAAGATCGAACCGGCGGCAATGCCCGGCACCGACAGCGGCAGAATCACCTGCATGAAGGTCTGACGCGGTTTGGCCCCGAGGTCGGCGGAGGCTTGCAGCAGCGATGGTGGCAAGCGTTCCAGCGAAGCCTGGATCGGCAGGATCATGAACGGCAGCCAGATGTAGACGAACACCATGAACCGCCCCAGGTGCGAGGTCGACAAGGTGCTGCCGCCGACCCCGGGAATCCCCAGAATGAATTGCAGAACCGGTTCCAGCCCCAGGTGCTGAACGAACCACTGCGCGACGCCGCCCTTGGCCAGCAGTAGCGTCCAGGCGTAGGCCTTGACGATGTAACTGGCCCACATCGGCATCATCACCGCGATGTAGAAAAACGCCTTGGTCTTGCCGGTGGTGTAGCGCGCCATGTAATAGGCAATCGGGAACGCGACGATGGCGCTGGCGATCGACACCACGACGGCCATGCTCAGGGTGCGCAGGATGATGTCGAAGTTCGACGGCTGAAACAGCGCGGCGAAGTTGGCCAGGGTCAGGTCGGGCGTGACCGCCATGGTGAAGTCGTCGAAGGTGTAGAAACCTTGCCACAGCAGCACCAGCAGCGACCCCAGATAGATCGCGCCGAACCACAGCAGCGGCGGCACCAGCAGCATCGACAGATAGAGGTTCGGCTTGCGATAGAGCAGGTTGGAAAACCTGCGCAACGGCGCCGATTGAGGGAGGGCGAGGGCGGTCATGTCACACCCCGCTCGCAACGGTGTCGTGCAACGGAATCATCGCTTCCCGCGCCCAGCGTGCGCTGATGCGCTGACCGGTCTGGTGTTGCGCGCTGCTGTCGATCCACTGATTGTTGGCGTGGCTGATGCTCAGGGTCTGGCCGTTTTCCAGGGTCAGTTCATAGCGCGTGGCGCTGCCCTGATACTGGATGTCGTGGAGCAGACCGCTGACTTCGATTTCATGGCTGGCCAGCGGGCCTTCGGCGAAACGCACGTGTTCAGGGCGGATCGAAAACGGCTGCGGATGACCGCTGAGCTGGCGCGCCAGATCACCGCGAATCACGTTCGAGGTACCGACGAATTCGGCGACGAACGTCGTGGTGGGTTTCATGTACAGATTGCGCGGGGTGTCGACCTGCTCGATGCGACCCTTGTTGAACACGGCCACACGGTCGGACATCGACAGTGCTTCAGTCTGGTCGTGAGTGACGAAGATGAAGGTGATGCCGAGCTGGCGTTGCAGCTTCTTCAGTTCGCTCTGCATCTGTTCGCGCAGCTTGAGGTCGAGGGCGCCCAACGGTTCGTCGAGCAACAGCACTCGCGGACGATTGACCAACGCGCGGGCGAGGGCAACACGTTGGCGCTGACCGCCGGACAACTGCACCGGTTTGCGGGCGCCGTAGCCGCCGAGGGCGACCATGTCCAACGCTTCTTCGGCGCGCTTGTGGCGCTCGTTCTTGTTCACGCCTTTGACTTTCAAACCGTAGGCCACGTTGTCCAGCACGTTCATGTGCGGGAACAGCGCGTAATCCTGAAACACTGTGTTTACATCGCGTTGATAGGGCGGCAAACCGGCGGCTTCGGCGCCGTGAATGCGGATCGAGCCAGCGCTTGGTTGTTCGAACCCGGCGATCAGGCGCAGGCAAGTGGTCTTGCCCGAACCGGAAGGGCCGAGCATGGAAAAGAACTCGCCGTCCTGGATATCGATGGAAACCCGGTCAACGGCCTTCACCTCGCCGAACTGCCGGGAAACGTTGGTGAACTGGACTGCAAGCGTCATGGTGCGGTGCTCCAAAAAGGCGAGGGCCGTCGCAGCGGCCCTGCCTGGACTTCTGAAAAACAGTGTTCGAATTGATCGTTCCCACGCTCTGCGTGGGAATGCAGCCCGTGACGCTCTGCGTCAGCTCATGCGAATGGACGCGGAGCGTCCGGTGATGCATTCCCACGCAGACGGATCGACGCCTCGACGTGGGAACGATCGGTGTGTGGGCGATTACCTACCGCCCATAATCGCAATGTAGTCCTGCGTCCACCGGCTATAAGGCACAAACTTCCCACCCTCAGCCTGCGGTGTTTTCCAGAAGGCAATCTTCTCGAACTGATCAAACCCGTTGGTCTTGCAACCCTCGGCCCCGAGCAACTCACTGCCCTGACACGCCGCCGGAACTGCCGGCAACGAACCGAACCACGCCGCCACATCACCCTGGACTTTCGGCTGCAGCGACCAGTCCATCCACTTGTAGGCGCAGTTCGGGTGCTTGGCCTCGGCGTGCAGCATGGTGGTGTCGGCCCAGCCGGTGGCGCCTTCTTTCGGCACGGTCGAAGCGATTGGTTGCTTGTCGTTGATCAGTCCGTTGACCTGATACGGCCAGGCGCTGGACGCGACCACGCCTTCGTTCTTGAAATCGCTCATCTGCACGGTGGTGTCGTGCCAGTAGCGGTGGATCAGCTTCTGCTGGGCGCGCAACAGTTCCAGCACGGCTTTGTACTGATCTTCGGTGAGCTGGTACGGATCCTTGATCCCCAGCTCAGGCTTGGTGGATTTCAGATAGAGCGCCGCGTCGGCGATGTAGATCGGGCCGTCGTAGGCTTGCACACGGCCCTTGTTCGACTTGCCGTCAGGCAGATTCTGTTCGGCGAACACCACGTTCCAGCTGGTCGGCGCGGTCTTGAACACGTTGGTGTTGTACATCAGCACGTTCGGGCCCCACTGGTAGGGGGTGCCGTAGGTTTCCTTGTTGACCACGTACCACGGCGCGTCTTTCAGGCGTGGGTCGAGGGTTTTCCAGTTCTGGATCAACGCAGTGTTGATCGGTTGCACACGCTTGCCGACGATCAACCGCAGCGACGCATCGCCCGACGCCGTCACCAGGTCGTAACCGCCCTTGGCCATCAGGCTGACCATTTCGTCAGACGTGGCGGCGGTTTTTACATTCACCTTGCAGCCGGTTTCCTTCTCGAAACCGGTCACCCAGTCGTAGGCCTTGTCGCTCTCACCGCGTTCGATGTAACCGGGCCAGGCGACGATATCCAGCTGGCCTTCGCCGGCGCCGACGGCTTTCAGCGGTTCGGCGGCCTGCAGACTGGCGCTGGCCAGCAGGGCCGTGGTGATTGCACTGAGCAGTGCGGTCTTGTGCACGAACATGGTGAACCCTCTTCTTTAAATTATGGTCGGGGCAGTTGTGAACGCGGTGAAGCATGCCGTGGTCGGCTTGTTATTAGCGTAGTCAGAGATGCTGGCCGTGGCGTGCCATGATGTGCCGCACCACGCTGTAGTCCTGTAGCGAATCGCTGGATAAGTCTTTGCCGTAGCCGGAGCGTTTCAGCCCGCCGTGGGGCATTTCGCTGACCAGCATGAAATGACTGTTGATCCAGGTGCAGCCGTATTGCAGGCGTGCGGCGACCTGCATTGCTTTATCAAGGTTCTGCGTCCAGACCGACGAGGCGAGGCCGTATTCCGAGTCGTTGGCCCAGTCCACCGCTTGCGCCAGTTCGTCGAAGCGGGTCACGGTCACCACCGGGCCGAACACTTCACGCTGGACGATTTCATCGCTCTGTTTGCAACCCGCCAGCAGGGTTGGCTGATAGAAGAACCCGGCGCCGGAATGCACTGCCGCACCGGTCACTCGTTCGATGTGCGGCTGACCGAGGGCGCGCTCGACGAAACTGGCCACACGGTCGCGCTGACGGGTGCTGATCAGCGGGCCGATCTCGTTGTCGGCGTCGCGTTTGCCGGCGAAGCGCAGGCTGCTGACCGCCGGGCCGAGTTCGGCGACCAATTTGTCGTGAATTCCTGCCTGGGCGTAGATCCGGCAAGCCGCCGTGCAATCCTGCCCGGCGTTGTAATAGCCGTAAGTGCGAACGCCTTCGACCACGGCTTTGATGTCGGCGTCGTTGCAGACGATCACCGGGGCCTTGCCGCCGAGTTCGAGGTGCGTGCGCTTGAGGGTTTTGGCGGCGGCCTGGAGGATTTTCTGGCCGGTGACGATATCGCCGGTCAGCGACACCATGCGTACTTTCGGGTGGCCGACCAAGTGGCTGCCGACGCCTTCGCCGCCACCGCAGACGATGTTGATCACCCCGCGTGGCAGAATTTCGGCCAGCGCCGGAGCCAGCGCCAGAATCGACAACGGCGTGTGCTCGGACGGCTTGAACACCAGCGTGTTGCCGGCGGCGAGGGCCGGGGCGATCTTCCACGCGGCCATCATGATCGGGTAGTTCCACGGCGCAATCGAGGCGACGACGCCAATCGGATCGCGGCGCACCATGCTGGTGTAGCCTGGCACGTATTCGCCACTGAGCTGGCCGGTCTGGCAGCGCACGGCGCCAGCGAAAAAGCGAAACACATCGACCGTGGCGGTCAAATCATCCTGCCGCGCCAGATGCAGCGGTTTGCCGCAGTTCAGGGCTTCGAGGCGGGCGAGGTGATCGGCGTGCTTTTCGACGGCGTTGGCGATTTCCAGCAGCAAGTTGGAGCGTTGTTGCGGAGTCGTGCGTGACCACTCGGCAAAGGCGCGGTGGGCGGCGAGGATGGCGGCTTCGACTTGCTCGGTGCTGGCTTCGGCGATCTGGGTCAGGACTTCGCCGGTGGCCGGGTTGAGGATCGGTTCGACAAATCCTTGCCCGGCGACCAGTTCGCCGTCGATCAGCAACGCGGTGTGCATGTGGGTCTGCGCGCCAGCCATTTTCCGTGATCTCTTTTCTTGTATGGCCATGTTGCTCCCTGTTCCGGAAGCCGACCGTCTTATAGATGCAGCAAGACTAGTGCGCGGCTCCGGGGTCGACAAATTCTAAATACTGAAGGTGGCATTCGATTAAATAGATGGCTTGCGTCCGCCGTGGGGCTGTTCGCGGGCCACAGTCAGGAACGGGTCGACCAGCGCAGGGCGTGCGGTGCCACGGCGCCAGGCCAGACCGACGTCGAGGGTCTGGTTGAGGTCGGCAATCGGTCGGGCTTCGATGATGTCCCCTTCCAGCGACCATGGGCGGTAAGTCATGTCGGGCTGGATCGACACGCCCAGGCCGGCCGCGACCAGACTTCGCACCGCCTCTGTGGACGCGGTTCTGAGGGTGATCTTCGGTTGCAGTCCGGCACCGCGCCAAAGGCGTTGGGCATTGCGATCCATCTCGTCGACGTTCAGTTGAATCAACGGCTCCCGGGCGACGTCGGCGAGGTTGATGCTGTCGTGTTCCAGCAGCGGATGCTGGGCCGGCAGCCACAAACGGTGCGGTGAATGAGTCAGCACTTCAGTCTGCAAGGCGTGGCGGTCTTCGAGGTTGGAGAGGATCAACACCCCGACATCGATCTCGCCGCTGACCAGCAAATGCTCGATGTACGGCCGCTCGTCTTCCATCACCCGGATCTCGACGTTGGGGTACGCACGCTGGAAACGAGTGAGCAAATCCGCCAGGTAATAACCGGCCACCAGACTGGTCACGCCGACGATCAACTGCCCGGCGACCTGATCGGTGCTTTGTTGCAGGCTGCGTTTGGCGTTGTCCACGGTCGCCAGAATCAAGTGCGCCTGGCGCAGGAACTGGTGGCCCTGATGGGTAAGGGTCATGCCCTTGGCGTGGCGGTTGAACAGGCTGACGCCGATTTCTTCCTCCAGTTGCTGGATGGCCAGGGTCAGGGTCGACTGGGAAATGAACGCGGTCTGCGCGGCGGCGGAGATCGAGCCGGTCTCGGCCACGGCGATGAAATGGCGGATCTGACGCAAGGTCATCATGGAAGGTTTACCCGGTGGACGGTTTTTATAGATTGTCTCGAGTGTATATCTATTTTCACGAAGGGCTGCCGAGGGCCAGGCAACATCTGGAAGCACACTCTCACCCAAACGACGGGCACTTTCGAACTAGGCTGAGGGCCTTATTGATCCGGATAACCCCTGTTTGGAGGCGGAACATGAACACCCGTGGATTGCTCGATCAACTCCTCAAGTCCGGCCAGGATCTGCTGCAGAACAAGGCGGGCGGGGCACAGAACAAACCGGCGGCCGGTGGGCTCGGCGGTTTGTTGGGCGGGGCCACCGGTGCCAACGGCCTCGGCAGCCTGCTCTCCGGCGCCGGTGGAGGTGCCCTGGCGGCCGGCGCCATGGGCCTGCTGCTGGGCAGTAAAAAGGCCCGCAAGGTTGGCGGTAAAGTCGCCATTTACGGCGGCCTCGCCGCATTGGGCATGATCGCCTACAAAGCCTACGGCAACTGGAACGCGCAAAAAGGCACCGCCCCGCAGAACGAACCGCAAACCCTGGATCGCCTGCCACCGGCGCAAGTCGAACAACACAGCCAGGCCATCCTCAAGGCTCTGGTCGCCGCCGCCAAAGCCGACGGCCACATCGACGACCGCGAACGCCAGCTGATTGAAGGTGAATTCACCAAGCTCGACAACGATCAGGAGCTCAAACACTGGCTTCACGCCGAACTCAACAAACCCCTCGACCCCACCGACGTCGCCCGCGCGGCAAGCACGCCGGAGATGGCTGCCGAGATGTACGTGGCGAGCGTGATGATGGTGGATGAGGAGAATTTCATGGAGAAGGCGTATCTGGATGAGCTGGCGAAGCAGTTGAAGCTGGAGCCGGGGTTGAAGGTGGAGTTGGAGAGGCAGGTGCGTCAGGCAACTTTTTAGGTTGTGAATTCGACGAGGCGGTTAGGCAGGTTCCAGAACGTCATGACCGCAGCCATAAATGGTCCACCCGGCGTCATTTACCATGAGAGCACCTGGGGCATGCCGCCACTGAAATCCAGGTAAGTATAAGTGGGCAGCGGCAACGGTGCTCTCGGATCAAGGAAAAGGTGACAGATCCATTTGTTAGAAAATGGATCTGTCACCTTTCTATCTTTTATATATTTAGATAAGTAGTCGGTGTGATTATAAGTTTTTCAATAATTACCATTGCCAATTCTTTTCTGTGAATATGGCGTTGCTTGGTAGTACTGCTTTCAAAGTTCTCAAGTAACGATCGAATGTAGCCGTTTCTTGGAAGCGTGCTTCGAATCCCACTGATTGGTTGGTTCTATGGATGATTATCATGAGCCTGGACCGATCTATAGTTACAAAATTATATTCCGTCCAAGGGGAGCTGCGCGAGTTGGTTATTTTGTTTTTCCAGTCGAGAAGGGATTTTGCCGCTCCAAGAGCCATAGCTGCCGGGCCGATCATAAAGGCCAAGGACCCTGTATAAATCGCAACGCCTGAGAAAAATAATATTATAAAAATAGCGAGGCTTTTGAAAATGGTTCCGGAAGATTCTGGGTAGTGCCGATAATGTTCGACTTTTCCATGGTTCTCTGTGATGGAGTAATTGAATACTGTTTTTTGGCGTAATATAAATATGAAGTAGATGGTCAGTGCGTACGAAAATATATACGCCGACAAAAGTCCAAGCATATATTGTGGCAGGTTGTTCCAAGTGATGGCCGTTACAAAAATATTCATTAGCGTCGCGCCAGCAAAGAGCCAGAGCTGTGCTTTCATGATTTCCTTAGGTGGAGATTTTATTGTTTTTGTCGACCATTCCATAAGGACGCGTTCATGTGCACTTGGTTCTTCTTCAAAGGCTCTGCATGAAATCTGGTTGAATGAATTGTCACTGGGTTTTGTCATGTTCGTATTATTCCGCTACGGCCAGGATCATCGCGCAGGTTTCGATGTTTCGGTTTGATAGTTCACCATATCCAATCTTTTTCCGCAAAAACTGCATCTTTCGGAAGTGGTTTTTAAGTGTTGATAAGTATTCTGCAAATAAGCTTTCGGGAAGCCTGGCCTCGAAGCCGATCATGATGTCGGTGTATTGAGCTACGATTAAACGTCTTTTTTTGTCGATGATGACGAACTTGTATTCTTTCCATTCGGATGATTCTTCTATTTTCGGAGTGTTATTCCAGGTAAGAAAAAATTTAGCTGCTATCAAGGCCATCCCTGCAGGGCCTGCGAGTATTAAAGCCGATGAAGGGCTATAGATAATGGTTGCGATAATAATTATGAAAAATAGCGCCGATATGGCCTTGAATACGGTATGAGCAGACTTTGGAAAGTTTACTGAAGATTCCTCGGTTCCCACTGTTTCGGTAATAGTATAGGTATATGTCTTTTTTTGATGAACGACAAGAATCCAAAGGTAGGTGGCTACCAAAGTCGAGATTATACCAGCATGAAGATTCAGGAAAATGGAGCCATTTTCTTCTGATAAGTTGAGGGTATAAGACTCGTGGATACCATTTATTATCGCCGCTACACCGATGGCTATAATAATTGCCATGCCGATGTCCATGTTGGTTGTATTCCGGGGTTTGGCTTTTATCGTTCATTTCATCAGGATTTTTTCCTGATTTTTTAATGGTTTTTCTGAAGGGGTCGTGTCGTTTTTTAATTCCATTGTTTGTGGTTTTCTTGTCGTTTTGCTTGCATTTTTGTCAATCAGTGCTTAGCGGTACATCGACTTTGGCGGTGATGAAGGGCACGTCTTTGGATAAGTAGGGTTTAATCAGGTTGGCTACAGTTTTTTTTTGTTTGTTGCCGCAGAAAATGTTCAGGTTCCAGTTCGTTTTATGGTTGTCGCCGTCTTGAATGACGCTGTACTTTAAATCTACGACTTCTCTGTTTGTAGCGATAGCCAGTTGGGTGATGTCTTCCCATCTGTATGCGTAGTGGTGATGTTGGGTGTGCATTTCTTGGTAGTTTTTCGAGTTGATCAGCAGGAGGTAGGTCAAGCCCATGCCGCCCGGTCCTATCAGGGCACCTATCAAAAAAGCAGGATCAATAACGGCCAGCAGAATGAAAGCGATTGCTGTTATTCCGGAGAACCATTTGAGAAATGTGAAAGTATATTTGGAGAGGTTCTTCCACTTGCAATATTCTATTCCTGACCGGGTAAGACGGTAAGCGAAATTCATTTTTTGATGGGTGATTGATATTAATGAAATGCCCACTGTAATGAAAAATAGAGAAGTCAATGTTGCACTGAAAACAGGATCGTCGTCCATGCTTTGATATATAAAAAATGAAGCTGTCGTTATGGCGATTAGGCAGGCAAAAAACATTAAATTGGCAACAAAGGTGTTGTAGTTTCTTGCTCGGATTGTCCACTCCAATAATGCTGGTTCTTTTTCATGCTTCCATTGTAGCTGCGGAGGCAGTGCTGGTGGCTTTTCAAAATTTAACATGGTGGCGTTCATTGAATATCTCAAAGCGGGACCGATATTTTTAAAAGTTTGGTGTTTTTTTTGCTTAATACGATATCATCGCTCAATTCGCCATTGAAAGCATTGTTGGCTCGATCTGCTTCACTGGTGGCCCATTCCAGTGCCATTCTAAACATGTAGTTGCTTCCGTTTTCAAGTTGAAGAACTCCCGCAGGATACTTTACTTCCAGTTCTAAGATTGGGCTTTCAATTGATGTGTTAATCCATGCTTGCCACAAACGATGCTGGTCCGTTTTTTTGTAACTGTAGTCAGAAAGAGAGTGCATGTTTCCATTCTCGTTTGGTAGTGTTCCGAACAGTTTTGGGTCAATCCAGTTTCCACAAAGAAATTGTTCATAAAAATTGTTGCTTGTAGTCTGCAATTCATCTTTTGAAAAGAGGTTTTTCTTGATCATTGCTGGTTGAAGCATGATTTCTTTGCCAGTTAATGAACTGGGTATCTGTATTTGTATCCAAAAGCCGAGCCACTTTCTTGGAGTGCTGCCTCCTCCGTAGTATAAGGCCCTTCCACCTACACTTGGCCGTTGTAGAGTTTCCAGCAGAGCGCGCATTTGTTTTGAATGGCCGTCCTCGCTCAACCACTCAGGTATGGTCCCACGCCCCCAACTACAGCGGTACAACCAGAGACGCAACCCTTCTCGTTTAAAACGGTTTGCGGCCATTGATATCATTAAATATGCAACGCCGAGGACTGCAATGATTATGGTCACGGGATTGGACATAACCCAAGCGAAGCCAAACCAGTAGCCGAGCCCCGCTCCAATGGTTTGTATGCCCGCAATGGCGGACATGCCTAATACGACCACTCTTTTAGCGTTGAGTAGTTTCTTTTCCTCATCGCTAGTCGCATTACCGACGTCTTTAGATAATTGCCAAGCTTCAAGACTAGTCGCGATAGCTCCCAAAGCCGCCCAAGTGACCGTTCTTAAAATCAAGCCTTTGGAGGCAGAAGCAAATTCGCCCGCAACTGCAGAGTTAGCTCCAGATTTGGCAGCCTCTTTGGCTGCCTTCAGCCATTGCTTGTATGCGCCTTGAGTCAGCTTCAGCGTTTCAGTACCAAGTTGCATAGACATCGCTCCGGCGCGGCTCCAAGCTGGGCCTACCCACAATGCAGCGATAGCGTTGGCTGCATAGGACGCGTTTGCGCCGATATTGCGCAATTCATCAGCCGTGAAAACCCCATCGTTTTGCGCTTGTTTCGCAGTGTTGTATGCGTTCCAGATGTTCAAGCCAACAAGCAAGGCGGGCAATGCGTTGCCCAGATTTTGGCTCATCCAGGATTTAGTGCGTGTCAAATAGGCTGGCGTGCCTGCAACTTTGAGTTGTGCAATAACTTCCGACTGTCCCAAATCGGCGAGCCAGCCATTTATCTTCGGTAAATCAGAACTCAGGCGAGTGCTCCCTGAGGCTTTGGCTATGACCTTGCTGGGGCGTTCCAACATAAGCGATTTCATTTGCTCCTCAAGAGCATCTAAAGAAATGCGAGCGGAGCGTTGGTCATATGCTGGCGCGGGACGTTGTAACACTCCTTTGGTGCCGGATATCTTTTTTTGTATAGGTATGACTTTCGTCATCCAGGCCTGATAGTCACGTTGGTAGGTCGAGCTGCGGGCGAGTTGGGTTGCGCTAGAGATCTCTGTAGAAATTAATACCTGTGGCACTGCCAGTGTCAGTGCGGCCTCTTGCTTCATCGCTGGAAGAAGCATAATGCTGAGTCCGTGCCATGCATCTCTGGCCCTGTTGTTGGCGACTTTGATTAACGTGGACATTGATTGCTTTGCAGCATTGCTCATGGCTTTGTAGAGCTTGCTGTTTTTGACGGACTCCAGATCCAGTACTGCTTTGACCTCAGCCGTTCGAGTGGTGACACTCGTGGCATCTCCCGGGGAGGTCGGTGACAATGGAGCGGTGCTGCCATCACTTTCACGACCTTGGTCATCAAGGTTACCGCTAGTGGCAAAGTTGTGTGTTATCTGCTTGATGAGTGCAGCGAGTTCCGGATTGAAATTGAACAATGCAGTGCCAAACAGGGTACTTGGGCGCGCTGCCTGTTTGCATAACCATTCCTGTCCCTTTTCACTATTACCCAACAAGGTGTACACCGCGTGGGCTGTTTCCAGTAATTGGCAGGCTTGGGCTTCATTACAAGTGTCATGGTAGATCGCCTCTGCGCTTGGGCTGAGTTGGTCAATCCAGGTGATCAAGTCTTGCACACTGTGCTCGCAATGCTTTTGAAGCTTTAAGGCTTCAAGCGTGCTCGTGCTCAGATATTTCTGGACTTCATCAAACCGTACGTCTTCGCGCCAGAGTCGTTTGGCATTCCATTCCTCAAGCGCGCTTTGCCATTTTTTCTGATCTGGTAGATCTCCCCACTTGCCTTTGAATGAGGCTTGGGCGGCAGAAGTGCTGGACGCTGACCCCATTTCCACCATGCCGACTTGGTCACCAGAGACAAGGTCTTTAGCCCGCTCCGTTTCATCGTTGTTGCTTAAAAGCTTGTAGAGGTCGTCGGCATAGGCCTGCCGCTTGATTGGATCTTTTATGGATGAAGGCGTGAAAACGTCGGTATTGAAGCCACATAGATTCTCTACAGCAATTGCACTTTGCAGTTTTTGCTGATTCAAGCCTTCAAACTGACTTTGCTCCAGAAGCCGACCGGCAAGGTTCATGCTTAAGTCGCTAACCATTGCCAAGGGATCATCCAGAGCGATAAACAGGGCAGTATCCTGCTCAGGGACTTTGCCACGCACCAGCGCCTCTTCGAATGCCGGTTTGAATGCTCCGCCGTTTTCCGATGCTGTTGTGGGAAGGCAAGTGCTTGTGAATGCAGGTGCACTTTCGCCAGATGCGAGAATGTCCGAAACACTTTTACCCAACTCTGTAATCGGACCGCCATGGCCTACTTTTGCGCTCTTGCAGAAGCCCGCCAGATCGACTTTTCGCATCCATTGGGTCTGTTCCGTCTTGCTATTTCGCATCAGTTCGCACATGCGCCAAGTCCATTGGACTGGAGAATAGGCAATACGCAACTGATTACGGCGGGGATAGAGCAGGTATGAATGTGTTTCGCCAGGGTTGTTGCGCACATCCTGGTTTAGTTGGCTGTCAGTCCACTTATGACGGGTGAATTGTTCGCCTTTGACCTGGTACTCGTGGAAGGTCTTATCAACGCTGTCCCATACATACAGCCAGCCATCGCGCAGTTGGCGAAGGGTGTAGCTGCGGGTCTTGAGTTCAGCCGGTTTGTCTGACCAGTCTTTAGGTAGCGGATTCGGACCTTGGGCGCTGCCTTTTTTGGGGGACTCATCCACCGCGTAGCGCACCGGGAAAATGGCGACTTCACCAGCCATCAGTGCGCACTGTCCCGATCCCATGGTCGTGTTGGTGAAATTCTGGTTTCGGTTGGCCTGTTTCAGTTGGGCGTCAGTCGCGGGCTGAGTCATCACACTTCCTTGTTGATTTCGATGTCCAGGCAATCGTTGTCCATCTTCTGGATACGGATTTCTGGAGCGAGCCTGGAGGCCTCCGGGGTGCGGGCCAACCAGTTCTGATAAGGCTCATTCACGTGCTCAGTGAATCCTGCCCCCCATCGCAGGCTGTATTCCACCCAGATAGCGAGACTACGCTCACTTGACAGTCCCCAAGCTTGAGCTTCATCCAGTCGTTCATCAAACCACTGGGTGCGACTGCTCAATTTCAGGGTAGCGAGGTGCCGAGGATGGTATTGCTCAAAATTTTCGTGCAGTCGCTCCATGAATTGCCAGCGCGCCGCGTGTCCAAGTGCATCCAGTTGTGTTTGCCCCAATTGGGCGTAGCTGTCTTGCCACGCCAGTGGAGCAGAGGTCCGAAGAAAATTTAACCATTGAACAGCAGGGTTTGCTTCCCACGAATGTGGTCGTTCAGGTATTGACCATGATTCGATCGGGCCAAGTATCACATTCAGGTGTTCACCCTGATAACTGCCTAGCCAATATCGTGTGACTAGTGGGTCGGCGAAGCGAAGCATTCCGTTGCCACCCAACACATCGGAAGGTGCGATATACCGTCTCAAGTGGTCCGCAACAACACTCATCGGGGCAGAACTGTATAGCAGGCTGGCGTCTATTTGATGGTTAGCATTCTGATACGTCTGGCTAATCATGCTCGTTGAACTTGAGGGCTTCACCAATATTGGCCCCAGATCCATCAACTCCGCCCAACGCGTTCCCAGGTACAGCGGTTCAATTTCCAGCGGCTCGCCAAGCTGGTAAAGGCTGGCAATCGCGTTGGGGCGCAGGACCCCATCAATCAGCAAAAAATTTGCGTTAGAAAGTTTGCTCACGTGGCGGATCCCTTCGCAAATTCGGCGGCGGCCTTTTCACAAATCTCACAACGAGGGGTTCCTCGCATCAACGCCTGCCGCTGAGCCGGTACCAACAACTTCCCGGCTTTATCCGCATCCGCCTGCTTCAACGGCCCCGGCATCAACGGCGCCGCACCGGTCCCGCTCCCCGGCCCACCACCGGAGTTGATATTGATCGCCGGCCCGCTCATGGTTACGCCGCCGCCATCGATCTTGATGAAGCTGCCACCGCCGACCAACGTCAGTTCAGCCCCAGCCTCCAGCACCACCTTCATGCCGCTGCTCAGGTGAATTTCCTGCCCAGCGTCGATGAATTGCCCGGTGCCGATCTTGATGTGCTGGTTCACGCCCACGGTCAGGTGGTCGTTGGCCCGTGCTTCGACTTTGCGGTCTTCGTAAACGGTGTGGTGTTCTTCGGCCTTGAATTCCGTGTAGCTGTTCTTTTCCACGACGTCGTGGCGTTCGTTGCCGACGCGGATTTTCTGGTCGTGTTCGATGTTTTCGTCCCAGTCGCGCTGGGCGTGGAGGAAGATCTGTTCCTGGCCTTTCTTGTCTTCGATGCGCAGTTCGTTGAAGCCACCGCCGCCCATCGAGCTCAGGGTCTTGAAAGTGGTGCGCGTCTTGTTCGCCGGCAGGGCGTACGGGACGGTGTTTTCCTTGTGGTACAGGCAGCCGCTGATCAGCGGCTGGTCGGGGTCGCCTTCGAGGAAGGTGACCAGCACTTCCATGCCGATGCGCGGAATGGCGATGCCGCCGTACTGGGCGCCGGCCCAGGCGCTGGAGACGCGCAACCAGCAGCTGGTCTTGTCGTCGGCCTGGCCTTCACGATCCCAGTGGAACTGGACTTTGACGCGGCCGTATTCGTCGCAGTGGATTTCCTGGCCTTTGGGGCCGGTGACCACGGCGCTCTGGCTGCCGAGGATGCGCGGTTTCGGGTGGCGCAGGGGCGGGCGGTTCGGCACGTCCCACGGGGTGGCCTGGAAGCGGTTGCGGTAGCCCTGATGGAAATCGTCTTTCAGCGCGGTGGTGTCACTGGTGACGGATTCTTCCAGCACTTGCGGCTGTTTGCCTTCGTGCAGGACTTCGGTGAGCAGCCACAGGTCGTTCCACTTGGCCTTCGGGTGTTCTTTCAGTGCGAGGAAATGGCCGCTGACCAGCAGCGGCTGGTCGCTCTTGCCTTCGGCGAGCTGGAAGTCGCTGCGATGGCGTTCGAGGGCGCGTTTGGCCAGGTGTTTGCCACGCTCGCGGTCGACGAAACGGCCGGGGTAGTCGTAATCCTCGAGGTCGGGCAGGGCGTCGCCACGGTTTTCGCTTTCGAGGGTGATGCGCGGTTTTTCGAAGTCGTAATCGCGGCGGGTGGTTCGGCTGGTGCGGGTTTCCAGGCGCAGGTCGAAGCGCTTGATCACCGGGTCGCTGGCGACCATGCCGGAGTCCTGCTGATAGGCCACCGGTGCCAGTTTGTGGAACACCGTCTGGTCGTCGCCGAACACCAGTTTGTGCGCCGTGGCGCTGTGCTGGAAGTGGTAGTGAATGCCTTCTTCTTCGCACAGGCGCTGGATGAAATGCAGGTCCGATTCGTCGTACTGCACGCAGTAGATGCGCTCGGGGTAGATCGAACCGGTCTGGAACTCATAGGCGTTGCCCTGGATGCCATGTTCTTCGAGGACCTTGCCGATGATTTTCGGCACGCTGAGGTTCTGGAAGATCCGCTGGTTGATCCGGTGCGCCATGTACGCCAGTTGCGGGCGCAGGGTCACGGAGTAGCGCGTCAGGCGCTTGCCGGAATCGCCTTGCGCGGCGCGGTAGA